>NZ_BAAAMW010000023.1:0-134994 GCF_039529475.1 Actinomadura chokoriensis | reverse complement strand
AGGCGTTCGGTGGTTTTGGCGAAGGGGAAACACCCGGTCCCATCCCGAACCCGGAAGTTAAGCCCTTCAGCGCCGATGGTACTGCATGGGAGACTGTGTGGGAGAGTAGGACGCCGCCGGACATATAGTGCAGGAAGGGCCCCGCCGACACGGCGGGGCCCTTTCTCATTTCATGGGCCGCACGCGAATGGCTCGGCAGTCGCATTTCCTGATCATTGCTGCCCTGGCGGCGGGCGACGCCTGCGTCGTCTACCGTAGCGGCGGCTCAGCGTGTCGGTGCTCCGTACCATGCTTGGGCTGAAGAACGCGGAAAAGCTAAAGGCGGGCCCTGGTGGGCGCCGATGCATGGATGTACACCGTCCCACTTCAGTCCGACATTATGGCTGCTCTGTCAGCACTGCGTCAGAGGGAGTTCCGCGACGCCGTGGTCAGTCCGGGATGTCCGGCGGACTGGCCACGACCGAGCACCATTGACGAGTTCCGGGTGCCTGATGGACGAAACGCGGTCCTCGGTCGGCGGCCTCCTCGAGCTGGACGGGCGGCTGATCGGACCCGGAGGCCAGCGGGCTGGAACCCGAACGGCGCGGTCAAGGACGCTGCACTGTGCTCTATGACCGGTGGGAAGAGCCTGTACAGATCGCATTCTGGGGAATCTCCGGAGACTGACTCGCCGGCCGAGCCCGGACGGCTTTCGGAAGCGCTCGTCCGGCCGGTCAGGACGCGCGCCGCGGGCGCCGGGGCGTAACGCGGCCGGGGGGCACGCGGCGTCGGTTCCGCGATGACGTGCGACGACGCGGCCGGGAGTGGGCGTCCTCGCGTAGGTCAGCGGCGGGCGGTGAGGTCCTCCGCCGGGCGGATGCGGGCGATCTCGGGTGTGCGGGCGTCCAGGCGGATCTTCGCGAGGGCCTGCCGGCCGAGGTCGGCCGGGGAGTCGTGCTTGATCTCGTCGGGGGACAGGTACACGGTCAGGTCGGGGAAGGTGACCAACCGGCCGTCGTCGTCGGCGGGGACGGTCCGGAAGTCGGCCGGGTCACGCGGGGCCCTGAGGCGCTCCGTGGCGAAGGCAGCCGCTGGGTCCGGCTCGCGTGTCCCGGCGGGGACGAAGGTGCCATTGCGGAAGTACACCGTGGTCTGGGCTCGGTCACCGGCGGCGAGGGCGGCCCGTGCCGCGCGCGCCGGGCGATCGGGCGGGCGCCGGGTGAGCAGTCGCCGGCTGCTCTGCCGCCGGGTCCGCCAAAGCTTCACCACAGCCCAGAGGAGGACCACCGGCCAGAGCACCAGCAGCGTCACCAGCAGGCCCGCCCCGGGCGCGTCCACCTTGATGCGGAGCGCCTCGCTGGACCGCTCGCAGGTCACCGCGACGTAGTCGGTGGCGGGCGCGCGGAACGCTCCGACCCACCGGTAGCCCTTGATCTCCGCGGAGTCGCCGCCGTGCCGTGCGCGGTCCAAGGTGACCGGATAGGCGCCCTTCCGGCCGGCCAGCGTGCAGGAGCCGGGGTCGTCAACCGACGCCACGACATGGACCCGGTAGCGCAGACCCTCGTCCACCCACAGGACCGCGCGGGTCTCGCCGGGCACGCTTCCCGGCCGGACGGCGTCGACCGTGCTCGCGGTGAGCAGCGCGTGGTGCGTTGCCCAGAAAAGCACGGTGAGCAGGAGGAGCAGGACCGGCAGCCCGATGGGCGCCAGATACGAACGCCGGGACACGGCAAATGGAACCTGATACCGATATGTCACCTTCTTGGGCACCCGCGAATTGTACGATCTTGCGGCCTGGAGGGGGAGATCATTTGGACGTGACGCAGACCGTCGTCGACGGCGTTCCCGTGTTCTGGGGCGAGGGGCCGCCCGGCGACGACGACTATTGGGCGGTGCTCATGTTCCGTGTGGGGCGGGCCGACGAGACCCTGGCGGGAGCCGGCCTCACCCATTTAGTGGAGCACCTGGTGCTGCATGCCGTCGGTGATGCCGACTATCACCACAACGGCGCCGTGGACGACTCCACCGCCATGTTCGTCACGCACGGCGAGCCTGCGCAGGTGGCGACATTCCTGAAGGCGGTGTGCGAATCGCTCGCGGCGCTTCCCATGGAACGCCTCGAAGCGGAGAAGAACATCCTGCGAACCGAGGCCGAGGGACGCGACATCGGCCCGGCCGGACAACTGCTGCTGTGGCGTTACGGGGCCGCGACCTACGGATTGTCCGGCTATGCGGAGCACGGTCTCGCCTCTTTCACCGCCGACGATGTCCGGGAGTGGACGGCGCGCTGGTTCACCAGGAACAACGCGGCGCTCGCGCTCGTCGGCGGGCCACCGCCGGAAGGGCTCACCCTGCCGCTCCCCGAGGGCGAGCGCAGGCCGCTGCCGGAACCGAGCAGCGCCCTGCCGCGGACGCCCGCGTATTTCAACGCCGCCGTCAACGGGGTCGCGCTGACCGGCATCGTGCCGAGCACCGCCGCCGCCGGATTCTACGGCGACATCCTCGACCGCCGCCTCCACCGCGTGCTGCGGCGCGAGAACGCGCTGAGCTACACCACGAGAGTGGAGATGTCGCCCCGTTCCGGCGGCACCGAGGAGATCCTCGCGTTCGCCGACGGGCTCGCGGAGGCGCGTCCGGAGCTGGCGGAGCGGTTCCGCGGGGAGATCGAACGCATGGCCGCGGAGCCGGTGGACGCGGCCGAACTGGCCGAAGTGGTGGCGGCGCGGCGCACCCGCCTCGGGTCCGAGGAGGCGCGCGCGGCACAGCCGATGCGCTTCTGCCTGGCGGAGCTGATGGGGTTTCCGATCCGTTCGGCGGACGAGGCCCTCGACGCGCTCGACGAGGTGGCGCCGGAGGACGTCCAGGAGGTCGGCCGCACCGTGCTGGACACGGCGCTGCTGATGCTCCCGCACGGCGAGCAGCCGCAGGGCGCGCGCTTCGCCCGGGCCTCGGTGTCCTCCGTGGTCGCGGTCGACGGCCGCGTCCACACGCGTCCGGACGAGGCCCAGCTCGCGCTGATCGTCGGCAGGGACGGGGTCACCGCGCTGACCGGCCCGACGATGGCCACCATCCGCTACGACGAGTGCGCCGCCGTCCTGGCCCGGCCGGACGGCGTGCGCGTCCTGATCGGCCTGGACGCCATGACCGTCGGCGTCGAGCCCGACCTGTGGCGCGGCGGCAGGGACGCGGTCGCCGACATCGATCGGTACGCGCCTGCTGAAGTGGTCGTGCGCATCCCGGAGCATCCCGCCGACCGCGTCCCGCCCCGCGGCGGCGCGGCGCCGGCGGCCGAGCCGGACGACCCGGTGAGTGATCAGGCGAGGACCGGTGTGGTGGCGGCCGTCGTCGGGCTGCCCGCCAGGATCAGGGCGCGGCGGCGCGGCCCCGCCTGGCAGGACGCGGCACTCGCGGCGGCGCTGCCGAAGGTGCGGAGCGGAGACGTGCGCGCGGGTCTGCACCTGCTGGCCGCCACCCGCGACGACGCCGAGGCCCGCAGCCTCCGCCTGGAGGTTCTCGCCAAGGCCGCGCTCGGGCAGAGCGCGCGGCTGGCGGAGCTGTCCGCGGACGACCCCGCCGACCCGGACCTGTGCCTGTGGCTCGGCTCGACCCGCATCGACGAGGCATGGAAAGCGCGGAGCGCCTACCGCGCCGAGTACGTCGAAGCGGAGCAGTTCGGCCGGTTCTGGCGGCTGCTGGCCCTGGCCGGGCCCCCGCTCTACCGCGCCGCCGAACTGCTGCCCGCGGACCCCGTCCCCTGGGACAAGCTCCAGTGGCACGGCATCGGCATGCAGCTCGGGCGGGACGAACTGGACCGCATCTGGCAGGAGCTCACCGACCGGGACCCGTCCCTCTACTCGGGCTACGTCTCCCGTTCTCAAGCTCTCTGCAAGAAATGGTGGGGTTCCGACGCCGAGGTGCTGGACTTCGCCGAGACGGCCGTCGCCGCGGCGGAGCCCGGCGACCCGGTCACCGCGGTGCTCGCGGCGGCGCACCTGGAGATCGGCCTGGAGATCGGTTCCTGGGACGACCTGAACGGCTACCTGGCCCGGCCCTCGGTGCACGGCGCCCTGGCGGAGGCCGCCGACCGGTGGTTGGCCGCGGACCGGCGGCATCCCCGGGACCTGGAGGCCCACCACTTCTTCGGCGCGGTGTTCTACCGGGCCGGGGACCACGACCGGGCCCGGCGCCATCTCGGCCCGGTGGCCCGCACCAGCGCCCCCACCCGGGCGTGGGGGTATGCGGACGACCCGGACCGGTTGCTGGCGCGGGCCTGCCGGGACGTCCGGGCGAAGGCGTGACGGCGCTCGCCCGGCCCGTCCGCTAGCTGCCGGAAGCGTCCTTCATCAGGGCCTTCGCGTAGTTGGCGAGCGAGCGGTTGTACTGGGGGAGGTGGCGGGAGAGCGCGCCGAGGGCGAGCGCCGCCGCCTCCCGCTCCCGGCCGAGGTCGGTGAGCGCGAGGGCCAGGAACGCGGTCACCGCGTCGTCGAGGCCGTCGGAGCGGGCGTCGCGCTCGGCGGTCAGCAGGGCGACGCTCTCCTCGGCCCGGCCGAGGTTGCGCAGGGTGCTGGCGTACTGGATGGTCGCCTCCCGCCGGCGCGTCCCGTCCAGCCCCGCGTCGAACGCCCGCCGGTAGTGGACGGCGGCCTCCGCCTCGTTGCCGATCGAGTCGTGCGCGGACGCCAGCTCGTACTCGGCGACCGCGTCGCCGGGCGGCAGCTCGCCGGTCAGCGCCTCGACCTTCGCGAGGAAGTCCGCGGGCTCGAGGTCGTCGAACGCGGTCCACAGCTCGGCGATCCGCCGCTCCCAATCCGGAGTGATCATGGACCAGAGGATAGGGTGCCGGGCGGCCGGTGCGAGCCGGTCAGGGGGCCGCAACGGTCATGCAACCTGCCGTGCGCCACCATTGGACCGCTCGGCGCAGGCCGGGATCATGGTCGCGTCGGTGCCAACCCACACATCTGCACCGGCGCGGCCACCGAGGCGTGATCATCAGCGGAGCGCATTCCCTCCGCGACGCCGCCGACATCGGGACCTACGCGCCCGGCCGGATCGTCGCGACCCGCACGATCGTCCCGAAGGCACGATCGTCCCGAAGGCCGGGAACCTCGCCGACACCACCGACGCCTGGCAGATCTCCTACCGCACCGACGACTCCCACGACCGGGCCGAACTGACGGTCGCCACGCAGGCCGGCCACGCCGTCCTCGACGGCATCCGCACGGTGAAGAACCTCGGCACCGGCGGCGTCGGCCCGTGGGCGCTGAACGGCTACTCCGGCGGCGCCCAAGCCACCGGCTGAAGACGAACACCATGGGCGTGGCCGCGCCCGCCGCACCGGTGTCGACTACCACGCGAACACCGACGAGATCGTCCCTGTCGGGCAGGCGAACGCCCTCGTGAAGGCGTGGTGCTCGAAGGGCGCGACGGTCCAGACCGTCCGGGACGCGATCGGCGAGCACGCGCTGGAGACGCTCGTCCGCAACAACGACGTCCTGGCCTTCCTCTCCGACCGCTTCGCCGGCGAGCCCGCGCCGAACACCTGCCGACCCGGGGTGCTGAGGCGCCGGAGCCCGCGCCCGCCTGACGGGCAGGGCAGCGAGACTCCGGGGCCTACCGCGGGCCGCGCCGACTTGCGGTTACCGGGTCGCGTCGGCCAGTGCTGCGCGGATGGCGTGCTCGTCGACCGGCTCGCCCTCCTCGTTCGAGAACGGCCCGTACGGGGTGCCCCAGACCGGGGTGCCCGTCGCCTGCCTCCAGCCGTCCGCCAGCGGTCCCGCGTCCACGACGCCGTACCCGATGGATGCGATGAACTCGGTCACCGCGGCCTTGGCGGGCACGGAGTCCCCGGCGATCGGCAGGGACGAGCGGTCGGCCGCTTTCGCCGGGCGGGCGAGCGACAGCAGGTGCTTGTAGAAGATGTTGTTGAACGCTTTCACGACCGAGGCGTCCGGGATGTACCGCAGCAGCAACTCGCTCGAAGTGAGCGACCCGCTGTCGAGCTCGGGGATGTGCCCGTCGCGCTCGGGGCCGTAGTTGCAGGTGTCGATGACCGTCTTCCCGGCCAGTGGCGCCGCGGGCAGGTCGGGGAACGCATTGACCGGCACCGAGACCACGACGATGTCACCGGCCGCCGCGGCCTCCGCGCTCGTCGCCGCGGACGCCCGCGGCCCGAGTTCCGCGAGCGTGCCCGCGAGCGTTCCGGGACCGCGCGAGTTGCTGAGCACGACCTGGTGCCCGGCCTCGATGGCGAGCCGCGCGATCGTACTGCCGATGTGTCCGCTTCCGATGAATCCCACAGTTGTCATATTCTTCGCGTCCTTCAGGGGAGCCGTGTCCTTGCTATTGCGCGGGCTGGTTGTGAGTCGGGTCCCTGCCGTCAGCCGGCGGGGAAGTAGTGGCCGTTGTCCAGATCGGCGAGCAGGCCGGGCTGGGCGGGTTCCCAGCCGAGAGTCCGGCGGGTGATGAGGTTGGACGCCGGGTAGCTCTGCGTGACGATGTTCGCGAGGAACCCGAAGTAGCCCGGCACCATCAGTACGTCCGCGGGAACGCTCACGATGGGCAGGCCCAGGCGGCTGCCGAGGGCCTCGGCGATCTCGCGGAACGGGATGGCCCCGTCCCCGACCGCGTGCCAGTATCTGCCGGCCGGCCCCTTTTCCAGCGCCAAGCGGAACAGGGAGGCGACATCGCGGATGTGCACGGCGTTCCACACGTTCGCGCCGTCTCCGGGGTAGCCGATGAAGCCCTTCTCCTTCGCGAGCGCGATCAGCTGCACGAGGAAGCCGGCGGGATCGGTCGTGCTGTGCGCGATGTTGGCTATCCGCACGACCGAGGACCGCACTCCCCGCTCGGCCAGGCCGACTACGGTGGTCTCCACGTCGTTGCGAATCCGCAGGGTGCCCTTGTGCTCGTCGCGGGCGGGAAGGGCCGGGTCCTCCTCGGTGGCCGGCCGGCCCAGGTTCCCGGTCGAGCCGATGCTCCCCGCCGCGACCAGCGGCTTCCCGGTTCCCGCGAGTGCCTCCCCGTACGCGAGCATGATCGGGAGTTCCGCGGCGGCCACGGCGTCGATCCCGCCGGACGGAAGCAGTTCCTGCCTGTGCGCGACGTGGACGACGCCGTCGGAATCGGCGGCCGCCTCCTTGAGCCCGTCGAGATCCTCGAGGTCGCCGCGACGCACCTTCGCGCCGAGCGCGGACAGTGTCGCCGCAGCCGTGTCCGACCGGGCCAGGCCGGTGACCTCGTGCCCGGCGGCGATGAGCTCGGGAATGATGTACGAACCGGAATGGCCGGTCCCGCCGGCGACGAAAACGCGCACGTTACTGCTCCTTGTCAATGATGTGGTGCGAGAAGTGGTGGTGCGGGCGCGCTCACCTGAGAATGCTGACGCCGAAGGAGAAGTCGGTGTGCTTGACGGAGTGGGCGAAGAGGCCCATCATCAGTAGGCCGGCGTTCTCCAGCGCCTGCGCCATTGGCAGTTGCCCGGTGTCCAATGGGCGCATTCCCAGGCTCTCGATGAACTCCGATACGCGTGTCTTCGCCTGCGCGTCGTCGCCCGCGATGAACACGTCCAATCGGCGTCCATCGGCCGGGTCGGCGCCCAGGACGGTGGCGAACAGGGTGTTGAACGCCTTGACGACATGCGCGCCGGCGGGGGCGGCCTTGGCGATCTCCTGCGTGGCGGAACTGCCGACGGGGGTGACAAGGCCCTTGAAATCGGCGGAGAAGGAGTTGGTGATGTCGATGATGACCTTGCCGTGCAGCGCGTCCCCGTACTCGCCGACCACCGCCGCGGCGCTGGCGTACGGTACGGCGAGGATCACGATGTCCCCGGCCGGGGCGGTGCCGGCGGTCCCGACCGTGGCGCCGCCGAGCGCGGCGGCCACTTCCTCGGCCTTGGCCGCGTTGCGGCCGATGATCTCGACGGCGTTGCCGCCGGCGAGCGCCCTGGTGGCCAGAGCGCGGGCCATGGCGCCCAGGCCGATAATGCTGACGGTGCTCATTGATGGGCCTGCTTTCTGGAGTTGGCCGCCGAATTCTTGCGTCGAATTCGCTTCGGCCTCATTAGGCAACTCTTAAAGTAGCCATTGGCCTGAGCGGGTGTCCAAGACTTCTTTTAGCCGTGGTGATACCCTGGAGGCATCACCGGGCCGGGAGGTTCCATGGACCTGGATCTGCGCAAACTGCGCTACTTCCTCGCTCTCGCCGACAGGCTGCACTTCGGCCGCGCCGCCGAAGAGCTTCATATCGCGCAGCCGGCGCTCAGCCGGCAGATCCGCGCGCTGGAAAAGGACCTCGGCGCCTCGCTGTTCACCAGGGACCGCCACGGGGTGGCGCTGACCGACGCCGGCCGGCAACTGCTGGCCGACGCCGGTCCGCTGCTCGCCTCCGCGGACGCGGTCCGCCGCCGGGTGGCCGTGGCCGCTCGCGGCGGCCGGCGGCTGGCGGTCGGCTTCCGGACCGGCATCCCGGTCATCCCGGCGGCCCGGGCGTTCGAGGCCCGGCATCCGGACGTGGTCGTGGACGTCCAGCGGATCGAATGGGACGACCAGGCCGCGATGCTGCTCGACGGCCGCATCGACGTCGGCTATGTGCGGCTGCCGATCGACGAGACCGGCCTGCGCGTGATCCCGCTGTACACCGAGCCGCTCATGGCGGTGCTGCCCGCAGGCCACCGCCTGGCCGGCAAGGAGGAGGTCACCGAGGCCGACGTGGCCGGTGAGCCGCTGGTCTGGCATGCCGGCCCGAGCACGCACCCCACCCGGCGCCCGCACCCCGACTCCGGGCTCCGGGCGCGCGGCGTGGAGGAGAAGCTCGAGCACGTCGCGGCCGGTCGCGGCATCTCGTTCGTGGGACGTTCGGAGACGGTGTTCTACTCACGTCCGGACATCAGCTACGTGCCCATCCCGGAACTCGCGCCCGACCAGGTGTGCCTCGCGATGGCGGCATCGCGCACCTCGCCGCTGGCCGACGACTTCTTCGCCGCGGCGCAGTCGGCGGCCGAGATCACGGCGGAATGCGGCAACTACGAGGCTCATTCAGGCGATCGCGCAGGAGTGTAGAGCGACCACGGAGAGGTACTGGACACCCTCCGTCCTCGGCTTGTCGCGGCTGTTTCGGAACGTGCGGGCATCTAGGAACCGTCTCGTCCCCGGCCGTGGCATCGCACTGGCCCCAAGCGGAATCGGAGGCCGCCCGGCTGGTGCTCCGCGAGTTCGGCGCCGGCGAGCAGGGCGCCTTCCTCCGCCGCGTTCAGGTCGTCGATGTCGAGGACGTTGGAGGCGGCGGACGGCTGTGACTCGGGGCAGCGACCTATGACGCGCACACACCGCTGCGCCGCCTCCACGGCATTGCCCCAGCGGCCGGGCGTCGCGACCCACTACCGCGTTGGGCCGGGTTCCTCGGTCAGTGTGCTCGTTCCGCGAAATGGCAGCGGAAGAGGAGGCCCATGCGGACGGTTCCGTCGGCTCGTGTTCGCGGTGCGAAGAAGGACCGCAGCGCCGCTTCGACGGTCGCGCGGCCGGAATGCCGGACGGCCGCCATGACCGGGCCGGCGGGCAGTTGGGCGGCGACCGCGTCGTCCTCGTCCTCGAAGACGACGTCGAAGGTGATGTCGGCCGTCGCCACGGATGCGAAACCGGCTTCGAGCAGCGCGCCGCGAGTCGCGTCCGTGTCGGAGAGGTCGAGGGTGCTGAGGTCGGGCACGTCGCTGCGAGGGGCCAGCGGGTTGATCAGTGCCGCGCTCTCGGCCTGTTCGGGACCGGCGCCCACCGTCACGACCGCACGGCCGGAGGGGGCCGTCACGCGCGCGATCTCGGTGAGCGCGTGGCGCGGGTCGGCGGCGTAGAGCGCGGAGTTGAACGCGGTGACGACGGCGAAGGAGCCGTCCTCGAACGGCATCTGCCCGAGGTCCCCGACGATGTAGTCCGCTGCCGGACGCACGCGGCGCGCGTACTCGATGAGGCCCGGGGCCGCGTCCAGCCCGGTGACGTCCGCGCCGGCCTGGGCCGCCAGCTCGGCGAACAGGCCCGACCCGCAGCCCGCGTCGAGGAGCCGAGCCCCGGGGAGAGGACGAAGGCGGCCGAGCACACGCTCGTACAGCGGACGGATGCGGCCCTCCGCGACCTCGGCCCACGCCTGCGGGTCACTGCTCCAGAGCTCGCCCTGGATGGTCGCGCTCATCGGACGTCTCCCGTGCGCTGGTGCCGAGCGTCGATGTCGTGGTGCCCGCGAGCACGCCTTGGCATGCGGTGGCGAGCATGGGCCGTGCTGACTGTCGGTACGAAGTCCTGCCGTGTGTCGAGTGCTGATGGTCCCGTCGAGCACGGGGGCGTATTGCTGAACATGGCTGAACCGTAGGGCCGGGACCGCCGCGCGTTCTTGAACAAACCGGGCGTCCTTCTCGCGGCGGGTCACCGGGCGCGGGCACACTGGGGCGCGTGACCGGCGATGCGTTCTCCGCGCCTGCCGCCGGCGGGCAGAGCCATGTCGAGCGTCCGCCCGTCCCGGCGCTGCGCGGGCTCGCGTCCGCGGTCTGGGTGCAGCGGGTCGGACGCGATGCCGCACCCTACGTCCACCGGCACGTCCCCAACGGCGCCGTCGAGCTCGTCTGCAAGGTCGGATCGGCGCCGCAGGTGGTCGGCCCGCTCACCGAGCCGCGGGCCGAGGTGCTCGAGCCGGGCACCGCCGTGGTCGGCGTGAGGTTCCTGCCGGGCGCCTTCCCCGCGGTCGCGGGACGGCCCGTGTCGGAGATGGCGGGGCTCGTCCTCGACGCCGAGGAGCTGTGGGGCCGCTCCGCCGCAGCGCTCGGCGAGGCGATCGGAGCGGCGGCTTCGCCCGGGGAGGCGCTCGCCGCCCTGCAACTCCATGTGCATAGGCGTGCCGGCGACGGCATGCCGCCGGACCTGCTCGTGTCCGAGGCGGTGCACGGTCTCATGCCGTGGCGGACAACGGACGTGAAGTCGCTGAGTGCGTCCCTGCACATCTCCGAGACGCAATTGCGGCGCCGCTGCCGGACGGCGGTGGGGCTCGCGCCGAAGGCGCTGCACCGGATGCTGCGCTTCCAGGGCTTCCTCGCGCTCGTCCAGCAGGCGATCGCCCATGGCCGCGCGCCGACGACCGGCGGGCTCGGTCTGCTCGCGAGACGCGCCGGCTACGCCGACCAGCCGCACCTCACGCGCGAATGTGTCCGGCTCACCGGCGTCCCGCCGCGGGCGTTCCTCGCCGAGACGCACCGGACCTGCGCGGACGGCCACGATCACTCGGCATCGTTCAGGCCGGTACTGCGCGCCGAGCCCGAGACGCGCTGGCCCCGTCCCCACAGATAGTGCGCGTCCAGGGGGCTCGCACGGGCCGGACGACGAACGACACCCCGGTCGGCCACACTGAGTCCATGGAATACGTCGGCCGGGTGCCCGCACCGCCGCTCGACCGGTTCATCGACGACATCTACTGCCTGACCGGAGTACCGCGCCACCGCCGCATGAACGTCCCGCCGATGCCGTCGGCGCACCTGTTCCTCAACCTCGGCGACCCCGTCCGCGTGTGGGACTCCGACCCTTCCGTGCCGCCCGCGGACCTCGCCGATGGGTGGTTCATGGGTGTCTGGACGAGACGTTTCCTCTACGAGTACCCGGCACGAGTGCGGCTCGTCGGAGTGCACTTCAAGCCCTGGGGAATGTCACCGTTCGTCGGCATGCCGGTGGACGAGCTGCGGAACCGGTGGGTGCCGGTCGACGCCGTCTGGCGGCGGTCCGTGGACCGCATCCGCAACCGGGTCGGCGAGTTCGCATCGGCCGCCGAGGCCCTGCGAGCGCTGGAGGCGGAGCTCAGATCGCGACTCGCGGACGCGCCGCCGGGCGGTCTGGATCTGGTGCGGCACACGGGCGGGCGGTTGGAGACGTCCTGCGGCGCCGTCCCGGTCCGTGCGCTGGCCGATGCCGCCGGGGTGAGCGGCAACCACCTGGCGACGCTGTTCAAGGCGCATGTCGGAGTCACACCGAAGCGGGTGGCGCGGATCTACCGCTTCGCCCGGCTGATCCTGTCCGTGGACGCCCTGCGTCCGGTCGACTGGTCGGACCTCGCGCACACGGCGGGCTACTTCGACCGGGCCCACTTCAGCAGGGAGTTCAAGGACTTCACCGGCCACACCCCGACGGAGTACCTGGCCCTGCGGCGCCGGTTCCCCGCCGAGCCCGGGTTCCCGCCGGACGACGGCCCGATGCCCGCCGATTGATTTCTTACATGCCTCCGCACATCCGGCGGCGGCAGGATCGGGGCCGGAAAGACGAGGCGACTCCAGGGAGAACCCATGGGCACGGTGATCATGCACAGCGTCATGTCGGTGGACGGCTTCATCGCGGATGAGAACGACGACGTCGGGCCGCTCCACGACTGGTACTTCGGCGGGGACACCCCGATCACCGCCAGCGACGAACCGGAGTTCGACCATTCCGGAAAAGGCGTCGGCTTCCGGGTCTCGCGCGCGTCGGCGGAGTACGTCCGCTCGCAATGGGACGCAGTCGGCGTGATCGTGATGGGCCGCACCCTGTTCGACCTGGTGAACGGCTGGGAGGGACGGCCGCCCGCGGGCGACCACGTGGTCGTGGTGTCCCACCGGCCCAAGCCCGAGGGCTGGCACCCCGAAGCGTCGTACCATTTCGCCGACACTGTGGCGGCCGCGATCGACCAGGCCCAGAAGCTCGCGGGGGAGCGGGTCGTCAGCGTTAATGCGGGCGAGGTGGGCGGCCAGATCCTCGCGGCCGGCCTCGTGGACGAGGTGGCGATCGACGTCGCGCCTGTGGTGTTCGGGTCGGGCAAACGCTACTTCGGCAGTATCGATGGCCAGCACCTACTGGAGGATCCCCACGTCGTCATCCAGGGCGAGCGGGTACTGCACCTGAGCTACAAGGTGCGCCGTTAGCGGGACGACCAAGGACCTTGCCCGCCGCTCCAGGCGGAGGGCAAGGCCCCTCAATTGATCGGATCAGCACTTCACCCAGTAACCGGGGCTGGTCTCCTTGATGGTGCTGGTGGTGTAGAGGTTCCACAGCCCCAGGTTCTGGTCGGAGCCGTTGGCGTAGGTGTAGCCCATGGACTGGTGCGCTCGTCCGGCGGTGGTGTGCGCGTAGTTGGAGGCGGTCACACACGTCGCCGTCGGGGTCGGCGTGGGCGTGGGTGAGGTCGGGGGCGTCGTGGTCGGCGGCGTGGTGGTGGTGCCGCCGCTCATCGCCTCGACCATGTTCACGACGGCCGTCATCTGCGGGCCGGTCTTGAGCGGATACGTGGCGGACTGGTAGCCCCACCAGTCCCAGCAGCCGCGCGGGTTGCTCAGCCCCGATGCGGTCGCCTGCGGATACAGGACGATCATGGCGTTGGTGTCGGCGTACTCGTTGAGGTACGCCTTGTCCATGAAGGTGTTCCCGATGTTGCCGTAGTACTGGTAGCACCCGTGCAGCGCGACCATCAGCTTGCAGGACGACTGCTCGCAAACCTGCGGGACGTAGGCGAACCCTTCGTTGCCCATGCTGACCGAGGTGGCGTTCCCGCCGGGCACGTAGTCGTTCTGGTCGAACTGGATCAGCTTCCCGGACAGGGACGACGCGGCCGGCTGCACCGCGCCGAACAGGTGGGCCAGCATGTCCCCGACGGGGTCGCCGCCGCAGTTGTTGATCCAGGGCGACTGGGTGACCGAGCACGAGCCGGGGCCGATCGGGCTGACCCAGGCGTGCCCGGCGGCGGAACCGTGGTCGTAGACGACGTCGGCGCCCAGATCGCGGTAGTAGGTGGCCAGGTCGTCGTTGACGTCCTCTGCGACGGTGGTGTCGGACGTGCCGTGGTACAGCCACACCGGGTCGCCCGACAGGTTGGCGACCGGGTCGACGGTCCCGGCCGAGGCGCGGTCGCGGGTCAGCTGTTCGAGCTGGGCGGGCGTCTTGCGGGGCAGGTAGGTCGCCATGCAGGCGTTGAGCGCGGTGCTCAGGCTGTTCTGCGCGCAGTCGTAGGCGCCGGCGGAGAAGATTCCGGTGCCCTGGAACAAGGACGAGTAGGCGACGTGGAGCTGGTTGGCCATGAATCCGCCGGACGACACCCCGCTGACGTAGGTGGCGCTGATGTCGTACTTGGCGAGCGGGGCGGTGGTCGGCGGCGGGACGGCGGCGTGGACGACGGACAGCGAGGTCGTGGCGAGAGCTGCGGCCGCGACGGCGGCCCAGATCCCCTGTCTGATCCTCAGGCGCATCTGAACTCCTGGGACGGGGGTGGGTGCCGCCATCGTCGGAGTCTCCCGCGCCCCCGACCAGAGAGCGCGAAACCACAATCCCCTAGATCAACATGGCGACGAACCCCACGCACCACGAGCCGATCGATTCCCGCCGCCCCACCGTCGCGCTAATCACTTCGATGCACAGCTGTCCTCGTCTGCCCCGCCGCTCAGAGTGCTCTGGAATTGGAGGGCATCGACGGGGAGGACGCGCAGCTGATCACGAGCGGAGCTGGGCACGAACGCGTCCGGGTGGAGGTCGGCGATGGCGGGGGGCGGGGAGGCGGAGACCTGCGTCTGGGCGGAGGTCGTCCGCCCGGGAGCGTGTGCCGGGGTTGCGGTGATTTTGGCGGGTGCGTGGCGGGGACGCCGTAGGCTGCACGGGTGACTGAGAAGCTTTGGCGGATCGAGCCGTCCGGGCCGCTGCGCGGGGACGTCACCGTGCGGGGGGCGAAGAACGCGGTCAGCAAGCACATGGTCGCGGCGATGCTGGGGGACGGGCCGAGCACCATCGGCAACGCTCCGGACGTCGGCGAGGTCGGCATCACGGCGGGCATGCTGGAGCACGTCGGGACGACGGTGGAGCGGTCCGGCGGCGAGGTGACGGTCGTGCCGGGGCCGGTGGCCGACCCGAGCGTCGGCAAGGCGTTCACCGGCCTGAACCGCATCCCCATCCTGATGCTGGGGCCGCTGCTGCATCTGGCGGGCGAGGCGTTCGTGCCGCTGGTCGGGGGCGACCCGATCGGCAGGCGGCCGGTCGACTTCCACGTGGACGCGCTGCGGGCGTTCGGCGCCGAGATGACCTATGCGGCCGACGGCATCCACGCGCGGGCGTCGCGGCTGGTGGGGGCGCGCATCGAGCTGCCGTACCCGAGCGTCGGGGCGACCGAGACCGTCCTGCTGGCGGCGGTGCGGGCGAAGGGCAAGACCGTCATCCGCAACGCGGCGATGGAACCGGAGATCGTCGAGCTGGCGCTGTTCCTGCAGCGGATGGGCGCGCGCATCTCCTTCGCGCCCGACCGGCGGATCGTGGTCGAGGGCGTCGAGCGGCTGAGCGGCGCGCAGACCCGGCTGGACGGCGACCGCATCGAGGCGTTCTCCTACCTGGTCGCGGGCCTGGTGACCAGGGGCGAGGTCCGGGTGCACGGGTGCCCGCAGGACCGGCTCGTCACCGCGATCACGACGCTGACCCGGATGGGCGCGGAGTTCGAGATCACCGACGACTGGATCATGGCGTCGGCGCCGGACGGGCTGCATCCCGCGGCGGTGCAGACCGACACGCACCCGGGGTTCGCGACGGACTGGCAGACGCCTCTGATGGTGCTGTTCACGCAGGCCGAGGGCATGTCGGTGCTGCACGAGACCGTGTACGAGAACCGGCTCGCGTACGTGCCCGCGCTGCAGAGCATGGGCGCCGAGATAGAGGTGTACGACACGTGCCTCGGCGGTCCGGCGTGCCGGTACCACGACACGGCGGCGCTGCACTCGGCCGTCGTGCGGGGCGTGACGAAGCTCCGGGGCGGGGACGTGACCATGCCCGACATCCGGGCCGGGTTCTCGGCGGTGCTGGCGGCGGCGGTCGCCGAAGGCCCGTCCACCCTGCGGGGCGTCCACCACATCGAGCGCGGCTACCACCGCCCGGTCGAGCAGTTCCGGACGCTCGGCCTCGCCCTCCGGGAGGGCTAGCGCCCTCCGGGAGGGCTAGCGGACGACCTCGGAACCCGGCCAGGTGAAGGTGAGCGCGCCGCCGACCGGAAGCGCATGCCAGAGCGGCGCGACCTCGTCCAGGCGGTCCAGGACGCGGTCCACCGCCGCCGCGTCCTCGGGCGGGATCTGCGTGCGGCGCGCCCATTCGGGTGCCGAGGCGCCCGCGCGGCGCCGCCAGGCGATGTCGCACAGGCTCGCCAGATGCTCGGACCTGGCCATGTCGCCGCGGTCGGCCGCGCTCAGGAACGTCTCGCGCTTCTTCGCCCTGCGCTGCGCCCGCGCCCGCCGGCGCGGATCGCCGGGCGTCTCGACCGTCTCGGTGAAGCCGCCGCCGCCGGCCGCCGCGCGTCCGAACACCCCGGACGCCAGGCCCAGTTCCGCCTCGGTCAGGTAGTGGACGAGGTCGTGCGGAATGTGGTCGTCGTAGCCGGGCGCGGGGTCCATGCGGCGCGGGTGCCGTCCGGGCAGGGTGACGACGGTCGCGTACCGGCGCTCGCCCGTCCGCTCGAAACTCACGTCCATGCGGCCAGGCTAGGCCGCGCCGTCCCCGGGGCGCATTCCCTTTTCCGGCCGCTACGTTGGGCTGGTCACCCGAGTGGAGGGACGATCGTGCACTTCGACCGGAGCGACCCCTACCCCCACTACACCCGGGCGCGCGAGACCCCGGGGCTGGCCTTCGTCCCCGAGCTGGGCGCCTGGCTCGTCGCCCGGCACGCCGACGCGCGGACGGTCCTGCGGGATCCGGAGGCGTTCTCGTCCGCGAACGCGCTGAAACCGGACGTGGTGCCCGGCCCGGAGGCGGTCGAGGTGCTGCGGCCGCTGCCCGCGGGCCGGCCCGTCGTGATCACCGCCGACGGCGACGAGCACCGGCGGGTGCGCGAGCCGCTGAGCCGCGGGCTGTCGCCCAAGCGGGTCGCGGCCGCCGTCCCGTTCATCACCGCGAGGGCCGGGGAACTGGTCGCCTCGTTCGCCGGCGACCACCGCGTCGAGCTGATGGGGCGGTACGCGCGCGTCCTGCCGGGGGAGGTCATCGGGCACCTCCTCGGCCTCGACCCGGCGGACGTGCCCGCCCTGATCGAGGGCGGCTACCGGGCCGAGGACCTCGTGTTCCGGCGGATGGCGACCGAGGAGCAGGTCGCGGCGGCCACCGCGGTCGCGGGCATGAAGCGGACCCTGGAAGCCCACGTGCGGAGCCGCGCCGACGAGGACGATCTGTGCGGCGAGATGGTCCGCGCGATCGAGCCGCACGGCACGCTCATCTCCAACCTCCAGAACCTGGTGCTCGCCGGGCATCTCACGACGACGGCGCTGATCGGCACGGCCGTCCTGCACCTGCTGCGGAACCGGGAGCAGTGGGAGCTGCTGTGCGAGCGCCCCGAGCTGGTCCCGGCGGCCGTGGAGGAGGCCGCGCGGTACGACACGGCGATCCAGGGCTTCCGGCGGGTCACCACCCGCCCGGTGACGCTGGCCGGGACCGAGCTGCCCGAGGGCGCCGAGGTCTTCGTCGCGTTCGGTGCGGCCGGACGCGACCCCGGCGCCCATGAGCGTCCCGACGAGTTCGACATCACCCGGAGGCCCGCCCGGCATCTGGCGTTCGGGCACGGGGTGCACGCGTGTCCCGGTGCCCAGCTGGCCCGCGAGCAGGTCCGCATCACGCTGGAGACGCTGATCCGCGAGCTGCCGGGCCTGCGCCTCGAAGGGCCGGTGGAGATGCTGCCGAGCCTGATCCACCGGAGCCCGCGGGAACTGGTCCTTACCTGGTGATGGCCGAAACCTGCAAGACGGGTGCGCGGACGGCGGTCAGGCTGGAGTCATGGACATCGACAAGGCATCCGACTTCATGGCCATGCACGCGCGCCCGCTGGATCGGCGCCGCTTCGAGCTGCTGATCGGCGAGGGAGACAAGGACGCCCTGCTGGCCGCCCTGAACGCCTACCGCAATCCCGACGGCGGTTACGGGCACGGCCTCGAACCCGACCTGCGGTCGCGGACGAGCCAGACGGGCCCCGCCCTGCACGCGTTCGAGGTCTTCGAGGAACTGGCACCCTTCACCGCACCCGAGGCCGTCGCGCTCTGCGACTGGCTGGAGTCCGTGTCCCTCCCGGACGGCGGCATCCCGTTCGCGCTGCCCGTGCCCGATCCGGCCGGATGCGCCCCGTTCTGGGCGGACGCCGACACGCAGACGTCCTCGCTGCAGATCACCGCCGTCGTCGCGGCCATGGCGCACCGCGTCGCCGTCCATGACGAGGCCGTCGCCGGGCACCCCTGGCTCGACCGCGCGACGCGCTACTGCCTCGACGCCATCCGGGAGAAGGACGAGCTCCACGCACTGGAACTCTCGTTCGCCGTCTGGTTGGCCGACGCCATCGAGGACGGCGAGACCCTCCGTCTGCTCGGCGGGCACATCCCTGAGAACGGGCTCGTGCACGTCCAAGGCGGACTGGAGGACGAGATGATGCGGCCCCTGGACTTCGCCCCCTACCCAGGGCGTCCGGCACGCGACCTCATCAAGGACGACGTCGTGCACGCCGAACTGCTGCGCCTCGACGAACAGCAGCAGGACGACGGCGGATGGCGCGTCGACTTCGCCAGCTACTCGCCCGCCGCCGAACTGGAATGGCGCGGCTACACGACCGTGAAGGCCGTCTCCATCCTGACCCGCAACGCGCAGGGCTAGAGCGCGCGGCGGAACCGCTCGGCGAGGTCGCCGAGCCGTTCGACGGGCTCGTTGGCGAAGACGAGCCGCAGGTAGTGCGCCCCGGACGGCCCCCAGCCGTCCATCGGCGTCGCCGCGACCTTGGCCCGGTCGAACAGCCGCCGCGACAGGCCGGCGGGGGACAGGCCGAGCGGCCGGCAGTCGAGCAGCAGCGACCAGCCGCCGTCCGGCCGGACGACCGGCAGGTCCGACAGCTGCCGGAGGATCGCCTCGCACCGCTCCCGCCAGATCGCGGTGGCGGCGGCCACGTCCGCGTCGGCGTCCGGGGCGGCGAGGGCGTCCGCCACCGCCCGCTGGGCGATGCCGACCTGGCAGACGACGTTGGTCAGCCCGACGAGGCGGACGTCGTGCAGGATCGCGGCGGGTCCGGCGACCCAGCCGACCCGCCAGCCGATGAGCCGCAGCTCCTTGGACGCCGACCCGACCGTGATCGTCCGGTCCGCCAGGCCGGGGATCCGCGCGGGGTGGTCCGGCGGGCGTCCGTCGAAGCGGATGCGCTCCATGGCCGCGTCGTAGATCAGCCATGTGTCGTGCCGGTCCAGGGCGTCGGCCATGGCCGTCCAGTGCGTCCCGTCCAGGACGAGCCCGGTCGGCATCGCGGGCCCCATCATCAGCACGGCGGCCGTGCGGGGGCCGATCGCGTCGGCGATCGCCCGCGGGTCGACGGTCCACCCGGCGGGCGTGGGCGAGCACGGGACGAAGCGGGGCACGCCGCCGGCCAGGCGGACGCGGTTGACCAGCCCGGCGTAGATCGGGTCGCACAGCACGACCTCGTCGCCGGGCTCGACGGTGGCGAGGAGCGTGTTCGTGATCCCGTTCAGGCCGCCCGCGACGCTCACGCATTCGGTGCCGGGGTCGTAGGCGCGCCCGGCGATCCGCCCGACGTGCGCGGCGGCGGCCTCCAGCAGGCCGCGGTGCCCCTGGAACGGCAGGTAGCTGTTGGCGGCGTCGTCGTCCACGGCGGCGCGGGTCGCGGCGAGCGCGGCCGCCGGGGGCCGGACGTCGGTGTCGAGGTTCTCCAGCCGCAGGAACTCCGGGTCGGACGCGGCGTCGGCGGCGTCGCCGATCTCGTCCACGCCGATCCCCGGGATGTCGCGGAGCCGGGATACGGTCATGCTCGCCCTCCTTGTCGCGATCTTGTACCAAGGGTGCGGCATGGACCCGCGTGGACTCCATGCCGGGGTGGGAGCGCGTGGGATCCTTGAGACCGCAGGCCGCATCCGATGGCACCGGAGGCTCCCGATGGACAACGGCCCGGGCTACACGCCGCTCACTCCTCTCGCGTTCCTCAGCCGGTCGGCGGAGGTGTTCCCCGGCAAGACCGCGTACACCTACGGAGACCGCCGCGCCACCTACGCGGAGTTAGCGGAAGAGGTGACGCGGCTCGCGAACGCGTTGCGGGCTTCCGGGATCGGGCCCGGCGACCGCGTCGCCTACCTGGCGCCGAACATCCCCGAGCTGCTCGCGGCCCATTTCGCGGTGCCGCTGGCGGGCGCCGTCCTGGTCGCGATCAACACGCGGCTCGCCCCGGAGGAGATCCGGTACATCCTCGACCATTCGGGGGCGAAGGCGCTCGTCGTCGACGCGGGCCTGCATCCGTCCATCGCGCCGATCGCGGACGGCCTGCCGCAGGTCGCCACGGTCCCGGCGGCCGGCGCCGCTCCCGACCCGGCCGTGGGCGGCGTCGCCTACGGCGAGCTCCTGGCCCGCGGCTCGGACGACCCGCTGCCCTGGGACGTCCCGGACGAGAACGCCGCCATCTCGATCAACTACACGTCCGGCACCACGGGACGTCCCAAGGGCGTCGTCTACACGCACCGCGGCGCCTACCTGAACGCGCTCGGCGAGGTCCTGCACTCGCGGCACACCCCCGAGAGCGTCTACCTGTGGACGCTGCCGATGTTCCACTGCAACGGCTGGTGCACGCCGTGGGCGCTCGCCGCGGTCGGCGGGACGCAGGTGTGCCTGCGCGCCGTCGTCGCCGCGGAGGTGTGGCGGCTCATCGGCACCGAGGGCGTCACGCACCTGAACGGCGCGCCGACCGTGCTGGTGACGATCGCGAACGCGCCGGAGGCGCGCCCGCTGGAGCGCCCGCTGACGGTGACGACGGCGGGCGCGCCGCCCAGCCCGACGATCATCGGGCAGATGGAGCGGCTCGGCGCGAGCATCGTGCACGTGTACGGGCTGACCGAGACCTACGGGCCGTACTCGGTGTGCGAGCCGCAGCCCGGCTGGCCGGACCTGGCCGCCGGCGACCGGGCCCGGCTGCTGGCCCGGCAGGGCGTCGGCATGGTCCAGACCGACGGGCTGCGCGTCGTCGACGACGACATGAACGACGTCCCGGCCGACGGGGAGACGCTCGGCGAGATCGTCATGCGCGGCAATAACGTCATGAAGGGCTACCACCGGGACGAGGAGGCGACCGCGGCGGCGTTCCGGGGCGGCTGGTTCCACTCCGGCGACCTCGGCGTCCGCCACCCGGACGGCTACGTCGAACTGCGCGACCGGTCCAAGGACATCATCATCTCCGGCGGCGAGAACATCTCGACGGTCGAGGTCGAGCGGGCCATCGACTCGCATCCGGCCGTTTTGGAGGTCGCCGTCGTCGCCGTGCCGGACGAGAAGTGGGGGGAGCGCCCGAAGGCGTTCGTCGTGCTCCGCGACGGGCACGCCGTGACGGGGACGGAGCTGGTCGAGCACGTCCGGGCGAGCCTCGCCCGGTACAAGGCCCCCGACTCCGTCGAGTTCGTGGCGGAGCTGCCGAAGACGTCCACCGGGAAGATCCAGAAGTTCCAGCTCCGGGAGCGGGAATGGGCCGGGCGGGAGAGCCGCGTGCAGGGCTGAGAACCCTTGCCGCATCGGGCCTCCCGGCGGCGTGAGGACGCCCGGTTCCTGGGAAGTGTTCCCTGGGCGGGGGCCGGGTCGGCGGCCCCCGGGTGAGAGGGGAGCGTGATGGCGCCCACCGGGAGGCCCACCGGGAACGTGCTGATCGTGGGTGCGGGCCCGACGGGGCTGCTGCTGGCGGGGGACCTGGCCGCGGCGGGCATCGGCTGCACGGTGCTGGAACGCCGCGCCGCCGAGACGAGCACCCTCACGCGGGCGTTCGCCGTGCACGCCCGCACCCTGGAGGTGCTGGACGCGCGCGGCATCGCCGACGAGCTGATCGCCACCGGGCGGCGGGTCGGTGCGCTGCGGCTGCTCGGCTCGACCGCGCTCGACCTCTCCCGGCTGCCGGGGCGCTTCCCGTTCGTCCTGGTCACGCCGCAGTACGAGACGGAACGCGTCCTGAAGGAGCGGGCGCTCGCCGCCGGGGCGGAGATCGTGCACGGCGCCGAGGCCGTCGCGCTGCGCCAGGACGCGGCGGGCGTGAACGTCGACGTGCGGACGGCCGGCGGCGAGACCGGCACGCGCCGGGCCTCCTACGTGGTGGGCGCCGACGGCGTCCGCAGCACCGTGCGGCGGGAACTCGGGCTGCCGTTCCCCGGCCGCGCGGCGGTGCGGTCGGTGATGCTCGCCGACGTCCGCCTGGACGAGGTGCCAGGGGACGCCCTGTCGGTGGGCGCGGTCGGCGACGCCTTCGCGTTCATCGCGCCGTTCGGCGACGGCTGGTACCGGGTGATCGCCTGGAACCGGCGGCATCAGGCCGCCGACTCCGAGCCCGTCGACATGGCCGAGCTGCGGGACGTGGTCCGCCGCGCGCTCGGCACCGACCACGGCATGCGCGACCCGCGCTGGACGTCCCGCTTCCACAGCGACGAGCGCCAGGTCCCCCAGTACCGGACGGGACGGGTGTTCCTCGCCGGGGACGCCGCGCACGTCCACTCCCCGGCAGGCGGGCAGGGCATGAACACCGGCATCCAGGACGCGGCGAACCTCGGCTGGAAGCTCGCCGCCGAACTGTGGGGCTGGGCGCCGTCGTGGCTGCTCGACAGCTACCACGAGGAACGGCACCCGGTCGGGCGGCAGGTGCTGCGGGGCAGCGGCGCGCTGCTGCGGTTCGCGCTCGCCGAGCCGCGCTGGCTGCGCGCGGCGCGCGGCGCCGCGGCATGGGCCGCGACCCACTGCCGGCCGGTCGCGCGGCGGCTCGCGGGCGCCGTCTCCGGCATCGACATCGCCTATCCGGCGCCGCGCGGAGCGCACCGCCTGACCGGGCGGCGCGCCCCGGACGCCCCGCTCGCCGGCACCCCGGCGCGGCTGTGCGAGTTGCTCGGCGACGGGATGTTCGTGCTGGTCACCGCCGCGAACGACCCGGCGGTCACCTACCTGGCGACCAAGCGGTGGGCGGGCCGCGTGCACTGCGCCCTGGCGGGCCGCGCGACCCGCACGACCGCACTGGTGCGCCCGGACGGGTACATCGCGTGGGCCACCGACGAGACCGCGCCCGACCGGCGCGCCGCCGAGATCCGCGACGCGCTGAACCACTGGTGCGGGCAGCCCGCCGACCGGGGCGTCCACGAGCCGCGCCGGACCGGGACCGTCCCCGCCCACGACGACGACCGGAGGAGCTGAGGAGCATGGCCGACGGCACGGGGGGCCGCAACGTCGCCCGCAAACTGATCGCGTCGCACCTGGTGAGCGGTGAGATGGAGCCCGGCACCGAGATCGGGGTCCATGTCGACCAGACGCTCACCCAGGACGCGACCGGCACGATGGTGATGCTGGAGCTGGAGGCGCTCGACCTCGACCGGGTCAAGACGGACGTGTCCGTCCAGTACGTCGACCACAACCTCCTGCAGGCCGACGAGCGCAACATGGCCGACCACATCTTCCTGCGGTCCGCCGCCCGCCGGTACGGGCTCTGGTACTCCAAGCCCGGCAACGGGGTGTCGCACCCCACGCACATGCAGCGGTTCGGGGTGCCCGGCGCGACGATGGTCGGCTCCGACTCCCACACGTGCGCGGCGGGCTCGCTCGGCATGCTCGCGATCGGCGTCGGCGGACTGGAGGTCGCGATGGCGATGGCCGGGGAGCCGCTGCACGTGACGATGCCGGAGATCTGGGGCGTCCGGCTGACCGGCGAGCTGCCGCCCTGGCTGAGCGCCAAGGACGTGATCCTGGAGATGCTGCGGCGGCACGGCGTGCGCGGCGGCGTCAACCGGATCATCGAGTACCACGGTCCCGGCATCGCGGCGCTCACCGCGATGGACCGGCACGTCATCGCCAACATGGGCGCCGAGCTCGGCGCGACGACGACGGTGTTCCCGTCGGACGAGCGGGTCCTGGAGTTCCTGCGCGCCGAGGGGCGCGAGGACGACTTCACCGAGATCGCCGCCGACCCGGACGCGTCCTACGACGTCACCGACGAGATCGACCTGTCGGGACTGGAGCCGCTGATCGCCCGGCCCAGCTCGCCCGGCGACGTCGTCCCGGTGCGGGAGGCGGTGGGGGAGGAGGTCCACCAGGTCGTCGTCGGGTCGTCGGCGAACCCGGGCCTGCGCGACTTCGCGTCGGTCGCGGCGATCGTGAAGGGCCGCCAGGTGCATCCGCGGGTGTCGCTGGACGTGAACCCGACGTCCCGGCAGATCCTCGTCGACCTGACCCGGATGGGCGCGACCGCCGACCTCGTCCAGGCCGGCGCCCGCATCCACCAGACCGGCTGCATGGGCTGCATCGGCATGGGGCAGGCGCCCGCGATCGGCCGCAACAGCCTGCGGACCGTCCCGCGCAACTTCCCCGGCCGCTCCGGCACCAGGGACGACCGGGTCTGGCTGTGCTCGCCCGAGACCGCCGCTGCCGCCGCCCTCACCGGCCGGATCACCGACCCGCGCGACCTCGACATGGACCCGCCCGCCGTCCGGCTGCCGGAGAAGTCCAGCGTCAACATCGCGATGCTCGAAGGCCCGCCGCCCGAAGACGAGGCGCGGCAGGTCGAACTGGACAAGGCGCCCAGCATCGGCGTCCTGCCCGAACTGGACCCGCTCCCGGACGAGTTCGAGATCCCCGTCGCCATCAAGGTCGGCGACGACGTGTCGACCGACGAGATCCTGCAGGCGGGCGCGCGGGCCCTGCCGTTCCGCAGCGACATCGCCCGGCTCGCCGACTTCACCTTCGTCCAGCTCGACGAGGGCTACCCGGAGCGGGCCCGGGAGGCCGGGCCGCACGCCGTCGTCGGCGGGCGCAACTACGGGCAGGGCTCGTCCCGCGAGCACGCGGCCATCGCGCCCCGCCACCTCGGGCTGCGGCTCGTCCTGGCCCGCGGGTACGCGCGGATCCACTGGCAGAACCTCGTCAACTTCGGGATCCTGCCCCTCGAATTCGCCGACGGGGCCGACTACGACCGCGTCGAGCGGGGCGACGTGCTGCGCGTCGAGAACGTCCGGGAGGCGTTGAAGGCCGGGAACGAGATCGACGTCCGCAATGTCACCAAGGACGAGACGTACCGGGCGCGGCACCGCCTGTCGGCACGGCAGCGGGACCTGGTCGCCGCTGGCGGCCAGATCCCGCTGCTTCGCGAACGCCGGGCGCGCGCCCGGTAGGGGCCCGGTAACGGATTCGGTAGGGGACTCAGTAGCGGCGCTCCTCGCGGCCGTAGCCGAGCTCCTCGGCGACGTCCGCGACGTTCTCGTACTCGCGCTTGGGCAGCGTCCGGAGCTGCTCGACCGCGTCGTCGGGCGCGCCGCCCTCGGCGGCGTGCCGGATCAGCTCGTTCGGGCGGGCCGGGTACCGGACGCCGGTGAGCATCCGGGCGAGGGAGCTGCGGCCCTCGACGTCCTGCGCGCTCATCCCGGGCGGGGAGCCCTCCCGGTCGTCGGCGGCGGCCCGGGTCGGGTCGGCGGGGGCGTCGTCGGAGAACGGCTCGGTCTCCTTGAACTCCTCGGCGTGCGTGGGGTGCCCGCCGCGGACCATGCCCTGCGTCTCGTGGGCGATCTCGTCGTCGAGCTTCGGGCTGTGCTTGTCGCTCATGTCAGGCATCGTTCGTCCTCCCTGCGCGCCTACCGGGGAGAACGTTCCCGGGCGCCCGTGTCCAAACATGGCGCCCCGCCGGTCAGGACCGGCGCATCAGCCCCAGGACGCGCCGCACCAGCGAGTTCGCCCCGCGCCCGTCCGCCGCCTTCTCCTCCGGGGCCTCCTCCGGGTCGGCGGGGGCGGCGGGCGCCGGCTCCGGCGGGCTCCCCGCCATCTCGTAGATGACCGGCAGCGACCGCAGCCCCCGCATCAGCGGCGACGAGCGCCACGGGAGCTGGTCGGCGGGCAGCGCCAGCCGCAGCGAGGTGAACCGGTCGAACAGCCGCTCCACCGCGATCGTCGTGATGGTGGTGGCGAGGTCGCGGCCGAGGCAGGCGTGCGGGCCCGCGCTCCAGGCCAGGTGGGCGCGGGAGCTGTAGATGGAGTCCGGCGTGGTGGAGGCGGTGAACGCCGGGTCCAGGTGCGCGGCGGCGGGCGACACCATGACCGGGTCGCCGGCCGCGATCTGGAACCGGCCGAGGCGGACGTCGGTCTTCGGCCACCGGAACGACAGGTTCGCCATCGGCGGGTTCGCCGCCGACGCCCGGTTGATCGCCTCCTGGAGCATGCCGGCCGACATGCTGTCGCGCGCCCCCGTCTCGCCGATCAGCACCTCGGTGATGGTGTTGCAGATCAGCGTCCCCGTCACGTCGCCGACGAGGCCGGTCATCATCGCCATCTCGCGGGTCAGCTCTTCGGCGGTCAGGTCCGGGACCGCGGCGAGCATGAAGGACGGCAGGTCGGCGCCGGGGGAGGCGGTGCGCGCCGCGCACACGTCGGCGACCCGGGCGAGCAGCCGGGCGGAGGCCTCCTGCGCGTCCGGGCCGGCGTCCATCACCCGCCACAGGTCGATGATCAGCTCGTCGTCCCCGTCCCCGTCCCCGTCCCCGTCGCCGTCCGTGCCGAGCAGCCGCCCGATCACCATCAGCGGCAGCGGCCGCGCGTACTGGGCGGACAGGTCGGCCCAGCCGGACGGGCCGCCGTTCTCCGACAGCACGGTGATCAGCTCGTCGGCGTGCCGCCGGACGGCCTGCTCCAGCGCCTTGGCCTCGGGCCGGGTGCGGTCCTGGTACGGCCGCAGGCCCTCGGCCCAGGCGCTGCGCAGCCGGGTGGAGTCGGCGCCGTCCCGGAAGGCCGAGTTGTCGGACTCGACCACCGGCAGCATCGGCCAGTCCGCCGGGACGGCGCCGTCCCGGTAGTGGCGCCAGCTCTCCACCCGCCTGCTCCAGATGCCGCGGGTGTCGCGCAGGATGTCGAGGGTCTGGGCGTAGCCGATCACGAGCCACGCCGGGACGCCGAGGACGTCCACCGGCGCCACGGGCCCGTACTCCTCGCGGAGCCGCTCGTAGAAGACGGCGGGGCGGGACTCGTAGTCACGGTTCAGCAGTGGCTGGACGGCGAGCGCCTCCAGCGGCGGATGCGCGGGGACGGACTCTGCCTGCGGCGTCTGGGGCTCCACGTGCACAAACCATAGGAGAGAACGATCACGACTGGCGCGGTTTGCGGCGGAATCTCCCAAGTTGATCTTCCGGGCGGGGCCGGATGGCCGATCCGCCCGCCGATGTGTGAGGCTGGGGGTGCCCCTAACAGAGCTGGAGGTCCGCATGGCCGAGACGTCAGGAGAACCCGCCGACGGCGAGGACGACGTGAAGCGCAGGTTCCGGGAGGCACTGGAGCGCAAGCGCGGAGCGGCGGGCAAGAACGCCGGCGGGTCCGGCAGGAGCGGCTCGAAGGTGCGCGGCAAGCACGACCGCGCCGACCACCAGCGCCAGTTCCGCCGCAAGAGCGGCTGACGCGCCCCGCCCACCGATCGACCCCCGCGCACCCGCGCGGGGGTTCGGCCGAGCGGTGGGTCAGCCGCCGTAGAGCTTCTTGGAGTAGTTGCGTTCGGAGTAGTACTCCTCCAACTGCTCCAGGTTCTCCTCGGTGTACTGGACGTCCTTGACTATCCGGGCGTGGGACGGCAGTGCTTCCGGAGCCCACGTCTCGGGCTTCCAGACCTTCGAGCGCATCAGTGCCTTGGCACAGTGGAAGAAGATCTGCTCGATGTCCACGATGAGGGCGAGGGCGGGCCGGTTGCCCTTGACGATCATCTCGTCGAAGAACGGCGCCTCGCGGACGAGTGTGGCGCGGCCGTTGATCCGCAGTGTCTCGCCGCGGCCCGGGATCAGGAAGATCAGGCCGACGTGCGGGTTGCTCAGCACGTTCATGAACCCGTCGGCCCGGCGGTTGCCGGGACGGTCCGGGATGGCGATCGTCGTGTCGTCGATGACGTGCACGAAGCCGGGCGGGTCGCCCTTGGGGGAGACGTCGCAGTTGCCGTCCGCGTCGCTGGTGGAGATCAGGCAGAACGGGGTGCGGGCGAGCCACTCCCGGTCCCAGGCGTGCAGCGTCGCGCGCTCCTTGTCGATCGCCCTGCGCATCGGCGCGCCGAGGAGTTCGCGCAGCTCCTCCGGTGACGTGATCGCAGTGAACTCGGGGGCGAGCGTCATCGCCGCTCCTTCGGCCGGGGAAAGCGGAGGAACAGCCTAACCCGGCCGATTCCCGGCGCCCGGGGGCGGGGTCAGCGCTTCGCGGCGTAGCGGCGGACGCCGTTCTCGTCGTGGACGTCCAGCACGCCCCGGTCCGCGAGCACGTCCAAGTGGGCCTCGATCTCCAGGACGGCCAGCATCCGGCTGAACGCGTCGAGGTCGCCGAGCGCGCGCCGGCGGCGCGTCCACGGCATGGCCGCGGCGGCCGCGAACGCCGTGTCGCGGCCCGCGCGGACCTGCGCGGCGGCGGCGTCGAGGCGCTCGGCGTGATGCTCCAGCAGCTCGTCGATCCGGGTGTGGACGCTCGGCTTCACCGGTCCGTGCGCGGGCAGCAGCAGTGTGTCCGGCATGTCGCGGACCAGCCGCAGCGACTCCAGGTAGCTGCGCAGCGGCTTCGGCTCCGGCTCGGTCTCCAGCCCGATGGACGGCGTGATGTGCGGAAGGATGTGGTCGCCGGCGAACAGCAGCCCGTCGGCGGCGTCGCGGAGCACGATGTGGCCGCGGGTGTGGCCGGGCGTGGCGACGACGTCCAGGCCGCGCGCGGTGAGGCCGACGCGCTCGCCGTCGTCCAGCCAGGCGTCCGGCAGGGTGTGCGGGACGTCGCGCTCGGAACGGTCCACCGGCAGGCTCGCGATCTCGTTCGCGAGGGCGTCCGCGCCGCAGCGGCGCAGCATCTCGACCTGGCGGGGGTGCAGGCCGCGGTTCATGTCGAACGCCTCGATGGACGGCCGCTCGCCGCGGCCGATCCGCACCCGCGTCCCGAACGACTCGCGGAGCGCGAGCGCCTGCGAGTAGTGGTCCCAGTGCGCGTGCGTGACGAGGAACTGCGCCACGTCGTCCAGCCCGTGGCCGAGCGTGCGGAGGGCCCGCTCCATGGCGGCGCGCGTGTCGGGCATCGCCCAGCCGGAGTCGATGACGACCAGGCCCTCGGCGTCCTCGATGACGTAGACGTTCACCGCGTGCAGCGACGGGATGGGCAGCGCCAGGGGGATCCGGTGCACCCCCGGCACCACCGGATGAGCGCCCGGCTCGGTCCAGTCAGTCGGCTGCTCCACGACCGGTGCCGTCACCGCGCGCCCCCTCTGATTATCGAATCACGTTCTGATCGAACCTACTTCATGCTGAACATCCGTTTTGCCGCCGGGGTGGTGAGGCGGTTGCGGCGGTCAGCCCTGCCGGGCGTCGCGGTCGGCGGCGCGGCGGGCCTCGGCGGCGGCCTCACGCGCCTCGCGGGCCGCCTCCTCCGCCCGCGCCCGGTTCTGCTCGGCGCGCTCGGCCCGGCGGGACGCGGCGTCCCGGGCGGCGACCGCGCGGTCCAGTTCGTGGCGGAGGCGTCCCACCTCGGCGGACGCGTCCTCGGCCTCGCGCTTCGCCGCGTCCGCCTGCTCTTCGCGATCGGCCAGCTTGCGCTCGGCCTCCTCGGCGCGCTTGCGGAGCGTCTCCGCGCGGCGGGCGCGGGCGGCGCTCGTCCGCGTGACGTTCGTCTTCGGCTTCGGCCGGGCGGGCTTCTCGGCCTCTTCGGCCGGGGCCCGCTTGGGAGGCGTCTTCTCCGGCTTCGGTTTGAAGGGGCGCTCCTCGTCCGGCGGGGCCATGGGGAACCCGGCGGGGACGAAACCGGTGTGGCTGCGCGGCTGGGAGAGGCGTCCCCCGCGGACCTCCTCGGCGATGTCGGCGTCGACGGTCGCGGCCTGGAGCGTGTCCTCCACCTCGCGGACGGCCTGCTCGCGCAGGGCGTTGCCCGCCTCGGCCGCGAGATCGCCGGCGGACCGCACCAGCGAGGCGATCAGCTCGGCGCGGCGCCGCTCCAGGTCGCCGAGGCCGGTGCCGGAGCCCCACGCCGAGCGCATCTCGGCGCCCACGTCCAGCAGCCGGTCCAGCTCGCCGGCGGCGGAGCGGGCGAGGAGGTTGACCGCCCATGCCGACAGCGTCGGCCGCCGCAGCGCGCCGATCCGCTTGGCGAGGGCCGCGTCGCCGTCCTGCTTGGCGTCCTGCGCCAGGCGCTTGCGGGTCGCCACGAAGTCCGCCGGCCGGGCGCCGTAGAGCTCGTCGGCCGCACTGGAGAAGTCCACGCAGTGTTCTCTACCCCTTCCGGATCTCGCGGACCGACGGGTGGACGCGGCGGAGGGCTTCTGCGATACTCGTCTACGAGTACTCGTGCACGAGGAGAGCGAGATGGCCAAGCGGCGCAAGGTGAGCAACCTTCTCGGGCTCGCCGTGCTGTCGACGGTCTCCGCCAGGCCGATGCACCCGTACGAGATGGCGGCCCTGATGCGCGCGCGCGGAAAGGACCGCGACATGGACATCAAGTGGGGCTCGCTCTACACCGTCGTCGGCAACCTGGAGAAGCACGGGTTCCTGGCCGTCGAGGGCAGCGTCCGCGAAGGGGCGCGCCCCGAGCGGACCGTCTACCGCATCACGGACGCCGGGATGCGGGAGATGGCCGACTGGGTCCGCGAGCTGATCACGGTGCCCGAGCGGGATATGCCGCGCTTCGAGGCCGGGCTGTCGGTCCTCGGCGCCCTGGCGCCCGACGAGGTGGCCGGGCTGCTGCGCCGGCGCCTCGACGCGATGGAGCGGCAGATCGCCGACGACGAGGCCGCGCTGGCGGCCGAGACGGAGGTCCCGCGCATCTTCCTGATCGAGGAGGAGTACGACCTGGCCATCAGGCGCGCCGAGGCGGCGTGGGTGCGCGGCTTCCTCGCCGAGATCGAGGACGGCACGCTGCCCGGCCTCGGCATGTGGCGGGCGTTCCACGAGACCGGGGAGATACCGCCCGAGATCGCCGAACTGGCGGAGAGGGGAGCCCCCGAGAGGTAGCCGCGAAGAGGCCCGGCGGCGGTGCGGCAACACCACCACCGGGCCGGAGAACCCACCACCGAGAACCCACGCGGAGCGGGCCCTGGCGGCGAGCACGCATCTCCAGCCTATCCGGGACCCCTCCGTCGAGCACGTTGCGCTGCAACGGAGGAGACCATGGCGCATGCCATCGAGGCCGAGGGCCTCGTGAAGAACTACCCCGGCGACGTCCGGGCCCTGGACGGGCTGTCCATCACGGTCGGGCGGGGCGAGATCCTCGGGCTGCTCGGCCCCAACGGGGCGGGCAAGTCCACCACCGTCAAGATCCTCACCACGCTGATCCGCCCGGACGCGGGCACCGCCGCGGTCGCCGGGCACGACGTCCTGCGCCGGCCCGACCGGGTCCGCCGCGTGATCGGCGTCGTGTCGCAGAAGTCGGGCGCCGACCCCGACGCGAGCGGCCGCGACAACCTGGTCCTGCAGGGCCGCCTGTACGGGCTGCCCGGGGCGCGGGCACGCCACCGCGCTGCCGAACTGCTCGCCCGGTTCGGGCTCGACGACGCGGCGACCCGTCCCGTGAAGACCTACTCGGGCGGGATGCAGCGGCGCCTCGACGTCGCCATCGGGCTCGTCCACCGCCCGCAGGTCCTCTTCCTGGACGAGCCCACCACCGGGCTCGACCCGGAGGCCCGCGCGTCCATGTGGGCCGAGATCGCCCGGCTCGCCGGCGACGACGACCTCGCCATCCTACTGACCACCCACTACCTGGACGAGGCCGACCGGCTCGCCCGGCGGCTGGCGATCGTGGACAAGGGCCGCGTCGTCGTCACCGGCACCCCCGACGGCCTCAAGGGCGAGCTGAACGGCGACGCCGTCCACGTCGAATGGCGGGAGGCGCCGCCCGGGCCCCTGGTACGGGACGCCCTCGGCCGGCTGCCCGGCATCGGCGAGATCACCCTGGACGGGCGCCTCCTCAGCGCCCGCACGGCCGACGGCGCGTCCGCGGTGCCGGCCGTCCTCGCCGCCCTCGACCAGGCCGGTGTCCCCGCCGCCGCGGCGACCGTCGCGCGGCCGTCCCTCGACGACGTGTACCTCCGCTACGCCGGACGCCGCCTCGCCGACGCCGAGCCCGTCACCGCCGGAGGTGCCCGATGACCGCCCTGCCTTCGGGAAACCCGGCGGCCGGAACCTGGTGGATGACCCACCGGCGGCTGTCGGCGCTGCTGCGCAACCCCGCCGTGCTCGTCATGACGCTGGTGCAGCCGATGATCTGGCTGTTCCTGTTCGGCGAGCTGTTCAAGAGGGTCGCCGAACTCCCCGGCTTCGGCGCCCAGTCCTACCTCGACTACATCGTCCCCGGCGTCGTGATCATGAACGCGGTGTCGCTGAACTCGTTCGCCGGGATGGCGACCATGGACGAGATCGAGCGCGGCACCCTGAACCGCTTCCTGGTCACCCCGGTGCGCCGCGGCGCCCTGGTGAACGCCGGCGTCATCGAGCAGTCCCTCAGCACGGCCTTCCAGTCCCTCGTGATCATCCTGCTCGGCTGGGCCGCGGGCGCCGACTACCCCGGCGGCCTCACGGGCCTCGCCGTCCTGGTCGCCGCCGCGGTGCTGATCGGCGTCGTCCTCGCCTCGCTGTCGAACACGCTCGCCCTGCTCGTCCGCGACCGCAACACCATCATCGGCCTGAACGTGATGCTGCTGCTGCCCCTGACCTTCCTGTCCTCGGCGTTCATGCCCAAGGACCTGATGCCGTCCTGGATCCGCCATGTCGCCGCCGCGAACCCGGTGAGCTGGGCTCTCGACACCTCCCGCGCCGCCCTGTCCGCCACCCCCGACTGGACGTCGACCGCCATGCACGCCTCCTGGCTGCTGGCCCTGACCGCCGCCACCGTAATTCTGGCCACCTACTCCACCAGGTCATACCAAAAGTCCCAATAACCCACCCGGCCCTGTCCGCCCGCCCACCGCCCTGTCCGCCCACCCGCGGCCGGGGGCCACCCCACCCGCGCACCCGTTCGCTATCTGAAGCACGCCCCGCCGCTGCAGGCTGGGCGGTCGCTGTGGGCGTTGAGCGGGTGGCGGGTGGCGGGTGGCTTTGGGCTGGGAGTGGGGCGGGCGGGGGTGTCGGTTGTGGGGGTGGGTCAGCGGGTGGTCAGGAAGTGGTCTAGGACGCGGGTGCCGAAGGCCAGGGCGTCCAGGGGGACGCGTTCGTCGATGCCGTGGAACATGCCGAAGTAGTCGAGGTCGGGGCCGAGGAGGAGGGGGGCGAAGCCGAAGCTCGTGATGCCGATGCGGTGGAACGACTTCGCGTCGGTGCCGCCCGCCATCACGTACGGGACGGGGCGGGCGAGCGGGTCCTCGGCGCGGAGCGCGTCCGCGAGGGCGGCGAACGTCGGCCCGGCCGGGTCGGCGGCCGGGGCCTCCTCGTGGTTGATGAACTCGCGGGTCACCTTCGGGCCGAGCAGCCGGTCGATCACGGCGAGGAACTCCTCGCCGGTGCCGGGCAGGTAGCGGCCGTCGACCTGGGCGGTCGCGGTGCCCGGCACGACGTTGACCTTGTATCCGGCGTCGAGGCGGGTCGGGTTGGCCGAGTTGCGGATCGTCCCGGCGAACAGGTGGCCGGCGCGGCCGAGGCGTTCGGCCTCCGCGTCGAGGCGGTCGTGGTCGATGGTGGTGCCGAGCGCGTCCGCCAGGCCGTCCAGCAGGGCCCGCACGCCCGGTGTGAGGCGGGCGGGCCACGGGTGCGCGGCGATGCGGGACACGGCGTGCGCGATCTCGGCGACCGCGTTGTCGGGCGCCGGCTTGGAGCCGTGCCCGGCCGTGCCGCGCGCCGTCAGCTTCATCCACATGGTGCCGCGCTCGCCCGTCGCGATCGGATAGATCCGCGTCCCGCCCGCGTCCACGCTGAACCCGCCGGACTCGCTGATCGCCTCCGCGCAGCCCTCGAAGACCTCACGGTGCTCGCGGGCGACGTACCGGGACCCGTACTCGCCGGTGCACTCCTCGTCCGCGAGGAACGCCAGCACCAGGTCGCCGCGCGTGCGGCGCCCCTCGCGCAGCCGCCGCCGCACGACCGCCAGGGTCATCGCGAGGCTGCCCTTCATGTCGACCGCGCCGCGCCCCCACACGCACCCGTCGCGCACCTCGCCGGAGAACGGCGGCACCGCCCATTCGGCCGCGTCGGCGGGCACCACGTCCAGGTGCCCGTGGATCAGGAAGGCGGGATGGGACGGATCGGTGCCCGCGATGCGCGCGAGCACGCTCGCCCGCCCCGGCGCCGCCTCGACGATCTTCGCCTCGACGCCGGCCTCGTCCAGCAGCCCGGCGACGTACTCCGCCACCGGCCGCTCCGGACGCGCCACCCCCTCACCCCGGTTCGTGGTGTCGAACCGGATCAGGTCGGCGCAGATCCGCCCGGCCTCGTCGTCCGCCGCGCCTCCGGTCCGTCCGGCCTCGTCGTGTTCCGCGTCCCCGGCCTGTCCGATCTTGTTGTGCACCGTGCCCCCGGTCTGTTCGACCTTGCCGTCCGCCGCGTCCGCGGTCTGTCTGATCTTGCTGGGTTCCGCGTCCGCGGTCCGTCCGGTCTTGCCGTGTTCCGCGTCCCCGGTTCGTCAGGCCTTGTCGTGCTCTGCGTCGCCGGTCTGTTCGGCCTTGCCATACGCCACGTTCCCGAATCGTTGGCTTGCTCCGTCCACCATCTCAGCTTGGGTTGGTTCGCGATGAGGGTTCATTTTCCGCGGGGGGCGGGGTGTGTCAATGGCGGGTGGATTCGGGGTGCGGTGTCTGGTCGGGGTGGGTTTGCGGGGGATGGGGTGGTGCATGATCAAGAACGTCTCGATCCGGTTTCGACTCCGTCAGCGGTGTGTCCAAACGGTCACCGGCGGTACGACGCTGCGAGCAATCTAGGTGCGGCGGGCGGCCAAGCGCCCGCGGCGCCACGGCGTGACTGGGCCGAGGAGGAGCATGACCAGCCAGAGGGGTGTCCGGAGGACGGTGGCGGGGGTCGCCGCGGTGGTGCTCGCCGCGTCGCTGGGGCTGTCGGGGTGCGGCGGGGACGAGGCGGGGGCCGGGGACGGGACGTTCACCGTCGGCCACTCCGAGCCCGACCACCTGGTGCCCGCCAACACCACCAGCAGCTACTCCTTCGACGTGATCACCGAGCTGTTCGACAACCTGATGACGCTCAGCGCGGACGGGAAGGCCGTGCCGCTGGCCGCCGAGTCCGTCACGTCCGACGACCAGAAGGTCTGGACGATCAAGGTCCGGCCGGGGCAGAAGTTCCACAACGGGGAGCCGGTCACCGCGCAGAGCTTCGCGGACGCGTGGAACAGCGCCGCGTACGGCCCGAACGCCATGGGCGCCAACTCGTACTTCTCCTACATCAAGGGGTACGAGGAGATGAACCCGGAGGACGAGAACGCCAAGCCGAAGGCCGACACGCTGTCCGGCGTGGAGGTGACCGGGCCCGACGCGATGAAGGTCACGCTCAACGCGCCGTTCAGCCAGTTCCCGCTGCTGCTGACATATCCGGCGTACGCGCCGATGCCGAAGGCGGGGCTGAAGGACCTCAAGGCGTTCGACGAGCATCCGATCGGCAACGGGCCGTACATGATGGACGGCAACTGGGAGCGCAACAAGCAGATCAAGCTCGTCGCGTTCCCGGGCTACACCGGGCCGCGCAAGCCGAAGAACAAGGGCGTGACCTGGAAGAGCTACTCCAGCGCCGACACCGCCTACACCGATCTGCGCGCCGGCCGGATCGACGTGCTGCAGACGATCCCGGCGGCGAAGGTGCCCGAGGCGAAGCGGCTGCTCGGCGACCGGTTCCTCGCCCGGAAGATGAGCACCACCGACTACCTCGGCTTCCCGCTGTTCGACAAGCGGTTCGACAACCCCGACCTGCGCAAGGCCATCTCGATGGTCATCGACCGCCAGGGCATCAACAAGGCGGTCTACAACGGCGACTACTTCCCCGCCGACTCGCTCATCCCGTCCATCATCCCGGGGCACCGCGACAACGCGTGCGGCGAGCTGTGCACCTTTGACCCGGCGAAGGCCAAGCAGCTGTTCGACAAGGCCGGCGGGTTCAAGGGGACGATGGAGCTGTACTTCTCCAACGCGCAGCCGACCTACGCGCAGTGGATGCAGATCGTCGCGAACTCGCTGCGCGACAACCTCGGCATCACCGACATCCAGTTCCGCCAGGTGCCCGCGTCCGACTACTTCTCCATGCTGCGCGAGCACTCGGAGAAGGGCCCGTACCGGCAGAACTGGGAGGCCGACTACCCGAGCCCCCAGAACTACCTGGAGAACATGTGGGGCCCGGACAACCGCATGGGCTGGGACAACAAGGAGTTCAACGGCCTCATCGACCAGGCCAACCGGACCGCCGACCAGCAGCAGGCCCTCGCGCTCTACAACCAGGCCGAGGACATCGCGATCCGGGAGATGCCGATGATCCCGCTCTGGACGTGGGCGGGGCAGGGCGGCCGGTCCAAGAACGTCGACCATGTCACGATCACCCCGTTCTCCACGGGTCTGGTCGCGACGGATGTGACGGTGAAGTAGCCCGCGATGTGGCGCTACGTCCTACGGCGGCTCCTGCAGGCGGTCCCCGTCTTCATCGGCACGACGCTGCTCATCTACGTGATGGTGTTCGCGCTTCCGGGCGACCCGATCCAGGCGCTCGCCGGGGACAAACCGGTCCCGGAGAACGTCCTGCAGACGCTCCGGGACCGGTACAACCTGAACGACCCGCTGCTGGTGCAGTACGCGAAGTACATGTGGGGCCTGTTCCAGGGCGACCTGGGCGAGAACTACACGGGCCAGAGCGTGTCGGAGATGCTCAGCGGGCGGTGGACGGTGACCGCGCAGCTCGCCCTCACCGCGTGGATCTTCGAGCTGGCGATCGGGATCGCGCTCGGCACGTGGGCGGGCCTGCGCCGCGGGAGGTTCGCCGACAGCCTCGTCCTCGGCGGGACGACGCTGGTGATCGCGGTGCCGGTGTTCGTCCTCGGGTACACGGCGCAGCTGCTGTTCGGGCTGCACTGGCAGATCTTCCCCACGGCCGGGACGGACGAGGGCTGGCCGATGAGCTACCTGCTGCCCGGCATCGTGCTCGGCTCGCTCGGCCTGTCGTACGTGGCGCGGCTGACGCGGACGAGCCTGTCGGAGAACCTGCGGGCCGACTACGTGCGCACCGCGAACGCCAAGGGCCTGTCGCGGGCGCGGGTGGTCGGCCGGCACGCGCTCCGCAACTCGCTGATCCCGGTGGTCACCTACCTCGGCGTCGACTTCGGCAACCTGATGGGCGGCGCGGTCGTGACCGAGGGCATCTTCAACCTGCCGGGCATCGGGCAGCAGGTGTTCCAGTCGATCCAGCTGAAGGAGGGCCCGGTCGTGGTCGGCGCGGTCACCGTGCTGGTGCTGATCTTCCTGCTGGTCAACCTGGTCGTGGACCTGCTGTACGGGGTGCTCGACCCGCGGATCAGGTACGAGTGAGGCGCGCATGACGATCAAGGAGCCGGACGCCGGGCCGCCGCCCGGCGCCGAGCCGGGGCCCGAGACCGGCGCCGCCGGGACGAGCGCCGCGGCGGTCGCCGCCGCGGGCGGCGAGGTCGGCCGAGCCTCGCTGTGGGACGACGCGTGGCGCGACCTGCGGCGCCGCTGGGTGTTCTGGGGGTCGGTGGCGATCCTCGCGGTCGTGGCGGTGATGGCGGCGCTGCCGCGGCTGTTCACCGGCAGGGACGTCAACCAGGGCTGCGACCCGAACGCCGCCAAGCTCGGCCCGTCCGGCGACCACTGGTTCGGCACCGACCTCGCCGGCTGCGACTACTACGCGCACGTCGTCCACGGCGCCCGCCCGACGCTGCTGATCGGCGTCGCCGTCACCCTGTTCGCGCTGGCGATCGCGCTCGTGTTCGGGCTGCTCGCCGGCTACTACGGCGGCCTGCTGGACGCCCTGATCGCGCGGATCACCGACGTGTTCTTCGGGCTGCCGTTCGTGCTCGGCGCCACGGTGATCCTCGTGGCGTTCCCCTCGCACGGCGTGTGGGCGATGACGCTGGTCCTGGTGCTGCTCGGCTGGACGACGATGATCCGCATCATGCGCGGGCAGGTCATCGCCGTCCGCGACGCCGACTACGTGCAGGCGTCCCGGCTGCTCGGCGCGTCCGACGCGCGGATCATGGCGCGGCACATCCTGCCGAACGCGATCGCCCCGGTGATCGTGGTCGCCACCCTCAACGTCGGCAACGTGATCGTGGGGGAGGCGACGCTGGACTTCCTCGGCGTCGGCCTCCAGTACCCGGAGGTGTCCTGGGGCCTCCAGTTGAACCAGGCGAAGGACGCGTTCATCGACCACCCGCACCTGCTGGTCTTCCCCGCCGTGTTCCTGTCGGCGACGGTGCTGAGCTTCCTGATGCTCGGCGACGCCGCCCGCGACGCCCTCGACCCGAAGCTGCGGTGACCTCCGACCATGCTCACTGACCTGAAGGACGCCCCGGCGCCGCCGCCGCTGCTGCGCGTCGACGACCTGCACGTCCGGTTCCGCGTGCGCGGCCAGGACGTCCACGCGGTGAACGGCCTGTCGTACACCCTCGACGAGGGGGAGACGCTCGCGATCCTCGGCGAGTCCGGATCGGGCAAGAGCGTCGCCGCCCAGGCCGTCATGGGCATCCTGGACGTGCCGCCCGCCCGCGTCGAGCGCGGCTCGGTGCGGCTGCGCGGCGAGGAGCTGCTCGGCCTGCCCGAGCGGCGCCGCCGCGCCTACCGGGGCGACCGCATCTCGATGATCTTCCAGGACGCGCTGACCGCGCTGAACCCGGTGTTCACCGTCGGCGACCAGCTCGGCGAGATGTACCGGGTGCACCGCGGGCTCGGCCGGCGGGCGGCCCGCGGCAAGGCCGTCGAGCTGATGGAGCGGGTGCGGATCCCGTCCGCCGCCAAGCGGCTCGGCGACTACCCGCACCAGTTCTCCGGCGGCATGCGCCAGCGCATCATGATCGCGATGGCGCTGGCGCTGGAGCCGGACGTCCTCATCGCCGACGAGCCGACCACCGCGCTGGACGTGACCGTCCAGGCGCAGATCATGCGGCTGCTCGCCGGTCTCCAGGACGAGCTGCGGATGGGCATGGTGCTGATCACCCACGATCTCGGCGTCGTCGCCGGCGTCGCCGACCGGATCGTCGTCATGTACGCGGGGTCGGTCGCCGAGCAGGCGCCCGCCCGCGAGCTGTACGCGCGGCCCGCGCACCCCTACACCCGCGGCCTGCTCGCGTCGGTGCCGCGCCTCGACCGGCGCGGCGCGCCGCTCGTCCCGATCAAGGGGGCGCCGCCGAACCCGGCCGCGCTCCCGCCCGGCTGCCCGTTCCAGCCGCGCTGCCCCCGCGCCGAGGCGCTCTGCGCGGCGGAGCGGCCGCCGCTGGTCACCGTCGCGCCCGGCCACGAGGCCGCCTGCCACTTCGCCGAGGAGGTCCACGGTGCCGGACCCGAATGAAGCGCCCGACCCGCGTGCGGCGCCCGAGCAGGGCGGCGCGCCGATCCTCCAGGTGGAGGGGCTCGTCAAGCACTACCCGGTGACCCGGGGCGTGCTGGTGAAGCGGGCGGTCGGCCAGGTGAAGGCCGTGGACGGCGTCGACCTGGAGCTGCGGCGCGGCGAGACGCTCGGCGTCGTCGGCGAGTCCGGCTGCGGGAAGTCGACGCTGGCGAAGCTGCTGCTCGCCGCCGAGCGGCCCACCGCCGGGACGGTCCGCTTCGACGGCCGGGACGTGTTCGCGCTGCCGAAGCAGGAGCTGCGGGCGCTGCGCCGCCGCATCCAGCTGGTGATGCAGGACCCCTACTCCTCCCTCGACCCCCGGATGACCGTCGGCGACATCGTCGGCGAGCCGTTCGCGATCCACCCCGGCGCCGCGCCGAAGGGGGAGCGGCGCCGGCGGGTCCAGGAGCTGCTGGAGCTGGTCGGGCTCGAACCCGACCACGTCAACCGGTACCCGCACCAGTTCTCCGGCGGGCAGCGCCAGCGCGTCGGGATCGCCCGCGCCCTCGCGCTGCGCCCCGACGTGGTCGTGTGCGACGAGCCGGTGTCGGCGCTGGACGTCTCCGTCCAGGCGCAGGTGATGAACCTGCTCGCCGAGCTGCAGCGCGAGCTGGGCCTGGCGTACGTGTTCATCGCGCACGACCTGGCGGCCGTCCGGCACATCTCCGACCGCGTCGCCGTCATGTACCTGGGCAAGGTCGTCGAGACCGGGGACGAGGCGCAGATCTACGAGCATCCGACGCACCCGTACACGCAGGCGCTGCTGTCGGCGGTGCCCGTGCCCGACCCGGACGCGCCGGGCTGGTCGGACCAGATCCAGTTGGAGGGCGAGCCGCCCTCGCCGCTGGACCCGCCGTCCGGCTGCCGGTTCCGCACCCGCTGCTGGATGGCGCGGGACGTCTGCGCCGAGGAGGTGCCGTCCCTGGTCGAGCGGGACGGCTCATCGCACCCGAGCGCCTGCCATTTCGCCGCCGAGCCCGCCGTCACCGAACGAACGTGACGGTCGGCCGGTGCCCCGGCGAACGGGTCCGTAGGGTGGGGGTATGGCACGCAAGCGCAGGCACGGCTCGCCGCCGCGGACCTTCCGGATCGCGGGCGGGGAGGCCGAACTGCTGCGCGACGCCGACCGCGACGGCGGCTGGATGCTGCTCGTCGGCGGTGTGCCGCAGTCCTATGTCGACCTGTCCGACCCCACCTACCTCGACTTCGAGTACATGCGGCTGATCGGCGACGTGGTCGACTGCGTCGGCGCGGACGGCGAGGCGTTCGACGCGGTGCACATCGGCGGCGCCGGCTGCACGCTGCCCCGCTACATCGCCGCGACCCGGCCGGGGTCGCGGCAGATCGTGCTGGAGCCGGACGCGGAGCTGGTGCAGCTCGTCCGCGAGCGGCTGCCGGTGAAGGGCGTCCCCGGCCTGCGGATCCGCATCACCGACGGCCGCGCCGGCATCGCGGCGCTCGCCGACGACGCCGACGACCTGGTGGTGATGGACGCCTTCGCCGAGGCGTCGATGCCGCCGGAGCTCGCGACCCGCGAGTTCGTCCTGGACGCCGCCCGGGTGCTGCGGCCGCGCGGCGTCTACGTGGCCAACGTCGCCGACGGGTTCCGGCTGCCGTTCGCGCGCCGGGTCACCGCCACGATCCGGTCGGTGTTCCGGCACACGGTGCTGATGGGCGATCCGGGGGTGCTGCGGGGCCGCCGGTTCGGCAACCTGATCGTGGCCGCGTCGCAGGAGCCGCTGCCGGTCGCCGAGCTGACCCGGCGCGCCGCCGGCGGCATCGTCCGGGCGCGCGTCATGGACGGCGGCGACCTCGCCGCGTTCTGCGCCGGCGCGGCGCCGCTGCACGACGGCGAGGAGATCGCCACGCCCGTCCCGCCGCCGCAGGTCTTCGGATCGTCCTGACGGCGGCGCGGCCGGGTGTCACATTCCGGGCGTCCACCCGGTCTTGCCGAACGTGTCCGACACACCGAGGAGGAACCGATGATTCTCGTGACCGGGGCCACCGGGACGCTGGGCCGGCCCGTCGTCCGGCTGCTGCGCGAGGCGGGCGCGGACGTGCACGGGCTCAGCCGCCGGGACAGGGCCGCGGAGCCGGGCCTCACCTGGCACAAGGGCGACCTGTACACCGGTGAGGGCGTGGACGCGGCGGTCGAGGGCGCGGAGACGATCGTGCACTGCGCCAGCGACCCGTTCCATCCCAAGCGGGACCTGCCCGCCTCCCGCCGCCTGGTCGAGGCAGCGCGCCGGCAGGGCGCCCCGCACCTGGTCTACATCTCGATCGTGGGCGTCGACAAGATCGACTACGGCTACTACCGGACGAAGTACGCGGTGGAGAGGCACATCGAGGACTCCGGGCTCCCGTACACGATCCTGCGGGCCACCCAGTTCCACACGCTGCCCGCCGCGGTCTTCAACGTCCTCACCAAGGTCCCCGGTGTGGTCGGCGTGCCGAAGGGGCTGCGGGACCAGCCGGTCGACGTCGCCGAGGTCGCGGCGCGGCTCGCGGAGCTGGCGCTCGCCGCCGGGCCCGCGCGGCGGGTCGACGACATGGGCGGCCCCGAGGTGCTCACCGTGGAGGAGATGCTGGCCGGCTACCTGGAGGCGCGCGGCCTGCGGCGTCCCGTCCGGGTGCCGCTGCCGCTGCCGGGGAAGGCCGGGCGCGGCTTCCGCGCAGGCCACCACCTCACCCCCGGGCACGCCGTCGGGAAGCGGACCTGGCGTCAGTTCCTGGCCGAGGCCCACGAGCCCCGTTAGGGACATGCCTCCCCTCCGGTATCGGCCTCATCCGGCCGTCCGATGTCCCATAATCGAGCGATGGAGTCGTCCACCCGAATTCTCATTCTCGGTATGGAATCGTCGGGGAGAATTCTGCAGTTCGACCGCAACGCCGCCGCCGTTCTCGCCCGGAATGCGGACGACCTTCCGGGCGCCTACCTGGACGAACTGATCCCGGGCGCGCGGGAGCCGCTGCTGGAGGCGCTGAAGGCCGGCCGGGAGCGCACCGCCATGCTCGCCGTGGAGACCCCGGCGGGCGGGACGCTGGACGCGGTCGTGACCGTCCACCCCATGAGCGGCGGCGCCCCGGCGGGCCTCCCGGGCGGGGCGCCGGAGCCGGCCGCGCTCGCCGTCATCCGGGTGCCGGTGCCGCTCGCCGACCGGTTCGTCGACCCGGCCGTCATCCGCCGGGCGCTGCTGGACGACGCCCTGCCGCGCATAGGCTCCACCCTCGACCTGGAACTGCTGGCGCGCGGGCTGATGGACGTCCTCGTCCCGCATTTCTGCAACTCCGGCGCGCTGCTGCTCGCCGAGAGCCACATCGACGCCGACGAGCCGCCGGAGGGCCCGGACGGGCCGCAGCTGCGCCGGATGGCGATCGGCTTCGACGACGAGGACCCGGCCTGGGACGCGACGTTCCCGACCGGCGAGTCCCTCGTCTACCCGCCGGGCACCCCGCACGCGCTGTGCCTGGAGTCGGGCGAGCCGGTGCTGCGCGCCCTCGGCGGCGAGGGCGCGGCGCGGCTCGCGGGCGCGTGGCGCCGCCCGCCGGTCGCCGACCTGCTCAAGGGCGCGTCGATGCTGCTGCTCCCGATCGTGTCGTCGGCGGGCGTGCTCGGCTTCTTCGTCTGCAGCCGCAACCTCGCGCACCGCCCGTTCGACGCCTACGACGTCGAGATCGGGATGGAGTTCGCCAACCGGGCGTCCATCTTCGTGGAGAGCGCCCGCCAGTACTCGCGGGAGCGCGCCACCGCGCTCACCCTGCAGCGCAGCCTGCTGCCGACGGGCCTGTCGGCGCCGTCGCCGGTCGAGGTGCACCACCGCTACCTGCCGGGCAGCCGCCGCATCGAGGTCGGCGGCGACTGGTACGAGTCGATCGCGCTGCCCGGCGCCCGCGTCGCGCTCGTGGTCGGGGACGTCGCCGGGCACGGCGTGAAGGCCGCCGTCACGATGGGCCGGCTCCGCACCGCCATCCACACCCTCGCCGGGCTGGAGCTGCCGCCCGCCGAGGCGCTGGAGCGGCTCGACTCGCTGATGGCGACGCTCGGCGAGCGCGAACCGCACTTCGCGACCTGCGCCTACGTCGTCTACGACGCGGTCAGCGGCCGGTGCGAGGTGGCGAGCGCCGGGCACCTGCCGCCGCTGCTGGCCCCGCCCGGCGCCGCCTCGGAGTACCTGCCGGTGCCGCCCGCGCCGCCGCTCGGCGTCGGCGGCGACACCCCGATCGCGACCCGCGAGTTCACCGTCGAGGACGGGACGCTCCTGTTCCTCTACACCGACGGCCTGGTGGAGAACCGGACCCGCGACATCGACGACGGGCTCGCCCGCCTCCTCGGCACCTTCGGGCCGGGCGCCGCCGCCCGCCCCCTGGAGGACCTGTGCCAGGCGGCGCTCGACGGCGTCTACGACGACCAGCACCGCGACGACATCGCGATGCTCGTCGCCCGGCTGGCGCGCATCCCCGCCGACCACCACGCGACCTGGGAGCTCCCGGCCGAGCCCGCCGCCGTCCGCCGGGCCCGCGGCCTCGTCCGGGACCGGCTCGCCCGCTGGGACCTCGACGAGCTGACCCACTCCACGATGCTGCTGGTGTCGGAGCTGGTCACCAACGCGATCCAGCACGCGGGCGGACGGGTCACGCTGCGCGTGGTGCGCGAGGGCGGCCTCGTCTGCGAGGTGTTCGACTCCTCCGACGGCGCTCCCCGCGTCCGCCTCCACGACGAGGACGACGACATGCTGGAGTCGGGCCGCGGCCTGCACGTCGTCCGGCGGCTGGCGCGCCGCTGGGGCGTGCGCCGCACCGCCGGCGGCAAGGTCGTCTGGTGCGAGCAGGAACTGCCCTGACGCCCCGCGTGCGCCGGCGCGACGCTCAGCGCAGCACCGAGATGTGCACGTGGTCGTAGTGGTTCTGGGTGATGCTGCCGCGGTCGGCCATCGGCCGCCAGCCGCCGCCGCGCACGTTCCAGATGTGCTGCCGCCAGATGACGTAGGAGATGCCGAGCCGCCGCGCGTTCGCGACCGCGTACCGGGCGACCTGGTCGCCGTGCCGCCGCGCGCCCGCGCTCGGCATCCGCCCGCCGGTGCTCTCCATGAAGTCGCAGGCGCGGCCGTCGCCGTGGTCCTGCGGGTCGCCGGTCGACCGGTAGCAGCCGATGACCGGGAACGGGCCGAACATGCCCGCGATCTCCAGCAGGACGGTCCGCATCGTCGGCGTCATCCTGTTGCCGGTGATGGGGGTCCGTTCGCCCGCCGCCCCGTCCGGCCGCCCGGTCACCTGCGGGCGCCCCTTCGGCTCGGCCCTCGTCCGCGACGTGCGGGACGGCGCCAGCGTCGCCACCTTGGTGCCGCGCGGGAGGATCTTCCGCAGCCGCTTCGCCAGCTTCGCCGCGTCGGCCTTCGGCGCGCTGATGACCAGGGCGTTCCCGTCCGGCAGGCCCAGCGTGCGGGCCTGCGCGCGGGACACGACGGCGTCGATGTCGCCGATGCCCATCGAGGCGTACGCGCCGACGCGCACCTGACCGCCGCCCGAGCTGCGCCCCGCCGGGACCACCGCGCCGAGCGGCAGGCCCCCGTCGCGGCTCTGCTCGAAGGACACGGCGAGCCCGCCGGACGCGACCGTCTGCCACAGCTGGTCGGACTCGGCGGTCGCCTCCGGCGCGAACGCCCGGAACTTCGACGGGTCGACGCCGAGCAGCCCCATCCGGCGGCCGCCGACGCGGGCCCGCGCGGCGTCCACGACCGTGAGGCCGGTGACGCCCTTGAGCCGCCGCGCCCGCTCGACGGCCTGCGGCGGCAGGGGGGACGTCCCGGCGACCAGCAGGTGCGGCGTGTAGCGGCGCGTCAGCGGTGCGACGGCCGGTGCCTGCGGGGCGGCGTCCCGGTCCACCGACACGAGGTTCCCGGCCTTGGACGGCTCGTCGCCCGCCCGGGAGACGAGCACGGTGACGTCGGCCGCCAGCGTGAGGACGATCGCCGCCGCGATGCCCCCGGACAGCGCCTTTCCGATCCGCATTCCGCCTCTCAGTCCCACCAGAACGACCAGTAGGTCTTGCCGCGGATCTCCTCCGCGTACCCGGGGAGCGTGCCGGGGCCCTGGAACAGGATGTCCGGGCAGAACGCCCAGTGCTCCGCGGCGACGTGGACGGCGTGCCGGGTGGTGACCGGGGGAGCGGCGACGCTGAGCTCCAGGGTGTTGAACCCGAGCCCGACGACGCGGGCGCCGAACCGCTCCTCCCAGCTGCGCAGGACGGCCGACAGCGGCGCCGTCCACTCGTTGTGGTTCAGGGCGCCCTGCCAGCCGACGGCGGTGAGCGCGTCCGCGCCCCGGTCGACCGCGACCAGGCCGAGCGAGGGGCCGCGGGCGCCGAGGACGCGGGCGTAGCGGTCGGCCATCGTGTCCGGGTCGTCGAGCGGCACGCCCGCCGGGGCGGGGCCGGGGCAGTGCCGGCCGTAGGGGGCGAGGTCGTCCAGGTCCTCGTCGGCCGCCTGCTCGGCGAAGTCGGTCCACACCTCGTACATGAACGCCTGGGGGTGGTAGTCGGCGATCTCGCCGACCGGCTCGGGCGCGATCTGGCCGGCCGCCCAGGGCTGGTCGGACTCGTCCATCAGCAGCGGCCAGAGGCCCGACCGGTCGTGCTCGGCGCGCAGCGCGGCCCACAGGTCGCCGCGGACGGGGTCGTCGCTCAGCCACAGTGCCGGCCGCAGCAGCGGACGCCGCTGCGGGTAGCCGGGATCCGGCCAGACCAGATCCCCGTCGGGCAGCGGCACCGACAGCGTCCGCGCGGCGGCGTCGTCCCCGACGCCGTCGTCGAACAGCTGCGGCAGGTCGCCCGGCAGGTGCCGGACCTCCACATCATCCATTTCACGCCGTTCCGGTACAGAGCATGCCAGTGGCGATCGTAACGGCGGAGAGGCCGCCTGGGGGACCTGCTGCGCGGTTCGGCCGTCCCGGACACATGGTGTACCTGGCTCCACCACCGGTCCGGGTGCGTGCCCGGCTGCGCGGGCCCTCTCGGTCACTTACCGTTTCAGGTGAGGTGAGATGAGAAGCGCACTGGAACGCAGCGCGGTGGCGACCCGCGAGCTGGCCGCCGCCCTCCGCACCGCCGTGCCCGCGCTGTTCGGGCTGGTCCCGCTGCTGATGCTGGCCGTCCTGCTGCCCGCGGCGCTGCCGTGGCTGCCGTCGGCGGTGAAGCCGCTGCGGGCCCTCGCGAACGCCGAGCGGCGCCGGGCGGGACGGCTGCTCGGCTGCGAGATCCCCGAGCCGTACCGCCGCGCGGCGGGCGACGGGATCGCGGAGGGGCTCCGCCTCGCCCGGTCCCGGACGACCTGGCGGGACGCCGCGTGGCTCGCCGCGCACGGCCTCACCGGCCTGCCCATCGCGGTGCTGGCGGTGGGGATCTGGCCGGCGATCCCGTTCTCGCTGTCGCTGCCCCTGTGGTGGTGGGCGGCGCCCGAGGGCTCCCAGTCGGCGATCGTCACGCTGGACGACTGGCCGACGGCGCTGACGATGCCGTTCGTCCAGGCGGCCCTCTACCTCGCCATCCTGCTGTGGCTGCTGCCGCGGCTCGTCCGCCGGCAGGCCCGGCTCGCCGCGGCGCTGCTCGGCCCCACCCGCCGCACGAGTCTCGCCGAGCGGGTCGAGGAGCTGACCGAGACCCGCGCCGAGGCCCTGGAGGCGCACGGCGCCGAACTGCGCCGCATCGAACGCGACCTGCACGACGGGACGCAGGCGCAGCTCGTCGCCGCCGCACTGCGGCTCGGCCTCGCCGACCGCCGGTTCGGCGACGACCCCGACGCGGCCCGGACGCTGTTCCTGGAGGCCCGCGACGGCATCGAGGAGGCGCTGACCCAGCTGCGCACGGTGATCCGCGGCATCTACCCGCCGATCCTGTCCGACCGGGGCCTCGCCGGGGCGCTGCGCGCGCTCGCCGCCGGGCAGCCGATCCCGATCGAGATGGACGTCGGGGACGGCCGCGCGCCCGCCGCCGTCGAGGCCGCGGCCTACTTCGTCGTCGCCGAGGCCCTCACCAACGTCGCCAAGCACAGCGGCGCCCGGCACGGCTGGGTCACCGTCCGCCGCGAACCCGCCCGCCTGACGATCCGGGTGCGGGATGATGGCAAGGGCGGGGCCGACCCGAACCGGGGCAGCGGCCTCGCGGGCGTCCGCCGCCGGGTGGCGGCGCTCGACGGGGCGACCCGCATCGACAGCCCCGAGGGGGAAGGGACGACGCTCGAGGTGGAGCTGCCGTGCGGATCGTGATCGCGGAGGACAACGTCCTGCTCCGCGAGGGGCTCGTCATGCTGCTGAACGCGGGCGGGCACGAGGTCGTCGCGGCCGCCGGCGAGGGGCCCGAGGTGCTGCCCGCGATCCTGGAGCACCGTCCGGACGCCGCGGTCCTCGACGTCCGGCTGCCGCCCGGGTTCCGCGACGAGGGGCTGCGCGCGGCGATCGAGGCGCGCAAGCGGATCCCCGGCCTGCCGCTGCTCGTGCTGTCGCAGTACGTGGAGGAGACCTACGCCGCCGAGCTGCTCGCGGGCGGCGCCGAGGGCATCGGCTACCTCCTGAAGGACCGGGTCGGCCGGGTCGACGAGTTCCTGGACGCCCTCGACCGCGTCGCCGCCGGCGGCACCGCCCTCGACCCCGAGGTCGTGTCCCAGCTGATGACGGCCCGCCGGGACCCGCTGCAGACGCTCACGCCCCGCGAACGCGAGGTCCTCGGCCTCATGGCGCAGGGCCTCGACAACGCCACGATCGCCGCCACGCTCGTCATCACCGAGCGGTCGGTCAGCAAGCACATCGGCGCCGTGTTCGCCAAGCTCGGGCTGCCGCCGTCCGACAGCGGGCACCGCCGCGTCCTCGCCGTCCTGGCCTACCTGAACTCGTGAGGATCCGCCGGGCGGTCCGCGCCCTCCTGCTGGACGGCGACGCGCTGGTCCTGCTGCGCCGCACCCGCCCGGACCGGCCCGTCTACTGGACGACGCCCGGCGGGAAGATCGAGCCGGACGACGCGTCCCCCGAGGCCGCGCTGCGCCGCGAGCTGGACGAGGAGCTCGGCGCGGCCGCCGGCCCCGTCCGGCAGGTGTTCGCGTGCGGCGAGCAGTCGCCGGAGCTGTACCGCCTCAACACCTTCTACGTCTGCCGCCTGACCTCGATGGACCTGTCCCGCCGGCACGGCCCCGAGTTCGAGGACCCGTCGCGGGGCCGCTACGACGTCGACCTCGTCCCGTGCACCCCCGCCGGCCTGGCCGCCATCGACCTGATCCCCGCGACCCTCGCCGCCTACCTGCAGGACCACGCCGCCGACCTTCCCGGACTCCTGCCGTAGGTCTTGCCAGGAACGATCACTTGTGCGAACTTTGCGGGACTTCTGTGATCAAGGAGTCCCATGTCGCCTACCGTCCTGCGCGCGGCGGGAGCCGCGGTGGTCGCCGCCGCCGTCCTGACGCCCGTGACGTCCTCCTCCGCCGCGACGACCGGCGAGCGCGCCATGGCGGCGACGATCCGCTACACCGAGTACGGCATCCCGCACATCACCGCGCGCGACTACGCGGGCCTCGGCTACGGCACCGGCTACGCGGCGGCGAAGGACGACCTCTGCCTGCTCGCGCAGGGAGTCGTCACGCTGAGCGGGGAGCGCTCCAAGTACTTCGGGGCGGACGGCTCGCCGGACGGGGCGCTGTCGTCGGCGTCCACCAACATGGCCAGCGACGTGTTCTTCACCGCGATCAACGACAGCAGGGTCGTCGAGCGGCTGGCCGCCGCGCCCGCTCCCTACGGCCCGAGCGCGGAGGTGCGCGATCTCAGCCGCGGCTGGGCCGCCGGCTACAACCGCTACCTGCGCGAGGGCAAGGTCACCGACCCGGCGTGCAAGGGCGCCGCGTGGCTGCGGCCCATCACCGAACTGGACGTCTACCGGCGCGGCTACGCCCTCGCCATGCTCGGCGGCTCCGGCATGGTCACCAACCAGATCACCGAAGCGGCGCCGCCGGGCGCCGCGACCGCCGAGGCCCCGTCGACGGCGAAGGCCGCCGAGGGCGCCCGCAAGCTGCTGGCGAACGCCGACATGGGCAGCAACGCCATCGCCGTGGGCGGGGACGCCACGGCGAACGGGCGCGGCCTGCTCCTCGGCAACCCGCACTACCCGTGGCACAACGGGCGGCGCTTCTGGCAGATGCAGCAGACGATCCCCGGCAAGCTGAACGTGAGCGGCGCCGCCCTGCTGGGGTCGCCGTCCGTCAACATCGGGCACACCTCCACGTTCGCGTGGAGCCACACCGTCGCGACCGGCGTCCCGTTCAGCCTGACTGAGTTGCGCCTGGTGCCGGGAAACCCGACGTCCTACTTCGTGGACGGCAAGATAGAGAAGATGACCCAGCGGCGCGTCACCGTCCAGGTGCGACAGCCGGACGGCTCTCTCAAGCCGGTCACTAAGACGCAGTGGCGGAGCCGGTACGGGCCTATCGTCACGTCGGTCTCGTCTATCGGGCTGCCGTGGACGACCTGGAACGCCTACGCGCTCACCGATCCGAACGCCGCCAACCTGCGCTTGGCGAACACGTCGCTGGCCCTGGGCAAGGCCCGCACGACCGACGACGCGGTGCGCGCACTGAAGCAGACTCAGGGGCTGCCCTGGGTCAACACCATCGCGGCCGACTCGCGCGGGAAGGCGCTCTTCGCCCAGATCCAGGTGCTGCCGAACGTTACGAACGCGTTCGCGGACCGCTGCAACAGCCTCCTCGGCCACATCACGTTCCGGCAGGCGGGCCTTGCCATCCTGGACGGGACCCGGTCGTCCTGCGCTCCTGGGAAGGCCCCGGGGACCCTTCAGCCGGGCATCCTCAACCCCGACCGGTATCCGGTGCTGACCCGCGGCGACTACGTCACGAATTCGAACGACAGCTACTGGCTCTCGAACCCGGAGAAGCCGCTGACCGGATTCGACCGCATCATCGGCGACGAGAAGACCGCCCGCAGCCTCCGTACGAGGAGCGGCATCGTCTCCGTCCAGGACCAGCTCGCGGAGAGCAAGTTCACCCGCACCGAGATGCAGGACCTCGTCTTCGCGAACCGCAACCACGCCGGTGAACTCGCCGCGGACGGAACGGTGAAGATGTGCCGCGAGATGGGTCTCGGTGAACCCTGTGACGTCCTGGCCAAGTGGGACAGGACGGCGAACGTTGACAGCCGGGGCGCGCTCCTCTTCGACCGCTACTGGCGCAAGGCGCTCTCCGCATGGGATCTGTGGACGACGCCGTTCGACGCGTCCGACGCGGTGAACACGCCGCGCGACTTCAACACCGGCTCGTGGGCCGCCCGCAAGGCTCTACTGGACGCGGTCGACGAGCTGAAGAAGTCCAACATTCCGCTGGACGCGCCTCTCGGCGACCACCAGTACGTCACGCGCAACGGCGAGCGGATTCCGATCGGCGGCGGGACTGAGAACCTCGGCATCCTCAACAAGGTCGAAGGCACGTGGACGCCGGGCAAGGGCTACACGGAGATCACCACAGGGTCCAGTTACATCCAGGTGGTTGCGTTCGACGGCGACGCCTGCCCGGACACGCGGACCCTCCTCACCTACTCCCAGTCGACGGACCCGACGTCCCCGCACTACGCCGACCAGACCCGCCTCTTCTCCAAGAAGCAGTGGGTCACCGAGCGGTTCTGCTCCGGCGAGATCAACAAGGCACCGGGCCTGAAGGTCGTCACCCTCACGGGGAAGTGACCACGCCGATGCCGTCGATGAGGTAATCGGGGCCCTGGACGAACGCGGCGTCCCAGTCACCGTCGTCCAGATGGCCGCGCTCGGTGAGCGCCGGGTACCGGTCGCGGCTCTGGGCGAGGTGCTCGGCGGCGCCGGACGTGCCGTCCTGCGCGCCGACCTGCATGAGCGCCGACCTGCATGAGCGCCGACCCGATGACGTAGTTCGCCACCGCGTACGCGGCGGTGGCCAGCCGCGCGCCGGCCAGGCCGGTCGTGGCCAGGGTCGCGTAGAGGAAGTCCGGGCGGGCGAGCAGGTTCGGGCCCAGCAGGGGGCGTCCGCCCAGGGTCGCGGCCGACCACGGATGGTCGAGCATCGCGCGCCGCCAGCCCGACATCAACGCGATGACGTCTGCACGCCAGTCCCGCCCGGCCTCGGGCAGCGCGACATGCCCGAAGATGCTGTCGAGGGTCAGAGTGAAGGCCCCAGCCCGCCTGCACCGTGGCGATCACCGACTACACGGGCGCGGGCGGCTACGACAACGAGGTCATCTGGGATGTCTGCACGCGGCCGCCCTCGGCCTGCCGTTCGACGAGGCGAAGGCGCGTGACGTGACGCCCTCTCCGGCGGGGAGCAGAAGCGTCTCGTCCCGCGGGCCCTCCTCCGAGAGGCGGTCGACATGAAGGGCAGCCTCGCGATAACCCTGGCGGTCGTCCGGCGGCGGTTGCGCGAGGGGCGCCGCACGCGCGGCAACCTGGTGCTGGCCTTCCTCGCGGACGAGAAGGAACGACTGGTGGAGAGGGTGCGCGCCACGGCATCCGCTGCTCCGTCGGCGCGCTCACCGTCGGCACGTCGCACTGGTTCCGGGCTGCGCATCGGATCGGGGATCCGCGACGACCTTCATAAGGCGTTCGTGCCCCTGGCCGCAGGCTTGAGCCATCGGCGCGCCTTGTCCGCTGGTCCTGCGGCCCTCAAGCGGCTTGGAGCCAGGGTGGCGGCCGGCCGGGTGCCGAGGTCGTTGTGTCTCCGGGTGGGTGGAGGCGGTAGGTGTAGCGGTTGCCGTTGTGTTCTCGGGTGATGTGGATGTGGTGTGTGTTGGTGTGTTTGTAGCGGTTGTGCCAGCCGCAGGTGAGGGTGAGTTGGTCGATGTCGGTGGGGCTGTGGCCGAGGGCCCAGCCGTGGACGTGGTCGACTTCGCACAGGGTGCCGGGGATTTCGCAGCCGTGGACGGCGCAGGTGGGGTAGAGGGTTTCGAGGACTTGGCGTTGGGCGGGGGTGGCGAACCGGACGCGGTGGCCGAGGTAGAGGGGCAGGTTCCCGCGTCCGAGCAGGAGGGGTGAGACTCCGGCGGCCAGGGCGATGCGGCGGGCGTGGGCGGCGGGGATGGGTGTTCCGTCGGCCAGGCGGGCGGGTGCGGTGCCGCCGGTGAGGGTGTCCAGGTCGCAGATGACGGTGACCTTGGTGGCCTTGTGCCCGCCCGACAGGACGCTGCTCAACGCTGCGGCGGTGCGTTCGGCCTGGTCGCGGTGGTCGTCGGTGCCGGCGGGTTTGGCGAGGGGGGCGAGGGTGCCGTCCCAGATGGCGGCGTCTTCGGCGTTCAGCCAGCCGCGGATGTAGCGGCCGCCGTCCAGGGAACGGCTGGAATCGATCCAAGACTGCTCGTAGCCGCGACGGGCGTCGTGTGGGGGCGTGCCGGTGCCGTCGCGTTCGGCGATGATGTCGCGGATGCGGCGGCCGAACGCGGCGACCTTCCCCGCCGAGCACCCCTGCTCGACCAACCCCAGCAGGATCTCTTGGGCGGCGGCGCAGTCGGTGTCGTCCAGGCGTGCGGCGGCGTCGGCGATGGTGGCGGCGTACCCGGTGGACAGCTCCCCGGCGGCCCACCGACCGGCCACTTCGGTGAGGCGGCGGTGCTGCCGGGCCAGGGTGAGGCGTTCCTTCGCCCGCGCCTCGCGCATGCCCAGCCGGGACCGCAGCCAGGCCCGGGTGGAGGGGAACCCCCAGCGCTGCACTTCCCGGCCCCGGTCCACCACCTCGACCAGCCCGGCCAGCGCCGCCTCCTGCAGGTCACCCGCCGCAGCGAGGGCCTCGGCCAGTTCCATGCAGGCCGCCGCGGACTCGGGCGGGGTCCGGCGGGCGAGTTCAGCCGCGATCACCGAAGCGGCGTCCACCAATTCGGTGGTGGACGCCTCAGCAACGTCGATCCCGGCCACTTCCATGACCCCTATTTTACCCGCCCCGACCCACCATTGCATCGAATACCGGTTCGAATCTTTGCCGTTTTCTTGCCGCGCACCGAAAGTGCAGCAAATGCTTTCAGGAATGGCATTTCGGGAAATTCTGACATAGCTTCCTCGGCAGGTGGCCGCCGCCGCGTGCACTCCTGCACGAGCTGCCCGCCGATCCCGACCTGGCCGAGCGCCGGCAGACCGACGTCACCGAAGAGCGGCGGGTTCTCACCTGGCGCGCAGGCCGCGGTCGGTGAAGGTGATCAGCCACTCGAAGCTCTCGTCGATGTCGGCGCTCCACTGGAACCCGTTGGCGGCCTGCAACGTGGCGAAGCCGTGGCACAGGCTGCGCAGCGTGCGCAGAGCGTGGTCCACGTCGGACTCCGCGACCTCGTAGCCGCGCAGGACGGCAGTGAACGCGCTCAGCAGTCGCTGACCGGCAGCGGCCAGCGGATCCTCCGGGCTGGACGGTTCCACGCCTATCGTCGCGGCGTACCGCCCGGGATGCGCCACGACGAAGGCACGGAAGGCGCGCGCCGCAGCCGCCAGGGCGTCACGACCCGCGTACCCCTGGATCGCGCCGCCGACGGCATCGGCGGCCTCGTTCAGGGCCAGAACCGCGATGCGCCGATTGAGGTCATCCAGGCCGTTCACGTGCTTGTAGAGGGACGGGGTGCGTACCCCCACCCGCTCGGCCAGCAGCCCCATTGTCAGTTTGGCGAGGCTCACCTCGTCCGCGAGAGCGGCACCGGCCGCGACCACGGCCGCCGGGTCCAGTCCGGCCCTAGGCACGGGCGCCGTCCGAGCGGAGGAAGTCGAGGATGAGCGAAACGACCTGGTCGGGGAACTGGTCGTGCGGGTAGTGCCCGGCGCCCTCGATCATCTCCAGGCGGCCGTGGCCGGACGGCAGGGCGTCGACGATCGCCGAACCCTCGGCTTGCGGGTCGGCCCAGTCGGGGTCGAGCGTGCCCTCCACGACCAGGACCGGGCAGCGGACGTTGCCGAGTTGCGCGCCCGCGTCGGTCGGAGCACTGCGGCCCATGCCCTGCATGGCCTTCATCCGGCCGGGCTCGCGCATCAGGGAGTCGATGCGGGCGAGCCGCTCGTCCCAGTGGGCGGGCTTCGCGCCCGGGTAGGCGACGTCGAGGTAGGAGCGCCAGAGCCGCACGCTGCCGAACATCGCGGTGCCGAGCAGTCGCAGCATGCCCTGCCGGAACCGCTTCACCCGTAGATCGCCCAGCTTGATCGACTGCTTGCGCGTGAACGGCGCCAGCTCGACCACCGCGCTGACCAGCGAGGGCTCCCGCGCGGCGGCGATGGTGGCGGCACCGCCCGAGACAGAGTGCCCGACGAGCGCGGCCGGCCCGCCCAGGTGGCGGATCACGGCGAGCAGATCCCCGGCGATGGCGGTGCGGCTCCACTCCGACCAGTCGACACTCGACTCGCCGCACCCCCGCAGGTCGACCGCCGCGACCCGGTACCCCGCCTCCACCAGCGGCGGAATCACGGCCCGGTACGCGGCACGGCTGTCACCCATACCGTGCGCGAGGACGATCAGCGGACCGTCCCCCACCACCTCGTAAGCGATAGTGCCGCCCTCGACGGCCAGGTACTCGGTCACGACGTCCTCCAACGTGGCTAACAGGATTAGCTAAAAGCTAACTTGATTAGCCAACCACGTCAAGCGTGCTTCCCGATCGCTAGAGGCGGACGTGTCCCAGCCCGCAGGCGGCTTCCCCGCGCTGTCAGAACAGCCACATCTGCTGTACGACGTACCAGCCCACCGAGATCGTCACCGTCGCCGCCGGCCAGGGCCACCAGCGTCCGGGCTTCAGCGTCCGCGCCCACGTCATGACCAAGCAGAACGCCACCGTCACGAACACCAGTAAGGTGCCCAGCCACAGCACCCGCCCGTGCTCGGGCCCGCAGACGCCCCCACCGATCGCCCCGAACTCGCTCGGGTCGCACTCGCCGGAACTGGTGATCTCCGGGCTGAACCAGAGGAGGTGGAAGGCGTAGAGCAACAAGAGCAGGGGCGTGACCACCGTTACGGACACCACCACCGCGATCCGCCGACCAAGGAACGAAGGCACCTCGCCGGACCCGCCGTCGACCATGCCAGCACTATCGCTTCCAGCACGCCCCCCGGCCAGCACGCCCGCATCACAAACCGGGACTCCAAGAGTCCCGCCCCATACCCAAGGCGCTCTACGATCGGTGATCACCTGCACCCTGGCGAAGCGTGCTGCGGGAGGACGGTGGCAAGGAGGAGCGATGAGCCAGTACTTTCAGGTCGGCGAACGCGTCCTCTGGAACCCCGCGACGGGCGTCGCTCAAGTCTTCCTGCGCGCGGCGGAGTCGTTCGCCGCGCTCACCGGCCTCCCCTCAGGTCTCGGCCCGATGCAAGCGGACGAGTGTGAGATCGACATCGAGGTCTTCAGCACGTTCGTCGACGCCCTGATCCGCCGATACGCGCGCTCGAACCACGTGATCCTCCGGTCCCTCATGGAGGGATTCACCGCGACCGCCATCGTCCTGGTCAACCGCGGCGGCGGTCGCCTACCAGCACTGGAAACCCCGAACGACCCGGCCATTACCGCACTGACCGACCTCAGCCAGCACCACGACCGCGCAATGGTCACTTAGACATCTCAGCGAACGCCGTTGGACGTCAACCCAGTTGGCCGGTCGGCTCTCCGATGGTCAGCGAGACCGTTCCGTGTTGGAGCGGTAACACAGTTTCCAGCGCCCCCGTTGCGGGTGCTTTGCGCCATGTGGTGTGCGGGGGGTTCCAGTCGTGGCTGGAAGGCCTCCAGTGGTTTCGCTAGGGGTCGTAGCGACCGGAGCGTGCATGGTTGGCGAGAGCGGCCCACTCCCGGTGGCTGACCGCAAGGCGGCCCGCGCCGGGGCCCTGCTGTCGCGGATGGCGACCGATTGGGCGATGCGGGCGACCTCTACGCAGGCGCCATTCTGGCCGCTCTGACTACTTCCGCCATCGCGTTCGCGCGGGTTCGCTGGCGTCAATGTCGCGTCTCCAGTGGTAAGTGGGGTGGTCGGCGTGGAGACGGCCTGGTTCACGGGACAGTCGCCGCCAGCGCCGTTGCTGCGTGTGCTCTTACGCCACTTGGCGCGGGAGGTCTCCATGGTTCCGCCCCTCCTTGTTTCTGTAGTCATGGGGCTCACGTCATGTCGTCGGCCGCGCGGGCGATGAGCGCCAGCGAGTCGCTTGGACGCAGCGCCGCCGCGCGCAGGTGGTCAAATGCCAGCGTATATAGGATGATCTCGTGCGCCTTCTCCAAGTAGAGGCCCCCGTTTGAGTCTCCATGAACACCACCTTCGGGTCGGATGGTTCCGGAACCCCAACAGCGTGAACGAACCGCTCATCGCCGGGTGTGCGCCAGCATCGAACGGGAGGACCTGAAGCGTGACGTTGGGGAGCTTCGCCATCTCGCCCAAGTGGTGAAGTTGGTCCTGCATGGTCCGGGCACCGCCGACCTGCCGGTGGATGACCGCCTCGTTGAGGACCGCCCAGAACTTGGGGCCGCCTTCGGACGTGAGGTACTCGGAGCGCGCCATACGGAGCGCGACGCGCTTCTCTATCTCGGTCTCGTCATCGATTGGGAACGCCTCGAAGACGCAACGTGCGTACTCGGCGGTCTGGAGGAGGCCGGGGACGTGTTCGGCGTCGTACCGCTCCATGGACACCGCGTCGGACTCAAGCCCTAGATAGACCTCGAACCATGTAGGGATGGCTTCGCCGTAGCTGTGCCACTAGCCCTTCTGGCGCGCTTCGCGTGCCAAGGCCATGAGGACGTCTCTGGCCTCTCCCTCCACGCCGTAGACGTTGAGCAGGTACTTGACGTCGCGCGGGTGGCGCACCGCGTCCCAGGGCCTTGCCCGGCTGGAAGGAGTCGGAGTGTGGGCAATCTACCGAAGTCCCCGGAGGGGGCGGCGCTCGGCGAGTCGGAGCGGGACGGGGTGACGTTGGAGCGGTTTCGGGTTCTCGTGCGGCTCATGTGGGCCCTTCGGGAGGTCGGGCAGGGGTCCGTTCTCTACCTGGACGCCAAGGCGGAGCCCGTGCTCTCGGTTCCGCTGGTCGCGCGGCGGCGGTCGCTGGCGGTGCTCGGCGTCCAGGAGCGGGACGGGCGGTGGGCCTATCTGTGGGGCGCGGCCTGCAAGGTTCCGGCCGAGTCGGTGCGGCTGGCCGCCCGGCGGATCGCGGGGGTGTCGTCGTGATCGTCTGGGAGCGGAGGGACGCTCGGCTGTCGTCCAGTGAGGGGCTCGGCGTCCGGGACGTTCGTGCTTACGTGCGGCAGGTGCTGGACGGGGTTGAGCACTCGTACGACCTGGACGACGTCGACCTGATGGTCTGTGAGATCGCCACGAATGCCGTCCGACACACTGACAGTGGGCTGCCTGGTGGCGGGGTGCGGGTGTCCGTGCTGGTCTCGGCCACGCGGCTGCGCGTGGAGGTGCAGGACGAGGGAGGCGCGCGGGCGCGGCCGATTGTGGCGCCTCAGCGGGATGGGCTCAGCGAGTCCGGACGCGGGCTCATGATCGTGGACGGGCTCGCCGACCGGTGGGGGATCGTCGACGGCAAGGACGGGGTCTCCGTGTGGTTCGAGGTGTTAGCCGGGCAGCGTAAGTGATCTAGGTGACTGGCCGGGGTCGTCTACGACGAGGCGTGCCGGCGGCGTGGCTATGAACGGGGGAGGCGGGGACCCCAGAAAGGCCATGCCCAGGTCTTGGGGTCGCCGAGTTCGGAAGAGGTCAGGCCGGGACCGACACCGGTGAGTTCGGCGACCAGGAACTCGGTGATGGTTCCGCCGCCCTCTGCCACTTCGCCATCATCGGTCCGCACGGTCCAGCGGTCGGGATCGGGATCGCCGGTGTCCCACAACAGCCAGTCGCGGCCTTCGGTGCTCCCGCAGTACAACAGGCCGCCCGGCTCGGGATGCACCGCGAGGCGAGACCCTCCCTCAAACCCCGCCATCTCTAGGAGCATCTCGGCATGGGATGCGTGCTGGGAGGCCAGGTCGTTCGGGTGTTCGATGAAAAAGCCGTTGAAAGCGATCCAGTGGCCGTAGCAGTAGGTCTCGTACAGGCGTTTGTAATCGGTGGGCAGCCGCGGGACGCCCACCTGCCGCTCGATGGCCTCCCAGTCATACGTGCCCGGAGTTCCCGGCCCCACGATGGTCTGCAGTTGGGCCAGCGGATCCCGCGTGCCGCTCTCGGCCGGAGGGGGCGGGCCCACCGGGTGGCCGGCGGGGACCAGCGTGCGCTCGCGCGGTACGGGCGGGACGGAAAGGACGGGGAGGTCGAGGAGGCCGTCCAGCCACTCGCCGAGGAACTCGGTGGTGGTGAGGTTGAGCTGCTGTACTCCGTGCCCGTCGAGCGCGACCAGCCAGCGGGCGGGGTCGTCGTCGAACGGCAGCCACCAGCAAGTCTCCCCGCCGGCGAACACGCCCCAGAGCCGCGCCTGCGGATGCGGTTGCGTGACCTTGCGCTGCTCGGCCTCGGTGTCGAAGCCCTCCTCGGCACAGCCGGGGGCGAGAAGGCGGAGCACGCCCGCGAGCGTGCCCGGGCCGGTCCGGGAGATCAGCGCCACATAGTCCTCGGGAAAGGCGCCGGCGGGAAACCGCGCCGGCGAGGCGGCAGGCCGCCCGTCCTGGACGATCTGGAGGGTCGCGGCGAGTTCCCGGCCCGCTTGCCGCAGTCCGGTGACGGTCGGGACGGGATCGCGCATTCGGCGCCTTTGCGGTACAGGGGCGTGCAGTGGACGGGCCAGACTCTAACGAGGCGGCGCATAGCTTGGCTGTGATACCTGCCGGGTGAATCGGTATTTGTCCGGCCGTGCGGGGCGGGGGGAGGGTGGAGGCGTGAGCGATCTGGATGACTGGCCTGGCAGTGAACTGAGCGATGAGGAGCTGGACGTCGCCTACAACGTGCGGCGGAAGGCGGGGGCGGAGCTGCTGGAGCGGCACCTTGCGCGGTATCGGGAGGAGTCCGCGCGGGCCGTTGACGGGCTGCCGGGGCATCGCGGGGTCGTCTTCGACGAGGTGAGCGGCGAGCGGCTGGACGTGTGGGGTGTGGACGAGCGTGGGTTGAGGCCCGTGTTCGTCTTCTTCCACGGCGGTTATTGGTTCGCGCTGTCGAAGGAAGAGTCGTCGTTCATGGCGCGGGCCCTATTTGAACAGGGCATCGCCACTGTGGTGCCCGACTACACGCTCGCGCCGAAGGCGACGCTGGAGGAGATCGTCCGGCAGGCGCGGGCCTCGATCGCGTGGATCCACCGGCACGGGCGCGAGTACGGGCTCGACCCCGAGCGCATCGTGGTCGGCGGCAGTTCGGCGGGCGGGCATCTGGCCGCGATGACGATGGTCGGCGGCTGGCAGGACGAGTTCGGGGTTCCGGAGGACGTCGTCAAGGCCGCGATGCCGATCAGCGGGCTGTTCGACATCCGGCCGGTCACTCGCATCTACGTGAACGACTACGTGAAGCTGGATCTGGAGCGGGCGGCGGCGTTGAGCCCCGCCTTGCAACCGGCCGAGCACAAGTGTCCGGTGGTTCTCGTGGTCGCGGAGAACGATGGGGGCGGGTTCGTGGCGCAGTCGCGGATGTTCCAGCCGATGTGGGACGGCGCCGAATTGATCAGCGTGCCTGACCGTGACCACTTCGACGTCGTCCTCGATCTGGGCGATGCCGGGTCGGCGGTAGGCAAGGCGCTGGCAGGGCTCATCAAGCCGTGAGTGCGGCCGCCTCGTGCTGGAGGTGGTCGAGCATCAGGCGGGCCGAGGGCGTCGGGGCTCGGTGTGCGGGGAGCGTCACGCCGACCTGGCGGCGGACGGTCTCCAGCGGGATGGGGAGCGGCGCTATGTCGGCGTCGGTGCGGGCCACAAGTTCGGGCAGTGCGGCGATCATGTCGGTGTCGCGGACGAGGGTCCGGACGGTCAGCACCGACGTGCATTCGACCAGGTTGCCGGGCAGCGTGAGGCCGGTAGCGCGGAATACCTGCTCCAACTCGGTGCGGAGCGCCGTCTGCTCCAAGGGCAGCACCCACGGGTAGTCCAGCAGGTCGGCCAGGCCGAGGTCCGGCAGGGCGCGGGCCGGGTGGTTGCGGCGGGCGACCAGCAGGACCGGTTCCCCGTAGAGGGTGATCTGGCGCAGGCCGCGCAGGTCGTCGATCGGGTTCAGGCGGCCGAGGATCAGGTCGATCTCGCCGTCCAGCAGGCGCGGCACCTGGGCGTCGAACGTCGCCTCCTGGACGATCACGGTGATGCCCGGACGGTCCTTCTTCAGCGCCGCGATCGCGCGGGGGAGCAGGACGTTCGACCCGGCGAGGAGCGTGCCGATGGTGACGGTGCCGACCTCCCCGTCCGCCAGGCCGGTGATGCGTTCGCCGGCGCGGCGGAGTTCGGCCAGGACGGCGCGGGCGTGCTCGATGAACGCGTCCCCGAACAGGGTCGGTGTCACGCCGCGCGGGCCGCGGGTGAACAGGTCGACGCCGAGGAGGTTCTCCACTTCGCGCAGGCTGCGGGTGACGGCGGGCTGCGCCAGATGCAGGTGCTCGGCGGCGCGCAGGACGCTGCCGTGGTCGGCGATGGCGACGACGAGCACCAGGTGCCGGAGCTTCAGCCGTCCGTTGAGCAGGTCGATCGCGCGCATGCCGCCTTACTATCACGGGTTCGTGATAGCTCACGGGTCGATTGGTATTTGCCAGGCATAGCTGGCCGGGCAGAGGATCGGGGGTGTCGAGCTGTGCTGGAGGAACGGATGAAGGCTGAGCACTACGTCGGCGGCGTCTTCCGTTCGGACGGCGCCTCGTTCCCGCTCATCGACCCCGCGAACGGCGCCGAGCTGGGCACCGTCCCCGAGGCCACGCGGGAGACCGTGGACGACGCCGTGGTGGCGGCGAGGGCAGCGCTGAAGGGCGAGTGGGGCGCGGCCGGTGCCGAGGAGCGGGCCGCGGCGATGCGGCGCATCGCGGACGGCATCCAGGCCCGGTTCGAGGAGTTCGTCGAGGCGGAGGTCGCGGACACCGGCCGGCCCCGCGCGTTCGCCGAGACCGTCGACGTGCCGCGCGCGGCCGGCAACTTCCGGGCCTACGCCGACCTGCTGTACGGCCGTCCCGAACGTGCGTACACGACACGAATCCCCGGGTGGAGCGCAGGGGTGGGGGAGGCGCTCAACTACACCGTGCGACGGCCGCTCGGCGTGGTGGCGATCATCTCGCCGTGGAACCTCCCGCTGCTGCTGTCGACCTGGAAGATCGCCCCGGCGCTGGCGTGCGGCAACACCGTCGTGGTCAAGCCGTCGGAGGAGACGCCGTCCACCGCCACCCTGCTCGCCCGGGTCATCGACGAGGCCGGGGTGCCGGACGGGGTGTTCAACCTGGTGCACGGGCACGGCGCGGGCGCGGCCGGGGAGTTCCTCACCGGGCATCCGGGCGTGGACGCGATCGCGTTCACCGGCGAGTCCGCCACCGGCACCGCGATCATGCGCAACGCCGCCGAGCACGTGACGCCCGTGTCGTTCGAGCTGGGCGGCAAGAACCCCGCGCTGGTCTTCGCCGACGCGGATCTCGACGCCGCTGTCGACGGCACGGTCCGCTCGTCCTTCACCCACTCCGGGCAGATCTGCCTCTGCACCGAGCGCGTCTACGTGGAGCGTCCCGTCTTCGACGAGTTCGCCGGGAGGCTCGCCGCACGGGCGAAGGAACTCGACGGCTACGGGCCGATGATCTCGGCCGAGCACCGCGACAAAGTGCTCTCCTACTACCGGCTCGCCGAAGAGGAAGGCGCCACGGTCCTCGCCGGCGGCGGCGCCCCGACCTTCGGTGACGCGCGGGACAGCGGCTTCTACGTCGAGCCCACCGTCCTCACCGGGCTCCCCGAGACCGCCCGTACGGTCCGGGAGGAGATCTTCGGGCCGGTCTGCCACGTCGCCCCGTTCGACAGCGAGGACGAGGCCGTCGACCTCGCCAACGACAGCCCCTACGGCCTCGCGTCCACGATCTGGACGGCGAACCTGTCGCGGGCCCACCGGGTGGCGCCCCGCATCGAGACGGGCATCGTCTGGGTGAACTGCTGGAACCTGCGCGACCTGCGCACCCCGTTCGGCGGTGTCAAGGCGTCCGGGATCGGCCGCGAGGGGGGAGAGTACTCCTTGGACTTCTTCTCCGAACCCGTCAACGTCTGCATCCAGATCTGAGAGCGAGCCCAGTGACGACCACCATCGACCAGGCCGCCGAACGGCTCCTCGGCGCCTACGCGAGCGGCACGCCGTGCGCGCCCGTCCGCGACCTGATCACGACGGCGGACGACGCCTACGCCGTCCAGGACAAGCTCACCGAGCGGTGGCTCGGCGAGGGCCGCCGCCTCGCCGGGCGGAAGATCGGCCTGACCTCCAGGGCCGTCCAGCGGCAGATCGGCGTCGACAGCCCCGACTTCGGGATGCTGTTCGCCGACATGGCCGTCCCGGACGGCGAGGAGATCCCCGCCGGCGCCGTCCTCCAGCCGCGCGCCGAGGCCGAGGTCGCGCTCGTGCTGGAGCACGACCTCACGCACGAGCGGCACACCGTCGCCGACGTCATCCGCGCGACCGCGTTCGCGCTGCCCGCGATCGAGGTGGTCGGCAGCCGCGTCCGCGACTGGGACATCACGCTCGCCGACACCGTCGCCGACAACGCCTCGTCCGGCATGTACGCGCTCGGCAACCGGCCCGTCCTGCTCAAGGACGTCGACCTGCGCCTCTGCGGCATGGTCATGGAGCGGCGCGGCGAGCAGGTGTCCACCGGCAACGGCGCCGCCTGCCTCGGCCACCCGCTGAACGCGGCGCTGTGGCTCGCCGACACGCTCGTCCGCGTCGGCCGCCCGCTGCGGGCCGGCGACACCGTGCTGACCGGCGCGCTCGGGCCGGTCGTCCCGGCCGCGCCCGGCGAGGTGTTCGAGGCCCGCATCGACGGGCTCGGCGACGTCCGCGTCGCCTTCGGCCGTGACGACTCGGGCGGGGAGGAAGGGTGATGGTGGACGTGCACGCCCTGGCGGCGACGTTGGACGAGGCCGTCCGCGACGTCCGTGCGGTCCCGAAGCTGACCGAGAAGGCGCCGTTCGACGTGCCCGCCGCCTACGCGGTGCAGCGGGCCGGGATCGAGCGCCGCCGGCGCCGCGGCGAACGGGTCGTCGGCGTGAAGATGGGGTTCACCAGCCGCGCCAAGATGGTGCAGATGGGCGTCGACGACGTCATCTGGGGCCTGCTCACCGATCGGATGCTCGCCGAGTCGTCCGTGGACGTCTCCCGCCTCATCCACCCGCGCGTCGAGCCGGAGATCGCCTACCTGATCGGACGGGAGGTCCGGTCGCCCGCCGAGGCCGAGTCGGCCGTCGCGGGCGTCGCGGTCGGGTTCGAGGTGCTCGACTCCCGCTACCGGGACTTCAAGTTCACCCTCCCCGACGTGATCGCCGACAACGCGTCCGCGGCGCGGTTCGGCTACGGGGCCTGGCACGCGCCGCGCGACCTGTCGAACACCGGTCTGCTGCTGGAGATCGACGGGCGTCCGGTGCAGGCGGGGTCGTCCGCCGCGATCCTCGGCGACCCGGCGCGGTCGCTGCGGGCCGCGGCGCGGCTCGCGCTCGGCGCCGGGATGAAGCTCGAACCCGGCTGGATCGTCCTCGCCGGGGCCGCGACCGCCGCCGTCCCGCTGCCGAAGGACGCACACGTCCGCGTCACGGGCGCCGGCCTCGGCAGTGTGGAGGTGACGACGTGATGGGCGACGCGTTCCTCGTGGACGGCAAGGCCAAGCCGCGCGGACGGTTCCCGCACGTGAAGCGGGCCGGCGACTTCGTGTTCGTGTCCGGGACGAGCTCCCGCCGCCCCGACGGGACGTTCGTCGGGGCGAGCGCCGACCCGATGGGCGTCACCGACCTCGACATCCGCGCGCAGACCCGCGCCGTCATCGAGAACGTCCGCGACCTCCTCGGCGCCGCCGGCGGAGACCTCTCCGACGTCGTCAACGTCACCGCCTACCTGGTGAGCATGAACGACTTCGGCGGCTACAACGAGGTCTACGGCGAGTACTTCGACGAGACCGGCCCGGCCCGCACGACCGTCGCCGTCCACCAGCTCCCGCACCCGCACCTGCTCATCGAGATCTCGTGCGTCGCCCACATCCCCCGCAACGGCAAGGAGGCCGGAGCATGACACTCCCGCAGCTCTCGCACGGACGGCCGTTCAACTTCCAGGCCTGGATCGACGAGCACCGCGACCTGCTGAAGCCGCCGGTCGGCAACGTCCAGGTGTTCGACGACGCCGGGCTGATCATCATGGTCGTCGGCGGCCCGAACCAGCGCACCGACTTCCACGACGACCCCACCGAGGAGTTCTTCTACCAGCTCAAGGGCAACATGGTCCTGCGCGTCATGGAGGAGGAGGGCCGCCCGCCGGTGGACGTGCAGATCAACGAGGGCGACGTCTTCCTGCTGCCGCCGCACGTCCGGCACTCGCCGCAGCGGCCCGAGGCCGGGTCGATCGGCCTCGTCGTGGAGATCCCGCGGCCGGAGGGGCTGACGGAGGCGTTCGAGTGGTACTGCACCGAGTGCCACCACCTCGTCCACCGCGCCGAACTCCAGGTCCGCTCGATCGTGGACGACCTGCCGCCCGCGTTCGAGGGCTTCTACGGCAGTGACCGCAAGTGCCCGAACTGCGGGGCCGTCCACCCGGGCAGGACATGGCCGCGGACCATGACCCCGACCACGGCGCCCCGGGTCTGACATGACCGTCTTCGACGTCCACGCCCACGTCTTCCCGCGGCTCAGCCGCGACGAGGGCCGGATCCTCACCGACGAGGCGCAGCCGTGGCTGCGCGTCGACGGCGGCGGCACCGGCATGATGATGTGCGGCGACGAGGAGTACCGGCCGGTCGGCGAGGCGCTCTGGGAACCCGCGCGCCGCGTCGCCGACATGGACGCGGCGGGCGTGGACGTCCAGGCCGTCTCGTCCACCCCGCTGATGTTCGGGTACGCCGCCGAGCCGTCCCGCGCCGCCGACTGGTGCGACCTCGTCAACGAGCGCATCCTCGACTTCTGCGGGCAGGCGCCCGACCGGCTGCTGCCGCTCTGCCAGGTCCCGCTCCAGGACCCCGACCTCGCCTGCCGGGTCGCGACGCGGGCGCAGGCTGCGGGGCACCGCGGCGTCCACATCGGCAACCACGTCGGCGACCGCAACCTCCACGACGACGGCATCACCGCGTTCCTCGCGCACTGCGCCGCGCTGGGCCTGCCCGTGCTGGCGCACCCGTGGGACATGCTCGGCGCCGACCGGATGCGCGGCCACATGCTGCCGTGGCTGTCCGGGATGCCCGCCGAGACGCAGCTGAGCATCCTCGGGCTGATGCTGTCGGGTGCGTTCGAGCGCATCCCGGCGTCGCTGCGGCTGTGCTTCTGCCACGGCGGCGGCTCCTTCGCGTTCCTGCTCGGACGGGCCGACAACGCCTGGCACCGCCGCGATATCGTCCGCGCCGACTCGCCGCGCCCGCCGTCGGAGTACACCGACCGGTTCCACGTCGACTCGGCCGTGTTCGACCCGCGCGCCCTCCGCCTCCTCGTGGACGTCATGGGCACCGAGCGGGTCATGCTCGGCACCGACTATCCGTTCCCGCTCGGCGAGATGGAGCCGGGCGCGACGATCCGGGCGTGCCCCGGGCTGGACGACGCCGACCGCGCCCGGCTGCTCGGCGGCAACGCGGAGGCGTTCTTCGCCCCCGCGCACGACCTCGTGACCACCGAAGGAATGACCCAGTGACCAGTGCGGCCCGAAGGGAAGAGGAGGCGCGGCGGCTCGACGAGACCGACCCGCTGCCCACGCTGCGCGGCGAGTTCCTCGTCCCGCCCGCGCCCGGCGGGGCCTACGCGGAGGCCGCCTACTTCGCCGGCAACTCCCTCGGCCTCCAGCCGCGCGCCGTCGCGGACCGGCTCCGCGAGGAGCTGGACGACTGGGCGCGCCTCGCCGTCGAGGGGCACACGCGGGCCCGCCGCCCGTGGGTCGACTACCACGAGCTGCTCCGCGAGCCCGCCGCCCGGCTCGTCGGCGCGCTGCCCCGCGAGGTCGTCGCGATGAACTCGCTGACCGTCAACCTGCACCTGATGATGGCGAGCTTCTACCGGCCGGCCGGGGACCGCACCCGCATCGTGATCGAGGACGCGGCGTTCCCGTCGGACTCCTACGCGGTCGCCAGCCAGGCCGTCCACCACGGGCTCGACCCGGCCGCGACCGTCGTGCGGCTGAGGCCCCGCCCCGGCGAGGACAACCTCCGCACCGAGGACGTCGTCGGCTTCCTCGAACGCGAGGGCGGCACGGTCGCGCTCGTCCTGCTCGGCGGCGTCAACTACCTGACCGGCCAGCTCATGGACATGGCCGCGATCACCAAGGCGGGCCGCGCCGCCGGCGCCGTCGTCGGCTGGGACCTCGCGCACGCCGCCGGGAACGTCCCGCTCCGCCTGCACGACTGGGACGTCGACTTCGCCGCTTGGTGCACCTACAAGTACCTGAACTCCGGTCCGGGCGCGGTCGCGGGCTGCTTCGTGCACGAGCGGCACGTCCGGGACGCGTCCGTGCCGAAGCTGTCGGGCTGGTGGGGGACCGAGCCCGCCGTCCGGTTCCGGATGGACCCCGACATCGCGCCGCCCGCGTCCGCCGACGCCTGGCAGCTGTCCAACCCGCCCATCATGGCGCTCGCGCCCGTCCTCGCCTCCCTGGAGATCTTCGACCGGGTCGGGATGGACGCGCTGCGCGCCAAGAGCGAGCGGCTCACCGGCCACCTGGCGTCCCGGCTCGCCCCGGTCGGCGGTGTGGAGATCATCACCCCGGCGGACCCGGCGGCGCGCGGCACCCAGCTGTCGCTGCGGGTCGCGGACGCCGGCGGGCTCGTCCGGCGGCTCGCCGAGGCCCATGGCGTGGTCGCCGACGCGCGCGAACCGGATGTCGTCCGGCTCGCGCCCGTGCCGCTGTACTGCACGTTCCACGACTGCCACCGCGCCGCGGAGGCCTTGGCGGATCTTGTTTAGGTGTGTCGGTGCATGAGGCGGCCCGGCATCGGGTAGGTTCGGGTGCGTTGCACGATGGCGCCCGGCCCGGCCGGCCGGACGCCAGGCAGTCTCGAAGCGTTTTCTCCGGGCGACCGGCGGGCGTGAGATGAGTCCGCTGCAGCCCGGTCCGCCGCCCGGCGGCCCGGTGAGTTCTACCCGGAAGGGGAACACCATGGCCGAAGGCACCGTGAAGTGGTTCAACGCCGAGAAGGGCTTCGGGTTCATCGCGCCCGACGGCGGCGGCCCGGACGTGTTCGTCCACTACTCGGCGATCACGACCAACGGCTACCGCAGCCTGGACGAGAACCAGCGCGTCGGGTTCGAGATCACCCAGGGCCAGAAGGGCCCGCAGGCCGAGGGCGTCTACCCGCTCTGAGGCACTGCCCTTGATCTAGACCGCTGAGAGGCCGGGGACGCTCGCCGTCCCCGGCCTTTCGCATGCCCCGGCTTTTCGCCTGCCCCGGGCCGTCCGGAACGGCCGGGCGGGCGTCAGCGCAGCGCCTTCGCCGCCGGTTCCGGCGCGGGCGCGCCCCGGCCGGCGGCGCGCGGGCGCAGCGCGCCGGCCGACAGCGTCATCACGGCGACCACGCAGGTGATCATCGCGAACGCGGCCCGGTAGGACAGCGCGCCCGCCGTCCAGCCGGTCACCGCCGGCGCGGTCAGCCCGGACAGGTAGGTGATCGTCGCGACGCCCGCGACGCCCTCGCCCGGCGTCGCGCCGACGCCGGCCGCCGCCGCGAACACCAGCGGGACGACGGTGGCGATGCCGATGCCGACCAGCGCGAACCCGGCGATCGCGGCCCACGGGGCGCGGGCGGCCACCACCAGGATCCCGCCGGCCACCGCGACCGAGCCGCCGCACCGGGTGACCGCCGCCGGGCCGAACCGCCGCACGATCCGGTCGCCGGCCAGCCGGGTGACGGCCATGCACGACATGAAGACGGTGAACGCGGCGGCGGCGAGGCCGGGTCCCGCGTCCGTCACCTCGGTGAGGTAGACGGCGGACCAGTCGGCGCTCGCGCCCTCGGCGAACGTCCCGCAGAACCCGACCGCGCCGATCGCGGCGACCGCCCGCGTCGGCAGCGCGAACCGGCGCGGCGCGGGGACCCCCTCGGCAGGCCGGTCCGCGAGCAGCCAGCGTCCGGCCAGCAGGCCCGCCGCCAGCAGGACGGCCGCGACCAGCCCGAGGTGCAGCCGGGCGTCGATCCGGGCGTGCGCGGCGGCGATGCCGGCGCCGCCCGCGGCGAGGCTGCCGACGCACCACAGGCCGTGCAGCCCCGACATGACCGGGCGGCGCACCTCCCGCTCCACCGCGACGCCGTGCGCGTTCATCACGACGTCCGACATCCCGGCGGTCGCGCCGAACAGCAGCATCGCCGCGAACAGCCAGCCGGGCGCGGGCGCGAGCGCGGGAAGGGCGAGCGCCGCGCACCAGGCCGCGATCAGCAGCCGGACGGTCCGGCGCTCGCCGATCCGGTGCGCCACGCGGCTCGCGGTGGGCATGGCGGCGAACGCGCCGATGGACGGGCACAGCAGGGCCAGCCCGAGCACGGTGGGGGAGAGGCCGAGGCGGTCCTGGATCCACGGGAGGCGGGTGGCGAGCGTGCCCGCCACGGCCCCGTGGACGGCGAAGACCGCGCCGATGGCCCGATGGGGAGAGGTCATGGATCGATAAACTAACAGGAAGGCTTCCTGATGAAAAGCGGATCAGGCAGGCTCCCTGACTACTATGTGGGCCGTGAAGACCGCCGACCCGACCATGGCCCGCGCGATCAACGACCGGCTGGCCCTCGACCTGCTGCTCGACCGCGGCCCGCTCACCGCCCCGCAGTTGCGGACGCTGACCGGGCTGTCCCGGCCGACCGTGTCCGACCTGATCGAGCGGCTCCGGGCGGCCGGGCTGGTCGAGGCGGCGGGGGAGACCGGCGCGGACCGGCGGGGCCCGAACGCCCGCCTCTACGGCCTCGTCGCCGACCGCGCCCACATCGCCGGAGTGGACCTGCGCCGCGACGCCGTCCACGTCGCCGTCGCCGACATCGCCGGGAACGAGACCGGGGCCGCGACCCGCCCGCTGCCGCCCGCCCCCGACCTGGCCGCGCTCATCGCCGGGGCGGTCGCGGAGGCGGCGGACGGCCGTGAGCTGCACACCGTCGTCCTCGGCACCCCCGGCCCCGTCGACCCGCGCACCGGCCTCGTGACCGACAGCGGCGTCCCCGGCGGCCGCCCCGACCTCGGCGCGGCGCTCCAGGAGCGCCTCGGCGCGCCCGTCCGGCTGGAGAACGAGGTCAACCTCGGCGCGATCGCCGAGCACCGCGAGGGCGCCGCCGCGGGCCGCGCCGACTTCGCCCTGCTGTGGCTGGACGACGGCATCGGCGGCGCCGTCGTGCTGGACGGACGGCTGCGGCGCGGCGCGTCCGGCGGCGCCGGCGAGGTGGGGCTGCTGAAGTTCGGCGGCACCGACTTCTGCCACCTGCTGGACCGGGCCGCCGTGGCCGGCCTCGCCGACGAGCGGGTGGCCGGCTGGATCGCCGAGGCCGCGTTCGCGCTCGTCGCCGTCCTCGACCCCGGCCTCGTCGTGCTCGGCGGCGGCCTCGGCCGGTCGGGCGGCGACCGGCTCGCCGGACTGGTCGCCGACCGGCTCGCCGCGCTCGGCCCGGCCCCCACCGACGTGCGGGCGAGCCGCGTCGAGGGCGACGCCGTGCTGCGCGGCGCCGTGCTGACCGCCCTCGACCTCGCCCGCGACGCGGTGTTCGGCTGACGCGGTGTTCGGCTGACGCGGTGGTCGGCTGGAGCCCGGTTACGGCTGCGCCTTGGGCAGGCGCTCGCCCGCGCGGAGCCGGTCGAGGCCGAGCCAGATGAACTCCACGGCCATCTGCTCGGCGCGCTCGCGCGAGGTGTCGGGATGCTCCAGCCACCACGACACCATCGACAGCATCGACCCGTACATCAGCGGCACGAGCAGCCGCGCGCGGCGCTCGTTGACCTCCAGCGCGGCCGGCGACAGCGCCGGGTCGGCGCGGCGGCGGCGCAGCAGCAGGTCGGCGAACGCGGTGCCGAGCCGGTCGCGCAGCTCCCGCAGCTCCAGCCCCACCTCCGGCTTGTCCAGGTGCCGGACGACCAGCGCCCACGCGTCCGGCTCCTCGGTGGCGTAGTCGAACAGCACCCGGATCATCGCCCGGATGCCGTCCGCCGACCCGTGCGCGGCGTGCACGGCCTCGTTCAGCCGGCCGGTGAGCTCGGCGACGATCGCCTCGGTCACCTCGGCGAACAGCTCCTCCTTGGACGCGAAGTGCTGGTAGAGCAGCGCCTTGGAGACCTGCGCCGCCGCCGCCACGTGCTCCATCTGGGCCAGGTGGTAGCCGCGGCGGCCGAACTCCTCGAGCGCGACCTGCAGCAGCTGCTCGCGCCGCCGGGCGTACGGCATCCGCCGCCGTACGCCCGCCTCCCCCGTGTCGCTCGTCATTTTCCGAGGTACTTGCCCAGCTCGGCGCGGGCCACGGACCGCACGTGCACCTCGTCCGGGCCGTCGGCGAGGCGCAGCGTGCGCAGCCCCGCCCACATCGCGGCGAGCGGGGTGTCGTCGCTGACGCCGGCGCCGCCGTGCACCTGGATCGCCCGGTCGACGACCTCCAGCGCGACCCGCGGCGCGATCACCTTGATCGCCGCGACCTCGGACCGGGCGGCCTGGACGCCGTGCTTGTCGATCAGCCAGGCCGTCTTGAGCGTGAGCAGCCGGGCCTGCTCGATCGCCATCCGCGACTCGGCGATCTGCTCGCGCACCACGCCCTGCTTGGCGAGCGGGCCGCCGAACGCGACGCGCGACACCGCGCGCTCGCACATCAGCTCCAGCGCCCGCTCGGCCATCCCGATCGCGCGCATGCAGTGGTGGATGCGGCCGGGGCCGAGCCGGGCCTGCGCGATCGCGAAGCCGCCGCCCTCCTCGCCGACGAGGTTCTCCACCGGGACGCGGACGTCGGTGAAGGTGATCTCGCAGTGGCCGTGCTGGTCCTGGTAGCCGAACACGGGCAGCGCCCGGACGACCTCCACGCCGGGCGTGTCGAACGGCACCAGCACCATCGACTGCTGCCGGTACGGGTGGCCGTCCGGGTCGGTCTTGCCCATCAGGATCATGATCTTGCAGCGGGGGTCGGCGGCGCCGCTCGTCCACCACTTGCGGCCGTTGATGACGTAGTGGTCGCCGTCCCGCTCGATGCGGGTGGAGATGTTGGTGGCGTCGGAGCTCGCGACGTCCGGCTCCGTCATCGCGAACGCGCTGCGGATCTCGCCGTCCAGCAGGGGCCGCAGCCACGTCCGCTTCTGCTCGGGCGTGCCGAACAGGTGCAGGACCTCCATGTTGCCGGTGTCGGGCGCCGCGCAGTTGGTCGCCTCGGGCGCGAGGTTGGGGGAGCGCCCCGTCAGCTCGGCCAGGGACGCGTAGTCGGTGACCGACAGGCCGTGCGCCGGGTCCTCGCTGCCGGGGAGGAACAGGTTCCAGAGGCCGCGCTTGCGGGCCTCGACCTTGAGGTCCTCGACGACCTGCGGGACGTGGTGCTCGCGCCCCGCCGCGGCCAGTTCGGCCCGCTGGGCCGCGTAGACCGGCTCCGCCGGGTAGACGTGGGAGTCCATGAATTCCTGGAGGCGGCCGAAGTACTCCCCGCCCCGCTCGCTCAAACCGAAGTCCATTCCGCTAGAGTAACTGACGAGTCAGTTACTTCGGGAGGGAGTCCCATGGCAGCCTTCGACGGCACCGGCTTCGACGGCACGGGCAAGGTCGCGCTGATCACGGGCGGATCCAACGGCATCGGGGCCGCGGTGGCGCGCCGGCTGGCCCGCGAGGGCGCCCGGGTCGTCCTCGCCGACGTCGACGCCGAGGCCGGGGACGCGCTCGCGAAGGAGCTGGACGGCGCGTTCGTCCGCTGCGACGTGCGCGAGCCCGCCGACAGCGAGGCCGCCGTCGCGACCGCCGTCGAGCGCTTCGGCGGCCTGGACGTCGCGTTCCTCAACGCGGGCGTCGCCGGCGGCGGGGGAGTCGGCGACGACTTCGACCTCGCCGCCTACCGGCGGGCCATGGGCATCAACCTCGACGGCGTCGTGTTCGGCGCGCACGCCGCGCTGCCCGCGCTGCGCGCCCGCGGCGGCGGCGACATCGTCTGCACCGCCAGTATGGCGGCGCTCACCGCGACGCCGTTCGACCCCGTCTACGGCGCCAACAAGGCGGCCGTCGTCGGGCTCGTCCGCGCGCTCGGCCCCACCTACGCCGAGGAGGGCATCCGGGTGAACGCCCTGTGCCCCTCGTTCGCCGACACCGACATCCTCACCCCGCTGAAGGGGCATCTCCAGGAGACCGGCTTCCCGATCCTGGACGTGTCAGACGTCGTCGAGGCGTTCATGGGCATCCTGGAGGCAGACGGCGCGGGCGAAGCGTGGTACGTGGTGCCGGGCCGACCGTCCGGGCCGTTCACGTTCCGCGGCGTCCCCGGCCCCCGCTGAGCCGTCCGCCGAGACCGACAGGAGAGACATGCGCGCGATCCAGATCACCGAGTTCGGCGGGCCCGAGGTCCTGACCGTCACCGAGCTGCCCGAGCCGTCCGCCGGCCCCGGGCACCTGCTCGTGGACGTCTCGCGGGCCGGGGTCAACTACGCCGACACCCACCAGGCCGAGAACAGCTACCTGTCGGCGTCCACGCTGCCGATGGTGCCGGGCGGCGAGGTCGTCGGCACCACCGGCGACGGCCGCCGCGTCGTCGCGCTCGTCGGCACCGGCGGCTACGCCGAGAAGGCCGTCGCGCCCGAGGCGCTGGCCTGGGACGTCCCCGACGCGATCGACGACGTCACCGCGCTCGGCATGATCGTGCAGGGCGCGTCCGCGTGGGTGCTGCTGCGCCGCAGCGTCCACCTCGCGCCCGGCGAGTCCGTCGTCGTGCACGCCGCCGCCGGCGGGGTCGGCACGCTCGCCGTCCAGCTCGCCAAGGCGTGGGGCGCCGGGCGGGTCATCGCGACCGCCTCCTCCAAGGAGAAGCGCGACCTCGCCCTCGACCTCGGCGCCGACGTCGCGATCGACGCCAACGAGCCCGACCTGAAGGACGCGCTGATCGACGCCAACGGCGGCCGGCGCGTCGACACCGTCCTGGAGATGACCGGCGGCACGGTCACCGACCAGAGCCTGCGCGCCCTCGCCCCGTTCGGGCGCCTCGCCTTCTACGGCATGGCGTCGCGCAAGGAGCCGTCGCCCGTCCGCCCGGCCACGCTGATGGCGCACTCCGCCACGATCTCCGGCATGTGGCTGGCGCACGTCTTCCAGCTGCCCGGCGACGTGATGCGCACCGCGCTCGGCGAGCTGTTCGACCTCGCCGCCGACGGCCGGCTCCGCGTCATCGGCGGCGGCGAGTACGGGCTGAGCGAGGCGCGCCGCGCGCACGAGGACATGCGGGCGCGCCGCACCACCGGCAAGCTCGTGCTCGACCCGTCCCGCTAGCCGGCCCCGGTCAACCGACGAGGCCGTTCTCGTAGGCGTACACGACGGCCTGGGTGCGGTCGCGCAGCGCCAGCTTGGTCAGGACGTGCCCGACGTGCGTCTTGATCGTCTGCTCGGCCAGCACCAGCTCGGCGGCGATCTCGGCGTTGGACAGCCCGCGCGCCATGAGCCGCAGCACGTCCAGCTCGCGCGGCGTCAGCCCCGCGGTCGCCTGCGGGCTCGGCCGCTGGTGCCGGCGCCGCCGCGCGAAGTCGCCGATCAGCCGCCGGGTGATGGACGGGGCCAGCAGCGCGTCGCCCGCCGCGACGATCCGCACCCCGTTCACCAGGTCGGCCGCCGAGGCGTCCTTCAGCAGGAACCCGCTGGCGCCCGCGCCGAGCGCCTCGTAGACGTACTCGTCCAGGTCGAAGGTGGTGAGGACGAGCACCTTCGGCCGCGCCTCCGCCGGGTCGGCGTCCCGGGCGGGCTCGCCGACCAGCTCGGCGGTGGCGGCGAGGCCGTCCATCTCCGGCATCCGGATGTCCATCACGATCACGTCCGGGTCGAGCCTGCGGCCCATCTCCACGGCCTCGCGGCCGTTGCCCGCCTGCCCCACCACCTCGATCTCCGGGTCGGAGGACAGCAGCGCCGCGAGCCCGTCGCGGATCATCACCTGGTCGTCGGCGATCAGCACCCGAATCGTCACGCCGCCAACCCTACGGCGGCGAAGATCGCTTGTCCTCCGGAGGACGTCCCCCGGACCGCCGGCGCGCTGCGCTCAGTCCGCGTCCCCGTAGGGCAGTTCGGCCGTGACGGCCCAGCCGCCGCCGTCCTGCGGGCCGGCGTCCAGGGCGCCGCCCAGCATGGTCACCCGCTCGCGCATCCCGACCAGGCCGTGGCCGCCGCCCTGCGACTCCTCCGGCGTGGTGCGGGCGCCGTCGTCGGTGACCGTCACCGCCAGCGCCTCGGGCCCGTACCTCACCTCGACGTGGACGCGGGAGCCCGGCGCGTACCGGGAGGCGTTGCTCAGCGACTCCTGCACGATCCGGTACGCCGACAGGTCCACCCCCGCGTTCAGCGGGCGCGGCATGCCGACCACGGCGGTCGCCACCGACAGCCCGGAGCGGCGGGCGGCGGCGACCAGGTCGTCCAGCCGGTCCAGGCCGGGCTGCGGGGCGCGCTCGGCGCCCTCGCCGTCCGCGCGCAGCAGCCCCACGACGCGGCGGGTCTCGGTGAGCGCCTCGCGCGCCGCGTCCCGCACCACCCCGAACGTCTGGAGCGCGGCGTCCGGCAGGTCGGGGATCTTGTAGGGGGCGGCCTCCGCCTGCATCGCGATCACCGACATGTGGTGCGCGACCACGTCGTGCAGTTCGCGGGCGATGCGGGCGCGCTCCTCCAGGACCGCCTGCCGGGCCAGGTCCTGCCGGTGCTGCTCCTCGCGGCGGCGCAGCTCCTCCACCGCGGAGTGCCGCCCGCCGACCGCGTCGCCGAACGTCAGCGCGACCGCGGCGATCCCCGCGAGGATCGTCGCGAACCAGCCCGGCATGCCGAACAGCACGGCGGGCACCAGCACCCCGGCCACGGTCACCGCGCCGACGCCCACGGTGGTCTGCCGGTCCGCGCCGACGCCGGTGAAGAACAGGATGACGACGAGGGCCAGGATCGCGGTGACGGGCCACGGCATGAACCCGGTGCCGTGCCGGACGAACACCGTGAGCAGCAGGCCGAGCGCCGCGATCCGCCAGGCGGCCAGCGGCCACCGGGCGGCGAAGATCAGCGGCGCGGCCTGCAGCACCCCGAGCGGCCAGGCCAGCCCGGTGTTCACGTGGTACGCCTCGATCGCGATGGCGATGGAGCCCGCGGTGAAGCCGATCGTCAGCGCGGCGAGCAGGACCAGGATCGGGACGCGCAGCAGCGGGCGGTCCGGCAGCAGGGTCACGGGCGGGCCGTCCCCGCCGGGCAGCAGGGCGGAGCGGACGCCGGCCACCAGCCGGGTGCGGCCGGCGGGCGCGGAGCGGTCTGGATCGTTCATTTGATCTGGAGCCTAGAGCCCGCGGGGCCGCGGCGGCCTGACCCGCGGGAGGGAGATGCGGCCCGCCTCTCCGGTATCACCGCCGGGCGGCGCGGCCGCGAGGCGATCTTGCGGCGGCGCGGGGCGGCGGCGGAGACTGCGGGCATGAGCGACCTGAGCCATCCGATCTTCGCCCGGCTCTACCCGCGGCTGGACGCCGGCTGCGCCCGGGCGGGCGGGGACGCGCACCGCGCCGAACTGCTCGCCGGCGCCTCCGGCCGCGTGCTGGAGGTGGGCGCCGGATACGGGGCCAACTTCCCGCACTACCCGCCGGAGGTCACCGAGGTCGTCGCGCTCGAACCCGAGCCGCGGCTGCGCGCCAAGGCCGACCACGCCGCCGGCCGCGCGCCCGTCCCCGTCACGGTGCGCCCCGGCGTCGCCGAGGACCTCGACGTGGACGACGCCTCGTTCGACGTGGCGGTCGCCTCGCTCGTGCTGTGCTCGGTGCGCGACCCGATCCGCGCCCTGGCCGAGTTGAGGCGCGTCCTCAGACCGGGCGGTGAGCTGCGCTACTACGAGCACATCCGGGGCGACGAGCCCGGGAAGGCGCGGTTCCAGCGGTACGCCGACGTGGTGTGGCCGTTCCTCGCCGCCGGCTGCCACGTGTCCCGGCCCACGCCCGACTGGATCGCCGGGTCGGGCTTCACGGTGCGGGCCGAGCGGCGGTTCGATTTCCCCGCCGGACGCGGCAACCCCGCCTCACCGCACGTCCTCGGCGTCGCCGTCCGCGACTGAGCGACGTTCAAGACTCCGCATAAGGTCCGTCTCGCGGGGAAGATCAGGGCCCATGACGACCTCGGGCAGCCAGCCGCGACCATCGGACGGCGAGGATCTGGGGGGCGCGGAGCGCGACGGCGCCCCGCACGCGACGGCGACCGCCGCGCTGCTCGCCGGAGCCGCCGCCCTCGGCGGCTTCCTGTTCGGCTACGACTCCTCGGTCATCAACGGGACCGTCGACGCACTCCAGGGCAAGTTCGGGCTGAGCGACTTCGCCGTCGGGTTCGTCGTGTCGTCGGCGCTGCTCGGCTGCGCCGTCGGCGCCTGGTTCGCCGGGCCCATCGGCGACCGGATCGGCCGCGTGCGGGTGATGCTCATCGCGTCCGCGCTGTTCGTGATCAGCTCGGTCGGCTCGGCGCTGGCCTTCAACGCCGTCGACCTGACCGCCTGGCGGCTGGTCGGCGGGCTCGCCATCGGCGCCGCGTCCGTGATCGCGCCCGCCTACATCGCCGAGATCGCCCCCGCGAACCTGCGCGGCCGGCTCGGCTCCCTGCAGCAGATGGCGATCGTCCTCGGCATCTTCGCCGCGCTCGTCATCGACTACGTCATCGCCCGGGTGTCGGACGGCGGCGCGTCCGGGACGTTCCCCTGGGGCGGCGACGCCTGGCGCTGGATGTTCGCCAGCGCCACCGTGCCCGCCGTCCTGTACGGGGTGATCGCCCTGACGATCCCCGAGTCGCCCCGCTACCTGGTCAAGCGGCGCCGGACGGCCGAGGCCCGGCGGGTGCTGCTGCGGGTCATGGGCCACGGGGACGTCGACGCCAAGATCAGGGAGATCGTCCGGTCGATCGCCGAGGACCGGCCGGTCCGCCTCGGCGACCTGCGCGGGAACCGGCTCGGGCTGCTGCCGATCGTCTGGGTCGGCATCCTGCTGTCGGTCTTCCAGCAGTTCGTCGGCATCAACGTGATCTTCTACTACTCCTCCTCGCTGTGGCAGGCGGTCGGGTTCTCCGAGAACGACGCGATGCTCACCTCGGTGATCAACTCGATCGTGAACGTGGCGTTCACGCTGGTCGCCATCGCCCTCGTGGACCGGATCGGGCGCCGCCCGCTGCTGCTCGCCGGCGCCGCCGGCATGGCGGTCTCCCTCGGCACCCTGACGGTCTGCTTCGCCACCGCGCCCGTCGTGGACGGCGAGCCGCACCTCGGAACCGTCGCCGGGCCCATCGCGCTCGTCGCCGCCAACGTCTTCGTCGCCTCGTTCGCCGCGACCTGGGGGCCGGTCGTCTGGGTGATGCTGGGCGAGATGTTCAACAACTTCATCCGCGCCTCCGCCCTCGCGGTCGCCGCCGCCGCGCAGTGGATCGCCAACTGGGTGATCACCACGACGTTCCCCGGCATCTCCGGCTTCTCGCTCGGCCTCGCCTACGGCCTGTACACGCTGTTCTCCGTCCTGGCGCTCCTGTTCGTGATGCGGGCCGTCCCCGAGACGAAGGGGCGCGAGCTGGAGGACATGGACAAGCTCGCCGGGCCGAGAGCGCACGCATGACCGCCGACCGCTCAACGGCGCGTGCCGCCGCGCACCGTCGGCTACAGTGAAGGCATGCCGTACGCGTCCGTAGAGACGACGACGCCGGGTCACTCCCGGCGCGACAGCGGCATGTCCTGACATTGCACGCGGAAGGGCCCCGGGAGCGATCCCCGGGGCCCTTCCGCTTTCCGGGGACCGCTCCGACCGATCCCGGGGGCCCTCCACGAGGAGAGGAGCACCACGATGGAGCCGGATGCGTCCGGGGGAGAGCCCGAGTCGATAGCATCGGAAACCGCTGATCCCAGACCACCATCGCGAGGAGTACCCGTGTCCACCGTGCCCGAACTGCGCATCAGACTCGACGGCGGCGAGCGGGCGGTACCGGCGGGCACCACCGCGGGCGAGGCGCTGGACGCCGACGGCCGCACCGTGATCGCCGCGCGCGTCAACGGCGAGCTGCGCGACCTCGCCGGCGAGCTGCACGACGGCGACGCCGTCGAGCCCGTCGAGATCGGGTCCGACGACGGCCGCGCGATCATGCGGCACTCCGCCGCGCACGTGATGGCGCAGGCCGTCCAGGAGCTGTTCCCCGAGGCCAGGCTGGGCATCGGCCCGCCGGTCGAGAACGGCTTCTACTACGACTTCGACGTCGCCGAGCCGTTCACCCCCGACGACCTGAAGCGCATCGAGAAGCGGATGCGCGAGATCGTCAAGCAGGGCCAGCGGTTCTCCCGGCGCCCCGTCTCCGACGACGACGCGCGCGCCGAGCTGGCCGCCGAGCCCTACAAGCTGGAGCTGATCGGGCTGAAGGGCTCCGGCCCCGTCGAGGACGCCGCCGACGGCGCGAACGTCGAGGTGGGCGGTGCCGAGCTGACCATCTACGACAACCTGGACGCCAAGTCGGGCGAGCTGCGCTGGAAGGACCTGTGCCGCGGCCCGCACCTGCCGTCCACCCGCGTGATCCCCGCGTTCAAGCTGATGCGCTCCGGCGGCGCCTACTGGCGGGGCAGCGAGAAGAACCCGCAGCTCCAGCGGATCTACGGCACCGCGTGGGAGTCCCGCGACAAGCAGGACGAGTACCTGAGGTTCCTGGAGGAGGCCGAGAAGCGCGACCACCGCCGCCTCGGCGCCGAACTCGACCTGTTCTCCTTCCCGCCCGAGCTCGGCAGCGGCCTGCCGGTCTTCCACCCCAAGGGCGGCATCATCCGCAAGGAGATGGAGGACTACATGCGCCGCCGGCAGCAGGAGGCCGGCTACGAGTTCGTCAACACCCCGCACATCACCAAGTCGTCGCTGTTCGAGATCTCCGGGCACCTGCCGTACTACGGCGAGGACATGTTCCCGCCCTTCGAGGTCGACGAGGTCGAGTACCGGGTCAAGCCGATGAACTGCCCGATGCACAACCTCATCTTCCGGGCGCGCGGCCGGTCCTACCGGGAGCTGCCGCTGCGGCTCTGCGAGTTCGGCTCGGTGTACCGGTACGAGAAGTCGGGCGTGGTGCACGGGCTCACCCGCGTGCGCGGCATGACCCAGGACGACTCGCACATCTACACCACCAAGGAGCAGATGGGCGACGAGATCAAGTCGCTGCTGAGCTTCGTGCTGAGCGTCCTGCGCGACTTCGGCCTCTCCGAGTTCTACCTGGAGCTGTCCACCCGCGACGACTCCGACAAGTTCATCGGCGACGAGGCCGACTGGGCGGAGGCCACCGAGGCGCTGCGCCAGGCGGCGCAGGAGTCCGGGCTCGAGCTCGTGGACGACCCGGGCGGCGCCGCGTTCTACGGCCCGAAGATCTCCGTCCAGGCCAAGGACGCGATCGGCCGGACCTGGCAGCTGTCCACCATCCAGCTCGACTTCAACCAGCCGAAGCGGTTCGGGCTGGAGTACCAGGCCGCCGACGGCACCCGGCAGACCCCGGCGATGATCCACCGCGCCCTGTTCGGGTCGGTCGAGCGCTTCCTCGGCGTGCTGGTCGAGCACTACGCGGGCGCGATGCCGCCGTGGCTGTCGCCGGTGCAGGCCGTCGGCATCCCGATCGGCGACGCGCACGTCCCGCACCTGGAGAAGGTCGCGGCGCGGCTGCGCGAGCGCGGGATCCGCGTCGAGGTCGACACCTCCTCCGACCGGATGCAGAAGAAGATCCGCAACGCGCAGAAGCAGAAGATCCCCTACATGCTGCTGGCGGGCGACGACGACGTGGCCAAGGACGCCGTGTCGTTCCGGTACCGCAGCGGCGAGCAGAAGAACGCCGTCCCGATCGACGAGGCGGTCGACGAGATCGTCAAGGCCGTCGAGGCGCGCGTCCAGATCTGAGCCGCCGGGTCCGGGCGGGCCGGGTCCGAGCGGGCCGGTTCCGGGCGGGCCGGGTCCGAGCGGGCGGTGCCCGCCGCGCGGAGTTGGTAGCCTCATCGATCACGTGCCACGACGGGGAGTCAGCGGAATGAAGTCGAGGAGGCCCGCGCGGCGGGGCCGGCGGGCGCGGCTGTGGGGCCGGATCGCCGGCTACACGGGCACGCTGCTGCTCGTCGCCGCCGCCGTCATCGTGCTCCTCATGCCGCTGATGGACGACGGGAAGAAGGGCACCGCCGGGGCCCAGGGGCCGGCGGGCCCCTCCGCGTCCGCCCCGCCCGGGCAGCCCGGCGCCCCCGGCGCGTCCGGGCTCCCGGTGACGCCGACGAACCCGGTGCCGCAGCAGAACGGCGGCGGCCGGCCGTATCCGACCGCGGGGACCGGCGGGCAGGGCGGCGGGCCGCAGATCCCGCAGCCGGGCGGCGGCGACCCCCTCGACCAGTGCCCGGACGGGACGGCCTTCTACCGCGCCACCGCGACGGGTGTGGACGTCCTCGTCACCGTCTCCGCCAGCGGCCTGATCCGGGCGGAGCTGATCATGCGGAACGGCCCGCCGAAGTCGCAGCAGGCCAGCGCGAACGCGGGCCGGCCGCACACCTTCCACTTCACCGGCGTCGAGCCGGTCCAGGTCGGCCGCGTCAAGATCACCACGGTGTCGGTCGGCGGCGGCATGCAGAGCTGCTACGCGCGCACCGTCTGATCCGCGCCGGCGCGCGGCCGGGGCGGCGCCGCCGGCATCCGGACGTCCGCGACCGACACGTTGACCGCGGCGACCCGCGTGCCGAGCATCAGCCCGATCACCCGCGCCACGTTCGCCTGCACGGCCTGCGCCACGTCCTTGATCACGCAGGCGTACTCGACCGCGATGGCGAGGTCGACCGTGGCCTCGTCGTCGTCCGCGGCCACCCGCGTCCCCGCCGGGGCCGGCCCGGCGACCCCGGCCACCTCCAGCGCCGCCAGCGCGGCGATCTTCTCCAGCACCGCGTCGTCGACGGTGATGCGGCCCTCCACCGCCACGGTGACGTCGCCGGGGGAGCCGTGCATCGTCATCGGCACCGCGGTCGCCTGGGACGCCCCGCCCGCCGCTGCCCCGCCCGCCGGCGGCGTCCCCGCCGATGGGGCGGGCGGCGCGGGCAGGGGAGTGCCGCGCGGCGGTGTCGATCCCGGACGTCCCCGCATCCCGGGGAAGTAGGGCGCGGAACCGGGATCCGGTCTCGGCTCGACGCCTTCGGTCTGCCGCCTGTCGGGCCCGGTCATGATCGCTCCCAAGGTTCGGTTCGGATGACCATGGTGTCGGAGTCGCCCCGGAAAAGTCACGCGGGCCCCGGCCTCCGGACACGGCCGCGGCGGCGGCCGCGAGGGCATCCCGGCTACTGCCCCGGGCGCCTCCCTCTCTATGCTGCTGGTCAGGCCGTGAACAAAAGGAGACCACCGTCTTGACCGCAGAGCCGGAGGAGTCCGTGGCGCAGCAGGGGCGCGGCGACGCGCCCGGGGCGGGCGCCGAGAGCGAGGGCGCGCCCCGCCTCGAGGAGGAGGGAGGCGGCGCGGGCACGCCCGACCACTTCCAGCGGCTCTGGACACCGCACCGGATGGCCTACATCAAAGGGGAGGGGCGTCCGACGGGCGCCGGGTCGGGCGACGGCTGCCCGTTCTGCGACATCCCGAAGATGGCCGACGAGGACGGCCTCGTCGTGGCCCGCGGCGAGTCGGTGTTCGCGGTGCTGAACCTCTACCCCTACAACTCGGGGCATCTGATGGTCGTCCCGTACCGGCACGTCGCCGACTACACCGAGCTGGAGGAGCCGGAGTACGTCGAACTGGCCGTGTTCACCCGCCGCGCCCTCACCGCGCTGCGCAAGTGCAGCGGGGCGCAGGGCTTCAACGTCGGCATGAACCTCGGCCTCGTCGCGGGCGCCGGCATCGCGGCCCACCTGCACCAGCACGTCGTGCCGCGCTGGGGCGGCGACACCAACTTCATGCCGGTCGTCGGGCACACCCGCGTGCTGCCCCAGCTGCTGCGCGACACCCGGCAGATGCTCGCCGACGCCTGGCCGGTCTCATGAGCGCCCCCGAGAGGCCGGTGCTGGTCTACGACGGCGACTGCGGGTTCTGCACGTCGTCGGTGCGGTTCCTGGAGCGGCACGTGCCCGTCCGGGCGACGGTCATCGCGTTCCAGTTCGCCGACCTGGACGCGCTCGGCACCACCGCGGAGCGGGCGCGGCACGAGGTGCTGTGGGTCGACCGCGCCGGACGGGTCAGCGGCGGCGCCGATGCCATCGGGCGGATGCTGACGGCCGCCGGCGGCATCTGGCGGGTGCCCGGCGTCGTCATGCGGGTCCCGCCGGTGAGCTGGGTCGCGCACGCCGTGTACCGGCTCGTCGCGAACAACCGGCAGCGGATGCCGGGCGGGACGGCGGCGTGCATGCTGCCTCCCGACCGGCGCCCCGGCGCGCAGGCCTGACCCACGATCAGGCGGCGGGCTCCACCGGAGCCGCCTGAACCGCCGCCGGCGTTCCGCCGCGCAGCCGCTCGGGCAGCAGCGGCGTCAGCCGCTCCAGCGGCAGGAAAGCCGCGAGCCAGATGGCGTGCGGCAGGAAGTGGATCGTCATCAGCGCGTAGGTGACGGCGTGGAACCCGGCGAAGAACAGCACCAGCGCGTACAGCGGCCGCCCGCGCAGGAACAGCATCACCGGGGACAGCGCCTCGGCGAGGAACATGATCCACTGGCTGGCCTTCAGCATCACCGGGTAGTCGATGAGGCTGCGGCCGAGCGGCGTCCCCCGCCGGCTCAGCGCCCACTGGACGGTCGAGCCGTTCGGCCACGCCGGGAACCCGCCGATCCGCACCTTCGCCCACGCCGACAGGAAGTACGCCGCGACCACGCCGAGCTGGACGCACCGCACCGACCACGCCGACGCCTCGCAGCGCCGCGTGTCGCCGATGCCGGCGCGCCCGACGCTCGGCAGCACGAACAGCGCCACGACGAGGGCGAGGTGGTCGTGGTCGACCTTGCCGTACGACATGCTGATCGTGACCCACCACAGGTATCCGCACGCGGCGAGGTAGCCGCTCGCGCGGGGCAGCACCCGGCCGGTCATGGCGACGAACCCGGCCGCGACCGTCACCGTCAGCAGCGTGTACATCGCCCACGGCGTGGGCGCGGGCAGGTGCAGGAGCCGGCCGAGCAGCACCGGCTGGTACAGGTCGGCGGGCAGCCGCGCGTGCGCCAGCGTGCTGCCGGTCAGCACCAGCATGTCGAACGGCAGGAACACGTAGCCGATGATCCGCAGCCAGGCGATCCGGGCGCGCGGCACGGGCCCGAACCACCAGCGGCCCCACGCGGTGCGGGCCGGCTCGGGCGCGTCCCCGGCGGGCCGGACGGGACGGGGCGCCTCCGGCGTCGCGGCGGCGGTCATTTCACGTCCCAGACGACGCGGTTCTGCCGCATGACCGACACGACCTTGCCGCCCTTCAACGTCTTGATCTCCTGCACGACGTAGATCCTGGTGAGCCTCGGCCGGTCCGGGTGCAGCCTGCGCTGCCCGTCGGCGATCCCCTGCAGCAGCGACGGGTTCCGGCGGATCCGCGGCATCTGCCCCTCGATCTCGGCGCGCTTCATGCCCGTCCCGACGGCGTCGAAGGACAGCGCCACGTGCGTGCCGGCGGCGGTGTCGGCCTCCAGCCAGTACGAGCTGATCGTCCCGCCGTCGTCCTTCACCGAGAAGGCGAACTGCGTCATCGGCCCGAGCGGGAAGTCGTCGTTGCTCCCGTACGCGCTGGTATAGAAGAGGGCGCCGACGACGGCGGCGCCCGCGAGTGACCGCCAGAGCCGCGCGCGCGGCCCCAGCCGGAGGGCAGGAGGATGCACCCGGCAAGCCTAGAGCCCCGCCCGGCGGACGCGGGCGGGGCTCGGGGCGGACGCGGCCCGAGCCGCGGAGTACTAGGCGTCGCGCGACTCGGCGGCGACCTTGTCGGCCAGATGGGTCGGGAGCGGCTCGTAGCGCAGGAAGGTGCGGCTGAACGTGCCGGTGCCCTGCGACATCGACCGCAGGTCGATCGCGTACCGGACGATCTCCAGCTGCGGCACCTCGGCCTTGATCATGGTGCGGCCGCCGGGCACCGCCTGGGAGCCCAGCACCCGGCCGCGCCGCGAGGTGAGGTCGGACATGATCGGGCCCACGTACTCGTCGGCGATCAGCACGTCCACCTCGTCGACGGGTTCCAGCAGCAGGATCGGCACCTGGCTCGCCGCGTCCTTCAGCGCGAGCGCCCCGGCCGCCTGGAACGCCATGTCGGAGGAGTCGACCGAGTGCGCCTTCCCGTCGTGGAGGGTGACCTTGATGTCGACCAGCGGGTACCCGGCGGACACGCCGCGCGCCATCTGCTGCCGGACGCCCTTCTCGACCGAGGGGATGAACTGCCGCGGCACGACCCCGCCGACGATCTTGTCGACGAACTCGAAGCCCTCGCCGGACGGCAGCGGCTCCACGTCGACGTGGCAGATGCCGTACTGGCCGTGCCCGCCGCTCTGCTTGACGTGCCGCCCGAGGCCCTTGGCCGTCCCGCCGAACGTCTCCCGCAGCGGGACGCGCAGGTCGACCCGGTCGACCTCGACGCCGTACCGGGCCCGGAGCCGGTCGATCAGCACGTCGGCGTGGGCCTCGCCCATGCACCACAGCACCAGCTGCCGCGTCTCGGCGTTGTTCTCCAGCCGGAGCGTCGGGTCCTCGGCGACGAGCCGGGCGAGCGCCTGGCTGAGCTTGTCGTCGTCGGCCTTGGACCTCGCCCGGATCGCGACCGGCAGCAGCGGGTCGGGCATCGACCAGGGCGCCATCACCATCGGCGACCCCGGATCCGACAGCGTGTCGCCGGTCTCGGCGCGGCCGAGCTTCGCCACCGCGCAGATGTCGCCCGCGCCGCAGGACGCCGCCGTCCGCTGCGTCTTGCCCAGCGGGGAGGTCAGCGCGCCGACCCGCTCGTCGACGTCGTGGTCCTCGTGCCCGCGGTCGGCCATGCCGTGCCCGGACACGTGCACCGTGGTGTCGGGGCGCAGCGTCCCGGAGAACACCCGGACCAGCGAGATCCGCCCCACGTAGGGGTCGGACGTGGTCTTGACGACCTCGGCGACCAGCGGGCCCGCCGGGTCGCAGGCGAGGTCCTTCGGCGGCCCGCCGCTCACCGCCGTCACCGGCGGGATCCCGTGCTCCAGCGGCGAGGGGAACGCCTGCGTGACGACCTCCAGCAGCTCCAGCATGCCGACGACCGGCCCGGGGTGGTCGCCGTGCGGGACCGACGTCGCGAGGACGGGGTAGAAGCTGCCGCGCGCGACCGCGGTCTCCAGGTCCTCGATGAGCGCCTTGACGTCGATGTCCTCACCGGACAGGTACCTGTCCATGAGGGTCTCGTCCTCGCTCTCCTGGATGATCCCCTCGATCAGCGACGCGCGCTGCTCGGCGATCTGCTCCAGGTACCCGGGGTCGGGCTCGCACTCGGTGCGCCGCCCGGTGGAGTAGTCCAGGCAGCGCTGCGACAGCAGCCCGATCAGGCCCTTCAGCCCGCCGTCCCCGTCCGCGGCGGGGAAGTACAGCGGCGCGACGCCCTCGCCGAACACGTCCTGGCAGGCCATGACGACGTCGTCGAAGTCGCCGCGCTGCTGGTCGATCTTGGTGATGACGACCGCGCGGGGCATCTGCACCGCCGCGCACTCCTCCCACAGCATCCGGGTGAGGCCGTCGATGCCGTCCACCGCGGAGATCACGAACAGCGCCGCGTCGGCGGCGCGCAGCCCGGCCCGCAGGTCGCCGACGAAGTCGGCGTAGCCGGGTGTGTCGATGAGATTGACCTTGACGTCCCCGTGCATGAGCGGGGCGAGCGCGAGGTTCACCGAGCGCTGCTGGCGCACCTCGACCTCGTCGAAGTCGCTGACCGTGGTCCCGTCCTCGACCTTGCCGGCCCGCTGCACGGTGCCGGTCGCCGCGAGCAGCGCCTCGACGAGCGTGGTCTTGCCCGCCCCCGAGTGGCCGACCAGCGCGACATTGCGCACCTTGTCGCACCCGCCGGCCTCCGGTGCCCTGCCGGGGGCTCCCGGGTGGCCTCCCTTGTCCGCCATGACTACCTCCTCGGACGGGTCTCCGCGCGGAGGCCCGCGTGCGGCTTGGGCCCGGCCCCGCGGGCCCGGCCCCGACGTCCGAGTGCGGCGTCCGACCTCGTCCAATCGCGCGTGACCGACGTCACACCCGTAGCACCACCCTTTCCCGTGACGGCCGGGACCACAAGGGGTGAACGGCGTTCTTCCGTGATCTGTCCGGGCCGGAGGCCGCCCAAACCCGGCGCCGACCACGTCCGCGCCGGGGCCGCACTACGATTGGGCGCGCCCGGTCGCCGGTGACGGGCGGCCCGCCCCGCCGGCCGCGGCCCCCCACCCGCAGAACACGGAGAACGGACGGCGATGCTCAACAAGATCAGGCCCGCGCTGGGGCGCGTCCTCACCCCGATCGGACGGGGCGTCGCGCGGACCGGGGTCTCGCCCAACGCCATCACCGTCATCGGCACGGTCGGCGTCGCCGCGGGCGCGCTCGTGCTGTTCCCGCGCGGGGAGTTCTTCTGGGGGACGATGGTCATCACGGCCTTCGTGCTGTTCGACATGCTGGACGGCGCGGTCGCCCGGGTCACCGGCAAGATCTCCAAGTTCGGTGCCTTCCTGGACTCCACCATGGACCGGGTCGCCGACGCCGCGATCTTCGCCGGGCTGATGATCGGGCTCTACCGGGACGGCCAGGAGCCCCTCGCCGGGGTCGCGCTGTACTGCCTCGTCTCCGGCGTCGTGGTGTCCTACGCCAAGGCCCGCGCGGAGGGGCTCGGCTACACCTGCAACGTGGGCATCGCCGAGCGCGCGGAGCGCCTCATCGTGGCGCTGGTCGCCGCCGGGTTCGACGGCCTCGGCGTCCCCTACATCCTGGCCGTCGCGCTGTGGGCGCTCGCCGCGCTCAGCACCGTCACGGTCGGGCAGCGGTTCGCCACCGTCTACGTCCAGGCCAAGGAGCCCCCGGCCGGGGGCCGGCCGGGGGCCGGCGCGGAGCGGGAGAACGGCGAGCAGCGGACGCCGGAGCCGCGGCCATGACCACGCCCCGCCGCGGACGCGACGCGCCGTCGCTCCGCGATGAGGTGACCGACGCCGTCTACGCCCTCGGCTGGACGGTCGTCCGCAAGATGCCCGAGAGCGCGGCGCGGCTCGTCTTCACCGCGCTCGCCGACCGCACCTGGCACCGGTACGGGTCCGGGGTGCGGCAGCTGGAGAAGAACCTGTGCCGCGTCCTCGGCAAGGACGCGGTCGACGACGAGGTCCGCGTCCTCAGCAAGAAGGTGCTGCGCTCCTACCTGCGGTACTGGCTGGAGGTCTTCCGGCTGCCCGAGTACGACAAGGCCCGGATCCTCGGCCGGATGCGCGTCACCGGCGAGAAGAAGATCTTCACCAACCTCGACTCCGGGCGCGGCGTCATCCTCGCCCTGCCCCACATGGGCAACTACGAGCACGCCGGGGCGTGGCTCGTGCACAGCGGCTACCCGTTCACCACCGTCGCCGAGCGGCTGGAGCCCGCGTCGCTGTTCGACCGGTTCGTCGAGTTCCGCGAGAGCCTCGGCATGGAGGTCCTCGCCCACAAGGGCGCCTCCGCGTTCGGGCGGATGGCGCAGCGGCTCCGCGCCGGGCGGGCGGTGTGCCTGGTCGTCGACCGCGACCTCACCGACAGCGGCATCGACGTCGAGTTCTTCGGCGCCACCGCCCGGATGCCCGCCGTCTCCGCCGCGCTCGCGCTCCAGACCGGCGCCGCCCTCATCCCCGTGACACTCTGGTATGAGGGCGAGTACTGGGCGGCGCGCGTCCACGAGGAGATCCCGGTCCCGGACGGGGGCGGCAGACAGGAGAAGATCCAGGCCATGACCCAGGAGCTCGCCCGCGCCTTCGAGGAGGGCATCGCCGCCCACCCCGAGGACTGGCACATGCTGCAGAGGGTCTGGGTGGACGACCTCCCGGACGCGCGGAGATGAGAGCCGGCCGATGAAGATCGGAATCGTCTGCCCGTACACGTGGGACGTCCCGGGCGGGGTGAAGCAGCACATCGCCGACCTCGCCGAGGCGCTGATCGGGCTCGGCCACGACGTGTCGGTGATCACGCCGGCGGACGACGTCGCCGAGCTGCCGCCCTACGCCGTGTCCGCCGGGCGCGCCGTCCCCGTCCCCTACAACGGCTCCGTGGCCCGGCTGGCGTTCGGGTTCCTGTCGGCCGGCCGGGTCCGCCGGTGGATCCGCGACGGCGGCTTCGACGTGCTGCACGTCCACGAGCCCGCCGCGCCCTCCCTCGGGCTGCTGGCCTGCTGGGCGGCGGACGGGCCCATCGTCGGCACCTTCCACGCCTCCTACGAGAAGTCCCGGGTGGTGTCGGTGACCGCGCCGATCCTGCAGAGCGCCCTGGAGAAGATCACCGGCCGGATCGCGGTGTCGGAGGCCGCCCGCACCACGCTCGTCGAGCACCTCGGCGGCGACGCCGTGCTGATCCCGAACGGCGTCGCGACCGAGCGGTACGCGATGGCCGAGCCGCTGCCGGGCTGGCGCGGCCGCGCCGAGGCCCCGCGCGGCGAGGGGGGCGCGCTCGGGTTCCTCGGCCGCATGGACGAGCCCCGCAAGGGCCTGCAGGTGCTGCTGCGCGCCTTCGAGATCCTCGGCCGCCGCAGGCCGGGGCTGCGGCTGCTGCTCGCCGGGCCCGGCGACGCCGACGACGTCATCGCCCGGGTCTCGCCCGAGCTGCGCGACCGCGTCGTCGTGCTCGGCCTGATCAGCGAGGAGGACAAGGTCCGCGCCTACCACTCGGTGGACGTGTTCGTCGCGCCGAACCTCGGCGGCGAGAGCTTCGGCATCGTGCTCGCCGAGGCCATGTCGGCCGGGGCCCCGATCCTCGCCAGCGACATCGAGGCGTTCGACCGGGTGCTGCTCGGCGGGCGGGCCGGGGCGCTGTTCCCGGCCGGCGACCACGAGGCGCTCGCGGCGGCGGCCGGCGAGCTGCTGGACGACCCCGCCCGGCGCAAGCAGCTGTCCGCGGAGGCCCGCGCCGCCGTCCGCGCCTACGACTGGTCGGCCGTCGCCCGCGACGTGCTGAGGGTGTACGAGACGGTCACCGACGACGGCGCCGGCGTCGTCGAGTCCGGCCTCGGGCTGTAGGAGGGCGCCGGATGTCCTACGACTGGATCATCGACGTCCTGTTCTGGATCGCCGTCGTCTTCCTCATCGGCGTGTACGTGTCGTGGCGCGCCACCCGGCTGGACCGGCTGCACGTCCGCGTGGAGACCGCCCGCGCCGCGCTGGACGCCGCGCTCGTCCGGCGGGCCGCCGCCGCGCTGGAGCTGGCCGCGTCCCGGCTGCTGGACCCGGCCACCAGCCTGGTGCTGGCGACCGCGGCGCACGAGGCGCGCACCGCCGACGCCGAGCGCCGCGAGTTCGCCGAGAGCGACCTGTCGCGGGCCCTGCGCGCGGTCGTCGACCAGCCCGAGTTCGTCGGCACCATCACCGCCCGCGGCGCGGGCGAGGGCGCCGAGGTCCTGGACGAGCTGTCCTCCGCCGCCGCGAAGGTCGCCTACGCCCGCAACTTCTACAACGACGCCGTCTCCCAGGCCCGGATCGCGCGCCGCAAGCTGCTCATCCGGGTGCTGCCGCTCGCCGGGCGCGCCCCGCTCCCGGACTTCTTCGAGATCGACGACGATCCCCCCGGGATCTGACCCCGCCCCGGGCCCGGCCGTGCGAGATTGATCACAGCGGGGGCCCGGGGCCGTACCGCTGGACGGGCGGGCGCACCAGGCCGCGTTCGCTACTCTCTGGCAGACCGTCCAAGGGAGGGGTACATCGTGCGATCCGCATGGGCCACCACCACCCGGGGCCGCGCGGCCGCGGGGCTCGGCGTCCTCGTCGTCGGTGCCGCCGCCCTGCCGGCCTGCTCGGACTCCGGCGGCCCGGCGACGGCGCCGCCGCCGCGCAGCACCGGCGCCCCGGCGCCGAGCGCGACGCCCGAGCCCGCCGTGCACCCGTTCAACGGCGGCACGAAGGGGCTGGACAACCCCGTCCTCGCCGTGAAGATCGAGAACACCCGGCCGGCGCTGCCGCAGAGCGGGGTGAAGGCCGCCGACATCGTCTACGTCGAGCAGGTCGAGGGCGGCGAGACCCGGCTGATGGCGGTGTACTCCTCCCGGCTGCCGAAGAAGGTCGGGCCCGTCCGCAGCGCCCGCATCTCCGACCTGCACATCCTGCCGCAGTTCGGCCGGCCCGCCTTCGCGTTCTCCGGCGTCCAGAGCAAGATGAAGAAGTACGTCCGCAAGGCGCCGGTCTACGACCTCTCGCAGGAGAAGGCCGGCGGCGCCTACTTCCGCTCCAGCGCCAAGCGCATCCCCTACAACCTGTACGCCGACCCCGGGGACCTGATCAAGCGGGCGCCGAAGGCGGCGAAGCCGCGCGACATCGGGTTCCGGTTCGGGGACGCCCCCGAGGGCGGGAAGCCGACGAAGTCGTTCACCGCCCGCTGGCCCGCCGCCACGATGGGCTTCACCTGGTCGGCCAAGGAGAAGCGGTGGCTCGCCAGCTGGGGCGGGCGCCCCGACCGGGCCGCCGAGGGCGGCCGCCTCGGCGGCAGGACCGTCGTCATCCAGTACGCCAAGACGACCCGCTCGAAGTTCCACGACTTCCTCGGCAGCTACACGCCGCTGATCCACACCACCGGCACCGGTCGGGCGCTGGTCCTGCGCGACGGCAAGTCCTACAAGGCCGAGTGGTCGCGGCCGTCCGAGGGCAAGGGGACGACCTTCACCACCCCCGACGGCGAGCCGATGACCTTCGCGCCCGGCCAGGTCTGGGTGCTGCTCGTCAACGACGGCAAGCCCTACACCCCCTGACCGCACCCCCTTGACCGCGACCGGGCGGGCGCCCGGCGATCACTTCGTAAGCGGCGGGCCGCGCACGTTGACACTCTGCCGGGTCGAACGGTCGCCCGAGCAGGCAATATCATGGAAAGTGACTTGTCGTCCGTCCACGTAAGGAATGCCCGTGTCCACTACCACTCCCGCCACTGACAACGTCGCGCCCGAGACCGGGACCGCCCGCGTCAAGCGCGGCATGGCGGAGATGCTCAAGGGCGGCGTGATCATGGACGTCGTCACGCCCGACCAGGCCAAGATCGCCGAAGACGCGGGTGCCGTCGCCGTCATGGCCCTGGAGCGGGTGCCCGCCGACATCCGCGCCGAGGGCGGCATCTCCCGGATGAGCGACCCCGACATGATCGACGGGATCATCAGCGCCGTCTCCATCCCCGTGATGGCGAAGGCCCGCATCGGCCACTTCGTCGAGGCCCAGGTGCTGCAGGCGCTCGGCGTCGACTACATCGACGAGTCCGAGGTGCTCACCCCGGCCGACTACGAGAACCACATCGACAAGTGGGCGTTCACCGTCCCGTTCGTGTGCGGCGCCACCAGCCTCGGCGAGGCGCTGCGCCGCATCACCGAGGGCGCGGCGATGATCCGCTCCAAGGGCGAGGCCGGCACCGGGGACGTGTCCAACGCGACCACGCACATGCGGCGGATCCGGCAGGAGATCCGCCGGCTCCAGTCGCTGCCCGAGGACGAGCTGTACGTCGCCGCGAAGGAGCTCCAGGCCCCCTACGAGCTGGTCAAGGAGGTCGCGCGGGCCGGCAAGCTGCCCGTCGTGCTGTTCACCGCCGGCGGCATCGCCACCCCCGCCGACGCCGCCATGATGATGCAGCTCGGCGCCGAGGGCGTCTTCGTCGGCTCCGGGATCTTCAAGTCCGGCAACCCCGCCGAGCGCGCCGAGGCCATCGTGAAGGCCACCACCTTCCACGACGACCCCGACGTGATCGCCAAGGTGTCCCGCGGGCTCGGCGAGGCCATGGTCGGCATCAGCGCCGCCTCCCTCGGCGAGGACCAGAAGTTCGCGGGCCGCGGCTGGTGAGGTGATCGGGGACCCGGGGGTCCACAGCGCGGCCTGACAGGGTTAACCTGGCGGCGTGGCCGGGTGGGCGGTGTCCGGCCGCGGGAGGGGAGAGCATGGCTTGGTCGGTCGCGCTGGCGTGCGCGAGCGCGGGTGAACCCACCGAGGTGTTCCGGCCGGGCCTGGTGCCCGACCCGGACGCCGCCGCGGCGATCGCGCGCCGCCTCTACCCGGCGGACTCCCTGACCGAGACCGGTGACACGGTCCTGGACTTCGCGCTCTGGCCCTACGAGGGCGAGCTGTTCGTCGGCGCGTTCGAGCGGGCGCTGCTGCTGTGCGACCGGCGGCTGTTCTGCCTCGACGACGACGCCCGCCGGGTCGCCGACACCGCCGCCGCCGCGCTGCCCGGGGCCCACTGCGGCGTCCTCGTCCTGCACAACGTGATCCGCGGCTGCTGGTTCCGCTGGTACGAGTCCGGCGAGCTGCGCCGCGAGGTGTTCGTCACCGCCGAGGACGGCGTCGTCGTCGACCAGGGCGACCGGCTGCCCGCCGAGCGGTCGTTCTGGCGCGCCATCGACGCGGGCGCGCCGGACGTCCCGCTCCCGTTCGACCCCGAGGAGTTCGGGCTCGCCCTCGCCGAGGCGCACATGTTCGGCCGCGGCATCGCCGACCGCGGCAAGGACGGCTTCCTGCCGCTGGAGCTCCCCCTGCGCCGCTTCAAGCACGACTGACCGGCGCCCGGAGCCGAGCGCCGGGGGAGCGCCCGGCCGGGGAAGATCGGCCAGGTCGCGGGGCGTTGTAACGAACGTCTAGGGTTGAGACCCGCCATGGGCGCGGCCGAGACCCGCCGCGCGACCCCGGAAGGCCCCCACGTGACGACTGTGCCGACGATCGGTGTCCTCGCTCTCCAGGGCGACGTGCGCGAGCACGTCCGCGCGCTGGAGGCGGCAGGGGCGCGCACCCTGACCGTGCGCCGCCCCGAGGAGCTGGAACGCGTCGACGGGCTCGTCCTGCCCGGCGGGGAGTCCACCACGATGTGGCGGCTGGCGCGCTCCTTCGAGCTCCTCGACCCGCTGCGCAAGCGGATCGAGGCGGGCATGCCCGCCTACGGCTCCTGCGCCGGCATGATCATGCTGGCGGACCGGATCAGGGACGGCGCGGCGGGCCAGGAGACCTGCGGCGGGATCGACATGACCGTGCGCCGCAACGCGTTCGGCCGGCAGGTCGACTCCTTCGAGGCGCGGGTCCCGCTGACCGGCATGGGAGACACGCCGTACCACGCCGTTTTCATCCGCGCACCCTGGGTGGAGTCCGTCGGCGCGGCCGTGGAGATCCTCGGGCGCGCCGAGAGCGGCCCGAACGCCGGTAGGATCGTCGCCGTTCGTCAGGGACGTCTCATGGCGACCTCGTTCCATCCGGAGTTGACAGGCGATTTCCGCGTGCACCACTACTTCGCCGATCTGGTGCGCCGGACGACAGAGGAGGAGTGACAGATGTCCGGCCATTCCAAGTGGGCGACGACCAAGCACAAGAAGGCGGCCCTCGACGCCAAGCGGGGCAAGCTCTTCGCGAAGCTGATCAAGAACATCGAGGTGGCGGCCCGCACCGGCGGCGGTGACCCCGATGCCAACCCCACCCTCTACGACGCCATCTACAAGGCGAAGAAGAACTCCGTCCCCAACGACAACATCGAGCGCGCCCGCAAGCGCGGCGCCGGCGAGGAGGCCGGGGGCGCCGACTGGCAGACCATCACCTACGAGGGCTACGCGCCCGGCGGCGTCGCGGTGCTCATCGAGTGCCTCACCGACAACCGCAACCGCGCCGCCTCGGAGGTCCGCGTCGCCCTCACCCGCAACGGCGGCTCCCTCGCCGACCCGGGCTCGGTGTCGTACATGTTCAACCGCAAGGGCGTCGTGATCGTCCCCAAGGCGAACACCAGCGAGGACGACGTGATGATGGCCGTCCTCGACGCCGGCGCCGAGGAGGTCAACGACCTCGACGACGAGAACTTCGAGGTCGTCAGCGAGGCCGGCGACCTGGTCGCCGTCCGCACCGCGCTGGTCGACGCCGGCATCGACTACGAGTCGGCCGAGAGCAAGTTCCTGCCGAGCGTCACCGTCCCCCTCGACGAGGACAACGCCAAGAAGGTCTTCCGCCTCCTGGACGCCCTGGAGGACTCCGACGACGTCCAGGACGTCTACGCCAACTTCGACGTGTCCGACGAGGTCATGGCCTCCATCGACGCCTGACGCCCGCCGCCTCCGAACGCCGCCGCCGCCCGCCCGGGCGCGGCGGCGTTCCGCGTCCCGGCATGGCATACGGTTCGATCATGGACATCCGCGCGCTGGCATCCGGGGAGACCGACGCCGTCCGCGACATCCGGGGCCGGGCGTTCGGCCCGGTCTCGGACGAGCTGTGGCGGCGCCGCCTCCCGGCGGTCAGGCCGTCCTTCGACACCGGGCGGCAGTTCGCGGGCTTCGAGGACGGCGCCGTCGTCGCCACGGGCGCGGTGCACGAGATGACGCAGTGGTGGCACGGGCGGGCCGTGTCGCTCGGGGGCGTCAGCGGGGTCGCGGTCGCGCCCGAGGAGCGGGGCCGGGGCCTCGGCCGCCGCATGGTCGCCGACCTGCTGGAGCGGTGTGCCGCGTTCGAGCACCCGCTGGCCATGCTCTATCCCGCGACCACGCCGCTCTACCGCTCGCTCGGCTGGGAGCACGCGGGCGCCCAGCACCACGTCGAGATCCCCACCGAGGCGCTGCGCACCGTCGCCGCCGAGCGGATCCCCGTCCGCAGGCCCGGCCCCGAGGACGCCGCCGAGGTCGCCGCCGTGATCGGCCGGGCGCACGCGTCCGCCCTCGACTGCGGCCCCGTCGGCTGGACGGAGGCGAGGTGGCGGGGCGCGCTCACCGGCGACGACTACGTCCACCTCGCCGGAGACGGCTTCCTCTCCTACCGCTGGGCCGACGGCAACGGCGCGATGGAGGTCACGCGGCTCGTCGCCTCCTCCGAGGCCACCCTGCGGGCGCTCTGGGCGATCGTCGGGTCCGGGTCCTCCACCGCGGAGACCGTGCGGGCCTGCGTGCCGCCCATGGACCCGGTGCTGTGGATGCTCGGCGAGCGCACGTACGAGACCGTCCACCGCAGCCAGTGGATGCTCCGCGTGGTGGACGCCCCCGCCGCGATCGCGGCGCGCGGCTACCCGGTCGGCGTCACCGCCGGCGTCCCGCTGCGGATCGACGACCCGCAGCGCCCGGCGAACACCGGCGACTGGCGGCTGGAGATCGGGGACGGCGAGGGGCGGCTGGAGCGCTCGGCGGCGCGCGCGGACGCCGTGCGCCTCGGCCCGCGCGGGCTCGCGGCGCTGTACGCGGGCGTCCCCGTCCCCACCCTGCGCCGCGCCGGCCTCATGGCGGGCGGGGACGGAGGGGACGCGGCCGGGCTCGCGGCGGCGTTCGCGGCCACGCCGTTCTCGCTCGACTTCTTCTGACCGGCGCCGCGGATTGGTAGCGTTGGCGGCCGAACAGATGATCGAAGGAGCGGCCGTGCGGGTGATGGGGGTGGACCCCGGGCTCACCCGGTGCGGGGTGGGGGTCGTCGAGGGCGCCCCGGGCAAGCGGCTCCACCTGGTGCACGTGTCCGTCGTCCGGACCGACCCCGGCGACGACCACGCCCTGCGCCTGGTGGGCATCGAGGCGGGCATCGAGGCGGCGCTGGAGCGGTTCCGGCCGGACGCCGTCGCCGTCGAGCGCGTGTTCTCCCAGCACAACGTCCGGACGGTGATGGGCACCGCGCAGGCGGCCGGCATCGCGATGCTGGCCGCGGCCCGGCGCGGGCTGCCCGTCGCGCTGCACACGCCGAGCGAGGCCAAGGCCGCCGTCACCGGCAACGGGCGCGCCGACAAGGCGCAGGTGACCCGGATGGTGACCCGGCTGCTGTCCCTGGAGACGGCCCCCAGGCCGGCGGACGCGGCCGACGCGCTCGCCCTGGCCATCTGCCACGTGTGGCGCGGGGGAGCGCAGCAGCGGCTCGCACACGCGCAGCGGTCGCGCATCGAGGAGGCGGCCCGCGCCGAGCGCGCGCGGCTCGCCGCCCGCAGCAGAGGAGGAAGTGTCCAGTGATCGCCTTCGTCAGCGGCCGGGTGGCCGCCGCCGGGCCCGACGGGGCGGTGATCGACGTGCACGGCGTCGGCCTGTCGGTGCAGTGCACCCCCGCGACCCTCGCCGGGCTGCGGGTCGGCGACCAGGCGCACGTGCCGACGTCCCTGGTCGTCCGCGAGGACTCCCTCACCCTCTTCGGGTTCGCCGACGACGACGAGCGGACGGTGTTCGAGCTGCTGCAGACCGCCAGCGGCATCGGGCCGCGGCTCGCCCTGGCGATGCTCGCCGTCCACACGCCGAACGCGCTGCGCCGCGCGGTGGCCGCCGAGGACGTCACCGCCCTCACCAAGGTCCCCGGCATCGGCAAGAAGGGCGCCCAGCGGATCGTCCTCGAACTCAGGGACCGGCTCGGCGGGCCGATCGGCGGCGCCGACGAGGTGCGCGCGCCCGCCCGCACCGAGGCGTGGCGGGAGCAAGTGCAGATGGGCCTGGTCAACCTCGGCTGGTCCGCCAAGGACGCCGGCGCCGCCGTGGACGCGGTCGCCGCCGACCTCGACGGCGGGGAGGCCCCGCCGGTGGCGGCCCTGCTGAAGTCGGCTCTGAAGAAGCTCAGCAAATGAGCGGGGACTTCGAGGACGTCGAGGAGTTCGGGCAGTTCGAGCGGCTCGTGTCGGCGGACGCCGACGGGGCCGAGGAGCAGCGGATCGAGGCCGCGCTGCGGCCGAAGAAGCTGGACGACTTCGTCGGGCAGGAGCGGGTGCGCGAGCAGCTCTCCCTGGTGCTGCACAGCGCGCTGCGGCGCGGCCGGACGCCCGACCACGTGCTGCTGTCGGGCGGGCCCGGCCTCGGCAAGACCACCCTCGCCATGATCATCGCGGCGGAGCTGGGGCGGCCGCTGCGGATCTCCTCCGGGCCCGCGATCGAGCGGGCGGGGGACCTCGCGGCGGTGCTGTCCACCCTCGCCGAGGGCGAGGTCCTGTTCCTGGACGAGATCCACCGGCTGGCGCGCCCCGCCGAGGAGATGCTCTACATGGCGATGGAGGACTTCCGGGTCGACGTCGTCGTGGGCAAGGGGCCGGGCGCGACCGCGATCCCGCTCGACATCGCGCCGTTCACGCTGGTCGGCGCCACCACCCGGGCCGGGATGCTGCCCGGCCCGCTGCGCGACCGGTTCGGCTTCGTCGCGCACATGGACTTCTACGAGCCCGCCGAGCTGGAGGTCATCGTCCGCCGGTCGGCCGCGCTGCTGGACGTGGAGATCGCGGGCGAGGCCGCCGCGGAGGTCGCCGGGCGGTCCCGCGGCACCCCCCGCATCGCCAACCGGCTGCTGCGCCGCGTCCGCGACTACGCCGAGGTCCGCGCCGGCGGCGCCGTCACGCTGGAATCAGCGCGGGCCGCGCTCGCGTTGTACGAGGTGGACGAACGGGGACTGGACCGGCTCGACCGGTCCGTCCTGGAGTCGCTCATGCGCAAGTTCGGCGGCGGCCCGGTGGGCCTGTCCACCCTCGCCGTGTCGGTGGGGGAGGAGCCCGAGACCGTGGAGGTCGTCGCCGAGCCGTTCCTCGTCCGGCAGGGACTGCTGGCGCGGACGCCGCGCGGGCGGGTCGCCACGGCGGCCGCCTGGGCGCACCTGGGCCTCGCCCAGCCGCCCACGGCGCCGATGGCGGGGACCCTGTTCGACGTGGACGAGGACGCCGATCGGCCGCAACGGTGATCATCCGGTAACGGGTTGGGAACTTCCCGGCGTCGCCGATCGTCGCGTCGTTGCCGGGGTCTCGCGTACTCTCTAGACTCCGGGACTTGGTTCACCGTCTCCAGCCGGCGGTCCCGTGCGCGTGACCGTTCCGGTCACTGGCTGGCAATCGACATCGGAAGGATGCTCCCGTAATGGGCAGCGACATGATTCTCGCGGCGGAATCGGGCGGTAGCGGGGCCTTCAACCTGCTCCTGCTCCTCGCCGTACCCCTGGTCTTCTACTTCCTGCTCATCCGGCCGCAGAGCAAGCGGCGCAAGGAGCAGATGCAGATGCAGAACGACATCCAGCCGGGCGTCAGGGTGCTGACGACCAGCGGGATGCGCGCCACGGTCGTGGAGGTGGACGACGACGGCCTCGTTCTGGAGATCGCGGACGGTGTCGAAGTGAGCTTCGTCAAGCAGGCCGTCATGCAGGTCCTGAAGGACCCCGAGCCCGACGAGCTCGAGGACGAGGACGACGACCTCGACGAGGACGCCGAGCGGGACGAGGACGACGCCGTCGACCTCACCAAGGACGACGCCGAGGTCGTCCTGTCCAAGGACGGTGACACCGAGGCCGAGGACGCCGCGGCGGACGAGGACCTCGAGCCCGAGTCCAAGCCGAAGGGGAAGACGAAGGTCAAGGCGGCAGACAAGCCGTCCGCCTGATTCCTGCGGCGACGACAAAGACGGGAAGTACGACGACAAGTGGCTTCGCCCAGAAACGCTCCCAAGCCCGGGCGCACGCTCCTGGCACTGTTCGCGGTCATGGTCGTCCTCGCCGGCCTGGCGGTCTGGCAGGGGCGCACGACGCCCAAGCTCGGCCTGGACCTCGCCGGCGGGACGACCGTCACCCTCACGGCCAAGACCCCCAACGGGGAGGATCCCCCGGCCGAGCAGATGAACCAGGCCGTCAAGATCATGACGCAGCGCGTCAACGGCCTGGGGGTCTCGGACGCCGAGGTCGCGAAGCAGGGCAGCAGCAACATCGTGGTGAACGTCCCCGGTGAGGGGCAGAGCCGCGTCGTCAGCCTGATCGGCACCACGGCGAAGCTGCAGTTCCGCGAGGTGTTCGCCACCGCGGACGGGCACCCGGCCGCCGGGGCCTCGCCGGCCCCGTCGCCGAGCGGGTCCGCCAAGGGCGCGGACGACGCGGGCAAGAGCCCGTCGGCGTCCGCGAGCGCCTCGCCGTCGTCGTCGGCCACCCCGCGCGGCAAAGCGCTGTCGCAGGCGCTGACGGCCCCGACGCCGAAGCCGTCCGGCGGGGCCACCCCGTCTCCGTCGTCGCCGCTGGTCCCGCCGTCCGGTGATCCCACCGGCCAGGGCACCTACCCCGGCGTGACCGACAAGGCCGTCATCAAGCAGTTCGAGGCGCTCGACTGCTACTCCGGCGACCGGCACGCCGCCGGGGCGAACGACCCGAACCGCCAGTTCGTCGCCGCCTGTGACCAGGACGAGGAGAACGGCCAGGTCACCAAGTACATCCTCGGGCCCGTCCGGGTGCTCGGCGAGAACGTCGACGAGGCCAACGCGATGCCGCCGAACGCCCAGCAGGGCCAGGCGAGCTGGTCGGTCTCGCTGAAGTTCGACGGCAAGGGCGCCAAGCAGTTCGGCGCGGTCACCACCGACGCGTCCCGGGCCTACCAGCAGAACCCGTCGTCGCCGCAGGCGCAGGTCGCGATCGTCCTGGACGGCCAGGTCGTCTCGGCGCCCGCGATCCGGGAGGGCCCGATCACCGGCGGCACCGCCAGCATCGACGGGCCGCCCGAGAGCTTCGACCAGCAGTACGCCACCGACCTCGCCAACGTGCTCAAGTACGGCGCGCTGCCGCTGGAGTTCACCCAGAGCTCCATCGACGAGGTGTCCTCCACGCTGGGCTCCGACCAGCTGACCGGCGGCCTGATCGCCGGCGCGATCGGCCTCGGCCTGGTGGTCCTGTACTGCCTGTTCTACTACCGGGGCCTCGGCCTGGTGGCGGTGTCCAGCCTGGTCGTGGCGTCCCTCATCACCTACCTGTCGGTGGTGATCCTCGGTGAGGGCATGGGCTTCCGGCTCTCCCTCCCGCACATCATCGGCCTGATCGTCTCGATCGGCATCACCGCCGACTCGTTCATCGTCTACTTCGAGCGCCTGCGGGACGAGCTGAGAGCGGGCCGCAAGCTGCGCTCCTCGGTGGAGAACGCCTGGAAGCGGGCGCGCCGCACCATCCTCGTCGCCGACGCCGTCACCTTCCTGGCCGCGCTGGTGCTGTACTTCCTCGCGGTCGGCGGCGTCGCCGGGTTCGCGTTCGCGATGGGCCTCACGACGCTGATCGACATCGTCGTGGTGTTCTTCTTCACCAAGCCGATGGTCGCGCTGCTGTCGCGCACCGCGTTCTTCGGCCGGGGACATCCGATGTCGGGGCTCGATCCCACGCGGCTGCACCGCGCCGCCGAGGAGAAGACCGCAGCCACCGCCCGCAAGACGAGCCAGGAGGCCTGACCCATGGGACTGCGCACGGCCACCTCGCTGATCTACCGGGGCGAGATCAGCGCCGACATCGTCGGCCGTCCGAAGATCTGGTACTCGATCTCCGGGCTGCTGCTGGTGCTGTCGATCGCCGGCCTGGTCTTCCAGGGCCTCAACTTCGGCGTCGAGTTCAAAGGCGGCTCGGTCTTCACCTTCAAAGCGCCGAGCGCGTCGATCGAGCAGGTGCGCACCGCCGTCACCGACGGCGGCGCCCACCAGGCGATCGTGCAGAAGGCCGGCGGCGACTGGCGGATCACGACCGAGAGCATGTCGTCCTCGCACGTCACCGAGGTCAAGACGAGCATCACGCAGGAGCTGAAGGTTCCCGCGAGCAAGGTCAGCACCCAGGTCGTCGGCGCCTCCTGGGGCGGTGAGATCCAGAAGAAGGCCTGGCAGGCGCTGGCCGTCTTCATGATCCTGATCATCGCCTACCTGTCGGTGGCGTTCGAGTGGCGGATGGCGGTGGCCGCGGTCGTCGCCCTCGTCCACGACCTCGTCATCACGGCCGGCGTCTACGCCTGGGTCGGCTTCGAGGTCACCCCGGCGACGCTGCTCGGGTTCCTGACGATCCTCGGCTACTCGCTGTACGACGCGGTCGTCGTCTTCGACATGATCAAGGAGGTCACCAAGCCGCTCGGCCCGACCTCCAAGACCACCTACAGCGAGGCCGCGAACCAGGCGCTCAGCAGCACGCTGGTCCGCTCGCTGAACACCTCGCTGGTGGCGATCCTGCCGGTCGGCGCCATCCTGTTCATCGGCACCACGCTGTTCGGCGCGGGCACGCTGAAGGACCTGTCGCTCGCCCTGTTCGTCGGCATGATCGTCGGGACGTACTCCTCGATCTGCGTGGCGACGCCGCTGCTCGTCCAGTTCAAGGAGCGCGAGCCCAAGTACCGGCAGATCCGGGAGAACATCGCCCGCCGGGAGCGGACCGCGGCCAAGCAGGTCAAGACCACCAAGGTCAAGGCCGGCGCCGGCGCCTCCGGGCCGCCCCCGGGCGGCGCGGCCGAGGACGGCGGCGGCGAGGACGCCCACGACGGTCCCGGCGAGGACGTGCGGAACACCGTCACGGTGCGGAAGGTCGTCCAGACGGGGCAGCGGCAGCAGCCGAGGCGCGGGACGCGGCAGCAGCGCCGCGGCGGCAAGTAGGGCAAGGGGACTCTTCGAACGTGGACCTCGGAAAGCTGATCCAGGAGCGGATCCGCGACATCCCCGACTACCCCAAGGCCGGGGTGGTGTTCAAGGACATCACCCCGCTGCTGGCCGACCACGTCGCCTTCGCCGGGGTGGTGGACTCGATCGTCAACCACCACGGCCGCGGCACCATCGACAAGATCGTCGGCATCGAGGCGCGCGGCTTCATCCTGGCCGCGCCGGTCGCCTACCACTTCGGCGCCGGGTTCGTGCCGGTGCGCAAGAAGGGCAAGCTGCCCGCGGCGACGCACGAGCAGACCTACGACCTGGAGTACGGCAACGAGACGATCGAGATCCACGCCGACGCCCTCGAACCGGGCGACCGCGTGCTGATCGTCGACGACGTCCTGGCCACCGGCGGGACGGCCGCGGCCGCCGCCGAACTGGTCCGCCGCGGCGGCGCCGACATCGTCGGGCTGTCGGTCCTGCTGGAGCTCTCCTTCCTGCACGGGCGCGACAAGCTGGGGAATCTGGACGTCCATTCGCTGGTTACGGTCTAGTGCGAAACGGCCGCCGGATACACTGGCGCCATCAGGGTCCGGTGGGGACGGGCGCGACCCGCGGGGCGTGCACTGCAGCGCCCGGATGCACTGAGGAGGCTGGGTGCCCGGTGAGGTGGTATCGACCGGCGCGGTGAGCGACGCCGCCGCGGCGCTCACGGCCGGGAAGCATCCCGCGCGGGAGACCGCGGGGGAGCGGGCCGTGAAGGCCGCCGGGGCGTCGACGGCGCCGCCGCGTCGCGCCGACCGGCGCCCGCCACCGCCCGGACGTCCCGCCGAAGAACCGGCCACCGAGAACCCGGCCACCGAGACTCCGGCCACCGAGGAGTTGGCCGCCGAGGAGCCTGGTGCCGAGGGCGCGGCCCCGGCGACGGGCACCGCGTCGGCCACCGACGACCCGCGGGCGGACGAGCCCGCCGCGCGGGCCCCCCGATCCGAGACTTCCGCAGAGCGCGCCGCCACCAGGGAGGACGCCGATGACGCGTCCAAGCCCGATGTCCCGTCCAAAGGCCCGTCGAGGCCCACGCCGTCCGCGATCCCACCGTCCGCCGCCCGGGTGCGCCGCAGGCTCGCCAGGCTCGGCGCCCAGCGCGGTCCCACTATGAACCCGGTACTGGAACCCCTGATCAAGACGGTCCGCAACACCCATCCCAAGGCGGACCTGCGGCTCATCGAGCGCGCCTACGACGTCGCCGCGCACTACCACCGCAACCAGAAGCGCAAGAGCGGCGACCCGTACATCACGCACCCCCTCGCGGTCGCGACCATCCTCGCCGAGCTCGGCATGAACACCGAGACGCTCTGCGCGGCGCTGCTGCACGACACCGTCGAGGACACCCCCTACACCCTCGACCAGCTCAGCGCCGAGTTCGGCGACGAGATCGCCGCGCTCGTCGACGGCGTCACCAAGCTCGACAAGGTCAAGTACGGCGAGGCCGCCGAGGCCGAGACCGTCCGCAAGATGGTCGTGGCGATGTCCCGCGACATCCGCGTCCTGGTGATCAAGCTCGGCGACCGGCTGCACAACATGCGGACGCTGCGCTACATGCCGCGCCACAAGCAGGAGAAGAAGGCCCGCGAGACCCTGGAGGTGTTCGCGCCGCTCGCGCACCGCCTCGGGATGAACACGCTGAAGTGGGAGCTGGAGGACCTCGCGTTCGCCACGATGTACCCCAAGCGGTTCGACGAGATCGCCCGCCTGGTGTCCGAGCGCGCCCCGCGCCGCGACGTCTACCTGCAGGAAGTGATCGAGAACGTCTCCACCGACCTGCGCGACGCCCGGATCAAGGCGACCGTGACCGGCCGGCCGAAGCACTACTACTCGATCTACCAGAAGATGATCGCGCGGGACGTCTCCTTCGACGACATCTACGACCTGGTCGGCATCCGGGTCCTCGTCGACAGCGTCCGCGACTGCTACGCCGCACTCGGCTCGATCCACGCGCGGTGGAACCCGGTCCCCGGCCGGTTCAAGGACTACATCGCGATGCCGAAGTTCAACATGTACCAGTCGCTGCACACCACGGTGATCGGCCCCGAGGGCAAGCCCGTCGAGCTGCAGATCCGCACCTGGGGCATGCACCGCCGCGCCGAGTACGGCGTCGCCGCGCACTGGAAGTACAAGGAGGAGACGGTCGGCGGCCGCAAGGCCGGCGACATGCAGTGGCTCCGCCAGCTCCTCGACTGGCAGAAGGAGACCGCCGACCCGGCCGAGTTCCTGGAGTCGCTGCGCTTCGACCTGTCGGTCTCCGAGGTGTTCGTGTTCACCCCGAAGGGCGACGTGATCGCGCTGCCGCAGGGCGCGACCCCCGTCGACTTCGCCTACGCGATCCACACCGAGGTCGGGCACCGATGTATCGGCGCCCGTGTCAACGGGCGGCTCGTCCCCCTCGAATCGGCCCTCGACAACGGCGACACCGTCGAGGTGTTCACCTCCAAGTCGCCGGACGCGGGCCCCTCCCGCGACTGGCTCGGGTTCGTCAAGAGCGCCCGCGCCCGCAACAAGATCAAGCACTGGTTCTCCAAGGAGCGCCGCGACACCGCGATCGAGTCCGGCAAGGACGCCATCGCCCGCGCGATGCGCAAGCAGAACATGCCGCTGCAGCGGATGATGTCCGGCGAGGCGCTGCTCGCCCTCGCCCGCGACATGCGCTACCCGGACGTCTCGTCCCTGTACGCCGCCGTCGGCGAGAGCCAGGTCTCCGCGCAGCACGTCGTCCAGCGCCTCGTGGACGCCCTCGGCGGCGTCGAGAGCGCCGAGGAGGACCTCGCCGAGATCGCCCTGCCGACGCGCCGCAAGCAGCGCCGCGCCGGCGATCCCGGCGTCGTCGTCGCCGACGACCCCGACGTCTGGGTACGCCTGTCGCGCTGCTGCACCCCGGTCCCCGGCGACGACATCGTCGGCTTCGTCACCCGCGGCCACGGCGTGTCCGTGCACCGCGCCGACTGCGCCAACGTCGCGACGCTGAAGTCGCAGCCCGACCGGCTGATCGACGTCAAGTGGTCCCCCAGCGAGGACTCGGTCTTCCTGGTGGCCATCCAGGTCGAGGCGCTGGACCGCCCGCGCCTCCTGTCGGACGTGACCCGCGTCCTGTCCGACCAGCACGTGAACATCCTGTCGGCCTCGGTCACCACCTCCCGCGACCGCGTCGCCGTCAGCCGGTTCACCTTCGAGATGGGCGACCCGAAGCACCTCGGCCACGTCCTGAAGGCGGTCCGCACCATCGACGGCGTCTACGACGTCTACCGGGTCACCAGCGGCGCCACGCGGTAGCCGAGAGAAAGCGGCGGGGACGAGCGCGAGGACGAGCGGAGGCGGCCGCCGCCGGCGACCGCCTCCGTGTTCCGGTCGGGTCAGTCTTCCTGCTCGTCGTCCTCGGGGATGACGTCCACGCCCGCCTCGTCGCGCTGCTGCGGGGTGATCGGCGTGGGGGCGGCGGTCAGCGGGTCGTAGCCGGACGCGGCCTTCGGGAAGGCGATCACGTCGCGGATGGAGTCCTGCCCGGCGAGGAGCATGACGGTGCGGTCCCAGCCGAAGGCGATGCCGCCGTGCGGGGGCGGGCCGAACTTGAACGCCTCCAGCAGGAAGCCGAACTTCGACTCCGCCTCCTGCTTGGACAGGCCGAGGACGTCGAACACCCGCTGCTGCATCTCGGCGCGGTGGATGCGGATGGAGCCGCCGCCGATCTCGTTGCCGTTCAGGACGAGGTCGTAGGCGTCGGCGAGGGCGCTGCCCGGGTCCTCGTGGAAGGTGTCGGCGTACTGCGGCTTCGGCGCCGTGAACGGGTGGTGGACGGACGTCCAGCCGATCTGCTCGCCCTTGTCGTCCTCGACGGGCTCGAAGATCGGGGCGTCCACGACCCAGACGAACTTCCAGGCGGAGGCGTCGATCAGGTCGCGGCGGCGGCCGATCTCCAGGCGGGCGGCGCCGAGCAGCTCCTGGGTGGCGTGCCGCTTGCCGGCGCCGAAGAAGACCGCGTCGCCGGGGGCGGCGCCGGTCTTGGCGGCCAGGCCGTCCTTCTCGGCGTCGGACAGGTTCTTCGCGACCGGGCCGCCGAGGGTGCCGTCCTCCTGGACGAGCACGTAGGCGAGGCCGCGGGCGCCGCGGGCCTTCGCCCAGTCCTGCCAGCCGTCCAGCTCCTTGCGGGTCTGGGCGGCGCCGCCCGGCATCACGACCGCGCCGACGTACGGGGCCTGGAACACGCGGAACGACGTGCCGGCGAAGTACTCGGTCATGTCGGTCAGCTCGAGGCCGAAGCGCAGGTCGGGCTTGTCGGAGCCGTACCGGGCCATCGCGTCGGCGTAGGTGATGTGGGGGATCGGGCGGGGGATCTCGTAGCCGGCGATGTCCCGCCAGAGCCGCGCGACGAGGTCCTCGCCGACCGCCAGGACGTCGTCCTGGTCGGCGAAGGACATCTCGATGTCGATCTGGGTGAACTCCGGCTGCCGGTCGGCGCGGAAGTCCTCGTCGCGGTAGCAGCGCGCGATCTGGTAGTAGCGCTCCAGGCCGCCGACCATGAGCAGCTGCTTGAACAGCTGCGGCGACTGCGGCAGCGCGTACCAGTGGCCGGGCTTGAGCCGGACGGGCACGAGGAAGTCGCGGGCGCCCTCGGGCGTCGACCGGGTGAGGGTCGGCGTCTCGACGTTGACGAAGCCGTGCTCGCGCATCACCTCGTGCACGAGGAACGACGCCTCGGACCGGATCTTCATCGCGCGGGCGACGGCGTCGCGGCGCAGGTCGAGGTACCGGTACTTGAGCCGGATCTCCTCGTTGACGTTGACGTCGCCCTCGATGGGGAACGGCAGCGGCGCCGCGTCCGACAGCACCTCGATGTCGGCGGCGGCGACCTCGATGTCACCGGTGGGCAGCTCGGGGTTCTCGTTGCCCGGCGGGCGGACGCGCACCTCGCCGACGACCTTCACGCAGTACTCCGAGCGCAGGTCGTGGGCGGCGTCCTCCTCCCGGAAGACGACCTGCGCGGTGCCGGACGCGTCGCGCAGGTCGATGAACGTGACGCCGCCGTGGTCGCGGCGGCGGCCGACCCAGCCGGCCAGCGTGACCTGCTGCCCGGCGTGCTCCTTGCGGAGCGTGCCCGCCTCATGGGTGCGGATCATTTGGAGAGCCTTTCCTTCAACGTCGTGGTGAGGTCGGTGAGCGGGACGGCGGTCTGCTCGCCCTCGGCCAGGTCCTTGACCTGGGCGACGCCGTCCGCGATATCTCGCTCCCCGAGGATCACGGCGTAGCGGGCGCCGGAGCGGTCCGCGTCCTTCATGGCGCCCTTCAGCTTCTTGCCGCCGAACGCCATGTCGGCGGCGACCCCGGCGCGGCGCAGCTCGGCGACGAGCGCGAACATGCGGCGCTCGGCGGTGTCGCCGAGCGCGACGCCGAACGCCTCGCAGCGCGGCTTGGCGGCGAACTCCGCGCCCCGCCCCTCCTGCGACTCGGCCTCCAGGGCGAGGATGGTGCGGTCCAGGCCGAGGCCGAACCCGATGCCGGGCAGCGGGGGGCCGCCGATGTCCTCGGAGAGGCCGTCGTAGCGGCCGCCGCCGCCGATCCCGGACTGGGCGCCGAGCAGCGGGTGGTCGAACTCGTAGGTCGTCCGGGTGTAATAGTCCAGGCCGCGGACGAGGGTGGGCGTGTCCTCCCACGCGATGCCGAGGTCGGCGAGCAGTTCGCGGACCCGGTCGTGGTGGGCCTTGCACGCCGGGCACAGGTGGTCGGCCATCAGCGGGGCGCCGGCGAGCTGCTCGCGCACCTTGGGGCGCTTGTCGTCCAGGACGCGCAGCGGGTTGATCTCGACGCGGGCGCGGGTGTCCTCGTCCAGGTCCAGGCCGCGCAGGAACTCCTGCAGCAGGGCCCGGTAGGCGGGGCGGCACTCCTTGCAGCCCAGCGAGTTCAGCAGGAGCCGCACCCGGGTCAGCCCGAGGGACCGGTACCAGTCCGACGCGATCGCGATCGTCTCGGCGTCGACCTGCGGGTCCTCGCTGCCGATCGCCTCCAGGTCGAGCTGGTAGAACTGCCGGTAGCGGCCTTGCTGCGGGCGCTCGGCGCGGAACGCGGCGCCGGTCGTCCACACCTTCACCGGCAGCGCGCCCTTGTGCAGGTTGTTCTCCAGCACGGCGCGCAGCACCGACGCGGTGAACTCGGGGCGCAGCGTCAGCGACCGGCCGCCCCGGTCCTCGAAGGTGTACATCTCCTTGGACACCACGTCGGTGGACTCGCCGACGCCGCGCCGGAAGAGGTTGGTGTCCTCGAAGACGGCCAGCTCCAGGTAGCCGTAGCCGGCCAGCCGCGCCTGCTCGGCGAACGCCTCCCGGATGGCGTAGAAGAGATCCGCGCGCGGCGGGACGTACTCACTGACCCCCTTGGGGGCCCGGAAACTCGAACTCATGGTCTCTTCGGCTCAGAATCCCTTGTTGGGTCCGCCCGCCGGCTTCAGGTCCGACAGGAACGGATTGGCCGCGCGCTCGCGGCCGATTGTGGTCTGCTCCCCGTGGCCGGGCAGGACGGCCGTGTCGTCGGGCATCGTCAGGCACACCCGCGACAGGCTGGCGAGGATCTCCTCGTACGATCCGCCCGGCAGGTCGGTGCGCCCGATCGACCCCGCGAACAGCAGGTCGCCGGTGAACATCACGTCCGGGACCCGGTCGGTCTTCGGGGTGCGGAACGTCACCGACCCGGGCGTATGGCCCGGCGCGTGGTCGACGGTGAAGCTCAGCCCGGCCAGCTCGAGCGCGGCGCCGTCCGCGAGCTCCTTCACGTCGTCCGGCTCGGACAGCTCCAGGCCGCCGAACAGCTGCTGCCCGGGGCCGAGCGACAGCCCCTTCGCGGGGTCGGTGAGCAGGTCGCGGTCGTCCGGATGGATGTAGGCGGGGACGTCCTTGGCGCCGCAGACCGGGGCCACCGACCAGACGTGGTCGATGTGGCCGTGCGTCAGCAGCACCGCGACCGGCTTCAGCCGGTGCTCGCGCAGGATCTCTTCGATCCCGGCCTCGGCGTCCTGGCCGGGGTCGATGATCACGCACTCCTCACCCGCGGCGGGCGCCACGACGTAGCAGTTCGCGGCGAACGATCCAGCGGGGAACCCGGCGACGAGCACGGTCGTCCTTCCTTGGAGCCATCTCGGGTGGGCGTGTCCGAGGGTACCGGCGCGGCCGCGGCCACCGCGAACGAGATAGGGCCGTCGCCGTGTCGCGGCGGAGCGCGCTCGCTGAACGCTCCCTGAACGCGGAAGCGCTTTTACTCCCCGGTACCGCTACTATGCGCTGCACGTTCACCTGATCACTCCGGAGAGGCGAGGCACGTGGCGGGGAAGGACCGCAAGAAGGAGCTCGCGCGGCAACGCTACGAGCGCCAGCAGCAGCGGCGTGCGCAGGAGGCTGCGCGGGCGCGCCGCCTCAAGATCATCGGGTCGGCCGGCGCGGTGGCGGTGGTCGTCGCGGGCGCGGCGGCGTTCATGGTGTTCAAACAGGACGAGTCCACGGCCGCGGGCCCGCAGTGCGTCTACAAGGGCGACACCCAGGGGAGCGTGCCGAAGGACGTCGGCCGGCCGCCCGGCAAGCCGGCCCACCCCGGCATCGTCCAGGCCACGGTGAAGACGAACCAGGGCGACGTGGAGATGCAGCTGTACGGCGACAAGGCGCCCTGCACGGTGAACTCCTTCGCGTTCCTGGCGCAGAAGGACTTCTACGACAAGACCGAGTGCCACCGGCTCACGAGCGGCGGCCTCAACGTCCTGCAGTGCGGCGACCCGACGGCGTCGGGCAGCGGCGGCCCCGGCTACCGGTTCGCCAACGAGAACACCGACGGCGCGACCTACACCGAGGGCACGCTCGCCATGGCGCACTCGAGCCAGCCGGACTCCAACGGCAGCCAGTTCTTCATGGTCTACAAGGATTCGCAGCTCCCGCCGGACTACACCGTGTTCGGCAAGATCACCAAGGGGCTGGACGTGCTCAAGAAGATCGCCAAGGGCGGCTCGGAGCCGGACGGCGACGGCAAGCCCAAGAAGAAGGTCGAAATCCAGGACGTCACGATCGCCGGGAAATAGGCGAACGGGATACTAAGGTGTGGAGGGTCCGGAGGGCGTGAGCCGTCCGGACCCGCGATTCAGGAGGCAAGGGTGTCCAGCGCGACCGATCCCTGGGGCCGGGTGGACGAGGACGGCACCGTCTATGTCAGGACTTCGGACGGCGAGCGGGTCGTCGGTTCCTGGCAGGCCGGCGCACCCGAAGAGGCCCTGGCCTACTTCAAGCGCAAGTACGACGCGCTCGTCACCGAGATCGGCCTGCTCGAGCAGCGGGTCCGCACCACCGACCTGCAGCCCGCGCAGGCGCAGCAGAGCATCGACCGGCTCCGCGAGTCCGTCGCCGGGGCGCACGCCGTCGGCGACCTCGACGCGCTCGCGCGGCGGCTGGACGGCCTGACCGAGCGGGTCGGCCGGCGCCGCGAGGAGGTCAAGGCCCAGCGCGAGCAGCACCGCCACGAGGCCCGCGAGGTCAAGGAGCGGATCGTCGCCGAGGCCGAGCGCATCGCCGCCGAGGAGACCCACTGGAAGAACGGCGGCGAGCGCCTGCGCCAGCTGGTCGAGGAGTGGAAGGCCGCCGACCGCATCGACCGGCCCACCGAGACCGCGCTGTGGAAGCGGCTGTCGTCCGCCCGCAACGCCTTCACCAAGCGCCGCAAGGCCTACTTCGCCACCCTCGACGACCAGCGCGAGGAGTCCCGCCGCGAGAAGGAGCGCCTGGTCGCCGAGGCCGAGGCGATGGCCGGCTCCACCGACTGGGGCGACACCGCCGCCGCCTACCGCGACCTCATGCGCCGCTGGAAGAACGCCGGACGCGCCTCCCGGGACGCCGAAGAGGACCTGTGGGCCCGCTTCAAAGGCGCCCAGGACACCTTCTTCCAGGCCCGCAGCGCCGCGTTCGCCGAGCGCGACGCCGAGTTCCGCGGCAACGCCGAGGAGAAGGAGAAGATCCTCGCCGAGGCCGAGCGGCTGCTGCCCGTCAAGGACGTCCGGCAGGCCCGCCAGGCGCTGCGGACCATCCAGGAGCGCTGGGAGGCCGCCGGCATGGTCCCGCGCGACCAGCGCGACCGCCTGGAGGGCCGGCTCCGCAAGATCGAGGAGACCGTCCGCGCCGCCGAGGAGAACGAGTGGCGCCGCACCAACCCCGAGGCCCGCGCCCGCGCCGAGGCCACGGTCGGCCAGCTGCGCAGCTCCATCGAGCAACTGGAGAAGCGCCTCGGCAAGGCCCGCGCCGCCGGCCGCGACAAGGACGTCAAGGAGGCCGAAGAGGCCCTCACCGCCCGCCGCGCCTGGCTGGAGGAGGCCGAGCGGACCCTGGCCGAGTTCTCGTAGTTGGCCTAGGGGGGCGACCCCCTGGAACCCCCGTTGCGAGCCGGTCGATCCTCACGCCACGGTTCTGGTGTGTTGTGACCGTGCGGGTTTGTGTCGTGTCGCTGCGGTCGCCCGGCTCGGCGGGCATGCCCGCTCCGGGCGCTGGAGCGCCCTCCGCGTGCCTACCCGTGCTCCGGTGGCTGAGGTTCCTTTGCCGGGGGTGAGGGTCGGGCTGCCGGGGGTGAGGGTCGGGCTGCGGGGCTGGGTGGGTTAGGGGGCGTTGCGGCCTAGGAAGGCGAGCATTCGTGTTTGTTCGTCGGCGCCTCTTGGGGCGGGCAGGGGTGGGCCCAGGCGGCCTTCGGCGCGGAGTGGGGCGGCCACCACCTGGGCCGTCGCGAAGGCGTGGTGGACCAGGTCGGGGTCCAGGCGGGCCGGCTGGCCCGTCGCGCGGGCCAGGTCCCAGGAGTGCACGAGCGGCTCCAGGATGTAGCCCTCCAGGTAGTCGCTCAGCGGGAGCGCGCCGAGGCCGGCGAACGGGATGGGACGGCCCAGGGCGTCCGGGGTGAGCGCCGCCGCGCACTCCTTGCGGGCCGTCCGCCAGCTCATCAGCACGTCGCCGGGGACGAACCGGGCCGGGTCCCGGTCGATGTCCGGCTCGGGCTCCCCGGTGGCCAGCGCCCGGATCAGGTACTGGCCGCCGGTCACATGGCCGGCGACGTCCCGGGCGGTCCACCCGGCGCAGGGCGACGGCGCCTCCCAGCCGTCCCGGGGAACGCCGGCGACCAGGCCCTCGAAGAGGTCGAGGGCCCGGTGGTAGCCGCTGAGGTTGTGAGCCATGGTGGTCAGTGACCCGCGATACGACCGCGCTGTCAAGCGCTATCGCGAAGGTCGCGGGTCACGATCACGCAGTGGGTGCGCCGCGCTCCCGGAGCATCGTGTTCATCTGCGCGATCTCCGACCGCTGCCCGGCGACCATCGTGTCCGCCAGCCGACGCACCCGGTCGTGGCCGGTGCGCGCCAGCACCGCCTCGGCCATGTCGACGCCGCCCCGGTGGTGGGCGATCATCAGCCGCAGGAACAGGACCTCGGCGGCGCGGCCGGACGCCTTCTCCAGCTCGGCGAGCTGCCCGCGGGTGGCCATCCCCGGCATGGCGGACGCGCCGCCCCGGTGGCCGCCGTGCCCGGACATCCAGCGCATCGCGCCGGCCGGGTCGGTCTTCGGCAGCCCCCACTCGTCCAGCCAGGCCGTCATCATGCCGATCTGGGCCTGCTGCGTGGTGATGATGTCGTAGGCCAGCAGCCCGACCTCCGGGTCGTCGGTGCGGTCCCGGACGATGAACGACATCCGCACCGCCTGCGCGTGGTGGGTGCTCATGTCCCGGGCGAACCCGGCCTCGGGACCGTCCGTGCCGGGGCCGCCGGTGACGGCCCGGACCACCAGCGCGGCCCCGGCGAGCAGGACCAGGACCGCGAGGACGACGGTGACCCGCCGCCCCCGCGGTGCCGCGGCGCCGTCGCTCACGGGGCGTCCTTGGCGCCGCTGCAGGCCGCACCGGGCTCGGGCGTCTGCGGGCCCTTCACGAAGCCGCGCAGGAACTCGTCCACGCGCGCGTCGGAGGCGCTGTCGGGCGTGAGCTGGTGGCCCCAGGCGGTGAGCTTGATCGGCGCGTCCTGGGACGGGTACGGGCTCAGCATCGTGTAGTCGGTGCCCGACACCTTGTTCTTGAGCGCGTCGAGCTGGTCGGCGGCGAGGCCGGGGCGGTAGGTGATCCAGACGGCGCCGTGCTCCAGGGAGTGCACGGCGTTCTCATTCCGCAGCGGCGCGTCGTAGACGCGGCCGTCGCAGTTCTGCCAGACGGGGTTGTGGTCGCCGCCCATCGGCGGGTCCGTCTCGTACTTGACGGTCCCGGTGGTGTGGTCGCGGCCGAGGTCCTTCTCGACGACCAGGCCCGCGATCGAGGTCTCCGCCGACGACGACCGGGTCTGCATGAACGTGTAGCCGATGGCGACGACCGCGATCAGGCCGATCACGGTGAAGAAGGCGATGCCGCCCCACGGGATCTCGCGCTGCGTCAGCGCGTTCTTCCTGGTGTTCCTGGAGTTCTTGCCGCCCTGGGGGCGGGTGTTCTTGATGCGGGCGCTCTTGGACATGCGAGCGGTCCTCTCGGGGGTGCTGCGGATGCTGACGGGATGCGGGCAGCGCCGGAGCGCGACACCGGCGAGGGTGTCGGTGCGGCGGTGCGTGCGGCCTTACGGCCGGCTCATCACAGCCGGAGCACCTCGAGGACCGGCGGGAACGCCGGGGTGGACGCGGCACCGGGCGGCGGCGGGAGCGCCCAGCCGATGCGCGCGGGGACGCGCGAGACGGGCCGGCGCAGCCCGGTGGCCAGCGCCAGCAGCAGGAGCGTGAACAGGACGGCCGCGCACAGGCACAGGTCCAGCGGGGTCCGCGGCGGCGGCTTCGCGGGCGCGCTGAACGCGGCGCCGACGAGTCCGTGCGGGCCCTGGGACGCCGAGGCCGGGTGGCCGCCATCGGCGGGCAGGCTGTCGACGGGCACGGTCACGGCGTGCTCGGTGCACACGCGCGGCGGGGGCCCGTGGCCCAGCCCGTAGCTGAACACCAGCCCCGCCACGACGAACAGCGCCACGAGCAGCCCGGCCGGCCCGTGGCGCCGATGCAGGGCCGTACCGGACACCGTCACGCTCCTGAATGCGCCATTCGGGCTGTTCCAACGCCGCAGCCTATCCCCGGGTTCCCGGCCCCCGGCACCCGGCCGCGGACGTCCCGGCGTGTCCGTGCCGGGAGATAGTGTCGGAGCGTGACCAGCAGGGCGGAATCGGGCGAGCCGGAGGGCCTTTTCGACGCGCCGGGACGGGAGCCGAGCGGCCCCGCCGCGCCGGAGGCCGTCCCGGCGGCGCCGCCGCGCGCCGCCGTCCCCGGCGCGGCGCAGCCGCTCGCGGTGCGGATGCGTCCCCGCACGCTGGACGAGGTCGTCGGGCAGGGCCACCTGCTCGGCCCCGGCACCCCGATCCGGCAGCTCGTCGACCGGGACGCGCCGATGTCGCTCGTCCTGTGGGGCCCGCCCGGCACCGGGAAGACGACCCTCGCCACGGTCGTCAGCGGCGTCACCTCCCGCCGGTTTGTGGAGGTCTCCGCGGTCACCGACGGCGTGAAGCGGGTCCGCGCCGAGATCGACCTGGCCCGGCGCGAGCTCGGCATGGCGGGCCGGCAGACGGTCCTGTTCGTCGACGAGGTCCACCGGTTCAACAAGGCCCAGCAGGACGCCCTGCTCCCCGCCGTGGAGAACCGCTGGGTGTCCTTCATCGGCGCCACCACCGAGAACCCGTTCTTCTCCGTCATCAGCCCGCTGCTGTCCCGCTCGCTGCTGCTCACGCTGGAGCCGCTCGGCGAGGACGACCTGCGCGAGGTGATCCGCCGGGCGCTCACCGAGGAGCGCGGCCTGGACGGCGCGGTGACCCTCGACCCCGCCGCCGAGGACCACCTCGTCCGGCTCGCCGGGGGCGACGCCCGCCGCACCCTCACCTACCTGGAGGCGGCGTCCCTCGTCGTCGACGAGGGCGGGGTGATCGACGCCGACGTGCTGGAGAAGGCCGTCGACCGGGCCGCCGTCCGCTACGACCGCGAGGGCGACCAGCACTACGACGTCATCAGCGCGTTCATCAAGAGCATCCGCGGCAGCGACGTCGACGCGGCCCTGCACTACCTCGCCCGCATGATCGAGGCCGGGGAGGACCCGCGGTTCATCGCCCGGCGGCTGATCGTCCACGCCAGCGAGGACGTCGGCATGGCCGACCCCACCGCGCTGCAGACCGCGGTGGCCGCCGCGCAGGCGGTGGAGTTCGTCGGGCTGCCCGAGGCCCGCATCAACCTGGCCCAGGCGGTGATCCACCTGTCCCTGGCCCCCAAGTCCAACGCGGTGATCACGGCGGTGGACGGGGCGCTCGGCGACGTCCGCAAGGGCCTCGCCGGGCCCGTCCCCCGGCACCTGCGCGACGGGCACTCCAAGGGCTCCTCGAAGCTCGGGCACGGAAAGGGCTACAAGTACGCGCACGACCATCCCGGCGGCGTCGTGCGGCAGCAGTACGCGCCCGACTCCGTGGACGGGCGGGAGTACTATCGCCCGACCAGGCACGGCGCGGAGGCGCGGTTCACCGAGGTGCTCGCGCGGATCCGCTCCGTGCTGCGCGGCACCGGCGACCGGCGCTGATCGTTTCGACCGGGCCGGTGATACCGGCACAAGGCCGTGCCGACCGGTAAGGTCTGTGACGCCGTAACCGGCCCGAACCGAATTCGCACGAACGGAAAGCCCGATGCTCACTGGTGGACAGCTGGCAGGTCTCATCGTGGCCGTGTTCTGGGCGGTGCTCGTCGCGTTCATCGCGCTGACCCTGCTGAAGCTCTCCCGGCTCCTCGGCGAGGCCGGCAAGGTCGTCCGGGAGATCGGCGACCAGGCCGCCCCTCTGCTGGACGACATGACCCGCACGGTGCAGCGCGCCAACGAGCAGCTCGGCCGCACCGACGTCATCACCAAGCAGGTCGCCGGCGTCACCCAGAACGTCTCGGCCGTCACCACCGTCATGACCTCGGTGGTGGGCGGCCCGCTGGTGAAGGCCGCGGCCTTCTCCTACGGCGTCCGCAAGGCGCTCAAGAGCGACGGCGACGGGCGCGCGGCGTCCGGCCGGCCGCAGCTTCAGGCGCGCTCCTCGGGGAAGGGGCGGCGATGAGGCGGCTGTTCTGGCTCTCGGTCGGCGCCGGGGCGGGGGTCTACGTCACGCACCGCGTCAAGCGGCGCGTGGAGGCGGTCGCGCGCAGCCTGTCCCCGGAAGGGGTGGCGATGCGCGCGGTGGCGACGGGGAAGGGCACCGGGGAGCGGCTGAGGCATTTCGCCGCCGACGTCCGTACCGGAATGCAGGCCCGCGAAGAGGAGCTGCGCGAGGCCGTCCGCATGGACCAGGCTCCGCCGGACGCCGAGGTTCCCGGGCTGCGGGGGTCCCCGCCCCGCCGGGTGCTGAAGGCGCGATACACGATCATCGACGACGACAAGGATGGCCACTGATCATGGAGTCGGCAGAGGTCGCACGCCGCTTCCTCTCATTCTTCGAGGAGCGCGGGCACACGGTGGTGCCCTCGGCCAGCCTGGTCGCCGAGGACCCGACCCTGCTGCTGGTCAACGCCGGCATGGTGCCGTTCAAGCCGTACTTCCTCGGGCAGCGCACGCCGCCGTCCGCCCGGATGACCAGCGCGCAGAAGTGCGTCCGGACGCCGGACATCGAGGAGGTCGGCAAGACCACCCGGCACGCCACGTTCTTCCAGATGCTGGGCAACTTCTCCATCGGCGACTACTTCAAGGAGCAGGCGATCCCGTTCGCCTGGGAGCTGCTGACCGCCTCCCGCGAGGACGGCGGCTTCGGGTTCCCCGAGGAGAAGCTGTGGGTCACCGTCTTCAAGGACGACGACGAGGCGCAGGGCATCTGGCACGACAAGGTCGGCGTCCCCCTCGACCGCATCCAGCGGCGCGGCATGGAGGACAACTTCTGGTCGATGGGCGTCCCCGGCCCCTGCGGGCCCTGCTCGGAGATCTACTACGACCGCGGCCCCGAGTACGGCCGCGAGGGCGGCCCCGTCGCCGACGAGGACCGGTACCTCGAGGTCTGGAACCTCGTCTTCATGCAGTACGAGCGGGGCCCGGGGGAGAGCAAGACCGACTTCCCGATCCTCGGCGACCTGCCCGCCAAGAACATCGACACCGGCATGGGCCTGGAGCGCATGGCGGCGATCCTGCAGGGCGTCGACAACATCTACGAGACCGACACCCTGTGGCGGGTCCTCGACCGGGCCGCCGGGCTGACCGGCGCCCGCTACGGCCGCGACCACCGCGCCGACGTGTCGCTGCGCGTCATCGCCGACCACGTCCGCAGCGGCACGATGATGGTCGCCGACGGCATCCGCCCCGGCAACGAGGGCCGCGGCTACGTGCTGCGCCGCATCCTGCGCCGCTCCATCCGCAACCTGCGGCTGCTCGGCGGCCAGGACGCCGGCCTCATGCACGAGCTGACCGCCGTCGCGATCAGCGCGATGGGCGAGCAGTACCCCGAGCTGGTGCGCACCGCCGCGAACATCCACACGGTCATCGACGCCGAGGAGGGCGCCTTCCTGCAGACGCTCCGCACCGGCACCGCGATCTTCGACACGGCCGTCGAGGAGACCAAGCGCTCCGGCGGCGCGACGCTGGCGGGCGAGCAGGCGTTCAAGCTGCACGACACCTACGGCTTCCCGATCGACCTCACCCTGGAGATGGCGTCCGAGCAGGGCCTCCAGGTCGACGAGGACGGCTTCCGCCGGCTCATGCAGGAGCAGCGGGACCGCGCGAAGAAGGACGCCCGCGACAAGAAGACCGGCAACCTCGACGTCTCCGTCCTGGACGAGCTGCTCACCGGCGCCGGCGGCAGGGTCGACTTCACCGGGTACGGCAGCCTCGCCGGCGACGCCCGCCTCGTCGGGCTCCTCGTGGGCGGCGCCAACGCCCCGGCCGCCGGGGAGGGCACCGAGGTCGAGGTCGTCCTCGACCGCACCCCGTTCTACGCCGAGGGCGGCGGCCAGCTCGCCGACCACGGCCTGATCCGGCTCGGCAACGGTGCCGTCATCGAGGTCACCGACGTGCAGTCGCCGCTCGCCGGGCTCATCGTGCACCGCGGCCGCGTCCGCAGCGGCGAGGCGCAGGCCGGCGACACCGCCTACGCCGAGGTCGACGTGGAGCGGCGCCGGGCGATCTCCCGCTCGCACACCGCGACCCACATGGTGCACGCCGGGTTCCGCCGGGCGCTCGGCGAGTCCGCCGCGCAGGCCGGCTCGGAGAACTCGCCCGGCCGGTTCCGGTTCGACTTCACCGCCTCCGGCGCCGTCCCGCCGAGCGTGCTGCGCGACGTCGAGGACGAGGTCAACGAGGTCCTGGTCGGCGACCTGGACGTGCGCGCCTTCCACACCTCGATCGACGAGGCCCGCGCGATGGGCGCGCTCGCGCTGTTCGGCGAGAAGTACGGCGACGAGGTCCGCGTCGTCGAGGTCGGCGACTACTCCCGCGAGCTGTGCGGCGGCACCCACGTCGCCCGCTCCGGGCAGCTCGGCCTGGTCAAGGTGCTGGGTGAGGCGTCGATCGGCGCCGGCGTCCGCCGCGTCGAGGCCCTCGTCGGCATCGACGCGTTCCGGTTCCTCGCCCGCGAGAGCGTCCTCGTCGCGCAGCTCGCCGAGCAGATGAAGGCCCGCAAGGAGGAGCTCCCCGAGCGGATCTCCGGCGTCGTCACCCGGCTGCGGGACGCCGAGAAGGAGCTGGAGAAGCTCCGCTCCCAGCAGGTCCTCGCGATCGCCGGCTCGCTCGCGGGCGGCGCGCAGGACGTGAACGGCATCGCGTTCGTCGGCCACCGCGCCCCGGACGGCACCGGCGCCGACGACCTGCGCAAGCTCGCCGTCGACGTCCGCGGCCGCCTGACGGCCCGGCCCGCCGTCGTGATGGTGACGGGCGTGCCGAAGGACCGCCCCGTCGTGGTCGTCGCCGTCACCGAGGGCGCGCGCGAGCGCGGCCTCAAGGCGGGGGCCCTCGTCGGCCTCGCCGCCAAGGCGCTCGGTGGCGGAGGCGGCGGCAAGGACGATCTGGCGCAGGGCGGCGGTGCCAACCCCGCGGCCGTCGGCGACGCCCTCGCCGCCGTCGAACGAGCAGTAGGGGCCGCGTGAGCCCGGCACATCGGGGTATGCGACCGGAGCCCGGGCAATGAGGCAGGGCGTCCGGTTGGGGGTCGATGTGGGAAGCGTGCGCGTCGGGGTCGCCAAGTGCGACCCCGGCGGGATCCTCGCCACCCCGCTGGAGACCGTGAAGAGCGGCAAGGGCGACATCGACCGGCTCGTGGCGCTCGCCGCCGAGTACGAGGCGATCGAGGTCGTCGTCGGGCTGCCGACGTCGCTGTCGGGCCGGGAGGGCCCGGCGGCGCGGACGGCCCGCAGGTTCGCGGCGATGCTCGCGGACCGCCTTCCCCCGGAGACCGTCCGGCTCCACGACGAGCGGCTCACCACCGTGACCGCCGAGAGCGGCCTGCGGGCCGGGGGCATCCATGGTCAGGCGAGGCGCAAGGTCGTCGACCAGGCCGCGGCGGCGGTCCTGCTGCAGGCGGCCCTCGACGCGGAACGGTTGACTGGGCACCCCCCAGGAGAGATCGTCCGGGGGAGCTGATGAACGATTTGGACCTCTTCTCCGACCCGTACGGCGACGGGCGGCAGCAGGGCGACCGGTACGGCAGGCGGGACCAGCGGCGCGTCCGCAAGCGGCAGAAGCGCCGCAGGCGCAACGGCCGCGCCGCGGCGCTGTTCGCGATGGCGTTCCTGGTGGCGGTGTTCGGCACCGGCGGCGTCCTCGGCTTCGCGTGGCTCGACGACAAGTGGCACCCGCCGGACTACGAGGGGCAGGGCTCCGGGGCCGTCACGGTGCAGGTCAAGGAGGGCGCCAGCGGCTCGGTGATCGGCCTGACGCTGGAGCGGCACCGCGTCGTCAAGAGCGCCCGCGCGTTCGTGAAGGTCTACACCAAGGAGACCCGCGCCTCCAGCATCCAGCCGGGCTTCTACCAGATGCGGCTGAAGATGTCGTCGGCGGCGGCGATGGCGCTGCTGCTGAACCCGAAGTCGCGGGCCGGGAACCAGATCACGATCCCCGAGGGCAGGCGGGCCGTCGAGGTCTTCGAGCTGCTGGCGGAGAAGACCGGGATCTCGGAGAAGGAGTTCCAGGCCGCCGCGAAGAAGGGGAAGGCGCTCGGGCTGCCGGCGTACGCGAAGGGCAGGGTGGAGGGGTACCTGTACCCGGGCCGCTACGACCTCGACCCGAACGGCTCGGCCGAGCAGATCCTCAAGCAGATGGTGGAGCGGTTCAACGAGGAGGCGGCCGGTACCGACCTCGTCGCCAAGGCGCGCAAGGCGCGCATGAACCCGGCGACGGTCGTCACGCTCGCCAGCCTCGTCCAGGCCGAGGGCGGCAAGCCCAGCGACCTGCCGAAGATCTCCCGGGTGATCTACAACCGGGTGAAGAAGGGCATGAAGCTGCAGTTCGACACCACGGTCCTGTACGCGCTGAACGAGCGGAGGCTCACGGTCACCGAGAAGGACCTGCTGACCCCGTCCCCGTACAACACCTACCTGCACACGGGCCTGCCGCCCGGCCCGATCGCCAACCCGGGGCCGGACGCGATCGAGGCCGCGCTGAACCCCGAGGACGGGACGTGGCTGTTCTTCATCGCCACCGACCCGACGAACAAGGTCACCAAGTTCGCCACGACGGAGGCGGAGCGGTTGAAGATCGAGGAGGAGTTCCGGGCGTGGCAGCGGGCGCATCCGGGCCAGTGACCGGGGAGACGGGCCGCCGGGCCGCGGTGCTCGGCTCGCCGATCGCGCATTCGCTGTCGCCGGTCCTGCACCGCGCGGCGTACGCGGCGATGGGCCTGGACGGCTGGTCCTACGAGGCGATCGAGTGCGGCGAGGACGGCCTCGCCGCGCTGCTGGACGGCCTCGGCCCGCAGTGGGCGGGCCTGTCGCTGACCATGCCGCTCAAGCGGGTCGCGCTGGACCTCGCCGACTCGGTGTCCGACCTCGCGGTGAAGGTCGGCGGCGCGAACACGATCGTCCTGCGGGACGGGCGGCGGCACGGCGACAACACCGACGTGCACGGCATCGAGGCGGCGCTCACCGAGGCCGGGGTCAAGGCGCCGCCGTCGGTGCTGGTGCTGGGCGGCGGGGCCACGGCCGCGTCCGCGCTCGCCGCGCTCGCCCGGCTCGGCACGGCCGAGGCGGTGCTCGCCGCGCGGGCGTCCGAGCGCGCCGCCGGCGCGGCCGAGGTGGGGGAGCGGTTCGGGCTCGCGGTGCGGGTGGTGCCGCTCGACCGGGTGGCCGGGCACCTGCCCGCGGAACTGGTCGTGTCGACGCTGCCGGGCCGGGCGGGCGACGCGTTCGCCGAACCGGTCGCCGCGTCCGGCGCGGCGCTGTTCGACGTGGTGTACGCGCCCTGGCCGACGGCGCTCGCCGCGGCGGTCGAGCGGGCCGGCGGGACGGTCGTGGGCGGGTTCGCGATGCTCCTGCACCAGGCCGTCCGGCAGGTGGCGCTGATGACCGGCCGCGACGACGTGCCGGTGGCGGCGATGCGCGCCGCCGGGGAGGCCGAGCTCGCCCGCCGCGCCTGACCCGTCCCGGCCGCCGGGGCGGACCGTCAGGGAGGGGCGGGCGGCGGGCCGCGCGGGGCGCGGCGCCGCTTCGCCGACTCGTCGATGCCGGTGAGGACGATCGGCAGGATCACGCTCAGCCAGAAGTCCTTCCAGCCCCACAGGCCGGCGGCGACGCCGAGGACGCTGGTGGCGCAGACGAGGCTCAGCAGGAGCGCCGCCCAGTGCCGCCGCGCGAACCCCGCCGGGTCGAGCGCGCGGTGCGGGAGCAGGTCGGCCAGCGGCCGCTCCCGCGCGTGGGAGCGCTGCACGACCGTCGCGTCCGGCAGCCAGTGCAGGATGTCGGCGCCTCCGGCGAGCGGGACGCGGGACAGCGCGATCAGCGTCTCCAGCCGCCACCACAGCGTCCACAGCGAGGTGCGGCCGCTGCCGGGGCAGCCGTTCCAGCGCGGGTCGGTGAACTCGCCGCGCACCAGCGTCCGGAACGCCCGCGCGATCACCGGGCCGTGCGGGCCGCGCGGATCCCGCAGCAGCGCGGTCAGCGCGATCGGCAGCCCGTAGTGCCAGAGCGCGAGCCGCCACACCGGTTCGGAGCCGGACCGTCCCGCCTCGGAGCCGTGCGGGTCGGCGCAGTGCGGGGCGACGTCGTAGGTCTCGATCCACGTGTGGTCGTCGTCGGGGTCGAGGTGCTCCAGCAGCCAGTCGTAGGCGTCCAGCAGCCGCTCGGTCCGCAGTTCCGGGCGCGCCTCGGCCAGGGTGACCAGCGCGAACGCGGTGTGGGTGACGGTGGGCCGGGCCGCCGGCGTCGGCCCCCAGCCGGGACGGTGCGCGGTCCGGTCGGCGGTCAGCCACTCCACGCCCCGGTCGACCGCCGGGTCGTAGGGGTTCAGCTGGCTGAGCGCGCGCAGCGCCAGGCAGGTCAGCCACACCCGGGACGGGCAGCCGTGCAGCGAGCCCCAGCCGCCGTCGGGGTTCTGGTTGCGCAGCAGCCACTGGTAGGCGCGCTTGGTGTCGGGCGCGTCGTCGCGCAGGTCGCAGCGGGCGCGGGCGAGGAACCGCGCGATCCAGCCGGTCGCCTCCACCACCGGCATGCCGAGGCTGGTCTTGGTGGCCCAGCCGCCGTCGCGCAGCCCGTCGGCGGAGGCGGTCTGCCGGGCGGCGAGGAAGGCCAGCCCGTCGTCGAAGTACTCGAAGGGGCGCCCCGCCTCCACGAACGCCATCAGCCCGAGGGCCGTCGCGGTGGTGCCCGGCTCGGGGCGCGCCAGCTCGTGGTACCAGCCGCCGCCGGTGCCGAGCGCGGGCGCGTAGGTGTCGCGCAGCACGTCGAGCGACTCGTTCAGCCGGGTCTGGAGCACGGCCATGTCGATGGCCGGGGCGCCGGTGCCGCGTCGCCGGCGCAGTCCCGGCATGGCGGCGGGAGGGTCGGCGCGGGGGACCGGTGCGGGGAGGGGAGGTGGTGTCTCGTGCACAGTGTCGCCTTCTGCCCTTTTTATTCCCGCAAGGACAGGCTTTGTATCCCGTGGGTTCCATGTCTGTATCCATGCGTCGGCACTCCGCCGCTGCCGGGCAGTCTGGAGGGGAGTGGTCCCCCGTTCCGTGGTGCCTGGAGGAGGCTTGGCCGAGCCGACGGCGTGGAACGAGCCGGGTCACGACTGCGTCCTGTGCCCCCCGCTGCGCTTCCGCTTCAACGGCATGGCCGACCTTCCCGGCGAGTCCGGCGTGATCGCCCGTGACGGGGACTTCCTCCTCATCCCTGACGTGGCGCCCCTCGCCGAGGGGCACGTGCTCCTGGTGACCCGCGACCACTACCAGTGCGCGGGAGAGTTCGGCCGGACGATGTGGGAGCGGGCGCTCCGGTGGCGCGACCGTGTCGCCCGCCTCTACCGCGCGGCCTACGGGAGCGGTGAACTGCTGCTGTTCGAGCACGGCCCGGCGACCCCGCAGGGCGGCGGCGCGTGCATCGACCACGCGCACTGGCATCTCCTGCCCGGAACCCCGGGGATGCGCGCGGTGGTGGAGCGGCGGGGCCGCCCCGGGTCGCCGGCCGGGCGGGCCGCCCTCCGCGCCTACGTCCGCACCGGCCGCTCCTACCTGCTGATCGAGGAGGAGGGGACCATGACCGTCCACCTGGGGGACGGCGTGCCGAGCCAGTTCCTGCGCTGGGCCGTGACGGCCGCCGGACCGGGGGAGACGTGGCGCTGGCAGGAGACCTTCGGCCTGCCCGGCAGCAGGCGGCGGTTCCTGCGGACGCTCCAGGCGCTGCGCGCCGCGCAGGCCGCACTCCCGCCGGGGGATCAGCCCTCCGACAGCCACCAGTAGAGCTCGCACGAGGCCAGCCGGTCCCCGAACCCCGCGCGCTCCGCGCCCTCGGTGTAGCCGGTGGCGTACTCCATCGGCGGCGCGCCCCGCCGGTGGGCGATGACCCGTTCCAGGGACGTCGCGCCGAACCGCAGCAGCCACAGCGGACGGCCCGGCACCTCGCGGTCCAGGACGGGAAGCAGCTCCCGCACCTCGTCGCCCCCGGCCGGCGCCGGGCGTCCGAGCAGGCGCGCCAGCGTGGGCGCCTCCGAGAAGACGAGGCCGGCGCGGGCCAGCACGGGCAGCACGGCGGACGCCGGGAGCCGCGCGTCGATGTCGTGCGGGACGAGGTCGAACGCGAACCGGGTCCCGGCCGCGCCCGCGATGCGCGCCGCCTCCTCCAGCGCCGCCCGCGAGAGCGGGGACAGCAGCGAGTACCCGTCGGCGGCCAGGACGTCCGCGTCCTCGATCGCGCCTGAAGCCGCCGCGACCTCCGCCGCGGTGAGCCGGCGCCCGGGCGGCTCGTCCTGCACGACCAGCAGCCGTACGCCGGGACCGCCGCCGCGCCCGCCCTCGCGCAGCATGACCGAGACGCCGTTCGGCGCGCCCGCCTCGACGCACAGGTGGTCGCGGGCGCCGATCCGGTGCAGCTCACGGCGGATCACCGGGGTGTAGTCGTCGTCCCCGATCTTCGCCAGCACTCCCACCCGGGCGAAGCGGCGGGCCGCGCACCGGGCCAGGTTGACCGCCGTCCCCGCGACCACGGCCCGCGCGGGGGCGTAGCAGAGCCGGTCGGCGCCGACGTCGGCGAACCGGACGCCCGGCAGGGACGCGCGGACCTCGATCCCGGCGTCGCCCATGACGAGCAGGGCGAACCGGCGTTCGGCGGCGCCGCCGAGCCCCGGCCATTCCGCGGGCGATCGGGACGGCGGCATGGCGCGGCCCGTCAGGCGGGCGGGAGCAGGAACGCCCGCATCACCGGGCGCAGGCTCGGGATGAGGTCGTAGCCGCCGAGGTCGGCCAGCGGCACCCAGGCGCAGCCGTCGAGGTGGTCGCCGGCGTCCTGGTTGCCGAGGGTGGCGTCGAGGGTCACCGGCCGGCAGCGGCGCGCGGCCGCGACGACGCGGACCTGGCCGCCCCGCGGCCCGCGGCCCGGCATGTACCACTGCCACAGATGGAACGGCGGGCCGGGATCGATCTTGAGGCCGACCTCCTCCCAGACCTCCCGGCGGATGTGGTCGTCGAGGTCGAGGTCGGCGTCCACCTCCAGCCGCCCGCCCGGCACCTCCCAGCGGCCCGGGTGGAACGGGTCGGACGCGGACTTGCGGACCAGCAGCAGCCGCCCGCCGGACACGATGAACGCCTTCTGCGCGAACTGCAGCGCGATCGGCGGCAAGGCGGTGAGGGGGCCGGGGGCGCCGGCCTGGACCGAGGGCATCGCGGGGACAACCTCCCTGCTGCCGGCCCTGCCGGGCCGTCTCCGCCCCCACCGTAGCAACCGCGGCCGCGCGCGCCGAGACGCCCGCCCGGCCACACCATCGTCACCTCTCCGGGCCGTCCGCGTCCGATGCCCCGCCCCGCCTCCGGAGCGCCCCGCCTCCGGGGCGCCCGCCTCCGGGGCGCCCGCCTCCGGGGCGCCCGCCTCCGAGCGCAGCGGCGGGGGACGGGAATGGCCGGGTGCCCGGAGCCGTTGACATGAGTGTCGTACCTCACCAAGGCACCAGCTCACGCCGGACGTCACGAGACGGTCGCGGCGTGGCGCGGCCCGCCCCGGCGGGTGGTAGTCTTGGTGGCCGACCGGCCCTGTGCGCGCGATCCGAGCGGTGGTGCGCGTGGGGCGCTCAAGCGGAGGCCACCTCCCACCTGACCGGCCGAGGCCGCGGTTCCTGCGCACCGCCCGAACGGGCGGTACCGCCGGAGCCCGCGGTACAGGTCTGGGGCGACCCGGACCACTGAGGCCGGTGGGTATCGGTCCGGCGAACGGGCGTTGCTCGCCCGTCCCGCCGTCGTCCCCGGGCGGCTCGTCCGTCCAGGGAGACCGAAGGTGGCCCCGTGCGTGAGTCGTGCGGGGCTTTTCTCGTGGAAGCCTCGGGGTACGACCGGTCCAACGAACTTATGGAACGGCCCCAAGGAGGTCCCATCAGCGCCGAACCGCGTATCAACGACCGCATTCGCGTGCCCGAGGTCCGGCTCGTCGGCCCGAACGGCGAACAGGTGGGCATCGTGCCCATCGCCAAGGCCCTTGAACTCGCGCGCGAGTCGGACCTCGACCTCGTCGAGGTGGCGCCCACCGCGCGTCCGCCCGTCGCCAAGCTCATGGACTACGGCAAGTTCAAGTACGAGTCCGCGATGAAGGCGCGTGAGGCGCGGAAGAACCAGGCGCACACGGTCATCAAGGAGATCAAGCTCCGCCCGAAGATCGACCCGCACGACTACGAGACCAAGAAGGGTCACGTGGTGCGGTTCCTGAAGGCCGGGGACAAGGTGAAGGTCACGATCATGTTCCGCGGTCGTGAGCAGTCCCGCCCCGAGCTCGGCTACCGGCTGCTGCAGCGGCTCGCCGACGACGTCGAGGAGCTCGGCTTCGTCGAGTCGCGGCCCAAGCAGGACGGCCGGAATATGATCATGGTGATCGGTCCGCACAAGAAGAAGACGGCCCGCGGGCAGGAGGCCGAGACCACCGCCTGACGGCCGTCCCGGGACGGCCTCGCGGCGGTCCCGACACCGCGACCTCGCGGCTGAGCGGGGTCGCGGCGCACGTACATTGAAGCCTGACCGGGCGCGTCCGCGGAGTTCCGTGCGGTGCGCCGATCAGGCGCGCCCCCGTGCGGCACGGCACGGGGGCCAGGGAAAGAGGGAGACGACGGCGACCATGCCGAAGACCAAGACCCACAGTGGTGCCAAGAAGCGCTTCAAGCTGACCGGCTCCGGCAAGGTGATGCGCCGCCGCGCCAACAAGAACCACCTGCTCGAGCACAAGCCGTCCAAGCGGACGCGCCGGCTGTCCGGCCCGGCCGTGGTGGCCGACGCCGACGCCAAGAACATCAAGAAGCTGCTGCGCAAGTAGCACTCGACCAGCAATATCAGCGACCGGCCGAGGCCCGATGGCCCCGGCCCCCACGAAGGAGTTCAGCACGTGGCACGCGTGAAGCGGGGCGTCAACGCCGCCAAGAAGCGTCGGGTCGTCCTGGAGCGGTCGAGCGGCTACCGCGGTCAGCGTTCGCGCCTGTACCGCAAGGCCAAGGAGCAGCAGCTCCACTCGATGACCTACGCCTTCCGGGACCGCAAGGACCGCAAGGGCCAGTTCCGCCGGCTGTGGATCCAGCGGATCAACGCCGCGGCCCGCGCCAACGGCATCACCTACAACCGGTTCATCCAGGGCCTGAAGGCGGCGGAGATCGAGGTCGACCGCCGCATGCTCGCCGAGCTGGCCGTGAACGACGCCGCGGCGTTCGCCGCGCTCGTCCAGGTCGCCAAGGACGCGCTCCCGGCCGAGGGTTCGGAGGCCGCCTGAGCCGGGCGACCGGCATACGGGCGATCACAGCGACATGGCGGGCCGCGAGCTGACCTCTCTCCGATCACCACGGGTGAAGGCCGCTCGGCGGCTCGCCAAACGCGCCTTCCGGCGCCGCGAGAACCGGTTCCTCGCCGAGGGGCCGCAGGCGGTGCGGGAGGCGCTGCAGATCCCGGGCGGGCTCGCCGAGCTGTTCACCACCGCCGAGGCGGAGGCCCGCCACCCCGACCTGGTGCTCGCCGCCGAGCGCGCCGGCGCGCCGGTGCTGCGGGTCAGCGGCGAGGTCATGGCCGAGCTGGCCCAGACCGTCACCCCGCAGGGGCTGCTGGCGGTCTGCGAGTTCGTCGACGTCCCGCTGGGCAAGGCCCTGGAGGCGGGGCCGCGGCTGGTGACCGTCCTCGCGCACGTCCGCGACCCCGGCAACGCCGGCACGGTGCTGCGCACCGCCGACGCCGCCGGCTCGGAGACGGTCGTGTTCACCGACGCGTCCGTCGACCCCTACAACGGCAAGTGCGTGCGCGCCTCGGCGGGCAGCCTGTTCCACCTGCCGGTCGTCACCGGCCCCCGGTTCGACACGCTGATCCCCGAGCTGAAGGGCGCGGGTCTGACCGTCCTCGCCGCCGACGGCGCGGGCGACCGCACCCTGGACGACGCGATCGACACGGGGCTGCTCGCGCGCCCCACCGCGTGGGTGTTCGGGAACGAGGCGTGGGGGCTGCCCGACGAGATCCTCCGGCACGTGGACGAGGTCGTCCGCGTGCCCATCTACGGAAGCGCCGAGAGCCTGAACCTGGCGACGGCCGCGGCCGTATGCCTCTACGCCTCGGCCCGCGCCCAGCGCGGGACGTGACGCGCGTACGGGGGAGCGGTCGCGGAGGTTCACTCCATTCCGTGATCGGATGGCCGCAAGCGGTCGCCTGAGGCACCGCTTTCCGGCCGGTGAGCTGGGAGGATGGACCGCGCAGCGGCGGCGGGCGGGGGGCCCGCCGCCGGGTGCGGCTCATCCGCAGGTAGGAGCCGGATCAGGGACCGGCGGGGGATCAACGCCGTTCCGTCCGGTGCCTACCGTGTTGATCAGTGCGTTGACCAGGAGCGGCATGGCGCCGTGCAGAGTTGGGGGCGAAACGTGATGACCGAGGAGACCAGACCGGTCCGCAGAGCGGGCCGGCGCGTGCCGGAGGTGCGGTGCCGCGCGGGCGCGGGGACGCCGCCCGCCGCCCCGCCCGTCCCGGTCGGCGGCCCCGCGGAGGCCGCCGGCCTCGCGGTCGAGGTCGCCCGGGTGCGGGGCGGAACGGCCGTCGTCACGGTGGCCGGCGAGATCGACCTGCGCACGGCCGGCGTGCTCCGCGACCGGCTCGTCGAGCTGCACGGCCGGCTGCCCGCCGCGGGCCCGCGCCGGCTGGTGGCCGACTTCACCGCCGTCCCGTTCTGCGACGCCGCCGGGCTCGGCGCGCTGGTCGCCGCGCACAACCAGATCGCGGCGGACGGCGGCGAGATCGTCCTCGCCGGGGTCCGGCCCGCCCAGCTGCGCCTCCTGCGCATCACCGGGCTGCACCGGCTGTTCACGGTCCACGCCGCCGCGGACGACGTCTGGGCCGCGCCCGGGCCGCCCGCCGCGTCCCGGTGACTCCGGCCGTCGGCGCTGGTGAGGCCGCTTCCGGGCAGGGCGGAACCTCGCCCGGAAGGCTACAGAAGCCTTGCCGCGGGGCGGTTTCCGGGTCCCGCAAGGCGGCCGACTCCGGCTAGAGTCTCTTTTCGACAGGCCGCGTTCTCATCGGTGTTCTGGAGGCCGCTGTGGGCGGAGAGGAGTCCCCTCCCGTGGCCGCGCGCGTACCCCGGCAGGGGTCCGGGCCGGCCGCCGAGTGGGACGCCGCCGACGACCTGCCCGACGGGCTGATGGTCGCCGGCCGGGACGCCCGCGTGCTGGTGTTCAACGCCGCCGCCGCGCGGATCACCGGGATCGCCGCCGAGTCCGCGGTGGGCCGCGACTTCCGCGACGTCCTGCCGCTGCACGACGCCGAGGGCCGCGACTGGTGGAAGTGCCTGGCCCCCTACGACGGGCTGAGCACCCGCACCCGGCACCCCGAGCGGGTGCTGTTCCTGCCCGGCGGCACCGAGGTGCTGGTGACCGCCGCGTACCGCCGCGACGGCGAGCGCCGGGTGGAACGGTTCACGGTCTGCCTGCGCGACGCCCTGCAGCGCGCCCGGCAGGAGCGCGACCGCGCCGACCTCGTCTCCACCGTGGCGCACGAGCTGCGCTCCCCGCTCACCAGCGTGAAGGGGTTCACCGCGACCCTGCTCGCCAAGTGGCACCGCTTCAACGACGACCAGAAGCGGGTGATGCTGGAGACCGTCAACGCCGACGCCGACCGGGTCACCCGGCTGATCACCGAGCTGCTGGACGTGTCCCGGATCGAGGCGGGCCGGCTGGAGATGCGCCGCCAGGTCGTCGACATCCCCGGCGAGGTCCGCAAGATCATCGCGGGCCGGGTCGCGGCCGGCGAGCCGGAGGACCGGTTCCGGTTCGAGACGCGCGGCGAACTGCCCGAGATGTGGCTCGACCCCGACAAGATGGACCAGATCCTCGGCAACCTCGTCGAAAACGCGGTGCGGCACGGAGCGGGTACTGTCACCATCGTGGTGGAGCCGGACGCGCACAAGGAGGGGGCCGCCGTGTCGGTACGCGACGAGGGCGAGGGCATCCCGCCCGAGGCCGCCCAGCGCGTCTTCCGGCAGTTCTGGCGCGGCCCCGGCGGCAACCGCCGCGGCGGCACCGGCCTCGGTCTCTACATCGTCAAGGGCCTGGTCGAGGCGCACGGCGGCGTGATCACCGTGCGGCGGGCGCCCGGCGGCGGCGCCGAGTTCCGATTTACCGTGCCCGCAGGGGCCCCCGACTACGCCGGCTGACCGCGGCGCACGCCGCCGGTCGGGCCGGGCCCCTGGACGGGCCAGCGCGTCACGCGCACGCTTTCCGGATCTTCACCGCCCGCGCACTAGACTGCGGGCGTCCCACGCCGACCGGAGTCGATCACACCACCATGTCTGCACCCAACAAGTCCTATGACCCCGTCGAGGTGTCCGCGCTGCAGCCCGAGGAGCTGGACCGGGCCCGTGACGCGGCGCTCGCGGCGATCGCCGCGGCCGCCGACCTCGACGCACTGAAGCAGGTCCGCCTGGCGCACGCCGGCGACCGCTCGCCGCTGGCCCTCGCCAACCGCGAGATCGGCGCGCTGCCGCCCGCCGCCCGCGCCGACGCCGGCAAGCGCATCGGCGCCGCCCGCGGCGCGGTGTCCAAGGCGCTCAAGGAGCGCCAGGCCGAACTGGAGGAGGAGCGCGACCAGCGCGTCCTCGTCGAGGAGACCGTCGACGTCACCCTCCCGTGGGACCGGGCCCCGCGCGGCGCCCGCCACCCGCTGACCACGATGCAGGAGCGGATGGCCGACGTCTTCGTCTCCATGGGCTTCGAGGTCTCCGAGGGCCCCGAGGTCGAGGCGGAGTGGTTCAACTTCGACGCGCTCAACTTCCTGCCCGACCACCCGGCCCGCACCATGCAGGACACGTTCTTCGTGGAGTCGGAGGAGTCCGGCCTGGTGATGCGCACGCACACCTCGCCGATGCAGATCCGGTCGCTGCTGTCGCGGGAGCTGCCCGTGTACGTGGTGGCGCCGGGCCGCACGTTCCGCACCGACGAGCTGGACGCCACGCACAGCCCCGTCTTCCACCAGCTGGAGGGCCTCGCCGTCGACGAGGGCCTGACGATGGCCGACCTGCGCGGCGGCATCGACGCGTTCGTCACCGGCATGTTCGGCGAGGGGCTGAAGACCCGGTTCCGGCCGTCGTACTTCCCGTTCACCGAGCCGTCCGCCGAGGTGGACATGCAGTGCTTCGTGTGCCGCGGCGCGTCCGCCGAGCCCGGCGCGGAGCCGTGCCGGACGTGCAGCTCCGAGGGCTGGATCGAGCTGGGCGGCTGCGGCATGGTCAACCCGCGGGTGCTGGTCGCCTGCGGTGTCGACGCGGACCGCTACAGCGGCTGGGCGTTCGGGCTGGGCGTCGAGCGGACGCTGATGTTCCGGCACGGCGTGGAGGACATGTACGACATGGTGGAGGGCGACGTCCGGTTCACCCTCCCGTTCGGGATGGAGATCTGATGCGGGCCCCGCTTTCCTGGCTGCGCGAGTACGTCGAGCTGCCCGCCGGCGTCACGGGCCGGGCCCTCGCCGCCGAGCTGATCGCGGCGGGCCTGGAGGTCGAGACCGTTGAGCAGGCGGGCGCCGACATCACCGGCCCGCTCGTCGTCGGCGAGGTCCTGGCGATCGAGGAGCTGACTGGCTTCAAGAAGCCGATCCGCTACTGCCGGGTGGACGTCGGCGACGCCAACGGCACCGGCGAACCGCAGAACATCGTGTGCGGCGCCACCAACTTCGCGGTCGGCGACCGCGTCGTGGTGATCCTGCCGGGCGGCGTGCTGCCCGGCGGGTTCCAGATCGGCGCTCGCAAGACCTACGGGCACCTGTCCGAGGGCATGATCTGCTCGGTCAGCGAGCTGGGCGTCGGCGAGGACCACAGCGGCATCCTCGTCCTGCCCCGGGACACGCCCGTCGGCGCGGACGCGATCGAGCTGCTCGGGCTGCGCGACGACGTCCTCGACATCGCCGTGACCCCCGACCGCGGCTACGCCCTGTCGATCCGCGGCCTCGCCCGCGAGGCGGCCACCGCATACGACGTCCCGTTCAAGGACCCGGCCGACGTGGAACTCCCGGCCGAGAACGGGGAGGCCTACCCGGCGGGCATCGGGGATCCGACCGCGTGCGACCGGTTCGTGCTGCGGGAGGTGCGCGGGTTCGACCCGGACGCGAAGACCCCGATGTGGATGCAGGTCCGCCTGCACCGCGCCGGGATGCGGCCGGTGTCGCTCGCCGTGGACATCACCAACTACCTGATGCTGGAGCTGGGCCAGCCGCTGCACGCCTTCGACCGCGGCAAGCTCACCGGCCCGATCGTGGTGCGGCGCGCCGCGCCCGGCGAGAAGCTGGAGACGCTCGACCACGTCAAGCGGACCCTCGACCCCGACGACATCCTCATCACCGACGAGTCGGGGCCGATCTCGATGGCCGGCACGATGGGCGGCCTCGCCACCGAGATCGACGAGCGGTCGGCCGACATGGTCATCGAGGCGGCGCACTTCGACGCGATGGGCACCGCCCGCATGAGCCGCCGCCACAAGCTGCACAGCGAGGCGTCGCACCGGTTCGAGCGCGGCGTCGACCGCGAGCTGCCGCTGTACGCCTCGTACCGGGCCGTCCAGCTGCTCGCCGAGCTGGGCGGTGCGGAGATCGTGCCGGGCGTGACGCACGCCGAGGCGCCGGTCGAGCCGGTCACCGTCACGATGCCCGCCGGGCACCCCGACAAGGTCGCGGGCGTGGCCTACGGGCGGGACGCGGTCGTCCGGCGGCTGGAGCAGGTCGGCTGCGCGGTGGCCGGGGACGACGTCCTGACGGTGACGCCGCCGTCGTGGCGTCCCGACCTGACCGACCCGAACGACCTCGCCGAGGAGGTCATCCGGCTCGAAGGCTACGAGGACATCCCGGCCAGGGCCCCGCGTCCCGCCGCCGGGCAGGGCCTGACCGCGCACCAGCGGCTGCGCCGCCGCGTCGGCCGCGCGCTCGCCGGCGCCGGCTACGTCGAGGCGCTGGCGTTCCCGTTCATCGCCGAGAAGGACCTGGACGGCCTGCAACTGCCCGCGGACGACGCCCGCCGCCGCACGCTGCGCCTCGCGAACCCGCTGTCGGAGCAGGAGCCGCTGCTGCGCACCACGCTGCTGCCGGGCCTGCTGAAGGTCCTCGCGCTGAACGTGGGCCGCGGGTTCGGCGACGCCGCCCTGTTCGAGCTCGGCGTGGTGTTCCGGCCCCGCCCGGACGCCCCGGACCGCGCCCCGCGCCTCGCCGTGGACCGCGGCCCGACGGCCGAGGAGATCGCTTCGGTGGAGGCGGCGCTGCCCGACCAGCCGCACCGGGTGGCGGTCGTGCTGTCCGGCGACCGCGAGCCGTCCGGCTGGTGGGGCGCGGGACGCCCGGCCGTATGGGCGGACGCGATCGAGGCCGCCCGCATGGTGGCCCGCGAGGTCGGCGTGGAGCTGGCGGCCAAGGCCGATCAGCACGCGCCGTGGCATCCGGGCCGCTGCGCCGCGCTGTACGCCGGCGACACGCTCGTGGGGCACGCGGGCGAGCTGCACCCGCGCGTCACGAAGGCGTACGGGCTGCCGGCGCGGTCGTGCGCGATGGAGCTGGAGCTGCGCCGCCTGGGCGAGCCGGCCTCCGTCAGCGCGCCGCACGTGTCGCCCTACCCGGTCGCCACGCAGGACGTGGCGCTGATCGTCGACTCCGCGGTGCCCGCCGCCGAGGTCGAGTCGGCGCTGCGCGACGGCGCCGGCGACCTGCTGGAGGCGATCCGGCTGTTCGACGTCTACACCGGCGAGCAGGCGGGAAAGGGCCGCAAGTCCCTCGCGTACTCGCTGCGGTTCCGCGCGCCGGACCGCACGCTGACCGCCGAGGAGGCGTCGCAGGCCCGCGACGCGGCGGTGGCGGCGGCGACCGACCGCACCGGAGCCGTCCTGCGCGGCGCCTGACGCGCGCACGCGTGCCCCGGACCCTGCTGCGGGTCCGGGGCGCGCTCGCGTCTCAGCCCGCGTAGTCGAGGCTGCCGACGGACACGAGCCGGTCCATCGACAGCGCCGCCACCGCGTACCAGCAGGCTCCGACGAGCGCCTCGGCCCCGAGCAGCGGCAGGACGCGGCCGGCGGGCGCGCCGCCGAGGACGCCACGCACCGCATCCACCCCGTGCACGACCGGCAGCGCGTGCGCCGCGATCTCCAGCGGCGCGGGCCACACCCCGACGGGGACGTTCACCCCGCCGAACGTCATCACGATTCCGTACGCGACGTTCAGCACGAGCCATTCGACGCCGCGCAGCCGCAGCGCGATGCCCGCCAGCGCACCGGTACCCGTAGCTGCCGACCAGGATCAGCAGGACGACCGGCGGGGCGTCCCCGGCGCGCGGCCAGGACAGCGGGACGCCGAGCAGCGACGGCAGCACCAGCCAGGCGACAGACGAGCCAGCCAGCCCGGTCACCGTCCACTGCAGGCCGCGCCCCAGGTACACCGGCAGGTGCCCGGACGGCGCGATGGCCGGCAGCGGCAGCGTCCCCATGCGCCGCTCGCCGGCCGGCGAGATCACCACGATCGTCGACTCCATGCAGGCCGGCACCACGATGTTGCCGACCAGCACGTACCGCATCGTGGCTTCGTCGCCGACGTAGCGGCCCAGCAGCGCGTAGAACGTCGCCTGGCAGAGCAGCCGCACCAGCCACCCGAACGTCCACGTCCGCCAGGTGTAGACGGCGCCCATCTCGGCGAACCCGAGGATCAGCGACTCCCCGGACGATCCGGCGGCCCGCCCGACGGCCCGGCCAGGCCCGCGCGGCGCGCCCGCTCGGAGACGCGGCGGGCCAGCGGCGCGGCG
>NZ_BAAAMW010000022.1:0-135547 GCF_039529475.1 Actinomadura chokoriensis | reverse complement strand
CGGGCGTGCGCAGCACCACCGCCGCACCCAGCATCTCGTGCCCCTCACGGAACACCGTCGCCGACACCTCGACCGTCTCACCCACCACGGCCTTCGCCGGCCACCGGCCGCACCCCACCACCGGCGCGACATCCAGGATCGGAATGCGACCGAGCCTCGGAATGCCGGTCATACGGGACGTTCCGGACTCGACGTGCATGTGTCACCCCTACCCGAGCGAGACTTCCGAAACGTCCCATGCCCGCGATCGGGCGGCTACCGTCCCGTAGTTTGGGGTAACTTTGCGTCGGCCCCCGGGCGCGCAGAGCGACGCCCCGCGAGCGCTGCCGGGTGGGCCGTATCGTCGCAATTCTGTGGATCCGTGAGCTTTGACGCGGCCATGACCTGTTTGATCGTTCTTGCGCCCGCGGCGGCCGGAGGCGGCCGCCGGCGGACCGGTCTGCGGATGGTCGAGATTGGGCAAACGCTCGTCCGCGCCGTCCCGCCGCCGGCCCGCGGCGGGCGCCGGCCGGACGCCGCCATCCCCTGCGCCACCGGGGTTTCCGCGGTTTCGCGCGGCGCCCGTCCGGGACCCGACCCCGAGGTGAGGGTGTGGTGCCCCCGTCGCATTCATGGGACGCCAGCGCATAGCGTGGCTATGTGTGAAGGCAATCCGACGTTTCACGGTCCGCACCGTCCTTCCCGAGCCGCTCCGGCAGCTTGAGGAGCTCGTCCTCAACCTGCGCTGGTCCTGGCACCACGAGACGCTCGACCTGTTCCGCGCCGTGGACCCCGCGCTCTGGGAGGCCGTCCACCACGACCCCGTCCGGCTGCTCGGCGAGGTCTCGCCGGAGCGGCTGGCGCAGCTGGCGGAGGACCGGCGGTTCCTGCGCCGCCTGCAGGACACCGCCGAGGACCTGCACGAGTACCTGACCGCGCCGCGCTGGTACCAGGCCCGGCCGGACGGCCCGTCGTCCATCGCCTACTTCTCGCCCGAGTACGGGATCACCGCCGCGCTGCCGCAGTACTCCGGCGGCCTCGGCATCCTGGCCGGCGACCACCTGAAGACGGCGAGCGACCTCGGCGTCCCCATCCTCGGGGTCGGGCTGCTGTACCGGCACGGGTACTTCTCGCAGTCGCTGTCGCCGGACGGCTGGCAGCTGGAGCGCTACCCGCCGATCGACCCGAACGGGCTCCCGCTCACCCTGCTCCGCGAGCGGGACGGGACGCCCGTCCACATCGCCATCGGCCTGCCCAAGGGGCACGCCCTGCGCGCGCAGGTGTGGATCGCGCGGGTCGGGCGCGTCCCGCAGCTCCTCCTGGACTCCGACGTCGAGGACAACGACCAGGCGGCCCGCGACGTCACCGACCGGCTGTACGGGGGCGGCGGCGACCACCGGCTGCTGCAGGAGATGCTGCTCGGCATCGGCGGCGTCCGGGCGATCCGCGCGTACTGCCGCATCACCGGGCATCCCGCGCCCGAGGTGTTCCACACCAACGAGGGCCACGCCGGGTTCCTCGGCCTGGAGCGCATCCGCGAGCTGGTGTCGGAGGACGGCCTGACGTTCGACGAGGCCCTGGAGGCCACGCGCGCGGGCACGGTGTTCACCACGCACACGCCCGTCCCGGCCGGCATCGACCGGTTCCCCCGCGACCTGATCGGCCGGTACTTCGGCGGCACGAACGAGGAGGAGCAGGTCCCCGTCGACCGGGTCCTCGCGCTCGGCGCCGAGGACTACCCGGGCGGCGACCGCACCGTCTTCAACATGGCCGTGATGGGCATGCGGCTGGCGCAGCGCGTCAACGGCGTCAGCGAGCTGCACGGCGAGGTCAGCCGGGAGATGTTCGGCGGCCTGTGGGGCGGGTTCGACCTCGCCGAGGTCCCGATCGGGTCGATCACCAACGGGGTGCACGCGGGCACCTGGGTGGCGCGCGAGGTGCTGGAGTTCACCGCCCGCGAGCTGCCGTCGGTGATGGAGACCGGCCGCGGCTGGGAGGGCGTCCGCACCGTCGCCGAGCCGGAGATCTGGCGGATGCGCGGCCTGCTGCGGCGCCGCCTCGTGCACGACGCGCGGCGCCGGCTCCGCGAGTCGTGGCGGCAGCGCGGCGCCAGCGAGGCCGAGGTCTCCTGGATCGACGACGCGCTCGACCCGGACGTCCTGACGATCGGGTTCGCGCGGCGCGTCCCGTCCTACAAGCGGCTCACGCTGATGATGACCGACCCGGACCGGCTCCGCTCGATCCTGCTGGACCCGGACCGGCCCGTGCAGATCGTGATCGCCGGGAAGGCGCACCCGGCGGACGAGGGCGGCAAGAGGCTCATCCAGCAGATCGTGCGGTTCGCCGACTCCGAGGACGTCCGGCCCCGCATCGTGTTCCTGCCCGACTACGACATCGCGCTCGGGCAGCTCATGGTGCAGGGCTGCGACGTGTGGATGAACAACCCGCTGCGCCCGCTGGAGGCGAGCGGCACGTCCGGGATGAAGGCCGCGCTGAACGGCGGGCTGAACCTGTCGATCCTGGACGGCTGGTGGGACGAGTGGTACGACGGCCAGAACGGCTGGGCGATCCCGTCCGCCGACGGCCTGTCCAGCCCCGACCGGCGCGACGAGCTGGAGGCCGCCGCGCTGTACGAGCTCATCGAGGACCACGTGTCCGTCACCTTCTACGACCGCGACTCGGCCGGCCTGCCGCGCCGCTGGCTGGAGATGGTGAAGCACACGATCGCCACGCTCGGCCCGAAGGTGCTCGCGTCCCGGATGCTGCGCGACTACGTCGAGGACCTCTACACCCCGGCCGCCGCGTCCGAGCAGGCCATGGTCGCCGACAAGTACGCGGGCGCCCGCGCGCTGTCGGCGTGGAAGCAGCGGGTCCGCAAGGCGTGGCCGGGTGTCGCGGTCGAGCACGTCGAGTCCAACGGGGAGGAGAGCCCGCAGGTCGGGGCCCGCCTCACCGTGCGGGTCGTCGTCGACCTCGGCGGCCTCGACCCGGACGACGTCGCCGTCGAGGTCGCCTACGGCCGGGTGGACGACGCCGACGCGCTCGTCGACCCGTCCTACCTGGAGCTCGCGGAGGTTGAGCCGGCCGAGAACGGGCGGCGCCGCTACACCGGCGAGGTCCCCCTCGGGCGCAGCGGCGCGTTCGGCTACAGCGTCCGGGTGGTGCCCAGCCACCCGCTGCTGTCGGGACGGGCCGAGATGGGCCTGGTCGCGCTGCCGCCCGCCCCGCAGGGCATGACGAACGGCGACCTCCGCTAGGCGGCGTCCTGCTCAGGCGGCGGGCTCGTCCTCGTCCCGCTCGTCGTGTTCGTCATCGTCGGCCGGCGGGTCGGCCGTCTGCCAGGTCGCGACGACGAGCGGGAGGAGCATGTGCGTCGCCAGCATGGCGAACAGGATCAGGAACAGCGCCGCGCCGGGGATCTGCGACTCGCGGCCGTCGGTGTCGGCGACGCTCGTCACGATCAGCACGGCGGCCAGCACGAACGTGGTCGCCCGGTGCGCGGTCGCGTACGCGCGGAGGCGGGCGAGGAGCTGCCGCTCGTCGAGCTGGTCCTCGCGCTTGGAGGTCAGGCCCCGGGTCACCGCCATCAGCTGGCCCGCGAGCGGGAACCCGACCACCACCAGGACGCCCAGGATCACGAAGTTCGCGATCATGGCCGTGTCGCTCGGCGCCAGCGCCCAGGAGACGGCGGCGTCCACCCAGAACAGGCCGAGCATGACCGCGCCCGCCCCGGCCAGGATCCGCCGGGGCCGCCGCCGGGCGTAGCGGGCGGGCAGCCGGCGCTCCAGTTCCTCGTCCAGCGCCGCGAGGCGGTCCGCGCGCTTGCTCATGATGTGCCTCCGATCCGGGGGAAGGGTGTGAGGGAGAAGACGACCTCGACCGGCACCTCGAAGTAGTCGGCGATGCGCAGGGCGAGGTGCAGGCTGGGGCTGTACTCGCCCCGCTCCAGGTAGCCGACCGTCTGGTAGTGGACGCCGAGCGCGGCGGCCAGGTCGCGGCGCGAGACGCCGCGCTCGGCCCGCAGCACCGTGATCCGGTTGTAGACGGTCTCCTTGTCGGCGGACGCCGGGCCGGCCTTGCGGATCACAGCGCCCCCTGCGCGGCCCGGCGCTGCCGCCGGGCGGCCAGCCGCGCACCCGACTCCCGCCGGGTCGCGCGCAGCAGCAGCCACGGCGCGAGCAGCAGCCCCGCGGCGGCCCAGGCGCCGAGGACGGCCGCGGTCTCCGGCAGCCGCCAGCTCCCGCCGATCTCGGCGGCCGCCATCGCGTCCGGCAGGAACACCGCACGCAGCCCGAGCCCCTGCCAGTACAGCGGGAAGAACTGCGCGGCGGTCTGCACGGCCTCCGGCAGCCGCGCCACCGGGAACATCACCCCGGAGACGAGCATGAGCGCCATCACCGGCAGCGACAGGATGCTCGCCGCGTTGCGCGGGCCGGGCAGCAGCGCCCCGGCGGCCGCGCCGAGCGGGACGACCGACAGCGTGCCGAGCGCCAGCACCCAGGCCAGCGTCAGCCAGTCGGCGGGCGCCGCCGGCAGCCGGAGCCCGGCGACCGCCGCGCCCGCGACCAGCATCAGCAGCACGTACCCGGCGATCTGCAGCAGCACCGACACCGCGCGCCCGACCAGGTAGGCCGACGGGCCGCCGGGCACCGTGCGCAGCCGCAGCAGCGTGCCCTCCTCGCGGTCGGCCGCGATGCCCATCGGCAGGTTCAGCAGGGCCGCCGAGAACACCGCGAACGCGATGAACCCGGCGGTCATCAGGACGGCCTGCGACTCCCCGGTCCCCTCCACGACGGTGTCGCCCTGCCAGCGGACCAGCAGCACGTACACCCCCACGGTGCCGATCAGCGCGGACGCCAGCTCCCGGCGGCTGCGCAGGAACTGCATGTGCTCCGTCCATCCGCGGCGCAGCCCGATCCTCACCGTCCGCATGCCCGGTGCGCTCATCAGGCGGCCTCCTTCCGTGACACGAGGTCGAGATAGCTCTGCTCCAGCGACGGGCGCCGGATCTCCAGGCCCGGCACCGGCCCGCCGAACCGCCGGTGCAGCTCGTACGCCAGCCGGGACGGGTCGGACGTGCGCTCGGTGCGCCGCATCCCGTCCTCCAGCCAGCGCACCTCCGACGCCGCCTGCACCACCGACGCCAGCGCGGACGAGGTGCCGCAGACGCGCACCTCGCCGTCGACGAGGATCGCGATCCGGTCGGCGAGCCGCTCGGCCTCGGCGAGGTCGTGCGTCGTGAGCAGCACGGTCATGCCGTCGTCGCGCGCGAGCCGCTCGACCAGTCCGTGGAACTCCCGGCGCGCCTCCGGGTCGAAACCGGCGGTCGGCTCGTCCAGGAACAGCAGCTCGGGGCGGCCCACGATGCCGAGCGCGATGTCGAGCCGGCGCCGCTGGCCGCCCGACAGCCGCCCGACCGCCTGCCCGGCCTGCGCGGTGAGGCCCAGGGCCGCCAGCAGCTCGCCGGTGTCGCGCGGCCGCGGGTAGAACGCGGCGACGTGCGCGAGCAGCTGCCCGACGCGCCAGCGCGGGTGGTCCTGCCAGTTCTGCAGGACGATGCCGAGTCGCGCCCGCCAGGCGTCCCCGCCCGTCCCGGGGTCGGCGCCGAGCACCGCGACCTCCCCGGACGAGCGGCGCCGGAACCCCTCCAGGATCTCGATCGTGGTCGTCTTCCCGGCGCCGTTCGGGCCGAGCAGCGCCACCACCTCGCCCGCCCGGACGTCGAGGTCGACGCCGCGCAGCACCTCGGCGCGGCCGTACCGCATCCGCAGGTCCCGCGCCCGGATCACCGGCTCGCTCATGCGCACCCCCATACCGGAGCTTCGATCATCCATCCGATGACTGCTTTCATTGATAGTAGAAGTACTACATCTCATCGCAGTGTCGCAAGCGGAGGGGGCCTGGCAGGATGGACGTGTGCGACTGGCGACCCCACGCGAGCGCCCGGGCCGGTGGGCCGCGGGCACCCGCTCGGCGAACGCGCTCCTGGCCGGGGGCCTGTTCGCGGTGATGGCCGTGCTGACGCTCGTGTCGGTCAACACGGGCGCGCCCACGCGGATGCCGCTCTACGGCTGGACGCTGATGGCCGTCGCGTGCGGGGCCCTGTACTTCCGGCTGAGCCACCCGATCGCGGTCGCGGTCGTCACGTTCGCCGCGTGCGGCGTCTTCTACCCGCTGACCGAACCCGACGGACCGCTCGTGATCGCGTTCGTGATCGCGCTCTACACGGCGGCGGCCGAGGGGCACCTGCCGGCGGCCGGCGTGCTCGCCGCGGTCTCGATCACCGTCACGGTGATCGCCGACCGGCGCGACGACATCAACCATCTCGCGGACGCGGCGTCCTTCCTGCTCGCCGGCTGGTTCGTCGCGGTCATCGCGATCGGCGGCGTCGTCCGCAACCGCCGCGCCTACCTGCGCGAGGCCGAGGAGCGCGCGCGGGTCGCCGAGCGCGGCCGGGAGGCCGAGGCCCGCCGCCGCGCCGTCGAGGAGCGGCTGCGCATCGCCCGCGAACTGCACGACGTCCTCGGCCACAACATCTCGCTGATCAACGTGCAGGCCACCGCCGCGCTGCACGGGCTGCGCCGCGAGCCCGAGCGCGCCGAGGACGCCCTCACCGCGATCAAGCAGGCCAGCAAGGACACCCTCCGGGAGATGCGCGCCACGCTCGGCGTCCTCCGCCAGGTCGACGAGGCCGCCCCGGTCACCCCGGCCCCCGGGCTGGCCCGGCTGGACGAGCTGACGAGCGGCATCTCGGCCGCCGGGCTCGCGATCCGCACGAAGATCGAGGGCGATCCGCGGCCGCTGCCCGCGGAGGCCGACCTGGCCGCGTACCGGATCGTCCAGGAGGCGCTCACGAACGTGACCCGGCACAGCAGCGCGTCCACGGCGACGGTCCGCGTCGGCTACGCGGACGACGAGGTGACGGTCAGCGTGGAGGACGACGGCGTGCCGTCGTCGCCGGGGGCGTCCGGGGACGGCAGCGGCATCCGCGGCATGCGCGACCGCGCCGAGTCGCTGGGCGGCGCTCTGGAGGCCGGGCCCGGCCCCGGCGGCGGCTTCGCCGTCCGCGCCCGCCTGCCCATCGCAGCCGAGGAAGACGACCGCTGAGGACCGATGAGTTTCCGGTGCGGGCGAGGTCTGCACGGTCATGCTGACGAAGACGCTCGAAACACCCGAAGCCGACCTCGTGTACGACGTCCACGGTCCGCTGCCGTCCGCGGGCGGCCGCCCGCCGCTCGTCATGATCGGCCAGCCCATGGACGCCACCGGCTTCCGCACGCTGGCCTCGCACTTCCCGGACCGCACCGTGGTCGCCTACGACCCGCGCGGCCTCGGCCGCAGCACCCGGAAGGACGGCCGGAACGACCACGCGCCCGACGTCCAGGCCGGTGACGTGCACGCCCTCATCGAGGCGCTCGGGGCGGGCCCGGTCGAGATGTTCGCGAGCAGCGGCGGCGCGGTGACCGCGCTCGCCCTCGTCGCGGCCCATCCCGGCGACGTCACGACCCTGGTGGCGCACGAGCCGCCGATCATCCCGGTGCTGCCCGACGCGGCGGCCGCCGAGCGCGCGCGGGCCGGCGTCCGGGACGCGTACGAGAGCAAGGGTTGGGGCGCCGGCATGGCCGCCTTCATCGCGATGACGTCGTGGCAGGGCGAGTTCACCGACGACTACTTCGCCCAGCCCGCGCCCGATCCGGCCCTGTTCGGCATGCCGGCCGAGGACGACGGCTCCCGCGACGACCCGCTGCTCTCCGACCGGTCGTGGGCGGTCAGCGACCACCGGCCCGACGCCGCCGCGCTCACCGCGGCGCCCACGCGCATCGTGATCGCCGTGGGCGAGGAGTCGAAGGGCGTCATGACGGGACGCACCTCGGAGGCGACGGCGGCGCTGCTCGGCCTGCGGGCGACGGTGTTCCCGAGCCACCACGGAGGCTTCCTGGGCGGTGAGTTCGGCCAGGCCGGACAGCCCGAGGCCTTCGCCCGGAAGCTGCGCGACGTGCTCGGCGACGCCGGCTGACGGCGGCCCCGGGGATCCGGCTCGTCCCGCCCCCGGCGTCCCGACGCGCGGCCGTCAGCCGAACCGGTCGTCGGTGTCCGGAGCGGCGAGGGCCTCGTAGGCGGGGGCCAGGACGTCGGGGAGCGGGCGGCGGCGGATCTTCACGGGCGGCGGCGCGGCCACCTGGAGGACGAAGCCGGGCGGGACGGGCGGCGCGGGCGGCCGGTCGCGGAGGCGGGCCAGGCCGGACGGGGGCGTCCAGAAGCCCGCCGCGGTGAGCGGCTCGTCCTCGATGTCGAGCGGGTCGGGCTCGGTCCCGGCGCCGCGCCGCAGGCCGGCGAGGAGCCGGTCGCGGCCGCGGCCGTTCCACTCGAAGATCAGGAACGGGTCGTCGTCGAACGCCTCGGCGAGCAGGTAGAGGACGGCCGCGGCGTGCTTGCACGGGTCGCCCCAGTCGGGGCAGTCGCACATCAGGTGCAGGTCGGACGCCGAGCCGGGGAACAGCGCGAGGCCGAGCTCGGCGAACACCCACTCGATCTCCGGCGGCATCTCCCCGGCGAGGAGCCGGGCGCGGAACACCGCGCGGGACGCCAGCTCCTTCTCGACGGCGCGCCAGTCGGCCTCGTCGATCGCGTCGATGCCGAGCGCCACCTCGTACGGCTCGGGCGCCGAGCCGTGCACCTTCGCGGTCACCTCGTACGGCTCCACGCGCAAATCGAAGACGTTGCCCTTGCGCGCGTAGGTGCGTCCGCGCTGGAGGCGGCCCTTGTCGGCGAACGACTCCACGAGGTCGATGAAGCGCCGCGACCACCACTGCGTGCCGATCGAGCCGCGCTTGTTGCGGGCCTTGACGCCGTCCGCCATCAGTCGCTCACCGCCTCGGGGGACAGCCGCAGGACGTCGCGCAGCTCGGCGACCGACAGCTCGGTCAGCCAGTCCTCGCCGGTGCCGACGATCGACTCGGCGAGGGCCTTCTTGCGCTCGATCATCTCGTCGACGCGCTCCTCCATCGTCCCGACGCAGATGAACGTGCGGACCTGGACGTTGCGGGTCTGCCCGATGCGGAACGCGCGGTCGGTGGCCTGGTCCTCCACGGCCGGGTTCCACCAGCGGTCGACGTGCACGACGTGGTTCGCCGCCGTCAGCGTCAGGCCCGTCCCGGCGGCCTTGAGCGAGAGCAGGAACACCGCCGGCTCGGGGTCGCTCTGGAAGTGCTGGACGAGGTCGTCGCGGGCCTGCTTGGACGTCCCGCCGTGCAGCCACAGCACGGGCCGTTCGAGGCGCGCGGCGAGGTAGGGCTGGAGCATCGAGCCGAACTCGGCGTACTGGGTGAAGACGAGCGCCTTCTCGCCCTGCCCCGTGACCTCGGCGCAGATCTCCTCCAGCCGTTCGAGCTTCCCGGAGCGGCCGGGCAGCCGGGAGCCGTCCTTGAGGAGCTGCGCCGGATGGTTGCAGACCTGCTTGAGCTTGGCCATCGTCGCCAGCACCAGCCCGCGCCGCTTCGTCTCGTCGGCCTCGGCGATCTGCTGGAGCATGTCGTCCACGGTCGCCTGGTAGAGGGACGCCTGCTCGGTCGTGAGGTTGCAGTAGACCTTGATCTCCTGCTTCTCCGGCAGGTCGGAGATGATCGACTTGTCGGTCTTGAGGCGGCGCAGGATGAACGGCTGTGTGGCGCGTTTCAGCGCCAGCGCCGCCTGCTCGTCGCCCTCTTTCTCGATGGGGATGGCGAACCGCCGCCGGAACTCGCTGCGCGGCCCGAGCAGGCCGGGGTTCGCGAACTCCATGATCGACCACAGCTCGGTGAGGTGGTTCTCGACGGGCGTCCCGGTGAGCGCGATCCGGGTGCGGGCCGGAATGCTCCGCACGGCTCTGGCCTGGCGCGTCCCGCTGTTCTTGAGCGCCTGCGCCTCGTCGCAGATCACCCGCTCCCACTCGATCGGCGCCAGCATCTCCGCGTCCCGCGCCGCCGTCCCGTACGTGGTCAGCACCAGATCGGCGCCCGCGACGGCCTCGACGAGGTCCTCGCCGTGCTGCCGCCCCGTCCCGTGGTGGACGTACACCCGCAGTTTGGGCGTGAACCGCGCCGCCTCCCGCTGCCAGTTCCCCACCAGCGACATCGGCAGGATCGCGAGCGTCGGACCGGGACCGGCGCCGTTCTCCCGTTCGTGGACGAGCAGGGACAGAACCGAGATCGTCTTGCCCAACCCCATGTCGTCGGCGAGCAGGGCGCCCAGCCCGAGATCGTTCATGAAGGTCAGCCAGGCGAGGCCGCGCTCCTGGTAGGGGCGCAGCTCGGCGTCCAGCTCGTCCGGGGTGCGCACGGGGGTGAGGCGGCGGTCGGCCTCGCCGGACAGGAGGTCGCCGAGGGGGCCGCCCGCGTCGACCTCGGTGAGGGGCAGGACGTCGTCGCCGGCATGGACGATCGCGCGGATCGCCTCGGCGGCGGTCATCCGGCCCCGGCGCGGGTGGCGGAGGAAGTCGAGTGCGGCCTCGAGCTGCTCCTCGTCCAGCTCGACCCACTGGCCGCGCAGCCGGACGAGCGGCGTCTTGAGCCGCGCCAGCTCCTCCAGCTCGGCCTCGTCGATGCTCTCGTCGCCGATGGCGAGGTCCCACCGGAAGTCGACCATCGCCTTGAGGTCGAACCCCGACGGCGCCGCCGCCCCGGCGGACGCCTCCGGGTCCTCGTTGCGCGCGGTCAGCTTCATGCCGAGCTTCGCCTTGCCCGCCCACTGGGGGAGCAGGACGCCGAACCCGGCGGCGGCGAGCATCGGCGCCGCCCGCCGGAGGAAGCGGAACGCCCCCGCGGTGTCGAGGAGCAGCTCGCCGGGGGCCGGGCCGTCCAGGGCCGGCGCCATGTCGGGGAAGAGCCGCAGGGCGCGGCCGAGGCCGGCGAGGAGCGTCTCCTCCGCGTCCGGGATCGAGGTGGCCTCGCCCTCCCAGACCAGGGCGGCCGGGACGTAGAGGCTCGGGTCGTCGGTGCCCTGCAGGGCGAACTCGACCCGCCACGAGTCGTCCCTCTCCCCGTCCTCGCCGAGCTCGTCCGCGCCGCTCCGCTCGCCGAGTCCGGCCTCCCCGAACTCCGCCTCGCCGAACTCCTGCGCGCCCGGCTCGGCCAGGCGGAAGCAGACGCGCAGCGGGCCGGACGGGCGGCGCGCGGCGGCGGCCCAGGCGTCCAGCTCGGCGATCAGGTCGTCGGGGTCGTCGCGGGGCTCGCGGGCGACCGCGGCGGACGGGCCGGTCAGCGCCATCACCCAGCGCTCGGCGAGCGGCAGCCGGTCGGGCTCCTTGCGCCGCGACACCAGCAGCGGATGCGGCACCACGCCCCGGACGGCGGTGTCGACCAGCCCCGCCAGCGCCTCGCGCAGCACCCCGGCGGCGGGACGCCCGCCGTCGGCGGCCCGGCAGGCGGCGGGCATCGCGCGCACGAGCTCCCGGAACCGCGCCGGATCGTCGACCACCGGGCGCCACCGCGCCACGAGGTCGCCGTCCTCGCGCAGCAGCGCGGGCAGGACGTGGCCGCGCGAGGCGAGGTGGACGGCCTCGTCCGCGAGCATGCACAGGAAGCGCAGGTCGGTGCCGGGGACGACGTCGGCGCTGTGCTCGGCGGCCTGGAGCAGCGCCATCGCGGGGAACGGTTCGAGGACCAGCGCCGGCACCCGCCACGGGCGCAGCCCGGGCTCGTCCGCGACCGGCTCGGGGCCCAGCTCGGCCGACGGCAGCGGGTGGTCGCCGAGCGTCGGCAGCGTCATCGCCAGCTCGATCCGGAACGCCGTGCGGACGAGCGGCTCGTACGACGTCCCGGTGAAGTCGCAGGTCGCGAAGGGGTGGACGTCGGGTGAGGGCTCGTACGGGCCGGTGCGCTCGGCCCACAGGCAGAGCGCACCGCCATGCCAGGTGGCGTGGGCGACGAGCATGGTCCCCGAAGCTACCAGCCGCCTCCGACAACCCCGCCCATCACACGGGTCGCGTCCCGTCACTGGCTAGGCTCGGGGCGTCCGCCACCGAGTTTGCGCAGGAGGATCGCCGTGGGCGAGTTCGTACGGGTCGAGATCGAGGACGGGATCGCGACGATCAGGCTGGACCGTCCGAAGATGAACGCCCTGAACGCCCAGATGCAGCGGGAGCTGATCGACGCGGCCGGGCAGGTCGCCGAGGACGCCGCCGTCGGAGCGGTCGTCCTGTACGGCGGGGAGAAGGTGTTCGCGGCCGGCGCGGACATCAAGGAGATGGCCCCGATGTCCTACGCGGAGATGTCGGCGGGCCCCTCGCGCCTCCTGCAGGACTTCACCAAGGCGCTGGCCGCGATCCCGAAGCCGGTCATCGCCGCGATCACCGGGTACGCGCTCGGCGGCGGCCTCGAAGTGGCGCTGACCGCCGACTTCCGGGTCGCGGGCGAGGGCGCGAAGGTCGGGCAGCCGGAGATCCAGCTCGGCATCATCCCCGGCGCGGGCGGCACCCAGCGCCTTGCCCGGCTGGTCGGCCCGGCCAGGGCCAAGGACCTGATCTTCTCCGGGCGGCACGTGAAGGCCGGCGAGGCGCTCGCGCTCGGCCTGGTCGACCGGGTCGTCCCGGACGCCGACGTCTACACGGCGGCGAGGGAATGGGCGGCGACGTTCGTCGGCGGCCCCGCGATCGCCCTGCGCGCCGCCAAGCAGGCCATCGACCGGGGCCTGGAGGTCGACCTCGACACCGGCCTGGAGATCGAGCGGACGCAGTTCGCCGCCCTGTTCGCCACCGACGACCAGGCGAACGGCATGAAGAGCTTCATGGAGGAGGGCCCCGGCAAGGCCGCCTTCACCGGCCGGTGACCCCCGCCCCCCGCACCTCACCGGCGAGCCGGGGCCCGGCCGGGTAGGTGAGGGTTAAACCGTTACTTCTGTTTTCGAGTGTGCTGCCGGGGCGGGCGGGGTTCCGCCGATAGCATCTGCCGCCATGCGACACGCGTACCGAACCGCGCTCGTGACGGGCGCGTCCAGCGGGATCGGGGAGAGCTTCGCCCGCCTGCTCGCCGGCCGCGGCACCGACCTGGTGATCGTGGCGCGCCGCGCCGAGCTGCTGGACGGGCTGGCCCGCGAGCTGGTCGAGCGGTACCGGGTCGCGGTGGAGGTGGTGGCCGCCGACCTCACCGACCCGGCGCAGCGCGCCGAGGTGGAGGGGCGGCTGCGCGCCGACCCGGTCGAGCTGCTGGTGAACAACGCCGGGTACGGCGCCTTTGGAGCGTTCGAGGAACTGGCGCTGGACGACCACCTCGCGCAGATCGAGCTGAACGTGACGGCGCTCGTGCGGCTCACCCACGCCGCCCTGCCGGGCATGGTCGCGCGCGGCCGGGGCGGCGTGCTGAACGTCGCGTCCATGTCGGGGTTCGCGCCGTCGCCCGGCAGCGCCACCTACGGGGCCACCAAGGCGTACGTGGCGTCGTTCTCCGAGAGCCTGCACGCGGAGGTCGCGGGCAAGGGCGTCCATGTGACGGCGCTGTGCCCCGGCTTCACGCGGACCGAGGACGACGTCCCCGCCAACTTGCTGTGGCTGCGGCGTGACGATGTGGCACGCGCCGGGCTGGACGCGGTCGCCGCCGGGCGCGCGCTGTCGGTCCCCGGCGTGCAGTACAAGGCGGCGCTGCCCGCGCTGAAGCTCGTCCCGAGGCCGCTGCTCAGGGCGGCCGTGAACCGCATGTGGCAGCAGGCCGCCGACACCCGGTGACACGGCGTCACCGGCCTTTTTGCTCCGGTCTACAAAAGTTCCCGGCGCTTGATTGTCGCGGGGCTGACTTGACGGGGGTCACCGTGAGTGGCGACGATCGAACCTACGCTTGAGTAGGTTGTGTGTACGGCCTGCTGGGCGGCCACGATCGAGCCGCAGGCGCGGCGGCACGTCCGGCAAGACCACTCGTCCCAGCGAAGGAACCGCATGTCCGTGACCCCCGAAGAGAAGTTCCAGACCGGCATCCTGCACGACCTTGAGCCGGTGGTCGAGAAGGAACTGAACCGGCACCTCTCGATGGCCAAGGAATGGTTCCCGCACCAGTACGTCCCGTGGAGCCAGGGCCGCGACTACGACGGGCCGCTGGACGGCGAGGCCTGGTCGCTGGAGCAGTCGAAGCTGAGCGTCGAGGCGCGCGAGTCGCTCATCGTCAACCTCCTCACCGAGGACAACCTCCCCGGCTACCACCGCGCCATCGCCACCGTCTACGGCCGCGAGGGCGCCTGGGGCACCTGGGTCAACCGGTGGACGGCCGAGGAGAACCGGCACGGCATCGTCCTGCGCGACTACCTCACCGTGACCCGCGCCGTCGACCCGGTCGCGCTGGAGCGCGCCCGCATGCACCACATGGAGGCCGGCTACGAGGCCGACCACGGCGACTCGTTCCTGCACGGGTCGGCCTACGTGTCGTTCCAGGAGCTCGCCACCCGCGTGTCGCACCGCAACACCGGCAGGGCGTCCGGCGACCCCGTCTGCGAGCAGATGATGGCCCGCATCGCCGCCGACGAGAACCTCCACATGATCTTCTACCGGAACCTGATGGGCGCCGCGCTGGAGGCCGCCCCGAACGAGACGATGCGCGCGATCACCGACGTCGTGAAGTCGTTCCAGATGCCCGGCCACAGCATCGACGGGTTCCTCCGCAAGTCCGTGATCATCGCGAACGCCGGCATCTACGACCTGCGGCTGCACCACGACGACGTGCTCGTCCCGGTGCTGCGCAAGTGGGGCGTGTTCGACCGCACCGACCTGTCCGGCGACGGCGAGAAGGCGCGCGAGGAGCTGGGCGAGTTCCTGGAGCAGCTCGACGCCGCCGCCACCAAGTTCGAGACCCGCCGCGAGGAGCGCCGCGCCCGCCAGGCCGCCCGCAAGGGCTGACCGAGGAGCCGCCGAACCGCTGATCACGGGAACGCGGGGCCCGTTCCCGGCGTCAAAGGGTGCATGGGGACGCATCGGCGACTGGGCGGTTATCGGTTGCTGGACGAGATCGGCCGGGGGAGCACCGCCGTGGTGTACCTCGCCCTGGACTCCCATGGGCGCGAGGTCGCCGTCAAGGAGCTGGTCCCGGAGCTCGCGGGGGTCGGGGAGGCGATCGACCGGCTGGCGCGCGAAGTGCGGGCGCAGGCGCGGGTGCGCAGCGCCCACGTCGCGCGGCTGCTGGACGGGGCGGTCACGGCCGAGCGCCCGCACGTCGTGATGCAGTACGTGCCGGGGTGCCCGCTGAACGACCTGGTCCCCGCGTACGGGCCGCTGCGCGGCGACCACCTGGCCCGGTTCGCGCGGCGGCTGGCGCTCGCGCTCGGGGACGTCCACGACGCGGGCGTCCTGCACCGCGACGTGTCGCCGGGCAACGTCATCGTGCTCGGCGACCGGCCGACGCTGATCGACTTCGGGATCGCGCACGAGTCCGGCGCCGCGCAGATCACCCGGCGCGGGATGGTCGTGGGGACGCCCGCCTACCTCGCCCCCGAGCTGATCGAGGGGGAGCGCGCCACCACCGCGTCGGACGTGTTCTCCTGGGCGGCGACCGTCGCGTACGCGGCGACGGGCCGGCCGCCGTTCGGGCGGGGCTCGCTGCACGGGGTGTGCTTCCGGATCCTGCGCGGGCAGGCCGACCTGGACGGCGTCCCGGCGCCGCTGGCGGGGCTGCTGCGGGCGGCGTTCCGGCGCGACCCGTCCCGGCGGCCGTCCGCGCGGTGGTTCGCCGGGGCCCTCGCTCCGGCCTCCGCACCGGCCTCCGCTCCGGCGTGCGGGAGGGCCCTCGGGACGGCGGCCGCCTGATGCCGATTAGATCTTCTCGACGGAATCGGCGAGGGTAGGGTTTCGGAAACGATGAAGGGAGCCGTCACGTCCGGGGACCGAATCGGCCACTACAGCGTCCTGCAGACCCTGGGGGAGGGTGGCATGGGCGTCGTCTACCTCGGCGCCGACCCCGAGGGGCGCAACGTGGCCATCAAGGTGCTGCGGCCCGCGGTCGCGGGCGACGCCACGGCGCGCCGCCGGCTGGCCCGCGAGGTCGACTCGATGCGCAGGGTGCACAGCCCGCACGTCGCGGAGATCCTCGACGCCGACGTGACCGCCGACCAGCCCTACATCGTGACCCAGTACGTCCCCGGCCGGACGCTGGAAGAGGTCGTCGAGGACGGCGGGCCGATCTACGGGCCGGGGCTGCAGCGGCTCGGGGTGGGGCTCGCGTCGGCGCTGTCGGCCATCCACGGCGCCGGGATCGTGCACCGCGACATGAAGCCCGGCAACGTGATGCTCGTGGACGGCGAGCCCGTCGTGATCGACTTCGGCATCGCGCAGGCCGCCGACGCCACCCGGCTCACCGCGACCGGCATGGTCATCGGCACCCCCGGCTACCTCGCCCCGGAGATCATCGAGGGCGAGGACGCGGGCCCGCCGTCGGACGTGCACGCCTGGGCCGGGACGGTCGCCTACGCCGCCACCGGCCGGCCGCCGTTCGGCTCCGGCACCTTCGAGTCGATCTTCTACAAGATCATGCAGGGCACGCCGGACCTGGAGGGCGTCCCGGACGCGCTGCTGCCGGTGCTGCGGTCGGCGATGGCGCGGCACCCGGCCGAGCGCCCCACCGCGGTCAGCCTGGTGCAGCTCACCCGGCGGATCCACCTCGAGGCGACGATCACCGACCAGACCCGCGTCGACCGGCACTACCCGGCGGCCGGCGCCGCCGGGGCGTCGGCCGCGTCGGCCGCGTCCGCCGCCGGCACGTCGCTGGACGAGCCGGCCTCCGACCACTCCCGGATGTTCTCCATGCCGGTGACCGGGCCGCCGCCGGACTCCGCGTCCAGGGACGTCCCCGCGCGGCCCACCGCGCCGGGCGGGACGGGCATCCCGGCGGCCGCGCCCGCCCCCGCGCCCGCCCAGCCCCGCGACTTCGTCGGCCAGCTGCCGCCGGCCGCGCCGCCGCCCCCGCCGCCGGCCCCGCCGCCCCCGCAGGTCAAGGCGGGCGAGCAGTTCGGGCCGCACGGCTACGGCGGGCCCGACCCCTACGGCCAGGGCGCCTACCCGCCCTACGGGCCGCCGCCGAACCAGCCGCCGCCGGGCGCCCTGCAGCGCGCCCCCTACGACCCGCAGACGCAGGACGCGCAGCGCCGCGTCGCCGACCAGGCCCGCGCCGACCGCGACCGGGCCGACCGCGCCGACCGCGACCGCCGCAAGCCCTACGGCTGGTACCGGGTGCTCAGCTTCATCGTCCTCGTGGCGCTGCTCGGGTTCGCCAACATCGCGCCGCTGCTCGCCCTCGGCGTCACCGTCGCGGGCGTGTTCGTGCTGCGCGCGGGGGACAAGGCCGCCAAGGGCATGGAGGGCCGGCAGACCCGGCGCGGCCCGCGCTCGGGCGACGCCGTCGCCGCCGCGTTCCGCACCCCGCTGCACCTGCCGGGCGCGCTGATGTCCACGGTGCTGTGGACGTCGCTCAGCCTGGTCGCGGGGCTGATCATGCTCGGCGTGCTGATCTTCGCGCAGTCGGACATGACGGCGTCGAAGGCCATCGCGTACTCGTCCATGGCGGTGATCGGGCTGCTGTGCCTCGCGCCGGGCAGCGGCGCGCCCCGGCGGCAGCTCGCCCGGATCTGGGGCGCGCTCCTGCCGCGCGCAGAGGCCGCCCTCGCCGGCGCGCTCATCCTCGGCATCTTCGCCGGGGTGCTGGTCGGGCTGTCGCAGCGCCAGCCGCCCGACACCACCCCGCTGGACGGGATGAGCCAGAGCCTTGAGGGGCTGCGCGCGGACGTCCGCGACCTGGTGTCCAACATCCTCGGAAGGTGACCGGTTCAGGCGGTTCCCATGAACGGTGAGACGAGCCATCGGGCGCACATCGGCCCCTACCGGCTGCTGTCGCGGCTGGGCGACGGCGGCGCGGTCCACCGCGCCACCGGTCCGGACGGACGGGACGTGACGGTCCGGCTGCTGCCGCCCGGCGCGGCGCCCGACGTCGAGCGGATGCGCGAGGTGCTCAGCCCCTACGTGGTGGACGTCCTGGACTGCGAGACCGCCGGCCCGCGCCCCTACGTCGTGTCCCGGTTCGTGCCGGGCCGGCCGCTGGCGGAGGCGGTCGCCGAGCGCGGCCCCATGGCGGGGGACGCGCTGTGCCGCCTGGCCTTCGGGCTGGCGAAGGCGCTCGCGGCCGTCCACCGGACGGGCCTGGTGCATGGCGGCCTCGGGCCGGGCACCGTCCTCGTCGTGGACGACTCGCCGGTGGTGGTCGACTTCGCGCTGGCCGCCGACGGCGGGGCCGCCGGCGACGTCCGCGCGTGGGCCGCGACGGTGACGTTCGCCGCCACCGGACGGCACGATGCTCCCGCCGGCGCGCTGCCGGCCGCCCTGCGGCCGCTGGTCGAAGCGGCCGCGCATTCCGATCCGGGGGCGCGTCCGACGGCGGAGGATCTGGCGGAGGCGGCGTCCCGGCTCGACCTCCCCGCCGTCCCGGCCGCCCGTCCGCCGGTCGAGCGGCGGACCGGCCCGGCGGCGCCCGTTCCACGGCCCGAGACCCTGACCGGTGCCGAGACGGAGGGCGACGCGCGGCGGGCTCCCGAGATGAGGGTGGCGCTCGGCTGGGCGCGGCTGCTCACGGCCCTGGCGGTGGTGATCGCGATCGCCGTCGCGATCATCGCGCCGATCGCGGGGCTCGTCCTGTCGCTCGCGGCGGTGACGCTGCTGCGCCTCGCGGACACGCGGCCGGAGGACGGGGCCCAGGGCCCGGCGGGCGCCCTCGGCCGGACCCTGCTGACCGTCCCGTACGCGGCGGTGCCCACGGCGGCCGTCCCGCTGGTGCTGGTCGCGGCGTCGGCGGTCGGCGGGCGGATCGACTCGCTCCGGGCCTGCGCGTTCGGCGCCGGGGCCGGGGCGGCGGTGCTGTGGGCGGCGCCGGGCGTCCGCGCCCCGCGCCGGCGGCTGGAGCGGATGCTGCTGCCGCTCGCGCGGCGTCCCCGGCTCGTCGCCGCGGCGGCGGCCGGGCTCGGGGCGCTCGCCCTGGTCGCGGGGGTCGCGGCGATGACCCTGGACCCGAGCTTCGCGCCGATGTACGGGCTGCAGCAGACGCTGGAGCGCTCCCTGGACCGCCTCCAGCACGCCGTCGGCGGACTCTAGAGCGTGAAGTGCGTCACGTCCGGTTCGGGACGCCGGAGACCTCGTGAACGCCCCGTATACGTGGGTAAGGTCTCACGAACTGGGATTTGCGGGTAGGCTACTCGCTAGTAACATTGCTTGTGCACGGCCGAATCAGGGACCCGGCTCCGAAGGGCGTTCGGGTATTTGGCAGGCTGTGACTTCGAAAACGCACGTCCGCGTCGACCCGTCATGGGCGGCGCCCCTCTGCCGCTCACCAAGCGGCCAACTGAGTGCAGGGAGGTCGGCCACCGGCCATGAACATCGTCGTCCTGGTGAAGCAGGTTCCCGATACGGAGAGCCCGCGCAAGCTGAAGTCCGATGACAGCACGCTCGACCGCGCCGCGGCGGACGGGGTCATCAACGAGCTCGATGAGTACGCGATCGAAGAGGCGCTGCGCATCAAGGAGGCCCACGGCGGCGAGGTGACCGTCCTGACCATGGGTCCCGACAAGGCCACCGACTCGATCCGCAAGGCCCTCGCCATGGGCGCCGACAAGGCCGTCCACCTCGTCGACGACGGCCTCGCCGGCTCCGACGCGCTGCAGACCTCCTACGCCATCCAGCAGGCGCTCGCCCGCACCGGCTTCGACCTGGTGGTCCTCGGCTCGGAGTCCACCGACGCGCGCACCGGCGTGCTCGCCGCGATGCTCGCCGAGCGGCTCGGCGCCGCGCAGGTGTCGCTCGCCAACAAGGTCGAGATCGACGGGACGTCCATCAAGGCGCAGCGGCAGACCGACTACGGCTTCGACCGGGTCGAGGCGAGCCTGCCCGCGGTCGTCAGCGTCGTCGAGAAGATCAACGAGCCGCGCTACCCCTCGTTCAAGGGGATCATGGCGGCGAAGAAGAAGCCGGTCGAGACGCTCGGCCTGGGCGACGCCGGCATCGACGCGTCCCAGGTGGGGCTGGCGAACGCCGCCACCGAGGTCGTCGACTTCGCCGAGGCGCCGCCGCGCGCCAAGGGCGAGATCGTCACCGACGAGGGCGACGGCGGCGTGAAGATCGCCGAGTTCCTCGCCTCGAAGAAGTTCGTCTGAGCGGGGAAGGGATTAGAGACCAATGGCTGAGATTCTCGTCCTCGTCGACCACGTCGACGGTGAGGTCAAGAAGGTCACGCTCGAGCTGCTGACGCTGGCGAACCGGCTCGGCGAGGCCGCCGCGGTATGGGTCGGGCCCGGCTACGAGGGCGCCAAGGACAAGCTCGGCGAGTACGGCGCCGGCAAGGTCTACGTGGCTGCCGACGAGGAGCTGACCTCCTACGTCGTCGCCCCGAAGGCCGCGCTGCTCGCCCAGCTCGTGAGCGAGAAGTCGCCCGCCGCCGTGCTGGTCGCCGCGACCGGTGAGGGCAAGGAGATCGCGGGCCGCCTCGCGGTCAAGACCGGCTCCGGCGTGCTCACCGACGTCGTGGACGTCACCGACGGCTTCGTCGCCGAGCACTCCATCTTCGGCGGCGGCATCATCGCGCACGCCAAGGTGAAGACCGGCACGCCGATCATCGCCGTCCGGCCGAACTCGGTCGCCCCCGAGGCGGCCGCGGCCACCCCGGCCGAGGAGCAGGTGTCGGTCGCGCTGTCGGACGCCGACAAGGGCGCCAAGATCGTGGAGAAGGTCGTCCAGGAGAAGGGCGAGCGCCCGGACCTGACCGAGGCCGCGATCGTCGTCTCCGGCGGCCGCGGCGTCGGCGGCGCCGAGAACTTCAAGATCATCGAAGGGCTGGCCGACTCGCTCGGCGCGGCCGTCGGCGCCTCCCGCGCCGCGACCGACGCCGGCTGGTACCCGCACTCGTTCCAGGTCGGCCAGACCGGCAAGACCGTGTCGCCGCAGCTCTACATCGCGGTCGGCATCTCCGGCGCCATCCAGCACCGGGCCGGCATGCAGACCTCGAAGACCATCGTCGCCATCAACAAGGACCCCGAGGCGCCGATCTTCGAGCTCGTCGACTACGGCATCGTGGGCGACCTCTTCCAGGTCGCGCCGCAGCTCACCGAGGAGATCACCAAGCGCAAGTGATCCTCCGCGGACGGCCCCGGCGACGCTCGTCGCCGGGGCCGTCGCACGTTCAGGAGCGCGCCGGCGACGGATACGGGACGGCCTTCAGCAGCGCGGGCCTCAGCATGTCGCCCACCTCCGCGTACGGGACGACCGCCTCCTGGAGACCGCAGGCCGACGGGTAGCCCAGCAGCGAGCCGTAGAAGGCCACGCGGACGCCCTGCGGGGTGAGCGCCATGGTCACCTCGCCCGACTTCACGAACGCGGACGGGTTGTCGGTGCCGCGCGGGACGTCGCCGGCGCAGTAGGCGCCGCCGCGCAGATGCGGCTCGATCTTCGCGTCCAGCGGCTTCAGGCCCTGCTCGGACGGATCGCGGAACATCTCCTGCGGCCCGTAGGCGGCGCCGGTCCGCAGGTCCACGGTCGCCGCCTGCGACTGGTCCCAGCCCGTCCCGCGGTCGCCGTTCAGCGCGACGGTGTACCAGACCGACAGCAGGCGGTCGCCGCGCATGAGGACCTGCGGTGTCACGACGTCGGTGTAGGGGCCGCTGCCGATGCCCTGCAGGCCGCTGCGGACCTTGGCCCAGCGCCGCTCCAGCGGTGCCCGCAGCGCCCGGTTGATCTTCTGCTGGAGCGCGGCGTCGCCGCCGGTGACCCGCACGATCCGGCCGCGCGCCTGGAACGTCGTCCCGGCGCGGATCTCGCGCTGCGGCTCGGTGAAGGCCGCGAGCCGGACGGTGACGGGCTTCGGCGCGTCGTCCGCGACGGCGACGTAGACCGCCGCGCCGCCGCCCACGGCGACGGCGGCGGCCCCGCCCGCGACGGCCGCCACCCCCTTCGCGCCGAGCGCGCCGACCACGCCCTGCCCCGCGGCCCCGGCACCCCCGGCCCCAGCGCCCCCGGCCCCGGCCCCGACGGCACCCGCACCGCCGGCTCCGGCCGCACCGGCACCGCCGGCTCCGGCCGCACCGGCACCGGCCGTGCCCGCACCGGCACCGGCCGTGCCCGCACCGGCACCGGCCGCGCCCGCACCGGCCGCTCCCGCCCCTGCCGCACCGGCCGCGCCCGCTCCGGCCGCACCGCCCGAGCCGAGGGCCAGCGCCGTGAGCGGGAACAGCATCGACAGCGCGGCGGCCGCGCCCGCGAGCGTCCGGACGCCGCGGCCCTCCCAGTCGCCGCCGTACGCGCCCGCCGCGACCGACTCCAGCTCGGACACGAACGCCGCCGCCCCCATCGGGCGGTCCCACGGGTTCTTCGCCAGGCCGCGCTCGATCAGCGGGCGCAGCGGCTCGGGGACGTCCCCGACGGGGATCGGCGCCGTGAGGTGGCGGCCCATCAGGCCCACCTGGTCCTCGGCGGTGTAGGGGCGGCGTCCCGTCACGCACTCGAAGAACACGCAGGCCGCCGCGTACACGTCGGTCGCGGGGGAGGCGGGCTCGTCCCGCCACTGCTCGGGCGCCATGTAGACGGGCGTTCCGGACCGTCCCGCGGCGCCCGCGTCCACGGCGATGCCGAAGTCGATCAGCTTGCTCAGCCCGTCGCCGCGCACGATCACGTTCGCGGGCTTGTAGTCCCGGTGGACGATGCCGAGGTCGTGCGCGGCGGCCAGCCCCAGCAGGGAGCCCTTGAGGACGGCCAGCGCCGCCTCCGGCGCCAGCGGCCCCCGCTCGGCGAGCACCGCCTTGAGCGGCGCGCCGTCCACGGCCTCCATCACGATGGCCGCGCCGTCCGGCCGCTCGACCAGGCCGAACAGCTCCGCGACGAACGGGTTCCGCAGCCGGCTCAGCAGCGCGGCCTCACCGCGGAACCGCTCCCGGAACTCCGCGTCCCCGGCGAGCGCGTCCCCGAGGTACTTGATCGCGGCCGGCCGTCCGGTCGCGTCATGGCGGGCCAGCACGACCCGCCCCTGCGCGCCCTCGCCGAGCACCCGCAGTTCGCTGTACCCCGGGACCTGCCATCCGGCCATGAACCGCCCCCATCACCCGCACGACCCTGATGGGGGTTATATCGGATCACGAGCCCGGCCCACGAGACTTATCCCCAGAACCCCGTTCACCCGCGGGCGCCCGCCCGGCACCCCGATGATCGTCCCAACGCGCGCACGGCGGCCGGACCACCGCGGCGGCTGCGGGAGGGCGGGGAACCGGTGCACCGGCGGCATGCCCGCCACCCGCAGGCTCGGGTCCGGGTACCGCCGTTCCGGGGCCGTGCGCGAGGTCAGGCGGCGATGGGTTCGGGGTGGGTGTTGTTGGGATCGGTGGATTCGACGGGTGCCGCGGTGGCGACGTCCATGGACGTGCGGAGCGGGACGAAGCGGGCACCGGCGGCGATGAGGAGGGCGAGGACGACGACGGTGCCGACGCCGAGGCGCAGCGACGTGGCGTCCGAGAGGAAGCCGACGACGACCGGGCCGAGCAGCAGGCCGCCGTAGCCCATCGCGCCGACCTGGGCGACGGCCGCGGCGGGACGGTCCGGCGCGGCGCTCCCCGCCAGCGAGATCGTCGTCGGGACGACCGTGCACACGACCAGCCCGGTCATGAAGAACCCGGCGATGGCGACGCCCGGGTTGGGCGCCAGCACGACGACGGTCATGGCGGCGGCGGTGCCGAGACCCGCACCGGTCAGCAGCCGGCGGGTGCCGAGGCGCATCCGGATCCGGTCGCCGGCGAGCCGGCCGATCAGCATGGCCAGCTCGAACACCGGGTAGCCGATCGCGGCCACGGCCTCGGTCGCGCCCAGCTCGTCGTGCAGGAGCAGCCCGCTCCAGTCGGCGATCGAGCCCTCGGTCATGAACGCGATGAAGCCCAGGGCGCCGATCAGGTACACGGCGACCGGCATGCGGCGCGCCTTGCGCCCCGTCCCGGCCGCGGCGGGCGCCACCGGGTCGGGCAGGTAGGTGCGGCCGAGCGCGAGCCCGGCGGGCAGCGAGATCAGCGCGGCGGCCAGCACGGTCTCGGTGAACCCGAACCCGGCGGCGGCCGTGGCGACGCCGAACAGCCCGCCGCTCATCGCGCCGACGCACCACCCGGCGTGCATGCCGCTCATGATCGAGCGGCGGTACGCCTGCTCGACGACGCTGCCCTGCGCGTTCATCGCGATGTCGGTGAGCCCGAACGTCATGCCGAACACCGCGACGGCCGCGAGCAGGACGCCGTAGGTCGGCGCGAGCGCCACCGCCGCGTAGGACACCGCGGTCAGCGGCAGCGCCACCCGCAGCACCGCGCGGCTGCCCGCGCGCGCCATCACGCCCCGCAGCGCCTGCATGGCCGCGATCGCACCGAGTCCCCAGACGAGGACGACGATGCCGATCTCGCCCTCACTCGTCCCGAACTTGCCGGCCAGCGCGGGCATGCGCGCCACCCACACTCCGGTCAGCAGACCCGCGAGCGCAAAGGTCAGGAACGTTCCGGAACGGGCACGCGACAGCATGGTTCACCTCTTTCTCGGCTCGGCGGGGCCGCACCCCGGCGGCACCGCTCGCGCGGCGTTGTGACGGACGTCCACCCCGGCCGCGAGACGGCCGGGGCCGACGCGGGCGCCCCGCACGGCGGCGCCGTGCGCGGGCTTCCGCGTGTGGTGTGGGGTCGAACGTGTGGTGGTGGTGCGGCGCTCTGGGGGCAGGGGGTCCGGAGCGTTCGGGGGTTGCGGGTGGGGCGCGGGCGCCTCGGGTTATCGCTCCAGCAGGGCCAGCAGCCGCTGTTTCAGCGCTTCGAGCTGTTGCGCGTCGTAGAGGCCGGGCTCGTGGCTCACCACTTCCCACAGGCCCTCGGCCGCCAGGCGGACGACCATCGCGGTGCCCGGGTCCGGGTCCTCGGCGGGGTCGCGGCCGTGCCAGCGGCGCATCGCCTCGTTCAGCGGTTCGGCCTGCTCCGGGTCGGCCGCGGCGGCCGTGATGGCCGACCAGCGCCGGTACGCGCGGGCCTCGCCGGTGAGGATCTCGAACGTCGCCTCGACGTAGGCGCGGGTGTAGGCGCTCGGCGCGCCGTCCCCGTAGGAGTCGATGTAGGTGGCGATCAGGTCGTCGAACTCCTCGATGACCCGCGCCACCATCGCCCGGACGAGCGCCTCCTTGGTGGGGAAGTGGTAGAGCAGCCCGCCCTTGCTGACGCCGGCGCGGTCGGCGACCGCGGTGAGCGTCAGTGCCTGCGTCCCCTGCTCGGACAGGACGGCCTCGGCGGCGTCCAGCAGCGCTTCCCTCGTCATGACCCCTCCACTGTACCGGCTGGACGGTACACAAGCGCAACCCGGCCGGCGGGTGCCCTATTCCCGGCGTCGGCGCGACATTTCCGGCATTCGCGTAACCCCCCGGCCACCGGTGGGGAACAGGGCGGGCGCGGATACTGTTGACCGCGTGGTGACCTACCTCGACCATGCGGCGACGACCCCGATGCTGCCCGAGGCCATCGAGGCGATGTCGGCCGAACTGCGGGAGCTCGGCAATCCGTCCTCGCTGCACGCGGTGGGGCGGCGCGCCCGCCGCGTCGTGGAGGAGTCGCGGGAGATCATCGCCGAGGCGTTCGGCGCCCGGCCGAGCGAGGTCGTGTTCACCTCCGGGGGCACCGAGGCCGACAACCTCGCGGTCAAAGGACTCTACTGGGCCCGCCGCGCCGCCGACCCGGCCCGCACCCGCGTGCTGGCCGGCGCCATAGAGCACCACGCCGTGATGGACGCGGTGCAGTGGCTCGCCGACCACGAGGGGGCGGAGGTCACCTGGCTGCCGGTGGACGGGCTCGGCCGCGTCCGCCCCGAAGTGCTGCGCGAGGCGCTCGGCGAGGGCGGCGACGTGGCGCTCACCACCGTGATGTGGGCCAACAACGAGGTCGGGACCGTCCAGCCGATCGCCGATCTCGCCGCCGCCGCCCGCGAGCGGGGCGTCCCGCTGCACACCGACGCCGTCCAGGCGGCCGGTCAGCTGCCCATCGGGTTCCGGGCGAGCGGAGCGCAGGCCCTCACGGTCACCGGCCACAAGCTCGGCGGCCCGATCGGCGTCGGCGCGCTGCTGCTCGCCAAGCCGAAGGAGCCGGTGTTCCTCGACCCGGTGCCGCTGCTGCACGGCGGCGGGCAGGAGCGCGACGTCCGGTCCGGGACGCTCGACACCGCCGCCATCGCCGGGTTCGCCGCCGCCGTCCAGGCCACCGTCGCCCGCCGGGACGCCGAGGCGCGCCGCCTGGCCGAGCTGCGCGACCGGCTGATCGAGGAGGTCCGCGCCGCGGTCCCCGACGCGGTCCTGAACGGCGACCCCGCCGACCGGCTGCCGGGCAACGCGCACTTCTCCTTCCCCGGCTGCGAGGGGGACGCCCTGCTCATGCTGCTGGACGCGCGCGGCATCGCCTGCTCCACCGGGTCCGCGTGCTCGGCCGGCGTCTCGCAGCCGAGCCACGTCCTGCTGGCGATGGACGCGACCCCCGAACGCGCCCGCGGATCGCTGCGCTTCACCCTCGGCCACACCTCCACCGAGGCGGACGTGAAAGCCCTCGCCGACGCCATCGGTCCGGTGGTCGAACGCGCACGCCGCGCGGGTCTGAGCTGATCTGTCCTGGTTTGACCGTCCCTTGAACGGGGACAGCGTTGCCCGTGACGACGGATGTGCGCGACGGGATCAAGCAGGCGGCCGGACACCCCTGGTTCCACCGCATGTCACGCGTGGGCCTGGTCGCCCGGGGCCTTCTCTACCTGCTCGTCGGCTGGCTCGCCCTCCAGGTGGCCTTCGGAGGCGACGGGAAGGAGGCCGACCGCAAGGGCGCGCTGCAGGTCGTCGCCGGCAAGCCCGGCGGCCCGGTCGTCCTCTGGCTGATGGTCGCGGGCCTCGCCGCGCTCGCCCTCTGGCAGTACGCCGAGGCCGTGTACGGACGTCCGGTCTCGGACGGTGACAAACCCCACAAGCGGCTGACCTCGGGCGTGCGCGGCGTCATGTACTCGGCCGGCTGCGCGGGGACCCTCGCGTTCCTGTTCGGCCACCAGGGCACGTCGAGCGACCAGCAGTCCAAGACCCTCACCGCGCGGCTCATGGGCGAGCCCGGCGGCCGGTGGCTCGTCCTCGCGATCGCCGCCGGTTTCGTGGTGTGGGGCGCCGTCGTGGTTGCCAACGGCGTCCGGCGCCAGTTCATGGACGAGCTGGAGACCGGCCGGATGAGCGAGGCCGCGCGCCGCTTCGTCCAGCCGTTCGGGATCGTCGGCGGCACCGCCCGCGGCCTCGTCGGCGTCGCCGTCGGCGCCTTCCTCGCCTACGCCGCCATCAGCTTCCAGCCGCAGAGGGCCCACGGGCTCGACGGCGCGCTCCGCGAGTTCGCCGGCACCCCGGCCGGCCCCTGGGGCCTGGCGGCGGTCGCCGCGGGCGTGCTGACCTTCGGCCTCTACTCGTTCTGCGAGGCCCGCTGGCGCACGGTGGACGCGACCCGTCAGGGCTGGTAGGGCGCGAGGGCCTTCCAGCCGGGGTCGGCCGTGGAGGCGACCTTGGCCTTGCCCTCCGGCCAGCCGGCCGCGAGCTGGTCGAGCTCGGAGATGACGCCCGAGTCGGGGTCGGCGTAGAGGTGGAAGACGCGTAGGCCGTCGCCGGTCTCCCGGACGGCGAGGACCGCGCGGTCGCCGAGCTTGTTCAGCTTCTTCTCGAAGGCGCGCAGGGCGCCCGCCGACGGCTCGACCGGCAGCCGGTCGGGGTTGCTGTTGGCGTACGGGACGGTGATCGCCACGTGCAGGTCGCAGAGCGGGTAGTCCTGCCGGTGCAGCGGGAACCGGGCGCCGAGCCGGGCCGGGTGCCCGCGCGGGGTGCGGCCCTCGCCGGTCAGCCAGGCGGGCTCGGCGAACGGCTCGGCGACCTGCTCGACGACGGCGGGCAGCATCGACGGCGCCAGCGAGTCGATCGGCGACTCCGTCGCGATCGCGACCTCGCCGATCCAGCGGGCCACGTCGTCCTCGCCGAGCGCCCAGTACAGGACGTTCAGCGCCACCTGGAGCTGCTGCTCCTCGGCGACGAACAGGAAGTCGGGGTGGTAGGCGGTGATGTGCACGCGGGCGCGGTCGGCGTCGGCCCGCATGCCCAGCCGGACGTACTCGAGGTCGAACTCGTGGTCGCCGAGGATGAGGTCCTGGTTGAGCATCTCCGGGTCGGCCTGGCGCGCCGGGTAGAACCTCCACCCGGCGGCCGCGCCGCCGGTCGGCGCGGCCCGCACCCAGCGCTCGGTGACCCCGCGCAGCCCCGGGTCGCCGCCGCCGGTCACGGTCAGCGACGGGTTCCGGTCGTCGGCGCCGCCGATCTCCCACTGCAGCCCCGCGTGGATCTTGTGGACGCGGCGCGACAGCTCCTCGATCGTCTCCGCCGACAGCCCCTCGCCGGGCGCGGCGGCCTCCGGCGCGTCGGGCTCGGGCCCGGCGGCCAGCGACGCCTCGATCGTCGGGCGGGCCTGCGCCCACCACTCCCAGAACTCGCTGATGGCGGGCGGTGCGACGGCGGACGCCTCGCGCGGACGTCGGAAGATTCCCATAGCGGCCCCAATCGTACGCGGAAATGCGGACTGCCGACCGGGCCACGCCGCGTACGCTCGAAGGACTATGACCCTGCGTGTACTCGCCGCCATGTCGGGCGGCGTCGACTCCGCCGTGGCCGCCGCCCGCGCCGCCGAGGCCGGGCACGACGTCACCGGCGTCCACATGGCCCTGTCCAGCAACCCCCAGTCCTACCGCACGGGCGCGCGCGGCTGCTGCACCCTGGAGGACTCCCGGGACGCCCGCCGCGCCGCCGACGTGATCGGCATCCCCTTCTACGTCTGGGACCTCGCCGAACGGTTCCACAAAGACGTCGTCGAGGACTTCGTCAGCGAGTACGCCGCCGGCCGCACCCCGAACCCGTGCCTGCGCTGCAACGAGAAGATCAAGTTCGCCGCGCTGCTGGACCGCGCGATGGCGCTCGGCTTCGACGCCGTCTGCACCGGCCACTACGCCCGGCTGGAGGACGGCGTCCTGCGCCGCGGCGTCGACGCCGGCAAGGACCAGTCGTACGTGCTGGCCGTCTGCACGCCCGAGCAGCTCGCGCACGCGCTGTTCCCGCTCGGCGACACCGCCAAGGCCGACATCCGGCGGGAGGCGGAGCGGCGCGGCCTCCAGGTCGCCGACAAGCCCGACAGCCACGACATCTGCTTCATCGCCGACGGCGACACGCGCGGCTTCCTCGCCGAGCGGCTCGGCTCGGCGAAGGGCCCGATCGTCGACACCGACGGCAACGAGGTCGGCGAGCACGACGGCGCCTACGCCTACACGATCGGCCAGCGCAAGGGCCTGCGGCTCGGCACCCCCGCCCCGGACGGGCGCCCCCGCTACGTCCTCGGCATCTCCCCGGTGACGAACACGGTGACGGTCGGATCGCGCGAGGACCTGGACGTCCGCGAGATCACCGGCGAGCGCCCGGTATGGCTGAGCGAGCCCCGCGGCGGCCCGTTCGCCTGCGAGGTGCAGCTCCGCGCCCACGGCGAGGTCTACCCCTGCACGGCCGAGCAGGACGGCGGCGACCTGCGCATCCGCCTGTCCAAGCCCGCCCGCGGCGTCGCACCGGGCCAGGCCGCCGTCCTCTACGACGCCGACCGCGTCCTGGCCTCGTCCACCATCGCGGAAACCGCCGCCGTCCCCGCCTGACCTGGGCGCGGACGTGTCCGTTGCGGCCGGCGCGCGCCCTCCGGCCGGCGTTCTGGGGAATCATCGGGGGCGCCGGTCGCTTATGGACCGGTAGGCGATCTTGGGAGGGTGTCGTGGAATTCGGTGTCTCGACGTTCGTGACCGATGACGGGATCGGGCCGGCGGCGCTCGGCCGGGCGCTGGAGGAGCGCGGGCTCGGGTCGCTGTTCCTGGCCGAGCACACGCACATCCCGGTGAAGCGGGAGTCGCCGTGGCCGGGCGGGGCCGAACTGCCCCGGATGTACTACCGGACGCTCGACCCGTTCGTGGCGCTGACCGCCGCGGCGGCGGTGACCGAGCGGCTCCGCGTCGGGACGGGCATCGCCCTGGTCATTCAGCGGGACCCGATCATCCTGGCCAAGGAGGTCGCCTCCCTCGACCTGGTCTCCGGCGGGCGCGCCGTGCTCGGCGTCGGCGCCGGCTGGAACCGGGAGGAGATGCGCAACCACGGCACCGAGCCCACGACCCGGATGCGGCTGCTCCGCGAGCGCGTGCTCGCCGTCAAGGAGCTGTGGACGAAGGACCAGGCCGAGTTCCACGGCGAGTTCGTCGACTTCGACCCGGTGTTCTCCTACCCGAAGCCCGTCCAGGACCCGCACCCGCCCGTGATGATCGGCGGGGCCGGGCCGACGACCTTCGACCGGGTCGTCGAGTTCGGCGACGGCTGGATGCCGATCTACGGGCGCGGCACGGACGTGCTGGCCGCGCAGATCGCCGAGCTGCGGGAGCGGGCGGGCCGCCGGGTGCCGGTCACGGTGTTCGGGGCGCCCGGCAGGCGCGAGGCCGTCGCCGAGCTGGAGGCCGCGGGCGTCGACGAGGTGCTGTTCAACCTGAAGACCGAGCCGGAGGGCGACACGCTCCGCTACCTGGACCGGCTCGCGGAACTGGTGTGATCACCGCGCCGCTAGGCTTCCCGGTGTGACCGATTATCCCTGGCGGCCCGCGACGGCGACCGGTGTCGGGTCCTATCCGGGGACCGACCCGGCGGAGGCGCTGCGGGTCGTCCTCGGCGAGCTTCCCGAGCTGCCGCACCTGCCGGAGCTGCCCGCGCGCGGCCCCGGCGCCGACCTGACCGGGCGGACGGCCGGGCTGCTGATCGACATGCCGGTGCGGGTCGAGCCGTCCGGGTGGCGGTTCTCCGACCGTCCCGGACGCGACACGCTGCGCGCCCACGACCATCTCGCGCGGGACCTGGACGTCCTGGAGGAGGTCGCGGGCGGGCACGACGGCCCGTTCAAGATCCAGGTGTGCGGGCCGTGGACGCTGGCGTCCACGATCGAGCTGCGGCACGGCGACCGGGCGCTGAAGGACCCGGGCGCCGTCCGCGACCTGGCCGCCTCGCTCGCCGAGGGCGTCGCCGCGCACGTCGCGGACGTCCGGCGCCGGCTCCCCGCGGCGGACATCGTCCTGCAGCTGGACGAGCCGGGCCTGCCCGCCGTCCTCGCCGGGACGGTGCCCACCGCCAGCGGGTTCTCGCGGCTGCGCGCGATCGAGGAGCCCGTCGCCGAGGACGTCCTGCGCACGGTGATCGAGGCGGCCTGCGGGGACGGCGCCGCCTACCCGGTCGTGCACTGCTGCGCCCGGAACGTCCCGTACGGGCTGCTGCGCGGCGCCGGCGCGAAGGCGATCTCGGTCGATCTGCGGCTGGTGCCGAAGCGTGACGACGACGCCGTGGGGGAGGCGATCGACGCGGGGACGGCCCTGTTCCTCAGCGCGGTGCCCGCGGTCGACGCCGTCCTGCCGTCCCTCCAGGCGACCGGGGAGCCGGTGAAGGGGCTGTGGCGGCGGCTCGGGTTCCCGCCCGCGCAGATCGCGAGACAGGTCGTGATCACCCCCGCCTGCGGCATGGCGGGGGCATCGCCCCGGTACGTCCGGGAAGCGCTCACGCGGTGCCGCGAAACGGCCCGCATGCTTTACGAGGCCGCCGACTGAGGTGCGCTCATAATGTCGGACGCGGCGGCGAGAATAAGGGCATGACCATGAGCGACGGCGTTCCCACCGAGGCCCGGCAGCGGCACCGCCGGCTGACCGAAGAACTCGACGAGGCCAACTACCGGTACTACGTCCTCGACCAGCCGACGCTCACCGACGCCGACTACGACGAGCGGATGCGGGAGATCCGCGCGCTGGAGGAGCGGCACCCGGAACTGGTCACGCCCGACTCGCCGACGCAGAAGGTCGGCGCGCCGATCGTCACCGACTTCGCGACCGTCCGGCACCTGGAGCGGATGCAGAGCCTCGACAACGCGATGAGCGCCGACGAGCTGCTCGCGTGGGACGAGCGCGTCGTCAAGGAGGTCGGCGAGGTCGCCGGCTACCTGTGCGAGCTGAAGATCGACGGGCTGGCGATCGCGCTGGTCTACGAGAACGGGCGGCTGACGCGCGGGGTCACCCGCGGCGACGGGCGCACCGGCGAGGACGTCACCAACAACATCCGCACCATCGCCGACATCCCGGACCGGCTGGCGGGGGAGGGCTGGCCGGACGTCCTGGAGGTGCGCGGCGAGGTCTTCCTGCCCGTCGAGGGGTTCGAGCAGGTCAACGCCGCCCAGGTCGAGGCCGGCAAGGAGCCGTTCGCCAACCCGCGCAACGCGGCGGCCGGGTCGCTGCGGCAGAAGGACCCGCGGGTCACCGCGCACCGTCCGCTCGGCATGCTCGTCCACGGGTTCGGCGCCTGGCGCGGCGGGACGTATCCGGAGAGCCAGTCCGGGGCGTACGAACTGATGCGCGGCTGGGGCCTGCCGGTCAGCGACCGGTACAAGGTCGTCGGCGGGATGGACGCCGTCCGCGAGTACATCGACGAGTACGGCGAGCACCGGCACGACCCCGCCTACGAGATCGACGGGGTCGTGGTGAAGGTCGACCAGTTCGCGCTGCAGCGGCGGCTCGGGTCGACGAGCCGGGCGCCGCGCTGGGCGATCGCGTGGAAGTACCCGCCCGAGGAGGTCAACACCAGGCTCCTCGACATCAAGGTCGGCGTCGGGCGGACCGGGCGCATCACCCCGTACGGCGTGATGGAGCCGGTGAAGGTCGCGGGCTCGACGGTCGACCGGGCCACGCTGCACAACGCGGGCGAGGTCAAGCGCAAGGGCGTGCTGATCGGCGACACCGTGGTGCTGCGCAAGGCCGGCGACGTCATCCCCGAGATCGTCGCGCCGGTGACCGCGCTGCGGGACGGCTCCGAGCGCGAGTTCCAGATGCCCGAGCACTGCCCCGAGTGCGGCACCGAACTGGCGTACGAGAAGGAGGGCGACGCCGACATCCGCTGCCCGAACGCGCAGTACTGCCCCGGGCAGCTGCGCGAGCGGCTGTACTTCGTCGCGAGCCGCAACGCGCTCGACATCGAGGCGCTCGGATACGTGGCGGCGACCGCGCTGACGCAGCCGCTGGAGCCGTCCGACCCGCCGGTGAGGAACGAGGGCGACCTGTTCCACCTGACCGTCGACCGGCTGCTGCCGATCCGCAGCATCGTGCTCGACTCCAAGACCGGCACCGCGAAGACCGACCCGAAGACCGGCGAGCCGAAGGTCGTGTCCTTCTTCGCCAACAAGGAGGGCGAGCCGAAGAAGACCGTCGAGATCCTCTTCGACGAGCTGGAGAAGGCCAAGCGGCAGCCCCTGTGGCGGGTGCTGGTGGCGCTGTCGATCCGGCACGTCGGCCCGTCCGCGGCGCGCGACCTGGCCCGCGAGATGCGCTCGATGGACGCGATCGCGAACGCGACCGAGGAGGAGCTCGCGGCGGTCGACGGCGTCGGGCCGACGATCGCGGCGTCGATCAAGACGTGGTTCGCGGTCGACTGGCACCGCGAGATCGTCGACAAGTGGCGGGCCGCCGGCGTCCGGATGGAGGACGAGGGCGCCGCGGGCCCGCGCCCGCTGGAGGGCGTCACCGTGGTGATCACCGGCTCGCTGGAGGAGTACAGCCGAGACTCGGCGACCGAGGCGGTGCAGCGGCTCGGCGGCAAGGTGTCCGGCTCGGTGTCGAAGAAGACCGGCTTCGTGGTCGTCGGCGACAGTCCCGGGTCGAAGTACGACAAGGCCGTCAAGCTCGGAGTGCCCGTCCTGGCCGAGGACGGCTTCCGCGTCCTGCTCGCCGAGGGGCCGGATGCGGCCAAAAACGTGACTTTGCGCGCCGATGAATGACCCCGCGTGATCATGGGGGTCTCACCAGGTCCGCGTTACTCAGGGGTACACTCCAGTTACCCAACGATGAGCGGCGGGTACGGTACGGCATAACGGAACGTACGCAAACGGTTTCGCGAAGTTGAGCCGAGGCCGTACCCTCCCACTCATCACGACCTGTACCTGTATCTCCGGACGTAACACCCGGGGGGCGTCCCCCGAGGTCGGGGACGCCCGGTGCCGGGGGACGGCCCCCCGAACCCCCCGAGGATGTGATGAAGGACCCGAACAACACACGGAACACGGCCCCGCGCCGTGGTTCCCCGTTGTGGATCTACTTCGTCGTGGTCATCCTGCTCGGCGTCACGGCCGGCGGGGCCGCGTTCTCCGGGCTGAGCTCCGCCGACCTGGACGCGCTCGTCAGCACGCCCCTGTTCTGGATCCTCGGCTGCTTCATCGTGTTCGGCGAGCTGCGCCCGATCATCACCCCCGGCTCCACCGAGAACAACGGCGCCACCACCTCGACCACGTTCTCGTTCGCCGCGCTGCTGTACGCCGGCCTGCCCATCGCCGCCGCCCTGCAGGTCGTCGCCGTCGTCACCTGCGGGATCTTCCGCGGCCGCGCCCCGCACCGGATCGCCTTCAACGCCGCCCAGTACACCCTCAGCCTCGCCGCCGCCCAGCTCGTCCTCGCCCTGTTCGGCAACCTCGCCACCCCGTCCGACCTGTGGGTGCCGCACGGCTCCGACCTGCCCGCGATCGCGCTCGCCGGCGCCGTCTACTTCGCCTGCAACGACACCCTCGTCGGCTCCGCCGTCGCCCTGCACGCGCGCGTCTCGCTGGTCAAGGCGCTCCGCATGGACCTCGCCTACCAGGTGCTCGTCCACCTGGCCCTGCTCGGCCTGGCCCCGCTGATGGTCGTCGCGATGGACCGGTCCGCGCTGTTCGTCCCGCTCATCGTCCTGCCGTTCATCGCCGTCTACATGAACGCGTCGGTGTCCGTGCGGCGCGAGCACCAGGCCCTGCACGACGGGCTCACCGGGCTGCCCAACCGCAAGCTGCTGATCGTCCGCACCGAGGAGGCCCTCGCCGAAGCGCGCGGCGCCGAGCGGCGCCGCCTCGCCCGCCGCAAGACCGCCGACCCGCCCGACCACCGCGCCGGGCTGTTCCTCCTCGACCTCGACCGGTTCAAGGAGGTCAACGACACCCTCGGCCACCCCACCGGCGACCGGCTCCTGCAGCTCGTCGCGCACCGGCTCACCCACAGCGTCCGCCCCGGCGACCTCGTGGCGCGGCTCGGCGGCGACGAGTTCGCGGTGCTGCTGCCGACCGTCCGCGACGAGGCCGCCGCCCGCGAGGTCGCCGCCCGGCTGCGCGCCGCGCTCAGCGAACCCGTCCGCCTCGACGGCATGTCGTTCGACCTGGAGGCCAGCGTCGGCATCGCGCTGTTCCCCGACCACGCGCCCGACTTCGAACTGCTCCTGCAGCGCGCCGACGTGGCCATGTACAACGCCAAGGAGGCCCGCACCGGCGTCGAGATCTACTCGCCGACCAAGGACCGCAACTCCCCGGCCCGGCTGAGCATGCTCGGCGACCTCCGCCGCGCCATCGACCGCTCCGAGCTCGAACTGTTCTACCAGCCGAAGGTCTCGCTGCGGGACGGCCACCTCGTCGGCATGGAGGCCCTGCTGCGCTGGCGGCACCCCGACCAGGGGCTCCTCGAACCCGAGGCGTTCCTGTCCATCGCCGAGCAGACCTACCTGATGCGGTCCATCACCCACCACGTCGTCACCGCCGCGCTCGCGCAGACCGCCGCCTGGTGGCGCGAGGACCTCGCCGTCCAGGTCGCCGTCAACGCCTCCGGCCGCGACCTCCTCGACACCGGCCTCGCCGAGACCATCGAGGAGGGCCTGCTCGCCCGCGGCCTGCCCGCCGCCGCGCTCCAGCTGGAGATCACCGAGCGGATCCTGATGAACGAGCCCGCCTACGCCTCCGACACCGTCGGCGCCCTCGCCGACCTCGGCATCCCGCTCAGCCTGGACGACTTCGGCACCGGCTACTCCTCGCTCGTCCGGCTCAAGCGCCTCCCCGTCGAAGAGATCAAGATCGACGCCTCCTTCGTCCGCCGCATCGCCGAATCCCCCGACGACGCCGTCATCGTCCGCTCCATCGTCGACCTCGTCCGCACCCTCGGCCTCCGCTCCGTCGCCGAGGGCGTCGAAGACCCGGCCACCGCCGAGGCCCTCCGCGACATGGGCTGCGACGCCGCCCAGGGCTGGCACTTCGGCCGCCCCATGGACGCCCCCACCGCCACCGCCTGGCTCCGCCGCCACACGCAGATAACCCCGGAACCTGCTGCTTGACCCAGGGGGGGCGACTGTGTCTGCCCAGGGGGCGACCCCCTGGAACCCCCGTCACGAGCCGGTCGATCCTCACGCCACGGTGCGGGTTTGTTGTGACCGTGCGGGTTTGCCGGTGTCGCTGCGGTCGCCCGGCTCGGCGGGCAGGCCCGCTCCGGGCGCTAGAGCGCCCTCCGCGTGCCTGCCCGTGGTCGCCGCTTCGGGTCGGCGGCACGGCTCAGGTCCGGTCCAAGAGGGTGGGAATTGTGCTCGTCCGAGAGCCGCCCGGGGGGCTGACTTGCGGGTTTGCTGTTGGTCTTACGCGGTGTGGGTGGGGGCGCTACCATCTCGCGTCATGAACGCCGCGCGCGGAGTGATTCTTGGACTGTGCATCCTGGTGGCCGGAGGCGTGTTCTTCGGTGTCATCTCGGATCTGCCCGACAACCAGAGCGACGCCAATATCGGCGACCTCATCAGCGTGCTCCTCGGGGGATTCGTCATGCTGTCGGCCGCGGTCATCGGGGCGGGCGCGCTGGCCGGGATGAGCGCGTCGGAGTCGCCGGCGAAGACGGTGACGTTCCCGTTCCAGCAGGGGCAGCCGTATGCGCAGCCGGGCGCGGGGGCGCAGCAGCCGGTGCCTCAGCAGTACCGGCCGCCGCAGCCGCCGCAGTAGGGGTCAGTACGGGCGGCGGCGGGTCTCGTAGTCGTCCTCGTAGTACTCCTCGCGGACGCGGGGCGGGGGACGGCGGTCGACCGCGCGGCGGGCGGACACGATCCGGACGATGCCGATGACCAGTCCGATCAGGCCGCCGACCATCAGGATCACGCCGACCAGGCGGATGTCGATGCCGCTGAACTCGTAGTTGACCGCATAGGCCAGGATCGCGCCGATGATGATCAGGGCGATGCTGCCGCCGATGGTCACGGCGGGCTCCTCTCGTCGTCCCGGGGGTGGACGTGACAAGCGTTCCCCGCAGGCGGAGATGAAACGGCGCGCCGTGGTCGCGCCCGCGTAAAGCGGTCGGGCGGCGGGGCGGCGGGCCCATAGGATGGCGGTGAACCCACTTCATCGCAGGAACGGTTTCTCTCATGTCCGCCATCACCCGTGACGAGGTCACGCACCTCGCCCGGCTGTCCCGGCTGGCGCTCGGCGACGATGAGCTCGACCATCTCGCCGCCCAGCTCGACCAGATCATCTCCGCGGTCGCGCGGGTGCAGGAGGTCGCGGCGGAGGACATCCCGCCCACCTCGCACGCGCTCCCGCTGACCAACGTCTACCGGACGGACGAGGTACGGCCGTGCCTCTCCCCCGAGCAGGCCCTCGCCGGCGCGCCGGCGGCCGAGGAGCAGCGCTTCCGCGTCCCGCGGATCCTGGACGAGGAGGCCTGATGGAGCTGGTCAGGAAGGGCGCGGCGGAACTCGGGGAGCTGCTCGCCGCCGGTGAGGTGTCGGCCGTCGAGGTCGCCGAGGCGCACCTCGACCGCATCGCGGCCGTGGACGAGCGGGTCAACGCGTTCCTGCACGTCGACCGCGACACGACGCTGGCGCAGGCGCGGAGGGTGGACGAGCGGCGCGCGGCGGGCGAGGAACTCGGCCCGCTGGCCGGCGTCCCGATCGCGCACAAGGACGTGTTCACCACGACCGACATGCCGACCACCGCGGGGTCGAAGATCCTCGAGGGGTGGCGGCCGCCGTACGACGCGACCATCACGGCGCGGCTGCGGCAGGCGGGGCTGGTGATCCTCGGCAAGACCAACATGGACGAGTTCGCCATGGGGTCGTCCACCGAGAACAGCGCCTACAAGACCTCGCGCAACCCGTGGGACCTGGAGCGCATCCCGGGCGGGTCGTCCGGCGGGTCGTCCGCGGCCGTCGCCGCGTACGAGGCGCCGCTGTCGACCGGCACCGACACGGGCGGCTCCATCCGGCAGCCCGCCGCCGTCACCGGCATCGTCGGGATGAAGCCCACCTACGGCGGCTCGTCCCGGTACGGGGTGATCGCGTTCGCGTCCTCGCTGGACACGCCCGGCCCGTTCGCGCGCAACGTCCTCGACGCGGCGCTGCTGCACGAGGCGTTCAGCGGGCACGACCCGATGGACTCGACGTCGGTGAGCGAGGCCGTCCCGCCGGTCGTGGAGGCCGCCCGGCACGGCGACGTCAACGGCCTGCGGGTCGGCGTCGTGAAGGAGTTCGCCGGCGACGGCTACCAGCCGGGCGTGACCGCCCGGTTCAACGAGGCGGTCGAACTGCTGGAGTCGCTCGGCGCGAAGGTCGTCGAGGTGTCCTGCCCGAACTTCACCTACGCGCTGCCCGCCTACTACCTGATCGCGCCGTCGGAGTGCTCGTCCAACCTGGCCCGCTTCGACGCGATGCGGTACGGCCTGCGCGTCGGCGACGACGGCTCCCGCAGCGCCGAGGAGGTCATGGCGCTGACCCGCGCCGAGGGCTTCGGCCCCGAGGTCAAGCGCCGCATCATGCTCGGCACGTACGCGCTGTCGTCGGGCTACTACGACGCCTACTACGGCAAGGCGCAGCAGGTCCGCACGCTGATCAAGCGCGACTTCGAGGCCGCGTTCGAGCAGGTGGACGTGCTGGTGTCGCCGACGACGCCGACCACCGCGTTCCCGATCGGCGAGCGCGCCGACGACCCGATCGCGATGTACCTGGCCGACCTGTGCACGATCCCGGCGAACCTCACCGGCAACGCCGCGATCTCGGTGCCGTGCGGCCTGTCGGACGGCCTGCCGGTCGGCCTGCAGATCATGGCCCCGGTCCTCGGCGACGACCGCGTCTACCGCGTCGGCGCCGCCGTCGAGCGGGCCCTGGAAGACCGGTGGGGCGGCCCGCTGCTGGCCCAGGCCCCGGAACTGGTGGAGGCGAAGTGACGACCCCGACGCTGATGGACTACGACGAGGCGCTGGCGAAGTTCGAGCCGGTGCTCGGGATCGAGACGCACATCGAGCTCGGGACCGCGTCGAAGATGTTCTGCGGCTGCCCGACGGAGTTCGGGGCCGACCCGAACACGCAGGTGTGCCCGGTGTGCCTGGGGCTGCCCGGGGCGCTGCCGGTGACCAACCACGCCGCGATCGAGGGCATCATCAAGATCGGGCTCGCGCTGAACTGCGACATCGTGGAATGGTGCCGGTTCGCCCGGAAGAACTACTTCTACCCGGACATGCCGAAGAACTTCCAGATCTCGCAGTACGACGAGCCGCTCTGCGTGGACGGCCACCTGGACATCGAGGTCGAGGGCGAGACGTACCGGATCGAGATCGAGCGCGTCCACATGGAGGAGGACACCGGCAAGTCGCTGCACGTCGGCGGGTCGACCGGGCGCATCCAGGGGGCCGAGTACTCGCTGGTGGACTACAACCGGGCCGGCATCCCGCTGGTGGAGATCGTCACCCGGCCGATCCCGGCGACCGGCGACAAGGCGCCGCTGGTGGCGCGGGCGTACGCGACGGAGCTGCGCGAGCTGGTCCGCTCGCTCGGCGTCTCGGACGTCCGCATGGAGCAGGGCTCGATGCGCTGCGACGTGAACGTCTCGCTCATGCCGCGCGGCGCGCAGGAGTGGGGCACCCGGACGGAGACGAAGAACGTCAACTCGCTGCGGTCGGTGGAGCGGGCCGTCCGGTCGGAGATCGAGCGGCAGGCCGGTGTGCTGGACGCGGGCGGGCGCGTGGTCCAGGAGACCCGCCACTTCCACGAGGACACCGGCCGCACCACGAGCGGGCGCAGCAAGGAGGAGGCGCAGGACTACCGCTACTTCCCCGAGCCCGACCTGGTGCCGATGGCGCCGTCCCGGGAGTGGGTCGAGGAGCTGCGCGCGTCGCTGCCGGAGCTGCCCGCGGCGCGGCGGCGCCGCATCCAGGCGGAGTGGAACCTGTCCGACCTGGAGCTGCGGGACGTCGTCAACGCCGGCGCCGTCGACCTCATCGAGGCGACGATCGCGCAGGGCACCGACGCGCCCGCGGCCCGCAAGTGGTGGATGAACGAGCTGTCGCGGCGCGCGACCGAGCAGGGCGTCGAGCTGGCGGACCTGCCGATCACGCCGGAGCAGGTCGCGCGGGTGCAGGCGATGATCACGGCCGGGGAGCTGAACGACAAGCTGGCCCGGAAGGTGTTCGAGGGCGTCCTCGCGGGCGAGGGCACGCCGGACGAGGTCGTCGCGAAGCGCGGCCTCAAGGTCGTCAGCGACGAGGGCGAGCTGTCGTCGGTCATCGACCAGGTGATCGCCGACAACGCGGCCGTGGCCGACAAGATCCGGGCCGGCAAGGTCGCCGCGGCCGGCGCCCTCGTCGGCGCCGTGATGAAGGCGACCCGCGGGCAGGCCGACGCCGGGCGGGCGCGCGAGCTGATCCTGGAGAAGCTCGGCGCGTCCTGACGCGTGGCGCCGTCCCGCGGCGGGAGCCGCGGGACGGCGGTCAGCCGGCCGGCACGCTGAGAATGCGGTCGTCGTCCCGGGCCGGCTCGCCGCGGCCGTCGCGGTTGCTGGTCGTCACCCAGAGGGTGCCGTCCGGGGCCGTGACGACGGCGCGCAGCCGGCCGAACTCGTTCTCGAAGTGCGCGACCGGCCGACCCGCCTTGCCGTTGTCCAGGGGGACCTGCCAGAGGCGCTCGCCGCGCAGGGCGGCTGCCCACAGGGAGCCGTCGGCGTAGGCGAGACCGGACGGGGACGCCTCGTCGGTCGTCCACGTCAGCAGCGGTTTCGTGAAGCCGTCGCCGCCGTCCTCGTCGCCCTCGACCTCGGGCCAGCCGTAGTTGCGGCCCTTCTGGATCAGGTTGATCTCGTCGAAGCGGTTCTGGCCGAACTCGGTGGCGTAGAGGCGGCCCTCGCCGTCCCACGCGAGGCCCTGCACGTTGCGGTGCCCGTAGGTCCAGACGCGGTTCCCGAACGGGTTGCCGGGGGCGGGCTTCCCGTCGGGGGTGACCCGGAGGATCTTCCCGGCGAGGGAGCCCTTGTCCTGGGCGAGAGGGCCGTCGCCGGTCTCGCCGGTGGTGATGTAGAGCATCTTGTCCGGGCCGAACGCCAGCCGGCCGCCGTCATGGTTGGGGCCCTTCGGGATGCCGGTGACGATCGGCTCGGGCGTGCCGAGGCGCCCGTCGTAGGTGGCGCGGACGACACGGTTGTCCGACGCGGCCGTGTAGTACAGGTAGACGAGGTGGTCGGTCGAATAGGACGGGGACACCGCTACGCCCAGTAGTCCTGCTTCCGACTGCGGCTCGACGCCGGGCACCGTGCCCACGGTCGTCTTCTTCCCGGACGGCGTGACCCGCACGACGCGAGCGGAGTCGCGTTCGGTGACGAGGGCGTCTCCACCGGGCAGGAACGCGACCGCCCACGGCACCTCGAGGCCCGACGCCACCGTGCGCGGCTTGCCGGTCGCCTCCGCCGGCGGGCCGGACGTCGGCGGCGCCGGTGTGCGCGCACCGCCGTCACCGTCCCCGCCGCCACCGGACGAGGACGAGCAGCCCGCCAGGAGCACCGCGGCGGAGACCAGGACGATCGTGTGCAGTCGCATGTACGCCTCCCGTAGGTAGTACGGATCCGGCGTGCGGGTCGTTCCCCGTCACCGAGCGTCATGCGGGGCAAGCCGCCGATTCGGTGACGATCGCCTTTCGGTCGTCCCAAACGGATCCGCCACGAGGGCGTTTGTCGCCGGGAGGACGCCCAGCCTCAATCGCTCCGTGACCTACCGAACGTACATTGAGCGACACGGTGATCCCGTAGTGCAGCAACGTCGCTGATCTCCGGCAGGCGGCTCCGGCAGGCATGCTCCCCCCAGGCAGGCCGGTTCCCCCGCCACCGCTCCGCGCCGACCCTGCGCGGGGCACGATCCGCGACCTTCCGGCCGTTGTACGAGCGGCGAGGGTCGTGGACCCACTCTCCCCCCGGCGTGCGGCGTCACCGTCCGCGGGGGCCGGCACGCCCCCACCGGGGGGCAGGAAGGGACACGGCGCGATGAGCGGCGACTACACGAGGCGGATACCGCCGCGTGCGCTGCCGGTCGCCATGGCCGCGGTCGTCGGCGTGCTGTACGCCACCGGGTCGCTGCTGGGCTGGGGCGGCCGGGCCTTCATCGCCTGGGCGGAGGCCGCCGCCGCGGGCGCCGCCGCGGTCTCGCTGCTGCTGTCGTCCCGCCGGCCGGACGGCGTCCCGGCGGAGCCGGGCGTCCCGGGCGGGCTGTGGCGCGCGTCGCAGCGCTGGTACGGCATCGCCGCCGCGTCCTGGTTCGCCGGCGCCGTCGGCGGAGCCCTGTCGGACGGCCCCGGCCGCAGCGCGCTGTCGCTGTCGGTGCCCGACCTGTTCTACCTGTTCGCGCTGGTCGCGCTCGTCACCGGCCTCGTCGTGCCGATCCGGCTGCCCCGCGACGCGGGGACGTGGCTGCGCTACGCCGCCGACACCTACGTCTGCGCCTGCGCGCTGTTCGTGCTCGGCTGGGTCGCGCTGTTCGGCACCCTGTACCACCGGTCGGGGGAGTCGCCGTCGGAGTTCGGGCTGGAGCTGCTGTACCCGCTGATCGACATCGTGTTCGTCTGCGGCGCGCTGCCGTTCGTGCTCGGCGCCGCGCGCGGGCACCGGCGGCTCGCCTGGATGGGGTACGGCGCGCTGGCGGCGATCGGGGCCGCCGACATCGTCACCACGTTCGTCCGGCTGGACGGCGGCGGACTCTCCGACGACCCGTCCGACATCCTGCGCCTCGCCGGGCTGCTGCTCCTGCTGCTGGTGCCGTGGACGGGCCCGGCCGCCGAACCGGACCTGCCCGTCGACGACATCCCCGCGGACGTGGCGGTCGAGGCCGAGGAGTGCGGCCGCATGATCGGGCCCGGCATCGCGCCCGCCGCCGTGGCCGCCGCGGCGGCGCTGTTCATCGCCGGGCACTCCCTCACCGGGCGCAACGGCCTGGAGCCCGGCATCTCGATCGCCGCGGGCTCGGCGGCGCTGGTGCTGATCGCGCGGCTCGCGGCGCTGCTGCGGGAGAACGACGCGCTGCGGCGCGCCGTGGAGACCGGCGAGGAGCACTTCCGGGCGCTGTCGGAGAGCATCAACGACGCGGTCCTCATCTGCGACCTGGACGCGACCGTCCGGTACGCCAGCGCGGGCGCGCTGCGCATGTACCACTACACGTCCGACGAGCTGCTCGGACGCCCCCTGAACGAACTCGTCCACCCCGAGGACGTCCCGCACGTCCAGGCGGTGTTCACCGAGTTCCTGGACGAGCAGGCCGGCCTCGGCGGCCCCGACGACGTGCTCCGGGTGTCGTGCCGGGTGCGCGCCGCCGACGGCACGTGGCTGCCGACCGAGTCGACGATCTCCCGGTACAGCGGCTCGGACGGGACGCCGGCGCGGCTGCTGGTCACCACCCGCGACCTCAGCGAGCGGGCGGCGCTGCAGCGGCAGGTCGCGCACCTGACGTTCCACGACGGGCTGACGGGTCTGCCGAACCGGTCCTACTTCGAGGAGCGGACGCGGGAGGTCCTGTCGCGGCAGCCGTCCGGCGGCAAAGTAGCGGTGGTGTTCGTCGACCTGGACGGCTTCACCGCGGTGAACGACTCGGAGGGGCACGCGGCCGGCGACCAGGTGCTCGCGCAGGCGGCCCGGCGGCTGCGCGCGAACGTCCTGTCCGACGACACGGTGGCGCGCTGGGGCGGCGACGAGTTCGCCGTCCTCGTGCAGCTGCCGCCGGACGACCGCGAGACGCGCGCCACGGTCGAGCTGGCCGGACGGCTCCTGCGCGTCCTCTCGGTCGACCCCTACCAGGTCGGCGACAAGCACATCGTGCTGACCGCGAGCGTCGGCATCGCGTTCGCCGGCGACGACGAGGAGCCCGCCGCCGGCGCCGACGGTGGCCGCCGGGTCCGCCGCACCGCCGCCGACCTGCTGCGCAACGGCGACCTGGCGATGGCCCGCGCGAAAGAGGCGGGCGGCGGGCGCGTCGAGGTGTACGCGCCGCACATGCACGCCGACGTCGTCCGGCGGCTGGAGCTCGGCAGCGACCTGCAGGCCGCGCTCGCCGAGGAGCAGTTCGCGGTCGAGTTCCAGCCGGTGGTGGACCTCGGCACGTCCCGGGTGACCGGGGTGGAGGCGCTGCTGCGCTGGTGGCGCGGGAACGAGGCGGTCCCGCCGGAGGAGTTCATCGGCCCGGCGGAGGAGTCCGGCCTGATGATCCCGCTCGGGGAGTGGGTGCTGCGCGAGGCGTGCCGGGAGGTCGCCCGGTGGCGCGGCGACTCCTGGGACGTCGGCCTGTCGGTGAACTTCACCGCCCGGCAGATCGCCGCGCCGCGCTTCACCGAGACGGTCGCGGCGGTGCTGGAGGAGACGGGGCTGGCGCCGAGCGCGCTCACGCTGGAGGTCCGCGAGGAGGTCCTCGTCGAGGACGCCGGCCAGAACGTGGCGCGGCTGTCGGAGCTGCGCGACCTCGGCGTGCGGCTGGCGATCGACGACTTCGGCACCGGGTACGCCTCGCTGGCCTACCTCGGCCAGCTCCCGGTCGACATCATCAAGATCGACCCGTCGTTCGTGGCGGGTCTCGGCTCGGACGAGACGCTCACGCTGCTCACCCGTACGATCGTGCGGCTCGGCAGCGACCTCGGGCTGACCGTGGTCGCGGAGGGCATCGAGCGGCCCGAGCAGCTGGAGCTGCTGCGGGAGATGGGCTGCCCGCGCGGCCAGGGCTTCCTCGTGGCGCGGCCGATGGCGGCCGGGCGGGTCGAGTCGCTGGTGCGGACGAACCTCGGCGGCCGCAGCCGTCCCGGCGACGTGGCGCTGCCCCTCCCGGGCTGAGCCTCCGCCCGCGTGAAACGCGGCACAATTGTCTCAGGATATGAGATTTAGTGTCCACGGATTTGACCACGGGCCGGACATCGGCGAAAGTAGGCCCGTGCAGAGCACTTCCACCATCCTCGTAGTACTTGGCCGGCGCGCGGGCTGACCAAGCTTCTCGTCCTGCGCGCCTCCCCTCGACCGCTTCACGGCGGCGGGGGTTTTTTGTTGCCCGGCGAGCCAAGACTCACTCCCCAAGGAACCGCAGAATCATGACGACCGAACAGATGACGGGAGCCCAGGCGCTGGTGCGCGCCCTGGAGAACGTCGGCGTCGACACCGTGTTCGGCATTCCGGGTGGCGCGATCCTCCCGGCGTACGACCCGCTGTTCGACTCCAAGAAGCTGCGCCACATCCTCGTCCGGCACGAGCAGGGCGCCGGCCACGCCGCCCAGGGCTACGCGATGGTGACCGGCAAGGTGGGCGTCTGCATGGCCACCAGCGGCCCCGGCGCGACCAACCTGGTCACGGCGATCTCCGACGCCTACATGGACTCGGTGCCGATCGTGGCGATCACCGGCCAGGTCGCGTCCTCCCTCATCGGGACGGACGGCTTCCAGGAGGCCGACATCGCCGGCATCACGATGCCGATCACCAAGCACAACTTCCTGGTCACCAAGGCCGCCGACATCGGCCGGACGATCGCCGAGGCGTTCCACATCGCGGGCACCGGCCGGCCCGGCCCGGTCCTGGTCGACATCGCCAAGGACGCGCTGCAGGCCACCGTCGAGTTCGAGTGGCCCGTCCAGCTCCAGCTGCCCGGCTACCGGCCCGTGACCCGGCCGCACTCCAAGCAGGTCCGCGAGGCGGCCCGGCTGATCGTGAACGCCGAGCGGCCGGTGCTGTACGTCGGCGGCGGCGTGCTGAAGGCCGGCGCGTCCGCCGAGCTGAAGGTGCTCGCCGAGCTGACCGGCGCGCCCGTCGTCACCACGCTGATGGCCAAGGGCGCGCTGCCCGACAGCCACCCGCTGCACATGGGCATGCCCGGCATGCACGGCGGCGTCGGCGCGGTCGGCGCGCTGCAGCGCTCGGACCTGCTGGTCACCCTCGGGGCCCGGTTCGACGACCGGGTCACCGGCAAGCTGGACGGGTTCGCGCCGCACGCCAAGGTCGTGCACGCCGACATCGACCCGGCGGAGATCTCCAAGAACCGGCACGCCGACGTCCCGATCGTCGGGGACGCCCGCGAGGTCATCGCCGACCTGATCGTCGCCGTGCAGAACGAGCACGAGCAGGGCCACAAGGGCGACTACACCGACTGGTGGCGGCAGCTCGACGCCTGGCGCGAGACCTACCCGCTGGGCTACGACACGCCGGAGGACGGCTCGCTGTCCCCGCAGTACGTCATCGAGCGGATCGGGGCGATCGCCGGGCCGGACGCCTACTACGTCGCGGGCGTCGGCCAGCACCAGATGTGGGCCGCGCAGTTCATCAAGTACGAGCGGCCGGGCGCGTTCCTGAACTCCGGCGGCGCCGGGACGATGGGCTACGCCGTCCCCGCCGCGATGGGCGCCAAGGTCGGCGCCGCCGACACGACGGTCTGGGCGATCGACGGCGACGGCTGCTTCCAGATGACCAACCAGGAGCTCGCGACCTGCGCGATCGAGGGCATCCCGGTGAAGATCGCCGTGATCAACAACGGCAACCTCGGCATGGTCCGGCAGTGGCAGACGCTCTTCTACAACGAGCGCTACTCCAACACCAACCTGCACGCCGCCAAGCGCATCCCCGACTTCGTCAAGCTCGCCGAGGCCTACGGCTGCGTCGGCCTGCGCTGCGAGAAGGCCGAGGACGTCGACGAGGTCATCGCCAAGGCCATGGAGATCAACGACGCCCCGGTCGTGATCGACTTCGTGGTCCACAAGGACGCCATGGTCTGGCCGATGGTCGCGGCCGGCACCACCAACGACGACATCCAGATCGCGCGGGACATGGCGCCCGAGTGGGAGAACGGAGACTGACCCCGATGAGCCTGCACACCCTCTCGGTGCTGGTGGAGAACAAGCCCGGCATCCTCGCCAGGGTCGCGGCGCTGTTCTCCCGGCGCGGCTTCAACATCGAGTCCCTCGCGGTCGGCACCACCGAGCACCCGGACATCTCCCGGATGACGATCGTGGTGAACGTCGCGGGCCTGCCGCTCGAGCAGGTCACCAAGCAGCTGAACAAGCTGATCAACGTCCTGAAGATCGTCGAGCTGGACTCCTCGGCGTCCGTCCAGCGCGAGCTCGTCCTGGTCAAGGTGCGCGCCGACGCGGAGACGCGGTCGCAGGTGCTGGAGACCGTCAACCTGTTCCGTGCCAAGGTGGTGGACGTCGCGCCGGACGCCGTCACCATCGAGGCGACCGGCAACCGTGACAAGCTGGACGCCTTCATCAGGGTCCTGGAGCCGTTCGGCATCAAGGAACTGGTGCAGTCGGGCATGGTGGCCATCGGCCGCGGCGCCCGGTCCATCACCGACCGCTCGCTGCGGGCCATCGAGCGCAGCGCGTGAACTCACCTCATAACAACGAAAGGCGACAGCACTGTGGCTGAGATGTTCTACGACGACGCCGCCGACCTGAGCGTGATCCAGGGCCGGCACGTGGCGGTCATCGGCTACGGCAGCCAGGGGCACGCGCACGCCCTCTCCCTGCGCGACTCCGGCGTGGACGTCCGGGTCGGGCTCCGCGAGGGCTCGGCCAGCCGGGAGCTGGCGGAGGCCGAGGGCCTGCGCGTCGTCACCCCGGCGGAGGCGGCCGAGGAGGCCGACCTCATCATGCTGCTGGCCCCGGACCACCACCACCGGGAGATCTTCGAGAAGGACATCAAGCCGGCGCTCGTCGAGGGCGACGCGCTGTTCTTCGGCCACGGCTTCAGCATCCGCTACGACCTCGTCCAGCCGCCGGAGGGCGTGGACGTGGCCATGGTCGCGCCGAAGGGCCCGGGGCACCTCGTCCGCCGCCAGTTCGTCGCCGGGCGCGGCGTGCCGGTGATCGTGGCCGTGGAGAAGGACCCGTCCGGCAACGCCTGGCCGCTGGCGCTCTCCTACGCCAAGGCCATCGGCGGGCTGCGCGCGGGCGGCATCAAGACCACCTTCACCGAGGAGACCGAGACCGACCTGTTCGGCGAGCAGGCCGTGCTGTGCGGCGGCGTCTCCGAGCTGATCAAGACCGGGTTCGAGGTGCTGACCGAGGCCGGCTACCAGCCGGAGGTCGCCTACTTCGAGGTCCTGCACGAGATGAAGCTGATCGTCGACCTCATGTACGAGGGCGGCATCCACAAGATGTACTGGTCGGTGTCCGACAACGCCGAGTACGGCGGCTACAGCCGCGGCCCGCGCGTCATCACGCCGGAGACCAAGGCCGCGATGAAGAAGATCCTCGGCGAGATCCAGTCCGGGCAGTACGCCAAGGAGCTCGTGGACGAGTTCGAGGGCGGCCAGAAGCAGTTCCAGCAGTACCGGGACGAGCTGGCCGCGCACCCGATCGAGAAGACGGGCGCCGAGCTGCGCCCGATGATGAGCTGGCTGAACGACTGACCCGTTTCGTTCACCTGCGGCGTGTTGTTGTTATGTGAGCGCGGATAACAACAACACGCCGCAGCTCAACGGAAGCGGCGGAGGAGTTTGGCGAGTGGGGATGCGCCGCCGGGCACGCCGGTCACCAGCAGCGCCAGGTGGCCGCCCTTGGTGAAGTAGACGGCGACGTCCTTGGCGCCGGCCGCCCGCCGCTGCGGGCCGGTCCGCAGCCCGCCGGCGCGGACGGCGCCGAAGCGGGCCTCGCGGGTGACGCCGAGCGCGGTCGCCGCGACGTGCACGTCCCAGCGCCCCGGCTCCACGGCGGCGGGGTCGGCGACGGCCTCGAACCCGCGGACGCCGTCGGGCCGGGGGACGGCGGGGAAGCCGTGCTCCCTGCCGGACGTCCGCTCCCGCAGGATGAGGTCGACGGCGGTGCGGTTCGTCTCGACGCGCTGGAGCGCCGCGACGCCGCGGATGCGCACCTGGCGGCCCTGCCAGCCGACCGTGTCCAACCGGTGGTCGACGCCGACCTCGGCGGTGATGTCGGCGTCCTGGCGGGGGACTCCGCGCAGGTAGGGGTACAGGGCGTAGATGCGGCCGCCGACCACGACGGCGCCCGCCGGGCTGCCCTCCACCTCGTCGCGGATCAGCCGCTCCAGCTCCTCGCGCAGGCCGTGCCGGATGCAGAACGCCCGGAGCCGGGCGGACGCGGGCAGCGCGGCGCGGGCCGCCTCGCTCAGGCCCTCCTCGCCGAGGACGCGGCGGGTGCCGTCCACGAGACGCTCCCGCTGGAGGCGGTCGAGTCTCAGGTAGCGGTGGTCGTACACGCTCAGCACGTCGCGCAGGACGCTGGCATGGCAGTCCGATGCGTCGTCCGGAATGTCTTCCGGGGCGTATTCCGAGGTGCAGTCCGAGGTCACGGGTCTCTCTCCTGATCGGCCGGGGACACCGGTCACGTTAAGGCTCAGAGTCGTCGCTCACAGTGAAATCTCGGCGGTGTGTCCTCGCGGATGCATACTCGGTATTGCCCGAAGCATACGCGGTATGCATACTTGGTAGGCATGTCAATCCGTCACGGCCTGCTGGCACTGCTGTCCCAGGGGCCCCGCTACGGCTACCAGCTGCGCGCCGAGTTCGAGTCCTTCACCGGCGCCACCTGGCCGCTCAACATCGGGCAGGTCTACTCCACCCTCTCCAGGCTCGAACGCGACGACCTCGTCACCCGCGTCGGCGCCGACGACGAGGGCCGCTTCGTCTACCGGATCACCCCGGCGGGCGAGGAGGACGTCCGGCGGTGGTTCGCCACCCCGATCGTGCGGGCCGACCGGCCCCGCGACGAACTGGCCATCAAGCTGGCGATGGCCGTCACCGCACCGGGCGTGGACGTCGCCGCCGTCGTCCAGGCGCAGCGCACCGCCACGCTGCGCACCCTGCAGGACCTCACCCGGCTCAAGGCCGACGCCCCCGCGGTCCCCGCCGACCAGGGCGACCGCGCCTGGCGGCTGGTCCTGGAGTCCATGATCTTCCAGGCGGAGGCCGAGGTGCGCTGGCTGGACCACTGCGAGACCTACGTCGTCCGCGCCGAGCCGCCCGCCCCGTTCGCGCCCGCCGAGGCGCCCGCGAAGACCGACGAGGAGGCCCGGCGATGAGCGTGCTGTCCCTGCGGGAGGTGTCCCGCGACCACGGGAGCGGCGCGGCCCTCGTGCACGCCCTCGCCGGGGTGACGATGGACGTCGCGGCGGGCGAGTTCGTCGCGGTGATGGGCCCGTCCGGCTCCGGCAAGTCGACCCTGCTGACCCTCGCCGGCGGCCTCGACACGCCCACGTCCGGGCAGGTCGTCGTAGACGGCGCCGACCTCGGCGCGCTCGGCCGGGCGGCCCGCTCGGCGCTGCGCCGCCGCTCCGTCGGCTACGTCTTCCAGGACCTCAACCTCATCCCCAGCCTCACCGCGGCCGAGAACGTCATGCTGCCGCGCGAACTGGACGGCGTCCGCGCCCGGCAGGCCCGCCGGGAGGCGCGCCTGGCGCTGGAGGAGATCGGCGTCGGCGAGCTGGCGGACCGGTTCCCCGACGAGATGTCCGGCGGCCAGCAGCAGCGCGTCGCGATCGCCCGCGCGCTCGTCGGCGACCGCCGGCTCGTCCTCGCCGACGAGCCGACCGGCGCGCTCGACAGCCACACCGGCGAGGACGTCATGCGGGTCCTGCGGGGCCGCTGCGACGCGGGCGCGTCCTGCCTGATGGTGACGCACGAGTCCCGGCACGCCGCCTGGGCCGACCGCGTCGTGTTCCTGCGCGACGGCCGGCTCGTCGACGCCACCCCCGGCCCCTCCGGCCCCGAGAGCCTGCTGCAGGAGACCACGTGACCCGCTACGGATTCGCGCTGCGCCTCGCCCGCCAGGACGCGCTGCGCGCCAAGGGCCGCACGGCGCTCGTGCTGGGCATGATCGGGCTGCCGATCTGCGCCGTGGTCGCCCTCGCCGTGCTGCGGGCGACCAGCACGGCCCGGGACCGGTCGGCCGGCGCGGAGCCCGCGTCCGCCGCCGAGAGCGCCGTGCTGGCGCTGATCGTCGCGATGATCGTGCTGGAGGTCGTGCTGCTCGCCGGACCGGCGTTCGTGGTGGACGTCCGGCGCCGCCGCCGCGACCTCGCGCTCGTCGCCGCGTCCGGCGGTGAGGGCCGGCACCTGCGCGCCGTCGTGCTGGCGAGCGGGCTGCTGCTCGGCGGAACCGCCGCGGTCGGTGGCGCCGCGCTCGGGATCGCCGCCGCCGCCCTCGCCGCGTGGACCGCCGAGGCCCGCGGCGCCGAACCGCTCGGCCCGTTCACCGTGCCCTGGCTCCTCGTCGCCGCGACGATGCTGGTCGGCGCGGGCAGCGGGCTGCTCGCCGCGCTCGTCCCGGCCGCCCAGGCCGCCCGGACGGACGTCGTTGCCGTCCTGTCCGGACGCCGCGAGGCGCCCGCCGCGGCCCGCCGCGGCTGGCCGGTCGCCGGCGGCGTCCTCGTCGTCGCGGGCGTGGCGCTGTGCCTGGAGGGCGTCCGGAAATGGCGCGAGTTCGGCGCCGCGATCGGCGCGGCCGCGATCATCATCGGGCTCGTGCTCACCTGCCCGTGGCTGGTCGGGGCGGCCGGCCGGCTCGCGCGCCGGCTGCCGCTGCCGCTGCGCCTCGCCGTCCGCGACGCGGGCCGCAACCGGGCCCGCACCGCGCCCGCGGTCGCCGCGATCATGGCGGCCGTCGCCGGGATCACCGCGCTGGCCATCGGGGGCGCCAGCGACTTCCGGCAGGAGCAGATCGAGTACCAGGCGACGCTGCCGATGGGATCGGCGCTGGTCAGACCGCCGCTGGACCGGGCCGACGCGGTCGGGGAGGCCGTCCGGCGCGACCTGCCGGGCGTGCCCGTCGTCACGCTGAAGGCCCTGCCGGGGCCGGACGGCGGCTGCGTGGGCGACGACTGGTCGAAGTGCCCCGCGGTCACGTTCGCCGCCGAGCGCGACGAGAACGCCTCCTTCGACCTCATGGACAACGTGGTCGGCGGCGCCCGCGAGGCCCGCATGGTCCTCGGCCGCGACGATCCCGCCGTCACCGCCGCGCTGGACGCGGGGAAGGTCGTGCTGTTCCGCGCCGCGCCCCTCGCCGGCGGGACGACCACGGCCAAGGTCTTCTACTGGGAGGACGACGAGGAGCACGTCGTCCGGACGGTCGAGGACCTGCCGGCCGTCGTCGCCGCCGGCGACCCGCACGTGCGGGCGATCGTCCCGCCGCGGGTCGCGGAGCGGATCGGGCTGCCCGTCCGGACCGAGGCGTTCGGCGTCGACCGCGCCGACCACCGCGTCACCGAGGCCGAGCAGGCGCGCCTGGACCGGACGCTGGACGGCTTCACCCGCAACGAGGGGTCGGTCTACGTCGAGCGCGGCTTCACCGGGTCGTTCGGCAAGGTCACCCTGATGCTCGCGGCCGTCGCGGCGGCCCTGGCGCTCGGCGGCTCGCTGATCGCCACCGGCCTGGCGTCCGCCGACGCGCTGCCCGACCTCGCCACGCTCGGCGCGATCGGCGCCCGCCCGCGCACCCGCCGGCTGCTGACCATGGGCCGGGCGGCGTTCATCGCCGCGCTCGGCTGCTGGCTCGGGATCGCGGGCGGCTTCGTCCCCGGCATCGCGGTGACGCGCCCGCTCACCTCCGACGTCGAGGTGACGGGAGCGGCGGCGCACGGCGCGATCGTGGACGTCCCGTGGACGCTGCTGCTCGCGGTCGGCATCGGCATCCCGCTGCTCGTCGCGCTCGTCGCCGGGGCGTTCACCCGCTCCCGCCTGCCGATGGCGCGCCGCCTGGCGCGCTAGGGAAGGGCGCCTGGGAAAAGCATGGTCATGTGAAGCGCGTCGCAGGGGAAACGCGCGGGCCGGACCCCGGCCGCGCGCCGGACCGGTGGTAGCGTCCGGCGCGTGGCCGAGGTCGTCGTGGCGCAGGGGGCCGCCCGCGAGATCCCCGCCGGCACCGGGGGAGCCCCCCGGCGGCGCCGCCTGCTGATCGCCGCGCTGACCGCGGCGAGCGCGCTGCTGTACGCGGCGTACGCGCTGATGCGGCTGCGCGCCTTCCGGACCGGCAGCTACGACCTGGTGATCTTCGACCAGGCGGTCCGCTCCTACAGCCGCTTCGACCTGCCGGTCGCGATGGTGAAGGGCGTCCACAACGGCTTCGGGCCGGGCTTCTCCGTCCTCGGCGACCACTTCTCGCCGATGCTCGCGCTCCTCGCGCCGCTCTACTGGATCCACGACGGCCCGGAGACGCTGCTGGTCGCGCAGGCCGTGCTGTTCGCGCTGGCGATCTGGCCGATCTGGCGGTACACCGAGCGCCGGCTCGGCGCGGGCGCCGCCTACTGCGCGGCGGGCGCCTACGCGCTGTCCTGGCCGATCGCCGAGGCGCTCGCGTTCGACTTCCACGAGGTCGCGTTCGTCCCGCTGCTGTCGGCGCTGCTGGTCGAGCGGCACGACGCGGGGCGGCGCGTCCAGGCGGCGGTGGCGGCGTTCGCGCTGCTGCTGGTCAAGGAGGACATGGGCCTCCTGCTCGCCGGCTTCGGCCTCTACCTGCTCACCCGCCCGGACGAGCAGGACGGCGAGCGGCGCGGGCCGCGCGACCTGCTGCCCCGGGGCGACCGGCGGGCCGGCCTCGCCTACGTCGTGGTCGGGCTCGTCGCCACCTGGCTCTGCTCGCGGGTGCTCATCGCGGCCTTCGGCGGCGACAACGCCTACTACTGGGCGTACGGCGCGCTCGGCCCGGACGTGCCGCACGCCGCCGTCCACGCGCTCACCCGGCCGTGGGACGTCGCGGCGGTGCTCGTCGACCCGCCGCAGAAGGTCGTGACGATGGCGCTGGTCGTCCTGCCGCTGCTCCTGCTGCCGCTGGCGTCCCCGCTGACCCTCACCGCCGTGCCGCTGCTGGCCGAGCGGATGCTCGCGAGCCGGTTCGGCAACTGGTGGGAGCCGCACTACCACTACAACGCGTTCATCATCGCCGTGCTCGTCCTCGCGGCGGCGGACGGGGCGGCGCGGCTGCGGGGGCTGCTGCGCGGGCGGCGGCGGGTCCCGCCCGTCCTGCCGATGGCCGCGGTGCTCGCCGCGACCCTCGCGTGCGTGCCGTTCTTCGCCTACAAGCACCTGGCGGATCCGGCGCTGTGGCGGCAGAACGATCGGGCCCGCGCCGCGTCGGCGGCGGCCGCGCGGATCCCCGACGGCGCGCTCGTCGAGGCGGCCAACGGCGTCGGCCCCGCGCTGACGTCCCGCGCCCGCGTCCTGCTGTGGGACCGGCGGTCGCGGGGAGCCCCCTGGGTGGTCGCCTACGTCGGGCGGCTGGAGTTCCCCTTCGGCTCGGTCGCCGAGCAGCGGCGGCGCGTCGCCGAGCTGGAGGCCGCCGGGTACCGGCAGGTCTTCCGGCGGGACGGGTACATCGTGCTGCACCGGGACGTCCCCGACCCGTGGTGACCCGCGCCGGTTTGGACGGATTGTCCAATGACTGCTGGACGACAACGCGGTCAGAATGCCGGTGAAGATACCGTTCGGATAAATATGCCTACCGTTTTTGGGTAGGTTGCCTGATACTTGAAGAAAGCCGTGACGGCCGCGGCCGGCGCGGGGAGTACCTGCGCGAACACTCCTGTGACCGCCGCCGGAGCGGATCTTGGGGCAGTGTGCATGAGCGGTGCGAGGCTGATCGGGACCGAGGGAGGGCCGTCCGGCGGAGACGGCGCGGAATTCCCCGCCGGTGCGGCAATGCGGCGGGCAGGAAAATCTTTGAATAACGGTGCGGAGTCATGACATGCCGGCGCGAGGGGACGAGGACGTCCGGCGCTGGGAGACGTGCGGGCAGGCATGGATCGGTGTGCTGCGGCACGTGTGGACGGCCGGCGAGGCCGGGCTGGAGGACGGCGGGCCCATCATCGAGGGGCCCCCGCTGCTGTTCGAGATCGCCTCGCTGAGCTGGGAGGACCCGATCCTCCACGAGTACGGCGACCGGACGCGGCTGGTCCGCCGCGCCCAGGAGCGCACCCGCCGCGTCGTCCGCGGGCGGTACTGGCCGCGGCTGCACGACCTGGACGGGCACGACCAGATCCGGTGGGTGGTGGACCTGCTGCGGGCCCGCCCGTGGACGACCAGCGCCTGGATCTCGCTGACGATCCCGGGCGAGCCGGCCGACGGGCTGCCGGCCCTGACCGCGCTGTCGTTCCGCATCCGCGGCTACCGGCTCGGCATGACGGCGATGTTCCGGTCGCAGAACGTGCACCGCGGCTACCTGATGTACATCCCGCTGCGCGAGGTGCAGACGGGGGTCGCCGATGCGCTGGGGCTGCCGGCCGGGCCGCTGCGCGTGTTCGCGGACGTCCCGCACATCCACGTCGAGGACGCCGAGCGGGTGGCGTCCGTGCTCGCGGCCGTGCCGGAACCGAACGCGGCCTGACAGACCAGGGCGAACCCGTGCGGAGCGGTAGTTACCGGTGAGTCTTTCCCTGCCGCGAACCGCCATCGCCCACGGGTTATAGACTCGGCTGCCGGGGGCGAGGGCCACGACGAGGTGACTCGCGACTTCACCTGCACGCACAGCACGCACATCACTCACTTTCCGAAGGACTGTTTTCTCTTGAGCAAGCCCGTCGTCCTCGTCGCAGAAGAACTCTCCCCGGCCGGCATCGCCGTGCTGGAGGCCGACTTCGACGTCCGCCACGTAGACGGAAGTGACAAGGAGCAGCTGCTGCCCGCCGTCGCCGACGTCGACGCGCTGATCGTGCGGAGCGCCACCAAGGTCACCGCCGAGGTGTTCCAGCACGCCAAGAGGCTGCGGGTCGTGGCCCGCGCCGGCGTGGGCCTCGACAACGTCGACGTGGAGGCCGCCACCAAGGCCGGCGTCATGGTCGTCAACGCGCCCACGTCCAACATCGTCACCGCCGCCGAGCACGCGATCGCGCTGCTGCTCGCCACCGCCCGCAACGTGCCGCAGGGCCACGCCGCGCTCAAGCAGGGCGAGTGGAAGCGCTCCAAGTACACCGGCGTCGAGCTGCAGGGCAAGACCGTCGGCGTGCTCGGCCTCGGCCGCATCGGCGTCCTGGTCGCCCAGCGCCTCGCCGCCTTCGACATGAACGTGATCGCGTTCGACCCCTACGTGCAGGCCGCCCGCGCCGCGCAGCTCGGCGTGAAGCTCGTCACGCTGGAGGAGCTGCTCCGCGAGAGCGACTTCATCACCGTCCACCTGCCGAAGACGCCCGAGACCCTCGGCCTCATCGGCGACCGCGAGCTGCAGCAGGTCAAGCCGTCGGTCCGCATCGTCAACGCCGCCCGCGGCGGGATCGTCGACGAGGAGGCCCTCCACCTCGCGATCAAGGACGGCCGGGTCGCCGGCGCCGGCATCGACGTGTTCAGCACCGAGCCGTGCACCGAGAGCCCGCTGTTCCACCACGACAACGTCGTGGTCACCCCGCACCTCGGCGCCAGCACCCACGAGGCGCAGGAGAAGGCCGGCACCCAGGTCGCCCGCTCGGTCAAGCTCGCGCTCTCCGGCGAGTTCGTGCCGGACGCGGTCAACGTCCAGGGCGGCGCCGTCGCCGAGGACGTCAAGCCCGGCCTGCCGCTCGCCGAGAAGCTCGGCCGCATCTTCACCGCCCTCGCCGGCGGCGTCCCCGTCCGCCTCGACGTCGTCGTCCGCGGCGAGATCGCCGAGCACGACGTGAAGGTCCTCGAACTCGCCGCGCTCAAGGGCGTCTTCGTGGACGTCATCGAGGAGGCCGTGACGTTCGTCAACGCGCCGCTCCTCGCCCGCGACCGCGGCGTCGAGGTCACCCTCACCACGTCCGAGGACAGCCCCGACTGGCGCAACGTCGTCCAGGTGCGCGGCACCATGGCCGACGGCGAGGTGGTCTCGGTCTCCGGCACGCTCACCGGCCCGAAGCACGCCGAGCGGATCATCGAGATCAACGGCTACAACATGGAACTCGTCCCGACCGCGCACATGGCGTTCTTCTCCTACGTCGACCGCCCCGGCATCGTCGGCGCCGTCGGCAAGCTGCTCGGCGACGAGCAGGTCAACATCGCCGGCATGCAGGTCGGCCGGGACGTCAAGGGCGGCAAGGCGCTGATCGCGCTGACCGTCGACTCGGCCATCCAGCCGCAGCTCGTCGACGCCATCACCAAGGAGGTCGGCGCCGACATGGGCCGCCGAGTGGACCTCGAAGGCTGAGTCGGGGGTCTGGGGGGCGCCCCCCAGAATGACTCGACGGCTGACCTGCCATAGGGAAGGCTTCCGCTGTGGGGCGGGCGCGCCGGGTGCACCGGTACGCCCGCCCTCGGCGTTTCCGCACTCGCCATCCGTCCCGCATGCTGAGATTTCTCGCCACGAGTCGGGACAACTTCGCCGGAGCGGAGGTAATCTCGCAGGTAGTCATGCGGCGCTTCGTAGTAATCCTTCGCTGCCGCAGCGGGGCCTGAACATCGGCAGGCCGGCACCCGCTGCGGAGGCTCTGCCTGGCCGTGAGTCCGATTCCAGCCGGACCGTGCGAACCACGCCCTCCGGCGGCCCACTCGCCACAGCTCAGCGAATCAGGAGCAAGCACATGAACGACACCTGGACCGACACCCCGGCCGACGAGGCCGAAGAAGAGGCCGCCCGGGCCCTGCAGACCGCCCTGGACAGGCGGGCCGACTAGCGTTCTTCCTCCTTCGCGCTCCTTCGCGCGTGTGAGACTGGGGCCTATGCCGGTCGGAGTCGCCCCTGGTGAAGTCGTGCGGGTTCTGCGGGACGTCGCCCGGATCGGGCCGTACTTCGAGATCCGCACGGTGGGGGTCGACGGCGCCGGCTGGCGTCCCTTCGTCGGTGATGTCGAGTCGTTGCGGGCGTTGACCGAGGACTACGCGCAGCGGCTCGGAGTGGGGGAGTCGCGGGTCGCGGGCTCGCTGGTGTTCCAGGGGCTTGCGGCGCGGGTGTGGTCGCCCGTCGTCGCCGCGGCGGCGGTCGGGGTCGTCCCCGACCTGGGATCGTTGCGTTGGCGGTGGGCGCCCGGTGAGCCGATCCGGCTGGGGCTCGCGGAGCCTGCCGGATGGCACGCCGGACGCCCTGCGGAAGCCGCCGCCCTTGTTCATCGCGTGGTCGTGGACGGGCAGTTGCGGCCCCTGCGGGAGGCCATGGCAAGTGTTGTGAAGCTCGCGGACGGGCTCGTGTGGGGCAATGCGGCTTCCGCGTTGGCCGGGAGCCTCAATGTCGGGCCGGCCGGTGGCGCGAGGGTCGCGCTGGTGCGGGCGCTGCTCGCGCGGGAGCCGCTGGCGGGGGCGGGGCGCCTCGGCACGGACGGGTTCGTCCGGAACAACTGCTGCCTGTACTACCGGGTGCCCGGCGGCGGGATGTGCGGAGATTGCGGGCTCTTGACCGGATCGTGAGACGGAAGCCCACGCACTGAGACGTTTGCAGTAGAGTGCGCGCATGGCTTCGCGCAGCATTCGTCTGGCCGTCATCCCGGGTGACGGGATCGGCCCCGAGGTGGTCGCCGAGGGACTGAAGGTCCTCGACGCCGTGTCCGGCGACCTCACGTTCGAGCAGACCCCCTACGACCTGGGCGCCGCCCGCTGGCACCGGACGGGGGAGACGCTGCCCGACTCGGTGCTGGCCGAGCTGCGCGAGCAGGACGTCATCCTGCTCGGCGCGGTCGGCGACCCGAGCGTCCCCAGCGGGACGCTGGAGCGCGGGCTGCTGCTGCGGACCCGGTTCGAGCTCGACCACTACGTCAACCTGCGGCCCGTCAAGCTGTTCCCCGGCGTGCAGACGCCGCTCGCCGGCGTGACGACCGACGACATCGACATGGTCGTCGTCCGGGAGGGCACCGAGGGCCCGTACACCGGTGTCGGGGGCGTGCTGCGCAAGGGCACGCCGCACGAGGTCGCCACGCAGGAGAGCGTGAACACCGCGTACGGGGTCGAGCGGGTCATCCGGTACGCGTTCGAGGTGGCGGCGTCCCGTCCGCGCAAGAAGCTCACGCTGGTCCACAAGGACAACGTCCTCACGTTCGCGGGCGACCTGTACCAGCGTGTCCTGAAGCGGGTCGGCGAGGAGTACCCGCAGATCTCGACGGACTACGTCCACGTCGACGCGGCCACCATGTTCTTCGTGAACCAGCCGCAGCGCTTCGACGTGGTCGTCACCGACAACCTGTTCGGCGACATCATCACCGACATCGGCGCCGCGATCGCGGGCGGGATCGGGCTCGCCGCGTCCGGCAACGTCAACCCCGACCGCACCGCTCCGTCGATGTTCGAGCCGGTGCACGGCAGCGCGCCCGACATCGCCGGGCAGGGCAAGGCCGACCCGACCGCCACGATCCTGTCCGTCGCGATGCTGCTCGACCACATCGGCGAGGGCGGCGCCGCCCGCCGCGTCGAGCAGGCCGTCTCGGACGACCTGGCCGAGCGCGCCGGCCTCGGCGCCCGGTCCACGTCCCAGATCGGCGACGCGATCGCCAAGCGAGTATCCGGATAGGGCACGCCGCCTGTCCGGCCAGGACCGGGTGTGCCCTCGCGGCGCGCCCGGTCTTCGGCATGCGCCGCGTGGAGGAGCAGGTCTGGACGAAGTACGACAATAGGGACTAAGGAAGCCGGAGCGGCGATGGGGCCGCCGGCGATCCGCGAGAGGACGAACCGCGATGAGCGACACCCTGGACTTCGAGATCACGCGCACCGAGCGGCCCGCGACCGCCGCCGAGCGCGCGGCGGTCCTGGCCGACCCCGGCTTCGGCCGGCACTTCACCGACCACATGATCACGATCAGGTACTCGGCGGAGCGCGGCTGGCACGAGGCGAAGCTCGAACCGTACGGGCCGATCCCGATGGACCCTGCCTCCCAGGTGTTCCACTACGCCCAGGAGCTCTTCGAGGGCCTCAAGGCCTACAAGCAGCCGGACGGGTCGATCGTCACCTTCCGGCCGTACATGAACGCGGCCCGGATGAACCGGTCGGCCAGGCGGATGGCCATGCCCGAGATCCCCGAGCAGTTGTTCGTGGACGCGGTCGAACTCCTCGTCCGCACCGACAAGGAGTGGGTCCCCGACACCGAGGGCCACAGCCTCTACCTGCGGCCCTTCATGTTCGCCACGACCCGCGCCCTCGGCGTGAACAGCCCGGCGAACGAGTTCCTGTTCATGGTCATCGCGTCGCCCTCCGGGCTGTACTACCCGCGCGGGATCAAGCCGGTCTCGGTGTGGCTGTCGCAGGACTACACGCGCGCGGCCCCCGGCGGGACGGGCGAGGCCAAGTTCGGCGGCAACTACGCGGCGTCCTTCGCCGGGCAGGCCGAGGCCGTCGCGCAGGGCTGCGACCAGGTCGTCTGGCTCGACGCGGTGGAGCACCGCTGGGTCGAGGAGGTCGGCTCGATGAACCTCATGTTCGTCTACGGGTCCGGCACGGGGGCACGGCTGCTCACCCCGGCGCTCACCGGCACGCTGCTCGCGGGCGTCACCCGCGACTCGATGCTCAAGCTCGCCCCGGACCTCGGCGTCCCCACCGAGGAGGGCAAGATCAGCATCGACGAGTGGCAGGCCGGCTGCGCGTCCGGCGAGATCACCGAGGTGTTCGGCTGCGGCACCGCCGCGATCATCAGCCCGGTCGGCCGGGTCAAGGGCCGGGACCGGGAGTGGACGATCGGGGACGGCGAGCCCGGCGAGGTCTCGATGCGGCTCCGCCAGGAGCTGGTCGGCATCCAGTACGGCACCCGCCCGGACCCCTACGGCTGGGTCCACAAGATCGTCTGACCTGCGGGTCCGCCGGCCCCGGCACGCCGCGCGCCGGGGCGGCCGTCTCATGATCCGAGACGGCCGTCCCGAGCACGGGAATCGTGTGGCAGACTGGGAGCATCATGCGCAGCAGCCTCGTCATTATCGGCTGGCGCGCCGGCAGCTAACGGGACACCGCCGGCGCGCAGACCTCTCACGTCCGTGAGGGGTCTTTTTTGTGCCTGGCGCCACCCTCTGGGGGTTCTCACCTATGCAAGGCGACGCGTTCCACGTCTACGACACCACCCTGCGCGACGGGTCGCAGCAGGAGGGGCTCAACCTCTCCGTGCCCGACAAGCTCGCCATCGCGCGGCACCTCGACGACCTGGGCGTCGGCTTCATCGAGGGCGGCTGGCCCGGCGCCAACCCCAAGGACACCGAGTTCTTCAGGCGGGCTCGAACCGAGCTCGACCTGAGGCACGCGCAGCTCACCGCGTTCGGCGCGACCCGCCGGGCCGGGGTGAAGGCGGCCGACGACCCCCAGGTCGCCGCCCTGCGCGAAAGCGGCGCGTCCGTCGTGACCCTGGTCGCCAAGAGTCACGACAGGCACGTCGAGCTGGCCCTCCGCACCACCCTTGAGGAGAACCTCGCGATGATCCGCGACACGGTCTCCCATCTGCGTGCGGAGGGCCAACGAGTCTTCCTGGACGCCGAGCACTTCTTCGACGGCCACAAGGCCAACCGCGCCTACGCGCTGGAGGCCGTCCGCACCGCCGCCGAGGCCGGCGCGGACGTCGTCGCGCTCTGCGACACCAACGGCGGCATGCTGCCGGACGAGCTCGCCGAGGTCGTCCACGAGGTCGTCGGATACGGGGTCCGCGTCGGCATCCACTGCCACGACGACTCCGGCTGCGCCGTCGCCAACACCCTCGCCGCGGTGAAGGCCGGCGCCACCCACGTGCAGGGCTGCGCGAACGGCTACGGCGAGCGCAGCGGCAACGCCAACCTGTTCACCGTCGTCGGCAACCTGCAGCTCAAGCGCGGCATGAACCTCGTGTCGGACGCGCAGCTCGCCGAGATGACGCGGATCGCGCACGCCGTGTCCGAGGTCACCAACGTCGCGCCCAGCTCGCAGCAGCCCTATGTGGGCGTGTCGGCGTTCGCGCACAAGGCGGGGCTGCACGCGTCCGCCGTCAAGATCGACCCGGACCTGTACCAGCACATCGACCCGGCCGCCGTCGGCAACGACATGCGGATGCTGGTGTCGAGCATGGCGGGGCGCGCGTCCGTGGAGCTGAAGGGCCGCGAGCTCGGCTACGACCTGTCCGGCGAGAAGGCGAAGGCCGTCGTCGCCAAGGTCAAGGACCTGGAGTCCACCGGCTACACCTTCGAGGCCGCGGACGCCTCGTTCGAGCTGCTGCTGCGCGAGGAGCTGACCGGCGTCCGGCAGCGGCACTTCGAGGTCGAGTCGTGGCGGTCGATCGTGGAGCGCCGCCCGGACGGCTCCATGGTCAGCGAGGCGACCGTCAAGCTGCACGCCAAGGGCGAGCGGATCATCGCGACCGGCGAGGGCAACGGCCCGGTCAACGCCCTCGACAACGCGCTGCGCCTCGCGCTCGGCCGCCTCTACCCGGAGCTGGCGCGGCTGGAGCTGGTCGACTACAAGGTCCGCATCCTGGAGGGCGCGCACGGCACCGACGCGCGGACCCGGGTGCTGATCGAGTCCGGCGACGGCGAGCGCGAGTGGGGCACCGTCGGCGTCGAGGACAACGTCATCGCCGCGTCCTGGCAGGCCCTGGAGGAGGCCGTCACCTACTGCCTGCTCCGCGCCGGCCGCGAGGCGGGCTGAGCGGCGTCCGGAGGGGCGGCGGGGAATCTCTCCGAGCGATTGGGCATTATCGGGGCATGAGCACCGAGATCACCGACAACGCCGGGAAGAACCGCTACGAGATCAGGGTGGACGGCGACCTCGCCGGGTTCGTCGACTACGAACGGGAGGGGGGCTCCGTCGTCCTCGTCCACACCGAGGTCGACTCGGCGTTCGAGGGCAAGGGCATCGGCAGCGCGCTCGCGCGCGGGGCGCTGGACGACATCCGGGGCAAGGGCGCCGCGGTCGTCCCGGTGTGCCCGTTCATCAAGAAGTGGATCGAGAAGCACCCCGACTACCAGGACCTCGTGGCGTCCTGACGGTCACACCGCGCGGAGCTGGGACCCGCCGCCCTCCAGCATGAGCCACGCCGGCAGCGACGCCTCCTTCAGCCTGACCCGGACCCGCGAGTAGCGGCCCGGGTCGACCAGGCCGGGGGCGGGCGCGATCACCGTGTCGAACACGAAGTCGGACGTGACGAACGCCAGGTCGGCGCCGGTCTCGGCGACGCGCCGCTTCACCGCCGGCGCGTCCACCATCCGGCGCGTGGTGATGATGGAGCTGCCGGCCACGCCCTTCGGCCCGCGCTGCACCGGACCGACGTGCAGCGCGGCCCGCAGCTGGAGCCGGGTCGCCTCGGCGGCGCGCCGGTTGTGCCGCCGCAGCGCCGCCGCCAGGTGCGCGAGCATCGGGTCGACGACCCGGTCGGTCGGCGTCGTCGGCGGGACGATGACGAGCGCGCCGTCGCCGCGGTCCTCCTGGTAGAGGCGGCCGAGGTCGAGGCCGGAGGCGGTGAACGCCTCGCCCATCAGGTCGTACATCGCGCCGAGGACGTACTCGCGGTCGGCGTCGGTGCGCACCGGCGAGCTGAACGACGTGATGTCGGTGATGAGGATCGAGCAGTTGCCCTGGACGTCGCCGAAGTCGTGCCTCTCGATCTGCCGCCGGTAGACCTGCTGCTCCAGGATGCCCCGCACCCGCGGGTGGGCGTCCAGGAAGGCCCCGAAGTCGTGGGCGTCGATCCGCAGCGCCTGGACGTCGCCGTCCGCCGTCACGGTGGCGGACCGGTCCCGGATCATCAGCGCCGCCCGCTCGCCGACCAGCTCCCCGGCGCCCCGGAACGCGATGATCCGCTGCTCGGCGCCCTCCCGGACCCACACCCGCGTCCAGCCGGACAGGATCACCACGACCTCGCCCGCGAGCCCGCCCTCCCGGCACAGGACGTCCTCGCCGCGGTACAGGTGCCGGTCGCCCCGCGCGATCAGGTCCTGCCGCTCCAGGGGCGTCAGCGCGTCCCAGAACGTGCCGCCGTCGCGCGGCACGGCCACGGCGGACGACGCCGCGACGGCGGGCTGCGACGGGTGCACGGCCACGGACGGCGGCGGCCCGGACGTCTCGTGCAGCGTGTCCGCCCTCAGGTACTGGACGATCGCGTTCGTCACGGCCACCGCGGGGAACGTGAAGAACACCAGGACGCCGCTCAGCGCGGCGGTGCCCGACCCGTCCAGCGCGTACCCCAGGACCACCGCCCCCAGCGTCACCGAGGTCATGATCTTCGCGTTCACCGGCCCGCCCCCGGTCTGCGCGGCCGCCCGCCGCCGCGGCGGCGGCACCCAACGATTCAGTCCCACGGAGTCTTCCTTCCCCCGCGAAGGCCCGGCGCAGCCCGCCAGGGCTCCTCGGTGTCGGTTTCGTCCCACCCCTCTGAACATGAGAGTAGGTCGATAGACATACGAAAGCCATACGATCGCTGCGTGATGACCGGTCATAATCTCGTAGCCCACGAGTAAGCCCCTGATGGCCGAGGTTTCCGCCCCTCCGGTTGGGGGAACCTCTCACGTGCACGCTGTATCTGAAACATGGTTTTGCTGGCAGAGGGCTGTATGATCGCCTGACCGGCCGGGTCGACCTCAGGCCGGAGGCGGGGTGGGGCCGGGCTCCGCGTCCCGGGATTGGAGAAAGCGCTCATGACGAACTTTCGAGCAGCCTCCGAGACGTCGGGCGGCGCCATGGACGCCGACGATCCCGGCCGCCGCGCCGACGGCGCCCCGCAGAACGAGCGCGTCACGGTCAACCTGACCGGCAAGGCCGTCCAGGCCCTCCAGCGCCTCCAGGAGCAGACCGGCTACAACAAGACCGACTGCATCAACCGCGCCCTGATCATCGCCAACGAGATCGAGAACATGTCCCGGACCCCGGGCTCCCTCTACTGGCGCGAAACCCCCGAAGCCGACCTCATGCTCGTCCGCTTCGTCTGACCCGCGTCCACCGGCCCCGTATCAGCCGTCGCGCAGGTCAGCCCTCTTCATCCCGCGCGGTTCGTGATCGATGGAGGGCGAGGGCTCAGGAACCGCGTTCCCATACCGCATCGGCCACCTCTCCGGCGATGAACCGAATCTTGTTGGCGCCGGGCTTGTAGACGGTGACCCTTGCCGTCCACGAAGCGCTGCTGGGACCGGCGGACGACCTGGGGCCGCGGATCGTCCGCCGGCGCGGGGGGAATGCCGAGGGCCTTCATCTGGAGCTCCTCCGCGTCCTGGACGTACACGTCGGGCTTCGAGGTGCTGGCCTCGTGCTTCTGGCGCTTCGCCTCCGCCATGAACGCACTGCCCTCGCCGCCCCCGTGGCCGCGGCCGGGTGCGTTCTCGTCGCCGAGGTCCGTGTAGTTCAGGGTGATGACGAAGGGAAGGCTCAGCTCGGTGACGAAGCTCCCCTTCTTGGGGACGGTCTCGATGTGGCCCTGCCTGCGCAACTCGTTGATCGCCGCCTTGATCGTGTTCTCCGAGACCCGCCAATGCCGGGCCAGTTCCTTTTCGGAGGGCAGCGCGTCTCCCGGTGCGAGACTCCCCTCCTGGATCTGGGCTCGGAGGTCCTGCGCGATCTCGACGTATTTGGGGGTCCGGTTCGCCATGGGGGTCCTTCAGAAGTCGGCGCCTTTCTCAAGGATGCGTTGCGGACGGGCCGGCAGGGCAGTGGTCAGAGGTTTCTCGAACAACGCGCCCGAGGGCGTCCTGTCCTTGGTGCGGCGGATCGCGACGTCCCGGAAGCCCAGATGGCGGTAGTAGTCGTGGAGCGCGTGGTTGTCGGTCCAGACGTCGATGCGGATGAGTGCCGCGTTCCCCTGCCGGGACGCGCCCTCGCGGCCGGCCCAGTCGATCAGCTCGGCGCCGAGGCCCATGCCCGCGTAGTCCCGGTGCACGACGAGGCGGTGCAGGTAGACGGCCCCGATCTCGCGTTCCGCCGCGGTCCAGAGCTCCTTATGACCCGTCGTCTTGATGGAGACGGTGCCGATCGCGCGTCCCCGGTCGAACAGGAGCCAGGTCTCGCCCTTGACGAGGGACTCGTTGACCCGCTTCATGCGGCCGGCCGGGCTGGGCCACGGCTCGGCCCACTGCGTCGTCGTCTTCTTCTCCCGGAGCCAGTCGGCCGCATGGTCGATGAGGTCGAGGACGACGTCGATCTCGTCCGGCCGGGCGAGGCGGATGCGGTAGCTGGGGAAGTCGGCCCGGCTGCGTTGACGGGCCCCGGTCTCTGTGTCCACGTGCTCCTGACTCCGAAAAGATCAAGACCCCCGCCTCCCGGCCGGGTCGAGGGGAGCGCGGCGGCTCCCGTCCGGTCGGGAAGGGGGGCGTATGACAGTTGTGTGCGGCGGCCGCCGCGGTCGGCGGCGGCTCTTCTATCCGCTTTCGGCGTCGCCGTCCGGCGAGGGCGTGGGCGGAGAGTCGTCGGCGGCGGCCTGGCCGGGCGCCCGGAGGACGTCCATGGGGACCTTTCCGTCGTTGTAGTGCAGCCGTGTGCGGTCGGCGGGCCAGACCGTCACGGTGACGCGGAACGGGTCGCCGTCGGCGGAGTAGGCGGTCCGGACGGTCTCGAAGACGATGCTCGCCGCGGAGTCGCCGAGGCTGAAGAACCGCTTCTCGTTCTCGTCCGGGACGCGGGCCTTGATCTCGTCGTGGAAGCCGACCTCGCGGTAGCCGAGGGTCTCGCCCAGGTACGCCACGGCGCCCTCGGGGATGTCGCGCGGGAGGAGCAGGCGGGACGCGCCGCTGGTCGCGAACTCCAGCGGGTAGAAGGAGGTCTGCAGGACCCAGGGCCGGTCGTCGAGGAAGATCTCCTGGTGGCGGGAGATGAACTCTGAGCCGCTCTTCATCTGCAGGTAGCGGACGACGACCTTGCTGCCCTCCTGGACCTCCACCTTGACCTGCGACACCGACGCGTTCCGGTTCGCGGGGATGGCGGCGTCCCGGTTGTACCACTCCGACGACACGGCGCCGGGCGTGAGCCCGAGCTCGGCGGCGCGGAGCGTGACGTGCACGATGTCGGGCTGGCGGACGACGAACGTCCCCCTGCCCTGCTCCGAGACGACGTACCCCTGCTGCCGGAGCCAGGCGAGCGCATCGCGGATGGTGTTGCGGGACGCGCGGTAGTGCTGCTCCAGATCCTTCTCGGGCGGCAGCGGCTGCCGCCCGGAAGCCCCGTCCGCGGGGGCGAGATCGCCCGATTCGATGCGCCGGCGCAGGTCATCGGCGATGTCACGCCAGCGGAGAGGCGTCGTGCGAGCCATCGGATCCGCTCCCTTCCGGCCGGTCCTGTTCCGGATCCGTACCGACCGCTGGATGAGCGGAACATTGCACAGAGCCGGACTTCTGAACAAGTACTTCCCGCCCAATGTGTTTGCAATCCCAAAAAAGGGTACACCTTGAGTGAGCTACTTGTAGGGACAAGTCCACGAACTGAAGACTCGGACAACACTACCAGCGGGACGTACTGGATGTAAGGGATATCGCGAACCACCCGGAGGAGGTTCATCATGAACGCGCCGATCGTGCTGTGGGTGCTCGTGCCCATGGCGCTCTTCCTGGTCATGGCGCTCTACGTCGTCAGCATCGGCTACCGGACGAGGTACGTGGACCTGCGCACGGAGGTCCCCTCGGCGGAGGAGTCCGGCCGCGGGCTGTCGCTGCTCACCGTTCGGGGCCTGAACGAGCCGCGCACATGATCTCCGGTCGCCGCGGGGCGAGCCGCTGACCTAAGGAGAGTTCGAAGGTGGAAGACCAGATGGACACGGCGCCGGGCGCGCCGCAGCAGCCGATCGGGCTGAGTGCCCTGGGGGAGTCGCTGGGGGCCCTGGGTGAGCCGGTCGCGATGGACCAGCCGACGCTCGCGGCCGTCCCCGTCCTGCAGCTGACGCCGGTGCGGGACCCGTGGGCCGGAGCCCTGCGGGTGGCGGTCACCGGGGCCGCGGTCCTGGTGATCACCGCCGAACTCGGCCGGCGGGCGGGTGCGCCGGGCCGGCTGACGGCCGTCTGCTCTGCGGGGGCGTGCGCCGCGGTCGTCGGTCCCTGGCTCGCCTCGCAGTACGCCCCGCACTCCGCCCCGCGCTACGCCGCACAGTCCGTTCTCCAGATCGCCTAGACCCGGGCGGACCGGGAAACGGAGGGACGAGGGAGGCTGAAGGGAGGTCGGTGGCCACAGGGCCTGTTTGGCCTGCCTTCAGCCAGATTTCTCCCTCAGGAACGGGACATTCGGGATCAATTCCCTCATACTTCGTAAAGAGCTCGAAGAGAGGGATGAACCAGTGATCGACCGCATTCGACCCCTGCCTCACCCGGCCCCCTTCGTCGACGCCGTCCGCGGATACATCACCTGTGTCGGTGACGCACTGCAGGTCCGGGGTGTGCCGCTCTCGAACGTCTGGCTCGACCCCGCGCAGCCGCGCGACGCGACCTTCGTCCTCGGGCTCCGGGCCCTGGTGTGGAACGAGTCCGAGGGGTTCCTGCTCGGCGAGTTCGTCTCCGGGGAGCCCGGTGTGCGGACGGTGCTGCGCGACCCCGTGCGGCTCGGCGGCGGTGTGCTGCCCGATCCCCGCGCCGTCCCGCAGCTGCTGGAGCGCGGTGGGGCGGCGGGCGCGCCGGACGCGGTGCGGTCGTACGAGGCGGGCCGGGACGGTCTGGAGGACCGGCTGGCCGGCTACCGGGCCGGCTGAAACCGGTCGTTCGAAAGAACGATGGTGTTTCCGTCGGTATCGGGATGGTTGCGCAGAAATTTCACTAAATCCGGCGAAAGCGGTGGCGGATTTCGGGTGGAGCGTCCACGATGGGGTCCTGCACCGCACGCGCGGCGTTCCCGCGTGCCGTCCCAGCGAACCGACCTGCCGGAGTGATCCCATGCCCGTCCGACCCTGGACTCCCGAGGACCTTGGACGTCCGACGGACGGCACCTGGGCGGACGTGGCGTTCGGGCTCGGTGAGGTCTACGAGCGCGAGGGCGATCTGCCGCAGGCCGCGGACTGGTACCGGCGGGCCGCCGAGTCCGGGCGCGCCGACGCCGCGCTGCGGCTCGGCGCCGTGCTCGGCCTGATGGCCGACGCGGGATCCGACGGCGAGTCGGCCGAGGACCTGCTGGCCGAGGCCACCCGCTGGCTCAGCGGGGCCCGCGACACCACCACGCCCGACGCCATCGAGCTCATCACCGACATGCTCAACCGGCAGCTGCGGCAGGCCGCCCGGCGGGGGCTCGAGCCCGCCCCGGCGGGCTGACGCCTTCCGGACTCCTCCCGGTTCGTCTGAACCGAACCGCTTCGCCCGTCGTCGGAGTCCATGAGATCGACGACGGCGGAGGGTGGACGAGTTGAGCGGCGAGGACTCCGGGTACGTGCCCCCGGACCACAAGACGACCGCCGAGTTCCGCGTCCGGGCCACCGCGCCGGCCGCGGAAGCGCGGGCCGACTCGACCATCGTCGACACGCCCGTCGACGGCCCCGCGGACGCGACGTTCCAGGACCTCCCGGTCGACGATCCGGAGGACGACCCGGAGGACGACCCCGAGGCGACCGCTCAGGATGACCTGGTCGATGACGCGGGTGAGACCTTGCAGGACGCGCCGGACAAGGCGTCGGTGACCGTCGCCGACATCCGGATCGAGAAGCCGGCCCCGCCCCGGGAGGAGGAGGCGGCGGCGTTCGAGCAGGCGCCCGCGCCCGTCGTCGCGGAGGCGCCCTGGACGGAGCAGTTCGGTGCCGGGCGGGAAGCGGCGACCGCCGGGACGAGCGTCCCGCCGCCGCCCTACGCGATGCCCTCGCCGGGCCTCCCGGCGGGGCCGCCGCCCGACGAGACCGCCCCGGCGATGCCGTCCGGGGGAGTGCCGCCGTCGCGGTCCCGGCGTCCGGTGGCCCTGGCCGCGGTGATCGCCGCGGTCGTCGTCCTGGCGGCCGCGGCGGTCGTGCTGCTGCTGCTCACCCGGGGCGGATCGGACGGCGACGGGAAGACCGCGACGCCGCCGTCACCGGCCGCCTCCACCCCGGTGGAGGCCGGCGGGCCGACGGACGGGCCGGCGCCCGCGGGGCCGGGCGCGTCCCCGCCGGTCGAGGCGCCCACCGCTCCGCCCGCGGCCGGGGAGCCGCCGGCAGGGCAGCCCGGCACGCCGCCGCCGGCGACCACCGCCCCGATCGGCCCGCTCGTGGAGGGCAAGGGGATCACGTACCAGCTCGTCCAGCGGGACGAGGGGTACTTCGAGGGCAAGATGGTCATCACCAACCGCACCGACCGGCCCATGAAGACGTGGAAGCTGACGTTCCGGGCCCCCAGCGCCGACGTGAAGAACATCTGGGGCGCGCGGCTCGTCCACGGCGGCGAGAAGGTCGAGATCAGGAACCTCGACGGCGCCCCCGCGATCCCGCCCGGCGGCACCTGGGACGTCCAGTTCGGCGCGGCGGGCCCCGCGTCCACCCCGAAGGGCTGCGAGCTCAACGGCGGGACATGCGGGTTCTGACCGGAGTACTAGGCTCTCGACCATGCGTATCGCCAGGTTCTCCACCGACGACGGCATGTCCTTCGGTGTGGTGGAGGAGAACACCGTCGCCGCCATCGCGGCCCACCCGTTCGGCGAGCTGACGTTCACCGGACAGCGGTTCCCGCTCGCCGACGTCCGGCTGCTCGCGCCGATCCTGCCCAGCAAGATCATCGCGATCGGGAAGAACTACGCCGACCACGTCCGCGAGATGGGCGGGGACGCGCCGCCCGCCGAACCGGTGATCTTCTCCAAGCCGTCCACCGCCGTCATCGGCCCCGGCGAGGCCATCGCCTACCCGGAGAAGCTGTCCGAGCGCGTCGACCACGAGGGCGAGCTCGCCGTCGTCATCGGCCGGATGTGCCGCGAGGTGCCCGCGTCCCGCGCCGCCGACGTCATCCTCGGCTACACCTGCGCCAACGACGTCACCGCCCGCGACCTGCAGAAGAAGGACGGGCAGTGGACGCGGGCCAAGGGCTTCGACACCTTCTGCCCCATCGGACCCTGGATCGAGACGGAGGCCGACCCCGCCGACCTCGCCATCTCCACGACGGTCAACGGCGACGTCCGCCAGGACGCCCGCACGTCCCTGCTGCTGCGCGGCGTCCCGGCCCTCGTCGAGTACGTCAGCCAGGTCATGACGCTGCTGCCCGGCGACGTCATCCTCACCGGCACGCCCGCCGGCGTCGGCCCGCTGCAGGTCGGGGACGAGGTGACCGTCACCATCGAGGGGATCGGCAGCCTCACCAACCGCGTCATCGCCAGGGACTGAGCCGTGGCGTTCGGCGGCTTCACCGGCGAGGCGTTCGCGTTCTACGAGGGCCTGCTGGGCGACAACAGCAAGTCCTACTGGACGTGCCACAAGGAGACCTACGAACGCCATGTACGCGACCCCATGACCGAGCTGTGCGCCGAACTCGAAGACGAGTTCGGCGCGGTCAAGCTGTTCCGCCCGTACCGGGACGTCCGCTTCAGCAAAGACAAGTCGCCCTACAAGACCCATCAGGGCGGCCACACCGGCGAGGGCTTCTACCTCCAGGTCGACGCGGACGGCCTCATGGTCGCGGGCGGCATGTACGCGCCGACCCCCGACCAGCTCCGCCGCTACCGCGAGGCCGCCGGATCCGACGCCCACGGCGGCGAACTCCAGGCCATCGTGGACGACCTCCGCTCCGCGGGCATGGAGATCGCCGGCGACCGGCTCAAGACCCGTCCGCGCGGCACGGCCCCCGACCATCCGCGCCTGGAGCTCCTGCGGCACCGCTCGCTCTACGCCGGCACCGGCTGGCCCGCCGACCCGTGGATGGCGGACCCGGACGAGGTCATCGGCCGCGTGCGGACGTCCTGGCGGCGCCTGCGCCCTCTCGTCGAGTGGGGCCGGGCCCACATCGGCCCGCCCGACTTCACCCGCTGACCCCCGTCCCTGGCAATCGTTTTGGCCGTTGTCCCAAGGTCCTGTATTCTCATCGAGGCGCGAGCGACCGGGTCGGAAACGGCACGGAAGCGCGTACCTCACTGGGGTATGGTGTAATCGGCAGCACGAGTGATTCTGGTTCACTTAGTCTAGGTTCGAGTCCTGGTACCCCAGCTGCGTCCGCAGTACGCGGACACACGCCCCCGTCGTCTAGTGGCCTAGGACGCCGCCCTCTCAAGGCGGTAACGGCGGTTCGAATCCGCTCGGGGGTACGTTGGCGGGTCATCGTGCTCATCGAGCTTCGCTCGGTTTCGCCGAGGCCCGCGGTGTTTCTCCCCGGGGGGACGACCCCCTGGAACCCCCGGCTGTTCGGGCTTCGCCCTCACGGTGGTTGAGCTTCCCCTCACGGGATCTTTTTCTGCGACGTCCGAGTAACGTCCATCGGTATTGACCAAGCGTGATTCTCTTTGCGTCGGCACCCCCGGTGGTGCGCCCGTCCGTGTGATTTTGTGCGGTGGACGGGGTGGGGGAAATGTGGTCGAGGCGGGGGGCGGCGTCCGGTAGGCTGGGCGAGGCCCGGGCGGGAGATCGCATCGGGTGTCCGGCCCCCGTCGTCTAGTGGCCTAGGACGCCGCCCTCTCAAGGCGGTAACGGCGGTTCGAATCCGCTCGGGGGTACCTGTCGAACCGCGGTCCTCATCCGCGGTCTTCTCATGTTCAGGGTTTGCGGCCCACGGCGCCGAAGGCGTCCACCGGCTCGGGGGTGCCGAAGGCGTCCGACTCCGGGCGCCACAGCGGGCAGGAGACCAGGCCCGGCTCGACCAGTTCCAGGCCGTCGAAGAAGCGGCCGATCTCCTCCGGGGAGCGCAGCGTGTACGCGACCGCGCCGCCCTCGTTGTAGTCCTGCTGGGCGTTCTCGGCGGCCTCGCCGGCGACGACGCTGGTGCCGTCGTTCAGCGACAGGTAGCTGCCCGGCGGGAGCGGTTCCAGCAGCGACCGGACGATCGAGCGGGCCTCGTCGCCGTCCGCGACGTGGCCCATGATGCCGCTCAGGATCAGCGCGACGGGACGGCTGAGATCGAGGGTCTTGGCGGCGACGTCCAGGATGTGGCCCGGGTCGTGGAGGTCGGCGTCGACGTAGTCGGTCAGGCCCTGCGGCGTGCCGGTGAGCAGCGCCCGCGCGTGGACGAGCACCAGCGGGTCGTTGTCGACGTAGACGACGCGGGCGTCGGGCGCCACGCGCTGCGCGACCTCGTGGGTGTTGTCGACGGTGGGGAGGCCCGTCCCGACGTCGAGGAACTGGCGGACGCCCGCCTCGCCGGCCAGGTACCGCACGGACCGGGTGAGGAACAGGCGGGACGCGCGCGCCACCTCGATCACGCCGGGGAACGTCTCCCGGAACTGCTCGCCGGCGGCCCGGTCCACGGGGTAGTTGTCCTTGCCGCCCAGCCAGTAGTTCCAGATCCTCGCCGAGTGCGGAACGCTCGTGTCGATCCGGCCCGTCGCCTCGCCGTGCTTCTCTTGATCGCTCATGGACACCGATTCTGACCATCTGTCAGGTCCGCCGGAACCCCTGCGGCCCGAACAGGTCAGCCGTTCCTGGGTAGGGGGCCGTGGACGGACACGCGTCCACGAGGAGCATGCAATGCGGGCTGTGCAGGTGGTCGGGTACGGCGAGGATCTGCGGATGGCGGAAGTGCCGGTCCCGGAGGCGGACGGCCCCCTCGACGTCGTGGTGAGGATCGGCGGTGCGGGGGTGTGCCGGACGGACCTGCACATCCTGGAGGGGCAGTGGGCCGAGAAGTCCAGGGTCGGCCTGCCGTACACGATCGGGCACGAGAACGCCGGGTGGGTGCACGCCGTCGGGCCGGCGGTGACCAACGTCGCCGAGGGCGACAAGGTGATCCTGCATCCGCTGGTCACGTGCGGGCTGTGCCGGGCCTGCCGGTCGGGGGACGACGTGCACTGCGAGAACAGCGCGTTCCCCGGCATCGACTCCGACGGCGGGTACGCGGACTACCTGAAGACGTCCGCGCGGAGCGTGGTGAAGCTGGACGGGTCGCTGGAGCCGGCGGACGTGGCCGCGTTCGCCGACGCGGGCCTCACCGCCTACCACGCGGCGGCGAAGGCGGCGCGGCGGCTGACCCCGCGGGACCGGTGCGTGGTCATCGGGGCCGGGGGCCTCGGGCACATCGGGGTGCAGGTGCTGAAGGCGATCAGCCCGGCGGAGCTGATCGTGGTCGACCGCAAGGCGGAGGCGGTGGAGCTGGCGTCCGAGATCGGCGCCGATCACGGCGTCGTCGCGGACGGGGAGCACGTCGAGCGGGTCCTCGACCTGACGGGCGGCGGCGCGCAGGTCGTCATCGACTTCGTCGGCGAGGGCGGCTCGACCGCGGAAGGGCTGCGGATGCTGCGGGAGGCCGGCGACTATCACGTCGTCGGCTACGGCGAGAACATCGACGTCCCCACGATCGACGTCATCTCCGCGGAGATCAACATCATCGGGAACCTCGTCGGGTCCTACAACGACCTGTGCGACCTGATGGCGCTCGCGGCCCGCGGCGCGGTCACGCTGCACACGCGGACGTACGCGCTGGACGACTACCAGTCCGCGATCGGCGATCTGGACGCCGGACGCGTCCGGGGGCGCGCCATCCTCGTCCCCTGACATGGGCGAAAGGGCACGGGCGGGGACGCCGCCATGCGTGCGGTGGGGTTCCTGGGGCTGGTACGCGCTGCTGTCCGCGGTCATGGTGCTGGTCACGGTCGACGTGCTGCTCGACGGCCCGCTCAGGCGTCTCGACTGGACCGTCCACGAGTTCGTCGACGCCCGTGTGCGGGGCGGGTGGCTGACCGCCGTCACGGTGGTGACCAAGCTCGGCCAGCGCGGCGACCTGGTCGTGGTCATCGGCGTGCTGGCCGTCATCGCCGGGATCCGGGAGCGCTCGCCGCGCCCCGTGCTGATGAGCGCGGTGATCGTGATGGGCCTGTCGCTGCTGCAACTCGGCCTCAAGTCGGCGATCCCGCGGACCTTCCCCTACGGCAACGCCGATGTGCTGTTCACCCACGGGACCGCCTATCCGTCGGGCCACACCCTGAACGCGTTCGTGCTCATCTGGGTCGTCCTCGAACTGCTGGTCGCCGCGTTCCCCGCCGTCAGCCGATGGCTTCCCTCACGACGCCGCCGCGACATCGCCCTGGCGACCGGCTGCGTCGCGGCGGCGGCGCTCACGCTGGCGGACTTCCACTGGCTCACCGACGTGCTGTTCAGCCTCGCACTGGGGCCCGTGCTGCTGTCCGGCCTGATCGCCCTGGCCCCCTTCAACCCCGAGGACGGACGTCCGCGACGGTTCTGAACACCCACTCGTCCCACGCGGTCTCGTCGTCGACGAGGACGAGCGTGGACGACCCGCCGCCCATGTGATGCGGCCCGCTCGGCAGCACCTCGGCGAGCCGCCGCCACACGTCGTGGTCCTCGTGCTTCAGCATCTGGCACGCGTCCGCGACGACGATGCACTGCCGTAGCGAGGCGGGACGGGCACCGAGATGCTCGATGAACCCGGTCCAGCCCTGGGCGGCCGCATAGGGGAGTTGCAGAGCCGCGGTGAACTGCTGGACGGCTTTCAGGGCGGTCGTGCAGGCAGAGCCCAGCACCATCCGCACATCGCCGCCATCGAGGATCGCGTCCAACCGCTGGACGAGAGGCCACACGCCGTCCGCGGGTGAGGTGAAGGCGACCGTCTCGCCCGGCGACTTCGCCACCTGAGCCGCGTTGAGCGCGCTGCCGAAGATGAGGGCAGTGCCGTTCTTGACGGCGTAGGAGGCGCCATCCTCCCCCTCCCACCAGGTGAATGGATAGCGGCGGCCCGCCGCCTTGTTCCCCTCGCTGGCACGGTAGAGGGAGCCCGCCACCACGTTCGCCGACCGTTTGGTCCCGCCGGGATCGAGGCCGAGTTCCCGCACGAGTTCGGTGTGATGGACTTTGCGCGCCCGATGGCGGATGAGGTAGCGGAGAATGTCGCGGCCCCTCTCGTCCAGTGCGTCCCAGTAGAGCAGGGCCCTGTCCTCGTCGCCGGGTTCCCAGGCGGGATCGTCGTGGCCGGAACCGCCGCTGTGCTGATCCCACTCCGGGCTGTCGTCATCGAGGTGCATGGACGGAAACCTCCTCAGGCGTCATCGGCCATGCTCGCGGAATGGCGGGCTCTTGGGGAGGCGAATCAGCCATATGGCCGACATTGCCCGACCTGTCGCGTCCCGTGTGCGGGTTGGGGGATGATGAGCGTGATCATCGCCGTCGGAAGGGAACGCCTCATGCCGGAACCGGAGATCGACACGAGCGTGCCGCATTCGGCCCGTATCTGGGATTACTGGCTCGGCGGCAAGGACAATTACCCCGTGGACCGCGAGGCGGGCGACGCCGTGCTGCGCGTCCTGCCCGTGATCGCCGATTCGGCCAAGCAGGACCGCGCCTTTCTCGGCCGCGCGGTGCGGTTCCTGACGTCCCAGGGGATCCGGCAGTTCCTCGACCTCGGCACGGGGCTGCCCACCGTCGACAACACCCATCAGGTCGCGCAGCGCGAGGCGCCCGAGAGCCGCATCGTGTACGTCGACAACGACCCGCTGGTGCTCGCCCACGCGCGGGCGCTGCTGACGAGCCGTCCCGAGGGGGCGTGCGACTACATCCAGGCCGACATCCGCGACACGAAGACGGTGCTCGCCGAGGCCGCCGCCACCCTCGACTTCGGGCGCCCGGTCGCGCTCATGCTGCTGGGCGTGCTGAACCACATCCTGGACGACGGCGAGGCGCGGCGGCTCGTCGCGGACCTGCTGGGCAGCCTCGCACCGGGCAGCCACCTGGTCATCTCCCACACCTGCGACGCCACGACCGACGAGCTGGACGGCGAGGCGATGCGGCAGGCCGTCCGGGAGGTGATGGACCGGGGAGGGACGCCGATCCGCGCGCGGTCCCCCGAGGAGATCGAGACGCTGTTCGCCGGCACCCGGCTGCTGGAGCCGGGCGTGGTGTCGTGCTCGCGGTGGCGCCCCGACCCGTCCCCCTGGCGGGAGCCGGAGGTCCCGCACTTCAGCGGCGTCGGCGTCCTCTAGCCGGCCTCAGAACAGGACCGGGCCGACGATCGTCGCCAGCGAGGCGGCGAATCCGGCGAGCCCGGCGGTGTCCCAGAGGTCGGCGAGGACGCGGGCACGGGCCCGCCGGTCGCCGGCCTCCGCGGGGGCCTGCCGCAGCCGGTCGGCGGCGGCGATGACCGTCTCCGCGGGCACCGCGAGCAGGTGGGCCTTCACCGCGATCGGCCCGCCGTACTGCTGGGTGTTCCCGCGGATGACGAAGCCGGCCAGTCCCCGCCGCCCGCGCCGGGCTTCGGCGGGGTCGGCGACCCGCACGATGAGATGCGGTTTGCCCGAGCCCCTGACGTTCGTGTCGACGTCCAGTCCCGTCACCTGGGACCAGGGAATGGACAGTTCGACCTGGTGCCAGGTGATTCCGCCGGCATCGAGTGTGAGGCCGCGCTGGGAACGGAGGGCCATCACCAGTCCGCTGCCGAGGAGCAATAGCGTCCCGGCCAGCCAGATCGCCGTTGCGAGGGACACTTCGGTGGTCGGCCCGTGAAAGAACCGGCTGCCGAGGATCACCGTTATGAGAAGCACGTTGAACGCCACACCGTGGTCGCGGTAACGGACGCGCAGGGCCTCACCGCTCGAATCGTCAACGCGCGCGGAATCCACCGGTCATTCTCCTCATCGGTTCGACCTGTGACAAAAGACGATGCACCCTACGAGGCGTAAGGCCCCTTTGACCATCCCTTTCCCGGACGGGGTGGGCCGCCGGAGGCATCCGGGCGCTGCGCGAAGCCGCAGGCCGCGCCACGACGTCCGGAAGGCCGCGTGTCCTTGGCTGACGAGCACACCTGTGGTCAACTAAAATCACTGACATGGGGAGGGGCATGATGCGGGAGCACGCGGAGGGGATCTCGCCGGGGGCGTCGCTGGCCGAGAAGGTCGAGTGGCTGATCCGGAACCTGTGGCCGGCGGACGCGGAGCCGCCGCGCAACAACGTCGAGACGGCGGCGGCCATCGCGCGCGCCACCGGAGAGGACATCTCGTCCACCACCGTGTGGAAGCTGCGCACCGGGCGGCAGGAGAACCCGCAGCTCAAGACGCTGACGGCGCTCGCCACGTTCTTCGGCGTGCCGATCGGCTTCTTCGGGTTCGCCGGCGAGTCCGCGCCCATCGGGGACGACCTGACGATCAAGGCGCTGCAACGGGACGTGGAGCAGGGCGTCATCCGGCCGGAGGTGCTGCGCGCCCTGGTCGACCTGTCGCCGCGGGCCCGCTGGGTCGTCGACGAGATGATCCTCGCCGCCGCCGCGGCCGACAAGGAGCGCCGGCCCTAGCGGGGCACCCAGTGCCGCGGCGGCAGGACCATCGGATGTTTCGACGGTGTCCTGATCAGGTAGGGGCGGACTAGCCGTCCTGCCGCCCCGCCGGGAGCCGCCATGCCGCCGTACGCCGTCGTCCTGTCGGTGCTGGGGCTGGTCGCGGCGCTGATCGCGGCCGTCTACGCGGTGTCGTTCGCGGTCGCGCCGCGGGCGTTCGAGTCCGGGCCGTTCCTGTCGGGGGCCCGCCCGGCCGAGCACGCCCTGTCCCGGTTCCACGTGCGCTGGTACGCGGTGTCGATGGTGTTCCTCGCCTTCGACATGGAGATGGTCTTCATGTATCCGTGGGCGCTCGTCGTGGCGTCGATCGGTGTGAAGGCCGTCGTGGAGATGTTCGCCTTCCTGGTGCTGCTGCTGGTCGGCGTCCTCTACGCGTGGCGGGAGGGGGCGCTGCGGTGGGCCTGAGACGCGACCCGCGCCCGTTCGTCGTGGCGGCCGCGGACGGGACGCGGGAAAGGCTCGCGGTCGAGGCCGAGCTGCGTCGCCGCCGGTGGCGTCCCGCACTGTCGCCCGCCGAGACCGGGATGCTGGTCGTCTGCGGGAACCCCGGGCCGGCGCTGGCGGAGGCCATCGAGACCGTGTGGCGGGACATGCCGGAGCCGCGAGTCCGGGGCCTGGACGGTCCCGTCGGCGGCGGTGAGCGCCCCGCGCTGGAACTCGACGCCGGGATGGCCGACCGGGCCGATGACCGGGACGGTCTGCGGCTGGACGTCCTGCACGTCCCGCTCGGGCCCGTGCTGCCGTACTGGCCCGCCGGGCTGCGCGTCGATCTGACGGTGCAGGGGGACGTCGTCCAGGCCGCGGAGGTCTCCGCCGTCGACCGCGCCGGCGCGACCTTCTGGACGGACGACCGGCGTACGGCGGCCCGGCTCGACAGCCTCTCGCGGTTCCTGCGCGTCGCCGGCTGGGAGAAGGCGGGCGAGCGGGCCGCGGTGCTGCGCGACGAGGCCCTGGACGGCGCGCCGGCGGCGCGGTTCGAGCCGTTCGTCCGGAGGGTCCGCCGGTCGTCCGCGCTGCGCTGGATGACGCGGGGCGTCGGTGACGTGCGGCAGCGGGTCGAGGGCTGGCTCCGGGAGATCGAGGGGGCCGGCGGGAGGCCGAGAGAACCGCTCGGCGTGCTCCCCTCGCTGCTCGAAGGGGCGGGGCTGGCCGAGGCGCGGCTGATCGTGGCGAGCCTCGATCCGGACCTCGGGGCGACCGATGGTTGAGGTCCTCGTCCTCGGCGCGCTGGCGGTCGCGGCGGCGACGCTCAGCGGGGCGCTGGCCGGACGTCCCGCCGCGCCGTTCCAGGAGGCGGTGCGGCTGCTGACCGTGCAGCGGCGGGTGACGGCGACGTCCGACCGGCTGCTGACCGTGATCGGCGTGGTCTCGCTGCCGGTGGCGGCGGCGCTCGCGGCGCTGGTCGTGCCGTTCGGCGGCCGGGCGGCGGTCGGATCGGGCGTCGGCGTCGTCTGGTTCAACGCGATGGAGGTCGTCGCCTGGGCGTCGGTGTGGCTCGCGGGGTGGGGCGTCAACTCCGCGTACGCGCTGGCCGGCGGCTACCGGTTCCTCGCGCAGGGCCTCGCCTACGAACTGCCGCACATGTTCGCGCTCATCACCGCCGCGCTCGCCGCCCACTCCCTGGACCTGCGGGTCATCGCGGCGGCGCAGGACGGGCTGTGGTTCGCGGTCTGGATGCCGGTCGCGTTCGCCGTCTACCTCGTCTCGGCGCTCGCGATGACGTTCTGGGGCCCGTTCGACCATCCGGTGGGCACCGACCTGGCCGGGGGCGCGGTCGCCGAGCTGTCCGGGCCCGACCGGCTCGTCTTCCTGGCCGGACGGTACGGGCTGCTCGCGGTGGCGGCGGCGGTCGCCGTCCCGCTGTTCCTCGGCGGCGGGGCCGGTCCGCTGCTGCCGGGGTGGCTGTGGTCGCTGCTGAAGACGTGCGCCGTCCTGGCCCTGCTCGTGTGGACGCGCGGCCGGATGCCGGTGCTGCGCATGGACCGGTTCATGGCGGCCGCGTGGACGGTGCTGATCCCCGCCGTGCTGCTGCAGATGCTCGTCGTCGGGATCGTCGTCGTCTGAGGGAGGGGAGCCGTGGAGGACGCCGCGTTCTGGGCGCTCGCCATCGCCGCGGTCGGGTCCGGCGCCGCGGTCTTCATCGTGGACTCGATGGCGCGGGCGACGTTCTCGCTGCTCGCGTCCTTCCTGTGCGTCGGGGCGGAGCTGCTGCTCATCGACCTGCACTACCTGGGCGTGCTGGTGATCCTGATGATGATCATGGAGATGCTGGTGATGGCGGTCTTCATGGTCATGTACATGATGAACCCGGCCGGGCTGATGCCGATGTCGATGGTGCACAACCGGCGCGGCGCGCTCGCCATCTCCGGCGCGCTGTTCGCGGCGCTGGCGGCGGGGATCGTCGCGGTCCCGTGGCCGGAGCGCGCCGGACGCCCGCCGCGCGACCCGACGTTCGCGCTCGGCGAGTCGATCATGGGGCCGAAGATGCTGGTCATGATGGTGATCGGGATCGCGATCCTGGCCACCATGATCGCGACCGTGGTGCTGGCCACGCACCGGGGGCGGTACGGCGATGACGCTTGAGACGTTCCTGCTGCTCGGTGCCGCGCTGTTCTGCGTGGGGCTGTTCGGCGCGCTGTCCCAGCAGTCGGTGGTGATGCTGATGATGGGCCTCGAACTCATGATCAACGGAGTGGTGGCCGCGGCGGCCGGGTTCTGGTTCTGGGTGTCGCCCGGCATGCCGGACGGGCAGGTCCTCGTGCTCGTCGCGATCACCGTGATGGCGCTGGAGATGGCGATGGGCTTCGCCGTCGTCACCGCGCTGTTCCGCGCCCGCGACGTGGACATGACCGACGAAGCGGGAGATCTCAAGGGATGAGCGGAGCGGACCGGGGCGTGTGGGGGGCCGTCCCCCCACGAGGAGCGCGCGGATGAGTCTTCGGCTGGGCGGGCTCGCGGTGGACGGGTTGTCCGCCGTGCTGCTCGTGACGCTGGCCGCCGTCCTGGCGGCGGTGCTCGGCTTCGCGGCCGGGGAGCGGTACCGCGCCCGCTTCTACGGGCTGATGCTGCTGTTCGCGGCGGCGATGGCGGTCACGGTCACCGCGACGGACCTGGTCATGCTGCTGATGGGCTGGGAGGTCATGGGCGCGATGTCGTACGCGCTCATCGGCTACGTCTGGTCGGACGCGGAACGGGTCCGATCGGCGGACGTCGCGTTCCTGACGACCCGCGCCGCCGACATGGGCCTCTACGCGGCCGCCGGGTTCGCCCTCGCCGGCGCGCACTCGCTGCGCCTCGACGCGCTGGCGCACGCGGACGCCCCCTGGCGGGACCTGATCGCGGCGGGGATCGTGGTGTCCGCGCTGGGCAAGTCGGCGCAGCTCCCGTTCTCGTTCTGGCTGGCGCGGGCCATGTCGGGTCCGAGCCCGGTGTCGGCGCTGCTGCACTCGGCGACGATGGTCGCCGCCGGCGCGTACCTGCTGATGCGCGTGCATCCGCTGCTGGCCGCGACCGGCTGGGCCGACGCGCTCGTTTCCTGGACGGGCGCGGTCACCGCCCTGGTCATGGGGGCGGTCGCGCTCGCGCAGCACGACCTCAAGCAGCTCCTCGCCGCGTCCACCTGCGCGCAGATCGGCTTCATGGTCCTGGGCGCCGGCGCGGGCTCGGTGGCGGGCGGGACGGCCCAGCTCGTCGCGCACGCGGCGGTGAAGAGCCTGCTGTTCCTGTGCGCGGGCGCCTGGCTGAGCGTCCTCGGAGCCCAGCGGCTGGACGGGCTGCGGGGCGCGGCCCGGCGGCACCGGGTCGCCGGCGCCGCGTTCGGGGTGGGGGCGCTCGCGCTGGCGGGCGTCCCGCCGCTGTCGCTGTGGGTGACGAAGGACGAGGTGCTGGCAGGACGCCCGGCCGCCCTGCTCGCGGTGGGGCTCGCGGCCTCGGTGCTGTCGGCCGCGTATGCGGCGAAGGCGCTGTTCGCGGTGTTCCGTCCCGCCGAGGGAGCGGCCGTGCGGGTGCCCCTCCTCAGGCAGGTTCCGCTGGTCGTGCTGGCGTTCGCGGCGGCCGTGCTCGGCGTGCTGGGCCTTCCCCCGGTGGCCGGAGCCTGGCGCGGGCTGCTCGGGGCGCCGCACGAGGGCGGGCCCGCGGTCTGGCTGACCGTCCTCTCCGGAGCCTTGGCGGTGGTCACGGTCGGCGCTGTCCGGATCGCCCGGCGGGTGCCGTCGCCCGCCTGGGCGGTGGAGTGGCTGTACCTGGAGCGGGCGGCCGACGCGGCGGTGGTGAAGCCGACGCTCGCCGCCGCGCGGGCGCTGGCCCGGTTCGACGACCGGATCGTGGACGGCGCCGTCCGGGACGTCGCGAGAAGCGGCCGGTGGGCGGCGGGCCTGACCGGGCGCCGGATCGAGATCCGCGTGGACGCCCTGGTCGGCGGGGTCGGCCGGGCCGCCCAGGGGCTCGCGGCGCTGGCACGCCGTCCGCAGACCGGGCAGGTCCACATCTATTTCGCCCAGGCCGCCGTCGTGCTCGCGGTGCTCGCCGTCATCGCCGTGCTGGCGGGGTGAGCCGATGCTGACAATCGCGATCTTCCTGCCGCTCGCCGTCGCCGCCGCGCTGCCCGCCGTCCCGCGCCGCGCGGTGCCGTGGACCTGGATCGCCGTCACCCTCGCCGAGGTCGCCCTCGCCGCCTGGATGTGGGCCGCGCACGGGACGGGCGCCGGGATCTCCTACGAGACGAACGCCCGGTGGATCCCGTCGGTCCGGGCCGGTTACCACGTCGGCGTCGACGGCCTGTCGCTGCCGCTCATCACCCTCACCGCCGTGCTGTTCGCCGCCTGTGCCGTGTACTCGCTGAGGCAGACGCACCGGGTGCGGGCGTTCGCGATGCTGTTCCTCTTCCTGGAGACCGTGTGCCTCGGCCTGTTCGCGGCCCTCGACCTCCTCCTGTTCTTCGTGTTCTTCGACCTGTCGATCGTCGGCATGTACTTCGTGATCCTGCTGTGGGGGCACGGCGACCGGTCGCGGTCGGCGCTGACGTTCTTCCTCTACACGTTCCTCGGGTCGCTCGTCCTGCTGCTGGGGTTCATCGGCCTCTACCTGGGCGCCGACCCGCACACGTTCGACATGGTCGACCTGACCCGCGGCCCGCCGCTGCACGGCGGCCTCGCCGGGCTGACGCTCCTCGCCATCGGGATCGGCCTCGGCATCAAGACGCCCGTCGTCCCGTTCCACACCTGGCTGCCGCCCGCGCACACCGACGCGCCCGCCGCCGGGTCGGCGATCCTCGCCGGGGTCATGCTCAAGATGGGCACGTACGGGCTCGTCCGGATCGCCATGCCGATGCTGCCGGACGCCTGGCGCCGCTACGCGCTCGTCTTCCTGGTCGTCGGGCTGGTCGGCGTCCTGTACGGGGCGCTGGTCGCGCTCGCGCAGGACGACGTCAAGCGGCTCGTCGCCTACACCTCCGTGAACCACATGGGCTACATCGTCCTCGCGCTGGGCGCGGCAGGGTACGCGTCCGGCGACGCGGACGCGCGGCGGCTCGCGGTGACCGGCGCGGTGACGCAGATGGTCAGCCACGGGCTCGTCACGGGTGCGCTGTTCCTGCTGTGCGGGGTCCTGCACGACCGTGCCGGGAGCTACGACCTCCGGCGGTTCGGCGGCATCGCGCGCGGCGCGCCCGTGTACGCGGGGCTGATCGCGGTGGCGGCGTTCGCGTCGCTCGGGCTGCCCGGCCTGTCCGGGTTCATCGCCGAGTTCCAGATCTTCGCCGGGACGATCGGGAGCGGCACGGCGGCCGCGGCCGTGACCGGCGCGCTCGCCGTCCTCGGGATCCTGATCACGGCGGCGCTGTTCCTGCGCGTCCTGCACCGGGCCGTGCTCGGCCCGCCCGGCGAGCTGACCGGGCGGGTCACCGACGTGCGGCGGCCCGAACTCGCCGCGCTCGCCCCGCTGCTGCTCCTCTCGCTGCTCATCGGCGTCGCGCCGCGCGGCCTGCTCGACACGATCGAGCCGCTGTCGGCGGCCGTCGTCGCGCTCGTGGGACGGTGACCCGGACGGTGATGAACGAGAACCCCGCCGACCTCGCGCCCGAACTGTGCGTACTGATCGCCGCCGTCCTCGGCCTGGTCAACGGGCTCTTCCTGCCCCGCGAGCGGCAGTGGCGCGTCGCGGTGATCTGCGCGGCCGGGCTCGTCGCCGGGCTGGCCGCCGCCGGCGTCGCCGCGACCCGCGCCGACCTGACGGTGTTCGACTCGTTCGCCGTCGACCCGGTCACGCACGTCACCCGGATCACCGTGCTCGGCGCGACCCTCGGCGTGCTGGTCCTGGCCGCCGGCCGGGTGCGCGGCCATCCCCGGGAGAGCGAGCACTACGTCCTGATCCTGCTGGCGGCGCTCGGCGCGATCGTGCTGGGCGCCGCCTCCGACCTGCTGGTGCTGGTCGCGGCGTACCTGCTGGCGAGCATCCCCGCCTACGCCCTCGCCGGGTTCGGCAAGGACGCGCCCGGTACCGAGGCGGCGCTGAAGTACTACCTGATGAGCGCGCTGCTCGGCGTCTTCATGCTCGCGGGGGTGACGCTGCTGTTCGGGGTGGGGCGCGGCACCGCCTACCCGGTGCTGCGTGCCGGGCTGTCCGGCGCCCCGTCGGCGGCGGTCGCCGTCGGCGTCGTCGCGGTGCTCGCCGGGCTGCTGTTCAAGGCGGGCGCCGTCCCCGGCCATTTCTGGGTACCGGACGTCACCGAGGGCGCCCCGCCCGCCATCGCCGCGTTCGTGACGACCGTCCCGAAGATCGGGGCGTTCGCCGCCCTCTACCGGTTCGCCGCCGAGACGCTCCCGCCGGGCGCCGCCGGATGGCCGGCGCTCGTCGCGGCCGCCGCGGCGGTCACGATGACGCTCGGCAACCTCGCCGCGTTCGGGCAGGACAACGTCCGGCGCCTGCTGGCGTACTCGACCGTCAGCCAGGCGGGCTACCTGCTCGTCCCGGTCGCGATGGCCGGACGCACCGGCCTCGCCGAGCCCGCGCTGCTGTACTACGTCGCCGCCTACGCGGTGACGAACCTGGGCGCGTTCGCGGTCGTCCTCGCCCGCGGGCGCGACGACCTCGCCGGATACGCCGGGCTGATGCGCGGCTCCCCGCTGCTCGGGCTGTCGCTCGTCGTCTGCCTGCTCGGCTTCGTCGGCACCCCGCCGACCGCCGTGTTCGTCGGGAAGGTCCTGATGTTCGGCGCGGCCCTGGACGGCGGCTACGGCTGGCTCGCCGCGGTCGCCGCCGTGAACTCGGTCGCGAGCGTCTTCTACTACCTGCGCTGGATCGTCCCGCTGTTCCGGCGGCCGGACGGTCCGTCCCGCCCGGCCCGGGGCGCCCGCGCGGTGGCCGTCGCCGCCGCGCTGCTCTCGCTGGCGCTCGGGATCGGCAGCGGCCTCGCGCTCACGACGTGAGCAGGCCGTGCTCGCCGGCGAGGTCGAGCGCCGCCCGGGCCGCGGGCGCGAGCAGGTGCCGGTCGCCGCGTCCCACGTAGACGAACGCGTCGACCTCCCCGGCCGCCGTCATCGCGCCGCGGTAGGCGGCGGTGAAGCACGCCATGCGGACGTGGGTGAAGGCGGGCTGGTCATGGGCGGGCGCCCGGACGACGCCCAGCTCCCGGAAGGACGGCCGGTCCAGCTCCAGGTCGAGCTCCTCGCGGACCTCGCGGGACAGGGCCGACCAGTCGTCCTCGCCCGGCTCCCGCTTGCCGCCCGGCAGGTAGAGCAGATCGCGCCCGCGGGAACGGACGGCGAGCATCCGGCCGTCCGACACCTGCACCCACGCCACCACGTCGAGATCTTCCACGGCGATCAGTCTCCTACAGGCGGCGGGACTCCAGGACGCGGCGCAGGAACTCCCGCGTCCGCGGCTCGGCGGGCTCGGTGAAGATCTGCTCGGCGGGCCCGCGCTCCAGCAGGACGCCGTCGTGCAGGAAGCAGACCGTGTCGGCGATGTCGCGCGCGAACCCCATCTCGTGCGTCGCCAGGACCATCGTCATGCCGGAGTCCTTCAGCTCCCGGATGATGTCCATGACCTCGGTGACCAGCTCGGGGTCGAGGGCGGACGTCACCTCGTCCAGCAGGAGCAGGCTCGGCCGCCCCGCCATCGCCCGGACGATCGCCACCCGCTGCTGCTGCCCGCCCGACAGCCGGTCGGGGTACTCGGCGGCCTTGTCGGCGAGCCCGAACCGCTCCAGCAGCTCCCGCGCACCCTCCTCGGCCTCCGCGCCTTGCGCCTGCGGCACTGTCGATCTGGTTGGTCAGCTTCTCGGCCCTGACGGGTCGAGCTCGCAGCTCTGGCTGCCGCACCTGGGTGGTGGGTGTCAGGCCGCGTCGTCGGCAGCGTGACTCACTGCCCAGCCCGCTGCGCCGCGTGCGGCGATGTTGCGGGCTGCGTTGACGTCGGCGTGCTCAGCGAAGCCGCACGACATGCAATGGAAGGAGGCCTGGTCGGGCCGGTTCCTCTTGTTGGTGTGGCCGCACGCCGAGCACCCCTGCGAGGTGTGGCGCGCATCCACGAACACCACCGGAACCCCGGCGCGCTTCGCCTTGTAGGCGATGAACGCGCCGAGCTGGGCGAAACTCCAAGAATGCAGGGTGACCCGCTGGGGCTTGCGTAGCCGGACCCGCGCCCGGATACCGCCCAGATCTTCCAGGGCGATCCCGCGTGCGGTGCGTTGAGCCTCGGTCACGATGCTCTTGGAGATGCGGTGGTTGGTGTCGGCCGCGAAACGCGCTTCTCGGCCTGAGAGGTGACGCAGCAGCCGCTTGGCCGACTTGCTGCCCTTGCGTTGCAGGCGTCGGCGGAGGCGGCGGTTGCGGTGCCGGACCTGGTTGATGCGCTTGCCGGAGTGGAGGGTGCCGTCGGAGGTGGTGGCGATGTTGACGATGCCTACGTCCACCCCGCAGAACCCGTCCGGCACGTACTCGGGCGCTCCGGGTACGTCGCAGGTGGCATGCAGGTAGAAGCACCCGCCCCGCCACACCAGATCCGACTCGCCCCGCCGGTGTGCGGCCAGCATCTTCGCCTGCGAGGGCGAACACGCGAACGGGACGCTCTTGAGCCTGCCGTGCACGGTCCAGATGCTGACGGTGCGGGCGTCGAGTTGCCACGACAAGGACCGGTCGTCGAAGGGCTGGGCGGCGTCCCGACGGAACCGGACCGGCGTGCCCTCCACGGCGGCGCGGCGCCGCGACCCGGGCGGCCCATAGTTGCCGGCCTTGAGGTTCCCGGCCAGCGTGGCGTAGGCACCCGCAACCTTGCGGATGCAGTGGATTGCCGGCTGGGCCGACAGGCCCATCGCCTTCACCTCGCCGTACACCAGGCGTTGCAGCGCGGTCTTGCCCTTGACGCCGGTGACGTGCGCGCGGCGGGAGGCGTAGCAGGCGGCCCGGTTGCATAGTTTCAGCGTCTCCCGCAGCGCCGCCTCGGCGGCGGCGTCGGGGAGCAGCTTTACCTGCACCATCAGCTTCACGTCCCGCATCATAACACTATGCGGTTATCTCATCACTATGAGTTCAGGATCGGTGTGTTAGGTAGCAGCAGAAGTGCCGTGCTTCGGCCTGTACATCCGTCTGGGCTTCGGAGCCCGGGATGGCGGGCATCTTGACCCGGTCAGAATGCCCGGGCCGACGTCCAGCCTCTGGGCAGGGAGGCGATTCCTCTCGGCGATCTTCGCATCCTTCAGCACGGCGTTGCGCGTCGTGTCCGCGTATTTGCCACCCTTCAGGGCGCATCTTGTGACTCGACGCCAGGTCATATCCTCTTTGGTGGAGTCCCGCTCGTTCGCGGCTGCCGAGGCGGCCAGGCTCTCGAAGCCCTGCTCGTTTCTCCGCCGAGCGTCGTCCTTGACCACGGCGCGAATGCGGGCTTGCCGCTCGCGGTCGTCGGCGCCGGGCGCCTTTATGCTGAGCCTGCCCGTGGCGCAGGATGCGAGGGCCTGGAATGCGGTGTCGCCCTCCTACGAGATACAGGTGGTGTGAGCCGAGTGGGGCCAGGCGACCAGGACGACCGGTGGGGGCGGCGGTTCACGGGGCCTCCAGGGATCTTTCTTGGTCAGGTGCGGGGGGCGGCGCGCAGGGTGAGGGTGCGCACGCCCGCGAGTCCGAGGGCGTCGGCGGCCGAGCCCTGGTTGACGGCGAGGCCGAGCCAGCCCGACGAGTCGACCCACAGCAGCGGCTCGCCGAGCGCGACGGCGCCGAAGGTCTCCTCGAAGGTGAGGCGTGCCGAGCCGGGTTCGGGAGCGGTCCAGACGGCGTCCAGCGGGGTGCCCGGCGCCAGTTCGCCGAACGCGGCGGCCAGGTCGGCGGGCTCGGCGCCGAGGACCAGGCTGCCGAAGCGGTCGGTGTAGAGGACGGGGGCGGTCAGCTCGCCCTCACGGGCCACCGGGGCCGGGAGGTCCAGCGGGAGGAGTTCGACGGGCGCGCCGAGGTCGGCGATGTCGACGCCGTTCGCGAGGTGCGCGGCGGCGGGGGAGAAGATGTCGCGGCCGTGGAAGGACGTCGACACCTCCGGCAGCCGGTACGCGGGGTTCTCCAGCGCGTGCGCCCGGACGACGCCGCCGAGCCTCTCGGCGGCCGGGACGAGCAGCCCGTTGTCGGGCCCGACGAGCAGGTCACCGCGCCCGGTCTCGACCGCGACCGGGCGGCGCGGCGTGCCGACGCCGGGGTCGACGATCCCGGTGTGGACGCCGACCGGGAGGTAGGGGAGCGCCTGCCGCAGCAGCATCGCGCCCTCGCGCACGTCGAACGGGGTGATCTCGTCGCTCAGCACGAGCACGTTCGCCGCCGGCGCGACCGTGTACACGACGCCGGCGCAGATGGCCGTGTAGGCGGCGCCGAAATCGGTCGCCAGGCTGACGAACGGGCGGCTCTCGGACATGGGGCGACCTCGGCGTGGACCTGCGGGGATGACGGAGGGTGAGGACAGAAGGGTACCAAGCCGATAGATCACCCCGGCATTCCGGCGCCCCCGTATCCTTCGGGGGATGCGTGCTGAGGCCCTCGATCCGATCCTGCTGCGGACGTTCGTCGCCGTCGCCGAACTCGGCTCGTTCACCGCCGCGGCGGCCGCCGGCGGTTACACGCAGTCGGCGGTCTCCCGGCAGATCGCGGCGCTGGAGGACGTCTGCGGCGTCGAGCTGTTCGCGCGCGGCGCCCGCGGCGTCCGGCCGACCCCGGCGGGGGAGTACCTGCTGCCGCACGCCCGCGCGCTCCTCGACCGGCTCGCCGACACCGCCCGCGCCCTCGACGGGCTGCGCCGCCTCGACACCGGGACGCTGCGGATCGGCGCGTTCCCGACCGCCAACGCCGCGCTCGTGCCGCGCGCCCTCGCCCGCTTCCGGGAGCGGCATCCCGGGGTGCGGGCGGTGCTGCGCGAGGGGACGACGGAGCGGCTGCTGCCGATGCTGGAGGCGGGAGACCTCGACATCGCGCTGGTCAGCACGCACAAGCATCCGTCGATCGACGCCGACCACCTGGTGGCGCTGCTGGACGACGCGCTCCTCGTCGCGCTGCCGGCCGGGCACCGGCTCGCCCGGCGCGACCGCGTCCCGCTGCGCGAGCTGGCGGACGAGCCGTGGATCGTGGCCGACGACCCGGAGGCGGTCGCCGCGCTGCGCGCCCGGTGCGAGGCGGCCGGGTTCGTCCCGCAGACGCCGCTGCGGGTCGCCGAGTGGATCTCCAAGCTGGGCCTGGTCGCGGCGGGGTTCGGGGTGACGCTGGTGCCCGCGCTCGCGGCCTCCGCCCTCGCGCGGGACGGCGTCGTGCTGCGCGCCGTGGCGTCGGGCCGCGGGCCGCGCCGCTCCGTCTACGCGGCGGTGGGGCGGCACGCGCGCAGGTCCCCTGCCGTCACCGCGTTCCTCGCGGACCTGCGCGACGCGGCCGGGGACCTGCGGCCCTAGCGGTCAGGGGACCGCGGCGACGATCTCGACCTCGAGCAGGGCGTCCGGGTGGAAGAGGCGGGGAACCTCCACGGTCGTGCTGGTCGGCGGTGCGCCGGTGAAGTAGCGCGCCCGGACGGCCCCGTACTCGGCGCGCAGGTCGATGTCGGTGAGGAACGAGCGGATACTGACGACGTCGGCGAAGCCCGCCCCGTGCGCGGCGAGGATGCGTTCGAGCAGCGACATGACGACCTCCGACTGGCGGGTCATGTCGCCGGGGGCGTCCACCTTGCCGTTCTCGTCCAGCGCGATCTGCCCTGACACGTACAGCATCGGCCCCTGCGTCACGTACGCGGTGTGGGAGTAGGCGGGGTTCGGCGGTGCGGGGACGGTCGCCGGGTTGCCGAGCGTGACGCGCATGTGTGCGGTTCTCCTGGTGTGGTCTGCGAGTGCGGTGAGGTCGTCGGATGCGAGCCCGGCGGCGAGGGCGCTCTCCGTCCGGGACTGGACGGCCGAGAGGACGCCGGGTCGCCCGGGGCCGCCGAGGGCGAGGGCGAGGTCCTTGGCGGCGAGGGCGAGGGTGAAGCGGGGCGGGCCGGCGCCGTCCAGCAGCCGCCGGGCCTGCGGGCTGATGCGGGACAGGGCGTCCAGGGCGAGGCCGGTGTCGACGCCGAGCCGGTCGGCGAGGGCGAGCGCCTCGCCGAGGACGGCGACGTTGCCGACGAGCACGCTGTTGACCACCACCTTCAGCGCGGCGCCGGAGCCGGGCGGGCCGACGTGCCGGACGGTTCCGAGCGCCTCGAACGCGTCCGCGCAGCGCGCCAGGTCGGCGTCCGCGGCCCCGGCGAGGATCACCAGTTCGCCCGCCTCCGCCTGCGGGACGCTCCCGGAGACGGGCGCGTCGACGTGGCCGACCCCGTCGGGCAGCCGGTCCCGGACGCGGCGGACGGCGTCCGGGCCGATCGTGGACATGTCGGCGATCACGGCGCCGGGCTCCAGCGCCCGGACAGCGCCGTCCCCGCCGAACAGGACGTCCTCGACGGCGTCCGCGTCGGTGAGCATCGTGATCACCAGGTCGCGGCCCGCGGCGGCCTCGGCGGGCGTGGCGTGCACGGCGGCGCCGGCCCCCGCGAGCGGCGCGGTTCTGCCGGGTGTCCGGTTCCATACGGACACGTCGTGACCGGCGTCCAGGAGCCGTCCGGCCATGGGGGAGCCCATGCGCCCCAGTCCGAGAAAAGCGATTCTTGTCATGGTGGAATCGACGTTAAGCGCCGCATGGCCATGACACCAGCGAAGGTTTCGCACGGCGGCCATGCGGGACGCGCATGGGTATCAGAAGGCGAAGAGGAGCGTTACCACGGCGAGGAGCAGCGCGAGGCCCGTCATGATCAGGACGGAGACCGGGTCCGCGGCGCCGCGCCCGGCGGGCACCTGGTGCCGCCGGGCGCGCAGGCCGGCCCGGCTGCGGCGCAGCAGCAGCGCGGCGCCCCCGCAGACGACGGCCGCCGCGGTGGCCGCACCGGGCGCCGAGGGCGCGAACCGCACGCACAGCAGCCCCGCGACGATCAGCGAGAGGGTGGTGCGCGACCAGGCGAGCGCCGTCCGCTCCGGCTGCGCCCCGCGGTCCCCGAGCCCGCCCGGGCGGCCGGGCTTCACTGGGTGACCAGGATCGCGACCAGCAGGACGATCGAGGCGACCGCGATGCCGTAGGCCATGATGGGCGCGAGCACGGGCGGCGGCAGCGTCTCCTCGCGGCGCAGCGCCCGCTCGGTGCGCAGCCAGCGGCGGAACGCGAGCGCGGCGACGAGCGCGCCGGTCGCGGCGAACACGACCGCGAGGCCGTGCCGCAGCACCGGCCCGACGAAGTGGCCGGCGAGCGCGATGCCGATGCCGCCCGCGATGAGCGCCAGCGCCGTCCGGATCCACGCCAGGAACGTGCGCTCGTTGGCGAGCGTGAAGCGGGGATCGGGATCGCGGCCCTCGGCGAGCAGGCGGTCGGTCCACCTGCCGCCCGGGTTGCGGCCCTCTGTCGCGGTCATCGCCATTCATATTAGGCGATGAAAGTGAATGCCTTAATTTCGCCCCATGAATACCAATTCCGATTGATTATCCCGGAAATACCTGGTGGGCGGGGTCAGCCGGCGCCGAAGCGGCGGGCCGAGGCGTCCTCCTGGGCCAGCCGGTGCAGGGCCGTGAGGACCTGCTCGTACAGGACGGTCGAGACGAGCAGCGCGTGGGCGGCCCGGCCGCGCGGCGCGCCGTCCGCGACCCGGCCGATCTCGTGCTCGGCGACGTCGGCGGCGGCCCGCACGTAGGGCCGCAGGTCCTTGAGGGTGATCGGGTAGCCGAGGCGGCGCAGCGCCGTGAAGGTGTGCGCGAGCAGGTCGCGGGCCGGGGAGTCCGCGCCGACGGTCCAGCCGAGTTCGAGGACGAGGGCGTCGACGTCCTCGCGGGCGGCGCGCCAGTGCGGGTCGTGCGGCGCCGCGACGTGCGGCCCGATCGCGTGCCGGGCGGTGGCGACCAGGCCGTGCAGGCCGATCCGGTCGTCCTCGACGGCCTCGATGATCCGCTGGATCGCCGCGACGGGCAGGTCGCCGACCTCGCGCAGCGCGTTGATCAGCCGCAGCCGCTCCAGGTGCCGGCCGTCGTACTCCGAGCGGGTCGCGCTCACCGCCGAGCCCTTGGGGAGCAGGCCCTCCCGGATGTAGAACTTGATCGTCTGAACCGTCAGCCCGCTCCGATCGCTGAGCTCGGAGATCTGCACCGTCGAACCCCCTCCACCGGGGGCCAACGGTAGCGAGGGCGGTGGATTGGATACCGGCACTATCCAATGTCTGTCCGAGTTGTACTGATTCGAAGGTCGGTGACCGACCGGCCCGCCCAGAGCGCGCACGGGACGGGGGTCCGCTCGTCCAGCGCGACCCGGACCGTGACCGCGTCGCCGGGGGCGGCCTCGGCGGCGGCGAAGCCCGCGAGCCGGACCGTCCCGTCCGCGACGGCGTAGCACTGGACGACCTCCCGCCCGGCCCGGCTCCCGGTGTTGCGGACGGTCACCTCGGCCGCGTCGCCCGAGACCGCGACCGACATGTACTCCCAGGTCGTGTAGGCCAGACCGTGCCCGAACGGGTACGCGACCTGGCCGGGCGCGTAATGCCGGTAGCCGATCGCGGTGCCCTCGGTGTAGGGGAGCGTCCCGTCCTCGGCCGGCACCGGTGACAGGACGCCGTCGTGCGACGCGGGGAACGTGGTGGGCAGCCGCCCGCCGGGCTCGGCCGCGCCGGTGAGGACGTCCGCGATCGCGTCGCCGCCCTCCTGGCCCGGCAGCCACGCCCACAGCACGGCGGCGACCTCGTCCCGCCAGGGCATCAGCACCGGCGCGCCCGCGTTCACCACCACGATCGTGCGCGGGTTGGCGGCGGCGACGGCGGAGACCAGCTCGTCCTGGCGGCCGGGCAGGGCGAGCGTCGTGCGGTCGAAGCCCTCGCTCTCCACGTCGTCGTTCGTCCCGACGACCACGACGGCGGCGTCGGCGCCGCGCGCGGCGGATACCGCTGCGGCGAGCGCGCCGTCCTCGTCCAGGTGCGGGGCGTGGTGGCCGATGCCGAACGCCGTCCCGAACCGTCCGCGCGCGTGGGTGTGGCGCAGCTCGACCGGAACGGCCGTGCCCGCCTTCAACCCGACCTCGATCCGGTGCTCGGGCGGACGCAGCAGCGCCTCCACCGGGTCGCCGCGGCCGGGGTCCAGCGTCACCGCCGCCACGGTCCCGCCCACGCGCAGCTCGTACTCGCCGGCGCCCGCGATCGCGAACGTGTGGAGGCCGTCCTCGGCCGGCGTCATCAGGGTCCGGGCGACGATCCGGGCGGTGCCCCCGGGGATCCCGCCGAGGAAGACGAAATGCGCCGCCCTGCGGTGCTGCGACTCGATGAGTGCGCCGTCGGCCCCGAAGAACTCCAGCCGCACACCGCGCTCACCGGACTCCGGGTCGGTCGTGAGGGCGAGCGGCAGCGGCGCCAGCCGCCGGTGCGGGTAGACGCCGGGGCGGACGATCAGCTCGGTCCCGTCCCCGAGCGCCCGGCGCAGCCCTTCGACCGGGGTCACGACGTACTCGGGGTCGACGTGCGCGCTCCCGCCGCCCTGCGCGCCGAACCGGACCGCGTTCGGGCCGATCACGGCGAGCCTGCGCAGGCGGCCCAGCGGGAGGGCGCCGTTCTCGTTCCGCAGCAGCACGGCGCCTCGGGCGGCGGCGTCCCGCAACTGCGCGCGGGCATCGGGAGGCGTCGTCACCGGCGGCGGGCCGGGGAAGCCGTCGAGCGCGCCCACCCGCGCGGCCAGCCGCAGGACGCGCAGCACCTTGTCGTCGATCAGCTCCTCGGCGACCCCTCCCGCGCGGACGGCGTCGACGAGCCGGTCCCGCCACGGGCTGGTCGGCAGGCCCGGCATCTCCACGTCCATGCCCGCGTCGGCGCTCGCCTCGGTGGAGCGGATCGCCGTCCAGTCGGAGACGAGGACGCCGTCGAACCCCCAGCGCTCCTTCAGCACGCCGGTCAGCAGCTCGCGGTTCTCCGTCATGGACGTGCCGTTGACCTTGTTGTACGCGGCCATCACCGCCCACGCGCCCGCCTTCACGGCCTCCTCGAACGGGCGCAGGTACAGCTCGTCCAGGGCGTCCTCGCCGATGCGCGCGTCGTAGGACATGCGGGCGGTCTCGGAGTCGTTGCCGACGAAGTGCTTCACCGCCGCCGCGACGCCCGCCGACTGGACGCCCCGCACGAACGCGGCGCCGATGCGCGCGGTGAGCAGCGGATCCTCGGAGTAGTTCTCGAAGTGCCGCCCGCCCAGCGGCGTCCGGTGCAGGTTCACCGTCGGCGCGAGCTGGACGTGCACGCCCTTGTCGCGCGCCTGCGCGCCGTTCAGCCGCCCGATCCGCTCCGCGAGCGCCGGGTCCCACGCCGCGGCGAGCGCGGTCGGGTTCGGGAACAGCAGGCTCGTGCTCCGCTCGTCCCAGGTCGTGCCCCGCACGCCGGACGGCCCGTCCGACATGACGAGACCCCGCAACCCGATCCGGGGGATGGGGCGCAGGGTCCAGAACCCGTCACCGGTGAGCAGGTGGACCTTCTCCTCCAGGGTGAGGTCCGCGAGCCGGTCGCGCAGCCGGGATTCGTCCATTCGCCGACTCTAGGGTCCGGGGGTCACGAGGCGGTGCGGCGCATCCCCTCGGAGATCTTCTCGGCGGCGGCGGCCACCGGGCCGGCGTGCAGGCGCCCGGGGGAGCGGGACAGCCGTTCGAGCGGGCCGGACACCGAGACGGCGGCGATCACCCGCCCGCCCGCGCCGCGGATCGGCGCCGACACCGACCCGACGCCCTGCTCGCGCTCCCCGACGCTCTGCGCCCAGCCGCGCCGCCGGACGGACGCCAGCGTCGTCGCCTCGAACTTGGCGTTGCGCAGCCCCCGGTGCAGCCGGTCGGGCTCCTCCCAGGCCAGCAGGACCTGCGCCGCCGAGCCCGCCGTCATCGGCAGCGCGGCGCCGACCGGGACGGTGTCGCGCAGGCCGCTGGTCCGCTCGGCGGCGGCGACGCACACCCTGACGTCCCCCTGGCGGCGGAACAGCGAGGCGCTCTCGCCGGTGAGGTCGCGCAACTGGGCCAGGATGGGCTGGGCGATCGCGAGGAGGCGGTCCTCGCCGGCGGCGACGGCCAGCTCGGCGAGCCGCGGCCCGAGGATGAAGCGGCCCTGGGTGTCCCGGTGCACGAGGCGGTGGTGCTCCAGCGCGACGGCCAGCCGGTGCGCCGTGGGGCGGGCCAGCCCGGTGGTCTGGACGAGCTGGGCGAGCGAGGCCGGGCCGGCCTCCAGCGCATTCAGAACGAGAACGGCTTTGTCAAGTACGCCGACTCCGCTAGAGTTGTCCATGTCTTGATATTGCCGTCTCGTAATATGAGATTGCAAGTCGAGGTGACCGAGACCACGGCGCGCCGGGCGAGCAGCACCGGGCGCCGCCGATCATGACAGGTGAGGTGGGAGTGATGGGCCGAACACTGGCCGAGAAGGTCTACGACGCGCACGTCGTACGGCGTGCCGAAGGTGAGCCGGACCTCCTCTACATCGACCTGCACCTCGTCCACGAGGTGACGAGCCCGCAGGCGTTCGACGGGCTGCGGATGACCGGCCGCAAGGTCCGCCGCCCCGACTTGACCATCGCCACCGAGGACCACAACGTCCCGACGACGGACCTGCTCAAGCCCATCGCCGACCCGGTGTCGCGCACCCAGGTCGAGACGCTGCGCAAGAACTGCTCCGACTTCGGGGTCCGGCTCCACCCGATGGGCGACGAGGGCCAGGGCATCGTGCACGTCATCGGCCCGCAGCTCGGCCTCACCCAGCCCGGCATGACCGTCGTCTGCGGCGACTCGCACACCTCCACGCACGGCGCGTTCGGCGCCCTCGCGTTCGGGATCGGCACCAGCGAGGTCGAGCACGTCCTCGCCACCCAGACGCTGCCGCAGGTCCAGCCGAAGACGATGGCCGTCACCGTGGACGGCGCGCTGCCGGAGGGCGTCACCGCGAAGGACCTGATCCTCGCGATCATCGCCCGCATCGGCACCGGCGGCGGCCAGGGCCACATCATCGAGTACCGGGGCGAGGCGATCCGCTCCCTGTCGATGGAGGGCCGCATGACGGTCTGCAACATGTCCATCGAGGCCGGCGCCCGCGCCGGGATGATCGCCCCGGACGAGACCACCTTCGCCTACCTCAAGGGCCGCCCGCACGCCCCGCAGGGCGCCGACTGGGACAGGGCCGTCGAGTACTGGACGTCCCTGCGCACCGACGACGACGCGGTCTTCGACACCGAGGTCGTGATCGACGCGTCCGAGCTGACCCCGTTCGTCACCTGGGGCACCAACCCCGGCCAGGGCCTGCCGCTCGGCGGCTCCGTGCCCGACCCGGCCTCATTCGCCGACCCCGTCCAGCGCCAGGCCGCCGAGCGCGCCCTGGACTACATGGGCCTCACCGCCGGGACGCCGCTGCGCGAGATCGCGGTCGACACCGTCTTCGTCGGGTCCTGCACCAACGGCCGCATCGAGGACCTCCGCGCCGTCGCCGGCGTGCTGAAGGGCCGCAAGGTCGCCGACGGCGTCCGCATGCTGGTCGTCCCCGGCTCCATGAAGGTCAAGAAGCAGGCCGAGGAGGAGGGCCTGAACGAGGTCATCGCCGCCTCCGGCGCCGAATGGCGCGAGGCCGGCTGCTCCATGTGCCTGGCGATGAACCCCGACAAGCTCACGCCCGGCGAGCGCAGCGCGTCCACGTCCAACCGCAACTTCGAGGGCCGGCAGGGCCCCGGCGGCCGCACCCACCTGGTGTCGCCCGCCGTCGCCGCCGCGACCGCCGTCACCGGCCGCCTGACCGCCCCTGCCGACCTCTAAGGAACCACGATGGAAGCGTTCACCACCTACACCGGGCGCGCGGTCCCGCTGCGCCGCAGCAACGTCGACACCGACCAGATCATCCCGGCGGTCTGGCTGAAGCAGGTCAGCCGCACCGGGTTCGACAAGGGCCTGTTCTCCGCCTGGCGCGAGGACCCCGGGTTCGTCCTGAACCAGCCCCAGTACGACGGCGCCGGCATCCTGGTCGCCGGGCCCGACTTCGGCACCGGCTCGTCCCGCGAGCACGCCGTCTGGGCCCTGCAGCAGTACGGGTTCCGCGTCATCATCGCGCCGCGCTTCGGCGACATCTTCCGCAACAACTCCACCAAGATGGGCCTGCTGCCCGTCATCCTGACCGGCGAGCAGGTCGAGGACCTCCAGGCCCGCGTCGAGAAGGACCCCGCCCTGGAGATCACCGTCGACCTCGACAAGCGGGAGGTCCGCTACGCCGGCGTCGTCGCGGCCTTCGACATCGACGACTACACCCGCTGGCGCCTCATGGAGGGCCTGGACGACATCGGCCTCACCCTCCGCCACGCCGAGGACATCGGCACCTACGAGGAATCCCGCCGCCCCTGGCTCCCCACCACGGTGTGAGCCCAGGGGGGCGACCCCCTGGAACCCCCGTCGGCGACGCAGGCGATCCTCACGCCGCCGTTGCGGCCCGTCGTGCCTGTTCTGGCGTGCGCGGCGTCGCTGCGGTCGCCTGCGTCGCCGGGCAGGCCCGCTACGGGCGCTGGAGCGCCCTCCGCGTGCCTGCCCGCGGCCGCCGCTTCGGTCTGCGGCCCAGTTCGGACCCCGGTCCACGAGGGACCGGCGATCAACCCACCCCCGGGCGTGTGGAGCGGTATGGGCACCAGGGACAATTTCCTGTAGTGACATGCTCGCCGAGCGTTTGGGGGAATGGAATTGAGCGCCGTTCCGTGGGCGGGGCCTCAGTGGGACGATCCCGCGTTGACCCAGCTCGCGCGGCAGTTGCGTGACGCTCACAAGGCCGTCGCGCCGCTTCCGCCGGAGACCCGGCAGCGGCTCATCCGGCACCTGCTGGCGATCACCGATCTGGCGAAACGGGACGCCGGACTGGCGGCGCGCAGGCTGGAGGCGTTCCTCGCCGATTTCCACGAGGGGCCCGACGTCGGTTAGCGTGCGCAGTGGCCGGATCTGGTCCGGTCACCCGGCGAGACAGGGGCGAGGCCGACAAAAACGCCAGCGACACGCCAACTTCTGCGTGCAGGTGATTGTGTCCATGCTGCAGGTCCCTTAGTTTCGGTCGGGCAAGGGGGGAACTAGAGGAGTAACCCATGAACAAGCGTGAGCTGGTCGACGCCATCTCTGACCGGCTGGGCAGCAAGAAGGCCGCAGCCGAGGCCGTCGACGCGATCCTGGAGGCGATCCAGACCGCCGTCGCCAAGGGCGACAAGGTCGCGATCACCGGGTTCGGTTCGTTCGAGAAGGCCGACCGGCCTGCCCGTACGGCCCGCAACCCCGCAACGGGCAAGACCATCGAGGTTCCCGCGACGTCCGTGCCGAAGTTCAAGGCCGGCGCCGACTTCAAGAACCTGGTGGCCGGCAAGAAGTAGCCTCACCGCGACAGCGCCCGGGACCGCACGGTTCCGGGCGCTGTCGCGTTCAGAACCCGCGCGTTCAGGACCTGCGTTCAGGACGGCAGCGGGAACGTCGACAGCGTGATCGCCGAGACGCGCCCGTCCGCCGCGACGGCCAGCCGCACCCGCTGCCCGAAGCGCAGCAGCCGCAGCCCGCCCGCCGCGAACGCGTCCGCGTCGAACGCCAGTTCCGTCCCGTCGTCGAGCAGCACGCTCCCCGACCGGGTCTCCGCGTCGAACGCCTTCACCGTCGCCTGCATGGGGGAACTCTAGGCCAGCGACGGCAGCCGGGCCGCGACCTCGGCGGTGCGGGGGCCGGTGCCGAGCGCGAGCGCGGCGCGGAGGTCCTCCGGGGTGTCGACGTCGCGGCGTACGCTGTCGGTGGCGGGCAGGAGGATCTCCGCGGCGCCGCGGGAGCGGTGCGCCGCGCGGGAGCCGCCGCCGAACGCCGGGGCGAACGCGACGCCGGGACGCGCCGTGTAGAGGGTCGTGCCGACGCCCGCCGCGTCCGGCACGAACGCCTCGGGCTCGGCCGCCGCGGCGTCGAGGACGCGGGCGAGTTCATCCGGCCGCAGAGCGGGCAGGTCTGCCGACAGCGCGCCGACGCCCGCGTCCGGGGACAGCTCGCGCCCCCGGCCGGCGCCGTACACCAGCGCCGGGTTCAGGCCCGCGTCCGGCACGTCGGGCACGACGCGGGCGCCGAGGGCGGCGAGGTCGGCCGCCGGAAGGGGATCGTCGGTGACAACGATCACGTCGCGGACCCGGGCGCAGCGCAGCGCCGCGGCGACCGTGTCGGCCGCGACCGCCAGCGCGAGCGCCTCCCGGTGCGGGCCCGCCGCGGCGGCCATCCGGGTCTTGGCCCTGGCCAGGACCTTGACCGGGACGACGAGCGACCAGTGGAGATGAGGCCCGCCGTGCGCCGCGGCGGGCCGTGCTGATGTAGACATGGCAACTCGACACTATGCGCACGCAACCGCGACACTTGAGGACACCCCATGTTCATCCGGGGGATGAACCGAGGAGGGGACGGAATGAGGAGGGGACGGGCATGAGCCACGGGTACTCGCCGGGCTGGCGGAAGCTCACGATCGTCATCCTGCGCCCGCTGCTGTTCGGGCTCCTGAAACGCGACTGGCGGGGCCGGGGCAACGTCCCCGGGAAGGGCGGCGTCATCATCGCCGCCAACCACATCTCCGAGTCCGACCCCCTCGCGCTCGCCCACTTCGTCTACGAGTCGGGCCGCTACCCCGTCTACCTGGCCAAGTCGACGCTGTTCGACGTGAAGTTCATCGGCGCCGTGCTGCGCGGCACCGGCCAGATCCCCGTGCACCGCGACAGCGCCGACGCGGCACTGGCGCTCAGGGACGCGGAGAAGGCGCTGGTGGACGGCGAATGCCTGATGTTCTACCCGGAGGGCAGCTGCACCCGTGACCCCGAGCTGTGGCCCATGACCGGCCAGACGGGCGTCGCCCGGATGGCGCTGAAGACGGGCGCGAAGGTCGTTCCGGTGGCGAGCTGGGGCGCGCACGAGCTGATGCCGTACAAGAAGGGCGAGCAGACGGGCCTCGCGGGGAGCCTGAAGAAGGGGTTCCACCCGCTGCCCCGCAAGACGATGAAGGTCATCGCCGGACCGCCCGTGGACCTGTCGGCGTACGCGGGGCTGCCGCTCAGCAGGGAGACGCTGCGGGCCGCGACCGACGACATCATGACGGCGATCGCCGGGCTGCTCGGCGAGCTGCGCGGCGAGGAGCCGCCCGCCGAGCGCTACGACCACCACCGGGTGCTGGAGGAGCGCCGCCGCGCCGCCGCGGCGGTCAGGGCCGCCGTTCCGGAGCCGGCGCGGCCGTCCGCGCCGGAGACCGCGCCGGAGCCCGGGTCCGCGGTGAAGCGGAAGGCGGCCGACTCGTGACCTTCCGTACCGCGGTCATGGGCGCCGGCTCCTGGGGGACGACGTTCACCAAGCTGCTGCGCGACGCCGGCGGCGACGTGGTCCTGTGGGGCCGCCGCCCGGAGGTCGTCGAGGCGGTCAACGAGCGGCACGAGAACCCCGACTACCTGCCGGGCGTCACGCTGCCGGTGGGCGTCCGCGCCACGCTGGACCCGGCGGAGGCGCTCAAGGGCGCCGACTTCGTCGCGCTCGCCGTTCCCGCGCAGACGCTTCGCCGCAACCTCGAGGACTGGCTGCCGCACCTGCCGCCGGACGCGGTCCTCGTCAGCCTGATGAAGGGCGTCGAGATCGGCACGTCGCTGCGGATGTCGGAGGTGATCCGCGAGGTCGCCCGCATCCCGCGGGAGCGCGTCGGCGTGTTCTGCGGCCCGAACCTCGCCCGGGAGATCGCGAGCGGGGAGCCGGGCGCCGCGGTCGCCGCCTGCGTGGACGAGGCCGTCGCGCAGCGCCTCCAGGCCGCCACCATGACCCCGTACTTCCGCGTCTACACCTCCACCGACATGGTCGGCTGCGAGCTCGGCGGCGCGGTGAAGAACATCGTCGCGCTGTGCGTCGGCATGGCGGTCGGGCTCGGGTTCGGCGCCAGCACCCAGGCGCTGCTGATCACCCGCGGGCTCGCCGAGATCGCCCGGCTCGGCGCCGCGCTCGGCGCCGACGAGCACACGTTCGCCGGCCTCGCCGGCATGGGCGACCTCGTCGGGACGTGCATCTCGCCGCTGTCGCGGAACCGGACGTTCGGCGAGAACCTCGGCCGCGGCATGACCCTCGACGAGGTCATCGCCGTGACCCGGCAGACCGCCGAGGGCGTCAAGTCGTCGGAGGCGGTGCTGGCGCTCGCCCGCAAGCACCACGTGGAGATGCCGATCACCGAGGCGGTCACCGCCGTCCTGCACCACGGCATGCCGATCAAGGAGGCCGCGGTGTCGCTGATCTCGCGCTCCCCGAAGCCCGAGCGGTACGGGGTGTGAAGTGGGGCCGCGCCAGGTCCGCTCGTGGCCCGCACAGGTTGATCACCGGTAGGGTCGGACGTCATGTCCCAGGTTTCTAGGATCCGCGTGGCCGTGGTCTTCGGCGGGCGCAGCTCCGAGCACGCGATCTCCTGCGTCACCGCGGGCGCCGTCATGGCCGCCATCGACCGGGACCGCTACGACGTGGTGCCGATCGGCATCGCCCGCGACGGCCGCTGGGTGCTCCCGCCCGCCGGCCTGACGCTCGCGATCCAGGACGGCCGGCTGCCCGAGGTGACCGGCGCCGGCAGCGTCCTCGCGCTGCCGTTCGACCCCGACAGCCGCGGGCTGATGGTCGTCCAGCCGGGCGAGATCCCCGAGACGCTCGCCGAGGTCGACGTCGTCCTGCCGCTGCTGCACGGACCCTACGGCGAGGACGGCACCATCCAGGGCCTGCTCGACCTCGCCGGCGTCCGGTACGTCGGCGCCGGGGTGCTGGCCAGCGCCGTCGGCATGGACAAGGGGTACATGAAGCTCGTCTGGCAGGCGCGCGGCCTGCCCGTCGGCCCGTACGTGCTGGTCGGCGACCGGGAGTGGCGGCGCGAGCGCAAGCGCAAGATCGACGAGATCAAGGAGCTGGGCCTCGCGGACGGCACCCCGGTGTTCGTCAAGCCGGCCCGCGCCGGGTCGAGCATGGGCATCACCCGCGTCACCGACGAGGCCGGCCTGGAGGCGGCGGTCGACGCGGCGCGCGAGCACGACCCGAAGGTGGTCGTGGAGGCCGCGATCGAGGGCCGCGAGATCGAGTGCGGCGTCCTGCAGGGCGAGGACGACGGCCCCGCCGAGGCCAGCCTGCCCGCCGAGATCGTGATGGCGGGCGAGCACGACTTCTACGACTTCGAGACCAAGTACATCGACGGCTCGACCGGCCTCGCGATCCCGCCGGACCTGCCGCCCGCGGCGATCGAGGAGGTCCGCCGCGTCGCCGTGCAGGCGTTCGAGGCGCTCGACTGCGAGGGCCTCGCCCGGGTCGACTTCTTCCACACGCCCGACGGCCGCTGGATCCTCAACGAGATCAACACCATGCCGGGCTTCACCCCGACGTCGGCGTTCCCGCAGATGTGGGCGGCGACCGGGCTGGACTACCCGGCGCTGGTCGACCGGCTCATCCAGACGGCGCTGAAGCGCTCGACCGGCCTGCGCTGACCCGGCGCGGGGCCCGGCGGCGCTAGTCGTACGGGAGCCAGTCGCCGTTCTCCAGGGTGGCGGCGTCGGTCGCGTACGCGCCCGCCTCGGAGGTCGTCCAGAGGGTGCCGCCGACGATCAGTGACCGCGTGACGGCGTTGCCCAGGTACAGGCCGGGGTGCCGGACGGTGCCGGCCCTGGTGATGGCGTCGCCGGTGACCTTGAGCGCGAGTGCCTCGGCGGTCCTGGCGCCCGGTCGCGTGATCGGCACGACGGTGAGGCCCGACTTCGGCCAGTACAGGAAGGCGTGCGGGTCGAACTCCACCTGCGAGGTGGTGCCGGGGACCGTGTAGGCGTCGAGCCGGCGGGGTGCGCCGGAGACGTCGAAGAGGGAGACCTGGAGGCCGGTCGTGCGGCCGGAGGTGTCGGCGTCCTGGCCGACGCCGAGGAGCCTGTCGCCGGCCACGGGGTGCAGGTACGCCGAGTAGCCGGTGATCTTCAGTTCGCCGGTGCGGACGGGACGGCGCGGGTCCGCCAGGTCGAGCACGTACAGCGGGTCGGTCTGCCGGAACGTCACCACGTAGGCCGCCGAGCCGATGAACCGGACGGAGTGGATGCGCTCGCCCTCGCCGAGCCCGTCGATCCGCCCGACCTGGTCGAGCCGCTCGCCGTGCTGGGCGAGGACGAGCACCGAGCTCTGCGACGTGCGGCTGTTCCGGTCGGTGGTCGTTGCGAGGCGGAGGTTCCCGTTGTGCTCCGACATGGAGTACTGGTTGAGCAGGAAGCCCTTGACCGACCCTGACGCCGCGTAGCGGGGAGGACCGTCGCCCCTCACGTCGAACTTGTAGATGTCGGTGTTCGGTTCAGGGGCTTCCCTGGCCGGCGATCTGAACCGCGGCCTGTCCATGCCCGTCACGTACAGACTCTGACCGTTGCCGTAGACGGTCGACCCTTCGGCCGTGATCGTGACGGCCCGCGGATCGCCGAGGCCCTTGGCCAGGTCGAGCGTGAGCACGGTCAGCGTCGATGTGCCCTTGTACGCGGACGGGCGGCTGACCTGGTCGCACGGCGTCCGGTAGGTTCGCCCGTCGTCCAGGCGGAAGACCGGGAGCCATGCGTCGAGCGGGGCCTTCCAGACCTCCACCCGGTTCTCCTCGATCGCGTCCTCCCGGTCGGTGCCGCCGGGCAGGTCGATCCTCGGGTGCGTCCGCCGCACCACGACGCGGACGGTCGAGCCGTGCTGCCGCGCGTCCAGGTACTCGGTGTCGGACGCCATCGTGCCGATGATCTTCGGTGGGCCGGAGAGGTCGACCAGCGTCAGCCGCGTCGCCCGGCCGGCATACCTCGGCGGGGACTCCTCCCCGGCGATCGGCGGCATGTGGTTCGCCAGAACGAGGGCGCGATCGCCGCTGAGGAGCAGTTCGCCGTGGTCGAAACGGTTGGAGCCGGGCAGCTTCAGCGTGTGCGTGATCGTGCGGGTGACCGGGTCGATCACCCGCAGGCGCTGGTCCGCGACCGCCACGATCCTGCGGCCGTCGGTCTTCACCAGGTCCGGCTCGTCCGCGCCCGGCTCGTGGGCGTTGGTCGTGGAATGCTCCTGCGCCGGGAGCGCGTCGGCCGGGAGCTTGCCGCCCCCGAGCGCCCAGACCTGGTCCCTCGGCAGGAGGGGCATGCCCTCGAATCCGGTGGGGCCGACCTTCTCGGCCGTGGCGCTGCGCAGATCCTCCAGCAGGGCGTCGCAGCCGCCGTAGGCGACGAGCCGCGCCGGCGGTGCCGGGCTCGGCCGGGGGCCGGGCGCTCCGGAGCACCCGGCCGTCCCGGCCAGCAGCAGCATCGCCGCGGCCGGTGCGAAGAGGCGACCACGCATGGACGTTGGACGCTCGCACCGGCCGCCCGGTTGCCTATTCGCCCTTTTTCTTCCGCTTCTCGTGCTTGGCGATCAGCGTGTCGATCTGGACGCTCAGCCGGGAGCCGAGCGGCCAGCCGACGTAGTGGGTCAGGAAGATGCCGATCTCGCGCAGCTCGTCCGGGGACACCTCGCCGTTGGCCAGCGCCGCCGGGATCTGGATGTCGAGGACGTCGTTGAGCCCCTGGCCGGCGAGCATGCCGATGAGCAGCAGGCGCCGGTCGCGCAGGGTGAGGCCCGGACGCGTCCAGATGTCGCCGAAGAGGTGGTCGACGGTGATGCCGAAGAAGTCGCCGGGCGCGTCCCCGATCTCCCAGCCGTAGACCTGCCGCATCATCTCCAGGCCGCGCTCGCGCCGCTCATCCATCGGTGTCCCCCTCGCTCAGTCCGAGGCCGGGGCCGAAGCGGTCGCGGGCGATGCGGGCGAGGGGCACGTCGACCCCCAGCTCGTCCGCCAGCTCCAGGGCGAGGGACAGGTCCTTCTCGCCGAGGTCGCGGGTGTGGCACAGGATGCCGTACAGGTCGTCGTCCGGATCCAGCGGCGCGGTCGTCGGGCGCAGCATGATCGACCCCGCGCCGCCGGTGATCGCGTCGGTGTGCCGGACGACCCGGCCCAGCTTGCGCAGCGACACCCCCGACGCCTCCGCCAGCCGCTGCGCCTCGGCGGCGGCCGTGAACGAGATGAAGTGCAGCATGTTGCGGGCCAGCTTCGTGCGGGTGCCCGCGCCGACCGGGCCCATGTGCAGGACGAGGTCCGCCCAGGCGCCGAACGGCTCCCGGCAGCGCTCGAACGCCTCGTCCGTCCCGCCGACCATCACCGCGAGACTGCCCGCGCTCGCCCCCATGAACCCGCCGCTGACCGGCGCGTCCACGACCTCGATCGCGTACCGCCGGGCCCGCGTCGCGAGGTTCTCGGCCGTCTGCGCGCGGATCGTGGAGTGGATCGCCAGCACCGTGCCCGGGCGGGCGCTCGCGAGCACCTCGTCGCCGACCTCGTTCACCTGCGCGTCGTCCCGCACCATGATCGAGACGAGGTCGGCGTGCGCGGCGACCTCGGCGACGCTCCCGGCCGCCCGGGCGCCCGCCTTCACCAGCGGCGCCATCGCCTCCGGGCGCGCGTCGTAGACGACCACGCCGCCGCCGGCGAGATGCCCCGCCATCGGCGCGCCCATCTGCCCCAACCCGACGAACCCGACCTTCATGCGCGGAACACCTCGCCCCCGTCGACGTTGACGATCTGCCCGGTGATCCACGCCGCGTCGTCCGACAGCAGGAACAGGCAGGCGCCGACGAGGTCCTCGGGCGACCCCATGCGCTTCAGCGCCATCTTGTCCTGGACGATCTTCTGCGACATGTTGCCCGGCACGACGGTGCGGTTGGCCTCGGTGTCGATCGGGCCGGGCGCGATCGCGTTCACGCGGATGTTCATGCTGCCGAACTCGTGCGCGAGCTGCTGGGTGAGCCCGTTGACGCCGACCTTGGCGAGCCCGTAGAAGCCGGAGTACTGCCACGCCGCCGTGGACGACTGGTTCACGATCGAGCCGCCGCCGCGCTCCTGCATGTGGGGGTAGCAGGCGCGCGCGCACAGCAGCGCGCCGTCCATGTTCACGGACATGAACTTCTTGTAGTAGTCCCAGTCGACGGTGAAGAGGAAGTCCAGCTTCATCGTGCCGAAGATGGCGGCGTTGTTGACGAGGTGGTCGATCCCGCCGAACCGCTCCTTCGCGGCCGCCGCCATGGCCTCCACCGACGCGGGGTCGGACACGTCCGTCCGGACGAACAGGCCCTTGATGGCGTCGGCCACGCCCTGCCCGCGCTCGTCCACGTCGGCGACGACCACGTGCGCGCCCTCGGCGGCCAGCGCCCGCGCGTACGCCTCGCCGATGCCCTGCGCGGCCCCGGTGACGACCGCGACCCTTCCCTCGAACCTCATGCGCCCTCCGCGATCGCCTTGGTCTCCAGGTACTCCTCGAACCCGGCCACGCCCATCTCCCGGCCGATGCCCGACTGCTTGTAGCCGCCGAACGGGACGTCCGCGCCGTACCAGACGCCGCCGTTCACGCTCACCGTCCCGGCGCGCAGCCGCCGCGCGACCGCCCGCGCCCGTTCCGCGTCGCCGCCGTGCACCGCGCCCGACAGCCCGTACGGCGAGTCGTTCGCGATCCGCACCGCGTCGTCGTCGCCGTCGTGCGGCAGCAGGGTCAGCACCGGGCCGAAGATCTCCTCGCGGGCCGCGCGGGCGTCGTTGGCGAGCCCGGTGATCAGCGTCGGCTCGATCCAGAAGCCCTTGTCGCGGCCCTCCGGGCGCCCGCCGCCGCACGCGAACGAGCCGCCCTCCTCGACGGCCAGCTCCAGGTAGCCCTCGACGCGCTCGCGCTGCTTCGCGGAGATGACCGGGCCGCAGATCGTCCGGTCGTCGCCGGGGTCGCCGACGCCGAGCCTGCTCAGCGTGCCCGCGGTGATCTCGGCGGCCTCGTCGTAGCGGTCGCGCGGGACGAGGATCCGCGTCGTGATCGCGCAGCCCTGCCCGGCGTGCGCGACGCCGGAGAACGCCGCGTACGAGCACGCGGCCCGCAGATCGGCGTCGTCCAGCACGATGAACGCCGACTTGCCGCCGAGCTCCAGGAACACCCGCTTGAGCGTGGCGGCGGCACTCGTCATCACGTGCCGGCCCGTCGCCGTGGACCCGGTGAACGACACCAGGTCGACGCGCGGGTCCTGCGTCAGCCGAGCGCCGAGCGCATGGTCGGACGACGTCACCACGTTCACGACGCCCGCCGGGATGTCGGTCTCCTCGGCGATGACCTCGCCGAGCACCGCCGCGCACCAGGGCGTGTCGGGCGCCGGCTTCAGCACCACCGTGTTCCCCGCCGCGAGCGCCGGGCCCAGCTTGGCGAGGTTGATCTGGTGGGGGAAGTTCCACGGGGTGATGGCGCCGACCACGCCCGCCGCCTCGCGGCGGATCCGCCGGTCGCTCGGCATCCCCATCGGCTCGGCCCGGCCGAGGTCCCGTTCCCACGCGTAGGACTCGACGAGGTCGGCGAACCACCCGAGATCGTCGACGGGCGCGTCCAGCTGCGCCCCGAAGGTGAGGAACCGCGGCGCGCCCACCTCCTTGATCGTCAGCTCGCGCAGCTCGTCCGCGCGGCGCCGCAGGCCCTCCCTGAGCTGCCGCAGGCAGCGCACGCGGAACGCGTGGTCGGTGGACCAGGACGTCTCGTCGAACGCGCGCCGGGCGGCGCCGATCGCGCGGTCCATGTCGTCGGCGGTGGCGTCGGCGGCGGTGCCGAGCACCTCCTCGGTCGCGGGATTGACCGTCTCGAAGGCGCCGCCCGTCCCGGGGACGAGCCGCCCGTCCAGCAGAAGCAAGCGATCGATTGTTCTGGACACTTGTCCAGACTACAGTTCAGCCCACGCCGGAGCGCAAGGCCCCGTCCGTCGCAATTCGTCCCGGAAAAACCCGTTGCGGGTGGTGCGTCGGCGCTGGCACCGTAGGCGGTGTCAGCCCGTCGGTGACATGAGACGACGGTGGAGAGGAGGACCGGCCATGGTTCTGGAGCAGTATCGACTCCGACTGCCCTCGGCGTCGCACGCCCGCCCCGGCCGGTATCCCGCCTCGTAGCGAGACCCCGGCCGAGCCGCCGCGAGTGACGCCTTCCTCGCGATCCCTGCGGCTCTACCCCAACCGGCAGAGGGGCCACTCTCAGGAAGTGGACGCTCCGGGTTCGAATCCCGGGGGCCGCACGCACGCCTCCGTAGTCCAACGGCAGAGACGGCAGCATGAGGTGCTGTGCGATGGGGGTTCGAATCCCTCCGGAGGTACGGCAACGTTCCAGGGGCGGCGCCGACGTCCGGAGAGTCGGGCTTGGCTGTAAACCAAGTGCCTCGCGCTGAGTGGGTTCGAATCCCACCCGCCCCACCACCACCGGATCGTTGCGCGGCGCCTGCTTCTGAACTAATGTCTGGACACGTGTCCGGTAACGAGCAGCTGACGACCGAGCCCACCCGCCGCCGCCTCACCGAGCGGCAGGCCGACACGGTGCGGCGGCTGACCGACGCCGCCGTGGCGGAGGTCGGCGAGACCGGCTACGAGGGGCTGACCGTCCGCAACGTGGCCAAGCGCGCCGGGGTCGCCCCCGCGACCGCCTACACCTACTTCGCCTCCAAGAACCATCTGATCACGGAGGTGTTCTGGCGGCGCCTCAGCGCGCTGCCGCCGGTGGAGGCCGACGGCGCGCTGCTCGAACGCGTGGTGGAGACGCTGCGCGAGATCGCGCTGCTGGTGTCGGACGAGCCGGAGCTGGCGGCGGCGTGCACCACCGCCCTGCTCGGCACCGACCCCGACGTCCGCGAGCTGCGGGTGCGGATCGGCGTCGCGATCCGCGAGCGGCTGCGGGCCGCGCTGCGCGACCGGGACGACCCCAAGATCCTCAACGCGCTGGAGCTGGCCTACACCGGCGCGCTCGTGCACGCGGGCATGGGCTACACGTCCTACGCCCGCATGGCCGACCGGCTCGCCGAGATGGCGGAGCTCATCCTGCCCGACCCCCCGGAGTGAGGTGACGGCCGTGGACCCTGCCGCGCAGGTCTCCTACAGCCCGTTCGACTACGCCGTCCATGAAGACCCCTACCCCTTCTACGAGCGCCTCCGCGAGGAGGCGCCCGTCTACCGCAACGACGAGCTCGGCTTCTGGGCGCTGTCCCGGCACGCCGACGTCGCGGCGGCCTTCCGCGACCACGCGACGTTCTCCAGCTCGCACGGCGTCTCCCTGGAGCCGAGCGCCTGGGGCCCGCACGCGCACCGGACGATGTCGTTCCTCGCACTCGACCCGCCGCGGCACACCCGGATGCGCGCGCTCGTGTCGAAGGGCTTCACGCCGCGGCGCGTCAAGGAGATGGCGGACGGCATCAGGGCGCTGACGCTGCGGCACCTGGAGCCCGCCCTGGAGAAGGGCGAGTTCGACTTCGTCGCCGACTTCGCGGGCCTGCTGCCCATGGACGTCATCTCCGAGATGATGGGCGTCCCCGAGGCCGACCGCGCGGAGGTGCGCCGGCTCGCCGACACCGTCGTCCACCGGGAGGAGGGCCTCAACGACGTCCCGCCCGCCGGGATGGACGCGGCCCTCACCCTCGTCGGCTACTACCAGGACATGGTCGCCGAGCGGCGCCGCACGCCGTCCGGCGACCTGACGTCCGCGCTGCTGGACGCCGAGATCGACGGCGACCGGCTGGACGACACCGAGATCATCGCGTTCCTGTTCCTGATGGTCGTCGCCGGCAACGAGACCACGACGAAGCTGCTCGCCAACGCCCTGTACTGGGGCGCGCGCAACCCCGCCGAGGCGGCGAAGCCGCTGGCCGACCCCGCAAGGGTCGACGACTGGGTGGAGGAGACGCTCCGCTACGACACCTCCAGCCAGATGCTGGCCCGGAAGGCCGTGAAGGACGTCGAGCTGCACGGCCGCCGCGTCCCCGAGGGCGACCGGGTGCTGCTGCTGGTCGGATCGGCCAACCGCGACCCGCGCGTGTTCGCGGACGCCGACGCCTACGACCTCGACCGCGACACCTCCCAGCTCGTCAGCTTCGGCGGCGGGCGGCACTTCTGCCTCGGCGCGAACCTCGCCCGGCTGGAGGCGCGCATCGCGCTGACCGAGTTCGTGCGGAGGGTCGCCTCCTACGAGGTCGACTTCGCGAAGGCCGAGCGGGTGCATTCGGTGAACGTCCGCGGGTTCGCGGCCCTGCCCGTGCACGTGGAGGTGCGGTAGATGCCCCGGTTCGACCCCCATCCGGAGCGGCGCCCGGCCGTGGTGGCCGGCGCCTCGTCCGGCATCGGCGCGGCCACGGCCACGGCGCTGGCGACGGCCGGCCACCCGGTCGCGCTCGGCGCGCGGCGCGCCGAGAAGTGCGAGGAGCTGGCCGCGACGATCCGGGCCGGCGGGGGAGAGGCGTTCGCGCACCCCCTCGACATCGCCGACTCCGACTCGGTCAAGGCGTTCGCGGCGGCGGCGGGCGACGCGCTCGGCCCGATCGAGGTCGTCGTCTCCAGCGCCGGCGACCTGTCCGCCAAGCGGCTCCACGAACTCGACTCGGACGACTTCCTCGCGCAGATCCAGGTCCACCTCGTGGGCGCGCACCGGCTCGTGTCGCACTTCGTCCCGCAGATGGTGGAGCGGCGGCGCGGCGACATCGTGTTCATCTCGTCCGACACCGTCCCCATCCCGCGCTCCTGGACGGGCGCCTACGTCGCGGCCAAGAACGGCGTCGAGGGCATGGCCCGCACCATGCAGATGGAACTGGAGGGGACGGGCGTACGCGCGTCCATCGTCCGGCCCGGCCCCACCGCCACCGGCATGGGCATGACGTGGGACGCCGGCACCACCGGCGCCGTCCTGGAGGACTGGGCGAAGTGGGGCCACGCCCGCCACCCCTACTTCCTGCGCCCGTCCGACGTCGCCGCCGCCGTCGCCGCGATCGTCGCGACGCCGCGCGGCGCCCATCTCCGGCTCGTCGAAGTGCAGCCCGAAGCCCCCCTGGAGGAATCATGACCGCTTTGGTGGAGCCGCGCGTCGTGTCGGGCGGCCCCGACCATCTGGAGGAGCTGCGCACCGACCCGATCGGGCTGATGCGCCGCGTCCGGGACGAGTGCGGCGACGTCGGCGAGTTCGTCCTCGCCGGGCGGCGCGTCGTCCTGCTGTCGGGCGCCGAGGCCAACGAGTTCTTCTTCCGCGCCCCCGACGAGGTGCTCGACCAGGCCGAGGCGTACCCGTTCATGACGCCGATCTTCGGGGAGGGCGTGGTGTTCGACGCCACCCCCGAGCAGCGCCGCGAGGCCCTGCACAACCAGGCGCTCAAGGGCTCGTTCATGAAGGGCCACGCCGCGACGATCTCCGCCGAGGTCGACCGGATGGTCGCCGGATGGGGCGACGAGGGCGAGATCGACCTGCTCGACTTCTTCGCCGAGCTGACGATCTACACCTCGTCGGCCTGCCTGATCGGGCGCAAGTTCCGCGAGCAGCTCGACCGCCGGTTCGCCGACCTGTACCACGACCTGGAGCGCGGCACCGACGCCATCGCCTACGTCGACCCGTACGCCGACATCGAGAGCTTCCACAAGCGCGACGCGGCCCGGGCGGGGCTCGTCCGGCTCGTCCAGGGGATCATGGACAGCCGCCCACCGAAGCCGCCCAAGGAGGACCGCGACCTCCTCGACGTCCTCATGTCCATCAAGGACGCCGACGGCACGCTCAAGTTCGACGCCGACCAGGTCACCGGCATGTTCATCTCGATGATGTTCGCCGGGCACCACACCACGTCCGGCACCGCCGCCTGGACGCTCATCGAGCTGCTCCGCCACCCCGGCGTGCTCGACGGCGTCGTCGCGGAACTGGACGAGCTGTACGACGACGGCCGCGAGGTGTCGTTCCAGGCGCTGCGCGCCATCCCGAAGCTGGAGTCGGCGATCAAGGAGGCGCTGCGCCTGCACCCGCCGCTGATCCTGCTGCTGCGGGTCGCGCAGTCCGACCAGGAGGTGTGCGGCCACCGCATCCCCGCCGGGACGATGGTCGGCTGCAGCCTCGCCGTCTCCAACCGGATCGAGAGCGACTTCCCCGACCCGGACGCGTTCGTCCCCGACCGCTACATCGCGCCCCGCGAGGAGGACCTCCTCAACCGCTGGACGTGGGTGCCGTTCGGCGCCGGACGGCACCGCTGCGTCGGCGCGAACTTCGCGATGATGCAGCTCAAGGCCATCTTCTCGGTGCTGCTGCGGGACTGGGAGTTCGAGCCCGCGCAGCCGCCCGAGACCTACCGCAACGACCACTCCAAGATGGTCGTCCAGCTCGCCCAGCCGTGCGCCGTCCGGTACCGCAGGAGGCGCCGGTGAGGATCGAGGCCGACCTGGACCTCTGCCAGGGCCACGCCATGTGCGAGCTGGAGGCCCCCGACGTCTTCGAAGTCCCGGACAAGGGCCCGGACAAGGACAAGGTGCGCGTCCTGGACCCCGAGCCGCCCGAGGACAGGCGCGCCGAGGTGGCCGCCGCCGTCCGCTACTGCCCCACCCAGGCCCTCACACTGCTGGAGACATGATGCCCGCGTTCCCCCGTGACGAGCTCGACGCGATGGTCGAGCACTGGCTGGCCGAGAACCGCCGCTGCGAGGAGGCCGGCGACTGGCGTCCGCTGGCCGACCTCTACACCGAGGACGCCACCTACGGCTGGAACATCGGCCCGAACCAGGACTTCATGGCCGTCGGCCGCGACGAGATCCGCGACATAGCGCTCGGCCTGGAGATGGGCGGCCTCGACGGCTGGACGTACCCCTACCAGAGCATCCTCGTCGACGAGGTGAAGGGCGAGGTCGTCGGGTTCTGGAAGCAGGTCGCCGACGCCAGCCGCCCCGACGGGACGCCCTACGAGGTCCTCGGCATCGGCGGGTCCTGGTTCCGGTACGCCGGGAACCGGCAGTGGTCGTGGCAGCGCGACTGGTTCGACCTCGGCAACGTCACCTCCGTGTTCGTCGAGATGATGAAGGCGGACGTGCTGTCGGACGGGATGAAGCGGCGCCTGGAGCGGGCCGCGTCCGGCGAGCCGATCCCCGGCTACTACCCGCGCGGGGAGAGCCCGGTCCCGATCTGGTGATCAGATCTGGCCCTCGGGCTTGGCCGGGATCGTCGCCTTGATCGACGGCCCCAGCTCGATCAGCACGTCCCCGGCCGGGTCGTACTTCGGCGGCACGGTGATCTCGACGTACGCCTGGCGGCCCACCGCCGTCCACGTGACCGGGCGGTCGGTGGGCGTGCCGAACCAGTCGATCCCGTTGATCGTCACCAGCTGGGACGTGGGCCGGAGCGCGGCCGGGCGCGGCACGCCGCAGCGCAGCGCGATCGCGGGCGACCCCCACGCGGCGGTCAGCGGCGAGCTCGGGGAGGTGTCGCGGCGCTCCTGCCCGTGCACCTTCTCGGGCAGCCGCAGACCCTCGCACAGCCGGCTGCCGGCCGCGTCCGGGCTCGGCACGGGCACCTGCACGGCACCGCCGCCGCAGGCCGCCGCCAGCACCGCCACCCCGGCGAGCACCGCCCCCGGCAACAGCCACGTTCGCCTGGGGGGACGACCCCCCAGGCCCCCCGGCAACGGCCCTGTCCGTCTGGGGGGACGACCCCCCAGGCCCCCCGGCAACCGCCTTTTAGATGTGGACAATCGGGCAGGTGAGGGTACGGGTGATGCCTTCCACGGACTGGATCTGCGCCACGACGAGCTTGCCCAGCTCGTCGACATTGCGCGCCTCCGCTCGGACGATCACGTCGTAGGGACCCGTGACGTCCTCCGCCAGGGTGACACCCGTCACGCCGGAGATGTGGCCCGCCACCTCGGCGGCCTTACCGACTTCGGTCTGGATGAGGATGTAGGCCTGCACCATCACGTCCTCCCCAAGCGGAGAATCAACCGTCGGACGGTTCACCGTATCGTGTTACGCGCCGCGACGGGGGCCCGGGGTCCCGGGTGCCGCGCGGAGGCGGGCCGAACAGGCGGAACACGGGGGACGGGCGCGGATGGGCACGATCGGCGAGCTGGGCGAGTTCGGGTTGATCGGCCGGCTGACGCGGCGGCTGCCGCAGGGCCCGGCGGTCCGCCTCGGCCCCGGCGATGACGCGGCCGTCGTCGCCGCGCCGGACGGGCGCGTCGTCGCCACCACCGACCTGCTGGTGGAGGGGCGGCACTTCCGCCGCGACTGGTCCGGCCCCTACGACATCGGGCGCAAGGCCGCCGCGCAGAACCTCGCCGACGTCGTCGCGATGGGCGCCCGGCCCACCGCGCTCCTGATCGGCTTCGCGGCGCCGGCCGGGACCGAGACCGGCTGGGCCGAGCGGCTCTACGACGGGTTCGCCGACGAGTGCCGCGAGGCGGGGGCGTCCGTCGCGGGCGGCGACGTCGTCTCCGCGCCGCAGATCATGCTCGCGGTCACCGCGCTCGGCGACCTCGGCGGCGCGGCGCCGCTCACCCGGTCCGGGGCGCGCCCGGGCGACGTCGTGGCCGTCCGCGGACGGCTCGGGTTCGCCTCCGCCGGGCTGGAACTGCTCACCGAGGGGCGCGCCGGGGCGCAGGAGCTGATCGCCGCGCACCGGCGCCCCGAACCGCCCTACGGCGCCGGCGGCGAGGCGAGGGCCCACGGCGCCACCGCGCTGCTGGACGTGAGCGACGGGCTCGTCCAGGACCTCGGGCACATCGCCGACGCGAGCGGCGTCCGGATCGAGATCGACTCGGCGTCCGTGCCCGTCCCGGACGTCCTCGGGCCGGACGGGCTGCGGCACGCGCTCACCGGCGGCGAGGACCACGCGTTCGCCGGGACGTTCCCCGGCTCGGCGCCGCCGTCCTGGTCGCGCATCGGCGTCGTGACGACGGGATCGGGAGTGCGCGTGGACGGACGCGAACCGCCCTCCGGCGCCTGGGATCACTTCGCCGTCTGAACGGCCCCCGCGCGGACCGCGTACAGCCGTGTGCGTTGACGCATCCGGTAGGCAGGTTTGGTACGGGTTTGGTATACATCCTGTGATCGAAGAAGGATGGGATGGGACGACACACGAGGCACGAGCCACCGGACGACGAACCCGCTCCGGGCGCCCCGGCGTCCCGCGGGCCGTACTACGGGGCTCCCTTCGACCCGTCCTTCGACCCCTCCTACGAGGCGTTCTCCGGGCCGACCGACGACCGGGTGTTCGTGTCGTCGTACGAGCGGCCCAGACCGGGCCCGCCGCCCGCCGCGGAGCGCCAGCACGGGCCGCCCGGCGGCTACCGGTTCGACCCGCTCCCCGGCGACTACCCGGGCGACTACCCCGGCGCCCCCGCCTCCGCTCCCGACGAGCCCCCTGAACCGCCGGACGGGCCGCGGGCGGCCCTCGCCGAACCCGCCCGCGGACGCGGCTTCACCAGGTTCGTCTCCATGCTGCCGCTCCCGCTGCTGCCGATCGTCGCGCTCGTCATCGCGGTCGGCATCGTCTCCTACGCGCTGAGCACGCAGCAGATATCGCTCAACTTCGCGGGCGGCGCCCCCCGCGACACCGTGACCAACCCGCGCGACAGCCAGGTCTCCCAGCGCGGCCCGGGCGAGCGCGCCGGCCGCGGCGCGGCCCGCGCCGACGGCCTCGTCGTCGCCTTCCGCGCCGTCGCCAAGACGCCCGGCGGCTTCAAGGCCACCGCCACCATCGCCAACCAGGGCGCGCAGCCCGTCACCGGGTGGGCGCTCGCCTTCAAGATCAAGGGCGCCTCGGTCACCGCGATCAGCGGCGCCACCGTCGTCCGGACCGGCACCGTCCCGTTCGTCCGCGGCCGCGACGCGATCGCTCCGGGCGCCGAGGTCAGGATCGTGTTCACCGCGCGCGGCCCGGCCTCCAAGCCGTCCTCCTGCATCCTGAACAAGCTCCCCTGCGCCCTCGTCTGACGAATCGCCGAACCGGTCAGAGCGCCTTATGGTGGGCGGTATGCCGCGTACCCCGTCCTCGCCCCAGACCCCGCCGCTCGTGCTCACCATCGCCGGCTCGGACTCCGGCGGCGGCGCCGGCGTCCAGGCGGACCTGAAGACCATGCTCGCCCACGGCGTCCACGGGATGAGCGTCATCGCCGCCGTCACCGCGCAGAACTCCCTCGGCGTCCAGGGCTACTGGGAGCTGCCGCCCGAGGCGGTGCGCGCGCAGCTCGACTCCGTCCTGTCCGACATCGGCGTGCACGCGCTCAAGACGGGGATGCTGGCGTCCACGGTGCTGGTCGAGACCGTCGCCGCGGCCATCGCGTCCTCCGACGCGCCCGCCGTCGTCGACCCGGTGGGCGTCTCCAAGCACGGCGACTCGCTGCTGGCCCCCAACGCCGTCGACGCCGTCCGCGCGACCCTGCTCCCGGCCGCGACCGTCGTCACCCCCAACCTCTACGAGGTGGAGCAGCTGACCGGTGTCAAGGTGGTGGACGAGTCCGGCCTGCGCGAGGCGGCCGAGGCCGTCAAGGCGCTCGGCCCCGAGTGGGTCCTGATCAAGGGCGGCCACCTGCCGGGCGAGCCCGCCGACCTCCTCTTCGACGGCGAGCACGAGCACCGCTTCACCGCGCCCCGGCACGACAACCGCCACACCCACGGCACCGGCTGCACCCTCGCCTCCGCCATCGCGTCCAACCTGGCCCTGGGCGAGGACGTCCCCGCGGCGGTGGCGAAGGCCAAGGAGTACGTGACGGGCGCGATCGCGGCGGGCTTCCCGCTGGGCGCCGGCATCGGCCCGGTCGACCACGCCTGGCGCTACCGCCGCTGACCCGCCTCCGGGCATGAAAAAGTCGGCTCATCGAGGTTCCGATGAGCCGACTCCGAAGGTCGTGCGCGGGCTCGCCGCCCGGACCGGGTCAGACCGCAGGCTTGACGATCTTGCCGGCCTTGATGCAGGACGTGCAGGCGTTGATGCGCTTGGTGCTGCCGTTCACGACGGCGCGCACGCGCTGGATGTTGGGGTTCCAGCGGCGCGGGGTGCGGCGGTGCGAGTGGGAGACGCGCATGCCGAAACCGGGTCCCTTGCCGCAGACGTCGCAGACGGAAGCCACGGGAAACTCCAAGTGGTGTCGATGCTCTGGCCGGAGCGCCGCCCGGTGCCGCCGACGGGCGGGCCGGGCATCATGGGTGCTCACTGATGGGCGCCTCGGAAAGAGGCGCGCGGACCAGACTAGCCGACAGCCCGCCGGTAGGCGAATCGCCGGCGGCCGGACGAGCAGGGGAGCGGGTCCTTGGGCGAGGTGCTCGACGCGGCGGCGGTGCGCCGCTGGTGCCGGCTGGCGGCGGAGGCCCTCGGCCGCACCAGGAGCGAGATCGACGCGCTCAACGTGTTCCCCGTCCCCGACGGCGACACCGGCACCAACCTGCACCTGACGGTGATCGCGGCGGCGGACGCGCTGGACGAGCTGCCGGGCGGCGCGGACCCCGCCGAGACGTGGCGGGCGCTGGCGCGGGGCGCGCTGCTCGGCGCGCGGGGCAACTCCGGCGTGATCCTCAGCCAGGTGCTCCGCGGCCTGGCGGACGTCCTCGGTCCGCTGGAGGCGCCGCCCGACGGCGCCGCGTTCGCGGGGGCCCTCCGGCACGCGTCCGGGCTGGCGCGCGGCGCCGTCGAGCATCCCGTGGAGGGGACGATCCTGAGCGTCGTCGCCGAGGCCGCCGCGTCGTGCACGGGGTCCGGGCTCCCCGACGCGTGCCGGGCCGCCGCCGGGGGAGCCCGGCGGGCGCTGCGCCGGACCACCGGGCAGCTGGACGTGCTCGCCCGCAGCGGCGTGGTCGACGCGGGCGCCGCCGGGCTGTGCGTGGTCCTCGACGCGCTGGCCGCCGTGGTCACCGAGGAGTACCCCGAGCGGTACGAGGTGCCCGGCCGCGCCGCCGGGACGGCGCCGATCGTCCCCGAGCGCGCGGAACCGCGGGGCCCCGGCTTCGAGGTCATGTACCTGCTGGACGCGCCCGACGACGCCGTCGGCGCCCTGCGCGCGACGCTCGACGCCCTCGGCGACTCGCTCGTCGTGGTGGGCGGTGACGGCCTGTGGAACGTCCACGTCCACGTGGACGACGCCGGGGCCGCGATCGAGGCGGGCATGGCGGCCGGGCGCCCGCACCGGATCCGGGTGAGCCACCTGCACGCGGCGCCGGGGGAGCCGCACGCCCCGCACGCCGGCCGCGCGGTGATCGCCGTGACCGCCGCCGACGGGCTGGCCGCGCTGTTCGAGGGGTGCGGCGCGCGGGTCGTCCGCCGGGAGCCGGGCGCGATGCCGCCGCTCGCGGTGCTCGCGGAGGCGATCCTCGCGGCGGGCGACGAGGTGGCCGTCCTGCCGAACGAGCCCGAGGTCCTGGCGCTCGCCGAGGCCGCCGCCGAGCGCGCGCGGGACGCCGGCGCGCGGATCGCGGTCGTGCCGACGAAGGCGTCCGTCCAGGGGATGGCGGCGCTGGCGGTCCACGACCCGCTGCGCCGCTTCGGCGAGGACGTCATCGAGATGACCCGGGCCGCCGGCGCGACCCGCTTCGGCCATCTGGAGGTCGCCGGGCAGGAGGCCGTGACGAGCGTCGGGCTGTGCCAGCCGGGCGACGTCCTCGGCCTGATCGAGGGGGACGTCGCGACGATCGGCGCCGGCGCCGGCGTCGGGGAGGTGGCCCGCAGCGTCCTGGACCGGATGCTGTCGGGCGGCGGCGAACTCGTCACGCTGATCACCGGCGCCCACGCCCCGGCCGGCCTCGCCGAGGCCCTCGAAGAGCACCTCCGCCGCGACCACCCCGATGTGGAGGTCGGCGTCTACGACGGCGGCCAGGAACGATATCCGTTGCTCATCGGCGTTGAGTGATGCCCCGTCGTCCCCATGGGCTAGAAAAGAGTGCGTGGCGAATCTCGACGAGCCGTTGCGCAAGGTCCTCGGCGACAAGACGGCCAAGGCCCTGGAGAAGGGCCTCGACCTGCGCACGGTCGGCGACCTCCTGCACCACTACCCGCGCCGCTACGCCCACCGCGGTGAGCTGACCCGGCTGAGCGGGCTGGAGGACGGCGAGCACGTCACGGTCATGGCCGAGGTCGTCAAGGTCCAGGGCCGCACGCTGACGCGCAGCCCCGGCTACGTCCTGGAGATCACCGTCACCGACGGCACGGGGCAGCTCAAGCTCAGCTTCTTCGGCCGCAAGGGCTCCTACCGGGCCGAGAAGGAGCTGTCGCCCGGCACCCGCGGGCTGTTCGCCGGGAAGATCAGCACCTACCGGCCGCGCAGCGGGAACGTCGTCCGGCAGCTCACCCACCCGCAGTACAAGGTCGTCCACGAGCGGAGCGCCGAGCAGGCCGCGCAGGAGTGGGCCGACGAGATCATCCCGATCTACCCGTCCACGAAGGCGCTGCCCATCGAGACGATCGGCACGTCCGTCGAGACCGTCCTGACGCATCTGGACCTGCCCGCCGACCCGGTCCCCGAGACCCTCCTGAAGCGGCGCAACCTCATCGGCCTGCGCGAGGCGTACGAGGGCATCCACCGCCCGAAGAGCTGGGACGAGCTCGGCCGCGCCAAGAAGCGCCTCAAGTGGGACGAGGCGTTCGTCGTCCAGATCGCCCTGGCCCAGCGCCGCCTCGCCGCCGCCGCTCTTCCGGCCAAGCCGCGCCCGCCGGCCTTCGGCGGCCTCCAGGCGGAGTTCGACGCGCGGCTCCCCTTCGAACTCACCGAGGGCCAGCGCCACGTCGGCGACGAGATAGCCGCCGACCTCGCCGAAGAGCACCCCATGCACCGCCTCCTCCAAGGCGACGTCGGAGCCGGCAAGACGATCGTCGCGCTGCGGGCGATGCTGCAGGTCGTCGACGGGGGCGGGCAGGCGGCGCTGCTGGCGCCGACCGAGGTCCTCGCGCAGCAGCACTACCGGTCGATCACCGGGATGCTCGGCGACCTCGCCCTGGGCGGGCAGATCGGCGGCGCGGACAACGCCACCCGGGTCGCGCTGCTGACCGGGTCGCAGGGCGCGAAGGCGCGCAAGGAGGCGCTGCTGGACGCGGCGTCCGGCGCCGCCGGGATCGTCGTCGGCACGCACGCGCTGCTGCAGGAGAGCGTCCAGTTCGCCGACCTCGGCCTCGTCGTCGTGGACGAGCAGCACCGCTTCGGCGTCGAGCAGCGGGACGCGCTGCGCGAGAAGGTCGGCGGCGGGCGCCCCCACGTGCTGGTCATGACGGCGACGCCGATCCCGCGCACGGTCGCGATGACGGTCTTCGGCGACCTGGAGACGTCGGTCCTGGGGCAGCTCCCGGCCGGGCGGTCGGAGATCCAGACCCACGTGGTGCCGCCCGAGAGGCCCGCGTTCTTCGCGCGCATCTGGGAGCGCATCAAGGAGGAGGCGGCGAAGGGGCGGCAGGTCTACATCGTCTGCCCGCGCATCGGCGAGCAGGAGGGCGACGAGGGCGACGCCGTGGCCGCGGAGGAGGGGGAGCGCAGGTCGCCGCTCGGCATCATGGAGGTGCTCCCGAAGCTGGAGGAGCTCCTGTCCGGCCTGCGCATCGGCGTCCTGCACGGCAAGCTGCACCCCGACGAGAAGGACGCGGTCATGCGCCGCTTCACCGAGCGGGACCTGGACGTCCTGCTCGCCACCACGGTCATCGAGGTCGGCGTGGACGTCCCCAACGCCACCGTCATGGTCATCATGGACGCCGACCGGTTCGGCGTGTCCCAGCTCCACCAGCTGCGCGGCCGCGTCGGGCGCGGCTCCCTGCACGGCCTCTGCCTGCTCGTGACCGACGCCGAACCCGGCAGCAAGGCCCGCGAGCGGCTCGACGCGGTCGCGTCCACCACCGACGGATTCAAGCTGTCGCGCCTCGACCTGGAGCAGCGCCGCGAGGGCGACGTGCTGGGCGCCGCGCAGGCCGGGCGCGCGTCCAGCCTGCGGCTGCTCACCCTCCAGCGGGACGAGGACGTCATCCGCGACGCCCGCGAGGAGGCGACGGCGCTCGTCGAGGCCGACCCCGACCTGAAGGACCATCCCGGCCTCGCCACCGTCCTGTCCTCGCTCCTGGACGAGGACCGCGCCGACTTCCTGGAGAAGGCATGACGCGGATCATCGCGGGCAGCGCGGGCGGCCGGCGGCTCAGCGCCCCGCCGGGCCGGGACACCCGGCCGACCAGCGACCGCGCCAGGGAGGGCCTGTTCTCCACCGTCCTCGCCCTGCTCGGCCCGCTGGACGGCCTCCGCGTCGCCGACCTGTACGCCGGATCGGGCGCGGTCGGGTTCGAGGCCCTGTCCCGGGGCGCCGCGCACGCGCTGCTCGTCGAGTCGCATCCGCGCGCGATCCGGGTCATCCGGCAGAACGCCGAGGCGCTCGGGCTGCCCGGCGCCGTCCCGACTCCGGAGAAGGTGGAGCGGCTCGTCCGCGGGAAGCCCGGCGAGCCCTACGACCTGATCTTCGCCGACCCGCCGTACGCGCTCGCGGACGCGTCCGTCACCGGCCTGCTGGAGGACCTCCGCGACCACGGCTGGGCGGCCCCGGACGCGCTGGTCGTCGTGGAGCGCGCCGCGCGCGGGCCCGCGCTGCGCTGGCCGGACGGCTACGAGGCCGAGCGCGACCGCCGCTACGGCGAGGCGATTTTCTGGTACGGCCGCGCGGAGGGCCGTTGACACGGGAGGAGATCGGGTAAAGGCATGCCCATGAAGCCCGGGATCGACCGCGCGGTGGGACGTACCTGGGTCGTCGCCCTGGTGATGGCCGTCGCGCTGATGGCGAACATCACCTATGTCCAGGGCTTCGAGGCGCAGGACCTCCGCGACGACTCCCTCAACGCCCGCCGGCTGCAGGACCGCTTCAAGATCGACCGGGGGCCGATCACCGCGGACGGCGAGCGGCTCGCCTGGTCGGAGAAGACCGATGGCGACCGCTACCAGCGCCACTACGCCGACGGCCCGGTGTTCGCGCCGATCACCGGCTACTTCTCGGTGTTCTCCCAGACCGGCATCGAGGAGGCCCAGAACCACTTCCTCGACGGCACCGACGACCGCCTCGCCACCCGGAACCTCGTCGACAAGATCATCGGCAACCACGTCCCCGGCGGGACGGTCGAGGCCACCGTCGACGTCAAGGCGCAGCGCGTCGCCTACAAGGCGCTGCGGTCCGCCGGCGCGCGCCGCGCGGCGGCCGTCGTCCTGGACGCGGACACCGGCGCGGTGCTGGTGATGGCCTCGACGCCCTCCTACGACCCCAACGACGTCTCGACCCTCGACGGCGACAAGGCCGAGAGCGCCTTCGAGCGGCTCAACGCGGAGAAGCTCAAGCCGCTGCTCGACAAGGCGACCCGGGAGCTGTTCCCGCCCGGCTCCACGTTCAAGACCGTCGTCGCCGCGTCGGCCCTGGAGGCCGGCGCGAGCGAGGACACGCGGGTCAAGGCCGGGCGCAGCTACCAGCCGCCGCGCGGCGGGCAGCCGATCAGCAACGACGCCGGCGACATCGGCGGCTCCTGCGACCTGCCGCAGATCCCGCTGATCGAGGCGTACGCGCAGTCCTGCAACACCACGTTCGCCTACATGGGTGCGGAGGAGCCCGGCAACGCCGCCGTCCACAAGGCGGCGGGCGCGTTCGGGTTCGGCGACCGGATCGAGTACGCCGACGGGCTGCTGAGCGCCGCCAGCTCCTTCCCCACGACGGACCAGCCGGTGCTCAGCGCGCTCGGCTCCATCGGGCAGGGCAGCACGGTCGCGACCCCGCTCCAGATGGCGATGGTGGCGGGCGCCGTCCTCAACGACGGCGAGGTCATGCAGCCGCACCTCGTCGAGAAGCTGCGCGCCCCCAGCGGCTCCACGGTCGACACCATCGCGCCGAAGCGGATGTCGCGCGCGCTGACGGCCGACCAGGCGAAGCAGATGCGGGACATGATGAAGGCCGTCGTCCAGCGGGGCACCGGCAAGACGCTGAGGGGCACGTCCATCCTCGGCGGCAAGACCGGGACCGCCGACGTCGAGGGCGCCTCCTACAACGACCGCTGGTTCATCGGCTTCGGGCCGCGCAGCGACCCGGAGTACGCGGTCGCGGTGATGACCGAGGCGCCCGGCTACGGCATCGAGTCCGGCCCGATCGCCGCGAAGATCATCGACGCGCTGGGCGACTGAACCGGGACCCGGGCGGGAACGGACCGGGCACGGTGTGCCGGTCCCGGGTGAAACCGGGCCGAATGGGATTTGGTACGTTCACGCCGCAGGTCAGAAACCGGGACCGAAGGGGTTCGCGTCGTGCGCCGTGTCGTCTGTCCGGGATCGTTCGACCCCGTCACCAACGGGCATCTCGACATCATCAGCCGCGCCTCCCGTCTGTACGACGAGGTGGTCGTCGCGGTGCTGATCAACAAGAACAAGAAGAGCCTGTTCACCGTGGACGAGCGCGCCGACATGATCGAGGAGGTCACGCGGGAGTACGGCAACGTCAAGGTGGACAAGTTCTACGGGCTCACCGTCGACTACTGCAAGGAACAGGACATCCCGGTCATCGTCCGGGGGCTGCGGGCCGTCAGCGACTACGAGTACGAGCTGCAGATGGCCCAGATGAACCACCGGATAGCCGGGGTGGAGACGCTGTTCATGGCGACGAACCCGGAGTACGCGTTCCTGTCGTCCAGCCTCATGAAGGAGGTCGTGAAGTTCGGCGGGGACATCTCCGGGCTCGTCCCCGACAGCGTCCACGACCGGCTGGTCGAACGCCTCCAGCAGCAGGGCTGACCGCCGCGAGTTGGGGCAGTGCCCCGGGGACGGTACCCTGGGACATCGGCCATCACCGGCGGCCGCCGTTCACCATGCCTCACGGAAGCAGGAATCCGCTGACTCGCCTCGACCCCAACGCCCCTCTCGTGCTCGACACCCGAGCTCTTGGCAGGCAACCCGGGTCGTCGCGGGAGGAGCGCCTGACCGTGCCGGCACCGGAGAACTTCGGCGTCGAGATGGTGGGCGTCCCCGAAGGCGCCGCGATCGAGCTGGACCTCCGGCTCGAAGCGGTCCTCGAGGGGGTGCTCGTCACCGGCACGGCGACGGTCCCCCTCCGGGGGGAGTGCTCCCGCTGCCTCGACCCGATCGCCTCGACCTTCGAGGCGGACTTCCAGGAGCTCTTCGTCTACGACGACACCCGCTCGGGCGGGAACGCCGACGACGACGAGCTCCGCCTCGAGGGCGACCTCATCGACCTCGAACCGGTCCTGCGGGACGCGGTGCTGCTCGCACTGCCGCTGTCCCCGCTGTGCCGGGACGACTGCCCGGGCCTGTGCCCGGACTGCGGTGCGCGGCTCGCCGACGTCGAGCCCGGGCACCACCACGACGTCGCCGACCCCAGGTGGGCGGCGCTGCGGGACCTTGCCGGCGACATGGCGCCGGACTCCCCCGAAAGGGGGAACGGAAGCTCCGGCTTCCGTGGATCCGACCGACGAGAAGGAAAGCAGGAGGGCTGACGTGGCCGTCCCCAAGCGGAAGAAGTCGCGCAGCAACACGCGGCACCGGCGCTCGCAGTGGAAGACCGCGGCGCCGAACCTGGTCGAGTGCCCGACGTGCCGCGACCACAAGCTGCCGCACACCGCGTGCGCGACATGCGGCACCTACGACCGGCGGCAGGTCATCGCCCCGTCGGCCTGAGTCTTCTCGCATCCTGGGGGGCGGATCCGCGCGCGGCGCGGCCCGCCCCCCACGGTGCGGGACCGACTTCCCACCCCGACCACCCCGGCGCGCGACGTCGGCGTGGTGACCGGCGCGGAGCCCGCGCCCGGAGCCGTGGTGCACGCCGGGATCAGCAGACCGGCGCGCACCTCGTCTTCGCGGACCTCCTCCTCGCCGCGCGTCCTCGCCGTCCCGGCCGCTGCGGCCGGCGCGCCGCTCCAGCGACCGCGCCATGCGCGGTGCACGGCCTGCGAGGAGGGCCCGTGAGCGCCAAGAAGAGCGCACCCACGCCGGATCCCGCGGAACTGACCGCGGCGCTCGGCGTCGAAGTGACCGGCGACCTGCTCGAACGGGCGCTGACGCACCGTTCGTACGCCTACGAGAACGGCGGCCTGCCCACCAACGAGCGCCTGGAGTTCCTCGGCGACTCGGTGCTCGGGCTCGTCGTCACCGACACCCTGTTCCGGGGCCACCCCGACCTGCCCGAGGGGCAGCTCGCCAAGCTGCGCGCCGCCGTGGTGAACATGCGCGCCCTCGCGGGCGTCGCCCGCGGCCTCGGCGTCGGCGCCCACATCCGGCTCGGCCGCGGCGAAGAGGGCACCGGCGGCCGCGACAAGGCGTCGATACTGGCCGACACCCTGGAGGCGCTGATCGGCGCCGTCTACCTGGACCGCGGCCTGGACGAGGCGTCCGCGCTCGTGCACCGGCTGTTCGACTCGCTGATCACCCGGTCGGCGGGGCTCGGCGCCGGGCTCGACTGGAAGACCTCGCTGCAGGAGCTCACGGCGGTGGAGGAGCTCGGCGTCCCCGAGTACCACGTCGCCGAGAGCGGCCCCGACCACCAGAAGACGTTCCGCGCGTCGGTGCGGGTCGGCGGCAAGACCTACGGGTCGGGCGAGGGCCGCAGCAAGAAGGAGGCCGAGCAGCACGCCGCCGAGGCCGCCTGGAACGAGATCCGCGCGATCGTCGTGCAGCGGGAGGCCGCGGAGCAGGCCGAGGCCCAAGCCCAGGCTCAGGCCGAGGCTCAGGGCGAGCCGAGCGGACCGGCCGCGCAGGAGGCCCAGGCCGGTGCCTGAGCTGCCCGAGGTCGAGGTCGTCCGGCGCGGTCTGGAGCGCTGGACGGCCGGGCGGGCGGTCGCGTCCGCCGAGGTCCTGCACCCCCGCTCGGTGCGCCGCCACGCGGCGGGCCCCGCGGACTTCGCCGCGCGCCTCGCCGGCCGCACGATGCGGGCGCCCCGCCGCCGCGGCAAGTACCTGTGGATCCCGCTGGACGACGGGTCCGAGGCGGTGCTGGCGCATCTCGGCATGAGCGGGCAGCTGCTCGTGGGGGAGCCCGGCCGCGAGCGCGAGAAGCACCTGCGGGTCCGGGTCCTGTTCGAGGACGGCGGCCACGACCTGCGCTTCGTCGACCAGCGGACGTTCGGGCACCTCATGCTCGCCGACCTCGTCCCGGACGCGTCCGGCGCCGGCTCGCCCGTCCCGGAGCCGATCGTGCACATCGCGGCCGACCCGCTGGAGGACGCCTTCGACGCCGAGGCGTTCTTCCGCGCGCTGCGCCGCCGCAAGACCGGGATCAAGCGGGCGCTGCTCGACCAGTCGCTGATCAGCGGGGTCGGCAACATCTACGCCGACGAGGCGCTGTGGCGCGCGAGGCTGCACTGGGCCCGGCCGACCGACACGATGACGCGGGCGGAGGCCGCGCGCGTCCTGGAGGCCGCACGGGACGTCATGGGGGCCGCGCTCGCCGTCGGCGGGACGTCGTTCGACAGCCTCTACGTCAACGTGAACGGCGAGAGCGGCTACTTCGAGCGGTCGCTGGACGCCTACGGCCGCCGCGACGAGCCGTGCCGCCGCTGCGGCACCGCGATCCGCCGCGACGAGTTCATGAACCGCTCGTCCTACAGCTGCCCGGTGTGCCAGCCGCGCCCGAGGCGGGCGCGCTACTAGGGTTCCGGAGCGTGATGGACGACGAGGAGATCGTGCGGCTCACCGCCTGGGTGCGCGGACGCGTCCAGGGCGTCGGGTTCCGCTGGTGGGTGCGGTCGCGGGCGCTGGAGCTCGGCCTGGCCGGCAGCGCGACGAACCTGAGCGACGGACGCGTCGAGGTCGTGGCGGAGGGGCCGCGCGACAAGTGCCTGCGCCTGCTCGAACTGCTGGGCGGCGACGGCGCCGGGCGTCCGGGCAAGGTCACGGGCGTGACCGAGCGGTGGAGCGGGGCGCGCGGCGAGGCCGCCGGTTTTCTGGAGCGGTGACCGGGTAGGGCGTTCCGGTTCGCACCTGCTAAACTAGTAGAGGAAGGTTGTTACCGGCCTGTGATGTGCGGCTTGACCAGGACACCGGCCGGTGCGACTCTAGACGATACGCGCACCGACTTCAGTTGATTATCGTGCGCGATCCCTGCTGGTTACTCAGCGTGGAGGACCCTTAGTCATGGCGAAGGCTCTACTCGGCCACGTCGGCGGTCCCGACCCCCGGATGGTCGCGGAGATGCGGCGCCTGCAGCAGCGCGTACGTGATCTGGAAGCCGAGCTCGTACGGCTTCAGGCGGAGAACGACGCGCTCGCGACGGCGCCGGACGACGATGTGATGTCCCTTGCGGTCAAGGACCGCGAACCCGCGCTGACCTGATCGGCGCTGTACTCATTCTTTGCTCTCCTCCTTCGGGCCTGGCGGCCCTCCATCGTCGAGCAAAGGGCGATCGCCGGCATCGCTCCGGCTCGCCCAGGGGCTCGCTGCGCGATCAAGTTCTCGCAGGCTCGAACTTGCCTTCGGACGCGATCGCAACGCTGAGGTCGGCGGGAGGCCGAGCTTAGAACTCCAGGCCCAGACGCCGCTACTACCGGCGGCGCTGGGCCTCTGAATCTTCGATCCCCGGGCCGGTCGCGGCTGTCACGGTCCGGCTCGGTGGGATGCGGCGGACGCTCGGCTCCGTGCAACGGTCGCAATGCCGGGCTCGCCGTCGGGTCGTTCGCGAGGGCGCCACGGGGGAGAACGGCGCCCTCATCGCTGCACCGGGCTTTGAATTCCCTGGTCATCGGGTCGGCAGACTTTGCTCCGGTTCCGGAGAGTGTCGCCTATTAGCCCGTGTCGCGGGGGCGTCTTCGGCGCACGACGCCGGCCCGTCCCGTGGCCCGATTCGTTCAAGATGCGGTAAAGGTTCCCCCTCTTTCGGTCGGGCCGAATATGGCCGTTCCGTGTTGATCTGTGGAATTGCGGCATCTGACGGGGTGCGGCGGCCGGTGCGGCCGACGCCGGGGCCGTCGGCGCAGGCACGCGATAGCCTCTAGCGTTGCGGTCGGGCGCCGGACGGGGCGCGCCCGGCGTCCGGCACCGGCGCGGAGCAGGGAGGATGGCGAGGGTTTGTACCTGAAGACCTTGACGTTGCGCGGCTTCAAGTCCTTCGCGTCCTCCACCACGCTGAAGTTCGAGCCGGGGATCACGGCGGTCGTGGGGCCGAACGGGTCGGGCAAGTCCAACGTCGTGGACGCGCTGGCCTGGGTCATGGGCGAGCAGGGTGCCAAGTCGCTGCGCGGCGGCAAGATGGAGGACGTCATCTTCGCGGGCACGGCGAACCGGGCGCCGCTCGGCCGCGCCGAGGTCGTGCTGACGATCGACAACTCCGACGGGGCCCTGCCGATCGACTACACCGAGGTGACGATCAGCCGGCTGATGTTCCGGTCCGGGTCGAGCGAGTACGCGATCAACGGCGACGGGTGCCGCCTGCTGGACATCCAGGAGCTGCTGTCGGACTCCGGCATCGGCCGCGAGATGCACGTCATCATCGGGCAGGGGCAGCTCGACCGCGTCCTGCACTCGGGCCCCGAGGGCCGCCGGGCGGTCATCGAGGAGGCCGCCGGCGTCCTCAAGCACCGCAAGCGCAAGGAGAAGGCGCTCCGCAAGCTGGACGCGATGCAGGGCAACCTCACCCGCGTCCAAGACCTGACCGGTGAGCTGCGGCGGCAGCTGAAGCCGCTCGGGAAGCAGGCCGAGATCGCGCGGCGCGCCGCGGTGATCCAGGCCGACCTGCGCGACGCGCGGCTGCGGCTGCTGGCCGACGACCTCGTCACGCTGCGGACGAAGCTGGAGCAGGAGGCCGCCGACGAGGCCGCGATCCGGGAGCGCCGCACCGAGACCGAGCGGGCGCTGGCCGAGGCCCAGGAGCGCGAGGGCGTCCTGGAGGCGGAGGAGGCCGAGCAGGCGCCGAGGCTCGCGCAGGTCCAGGACACCTGGTTCCGGCTGTCGGCGCTGAAGGAGCGGCTGCGGGGCGTCGCCGACCTCGCCGCCGAGCGGCACCGCAACGCCGCCGAGGCGCGCGAGGAGGAGCGGCGCGGCCGCGACCCCGAGGACATGGAGCGCGAGGCCGCCGAGATCCGCGAGCAGGAGGAGATGCTCCGCGCCGCGCTGGACGAGGCGCAGGACGGCCTCGCCGACGCCGTGGAGCAGCGGACCGGCGTCGAGGAGGCCCTCGCCGCCGAGGAGCGCCGCCTGCAGGCCGCCGCGCGCGCCGCCGCCGACCGCCGCGAGGAGCTGGCGCGGACGCGCGGCCGGGTCGAGGCGCTGCGCAGCAAGGCGCAGGCCGGGCGGTCGGAGATCGGGCGGCTCACCGAGGCCCGCGAGGAGGCCGAGCAGCGCGCCGAGGACGCCCGGGTGGAGTTCGAGGCGTTCGAGGCCGAGGTCGTCGAGGACCCGGCGCTCGCCGCCGAGCACGAGGTCGCGCAGGAGGCCCTCGCCACCGCCAAGGACGCCGCCGAGGCCGCGCGCTCGGCCGTGGACGGCCCGCGCCGGGCGCTGAAGGAGGCGCGGGGCGCCGTGGCGTCGGCGCGGTCCGCCGACCAGGCCGCGCAGAAGCGGGTCGCGGCGCTGCAGGCCCGGATTGAGGCCCTGAACCTGACGCTCGCCAGCGCCGCCGACGGTGGCGAGGCGCTGCTGTCGGCGGGCGCGGACGGGACGCTCGACGGCGTGCTGGGCACGGTCGCGTCCCTGCTGAACGTCCGCCCCGGATACGAGACGGCGGTCGCCGCCGCGCTCGGCAACGCCGCCGAGGCCATCGCCGTCGGCTCCCTGGACACTGCCGAGGCCGCGCTGGCGCTGCTGCGCTCCCGCGACGCCGGACGTGCCGGGCTGCTCGTCGGCGGGGGAGCGGCGGTACCGTCCGCGCGGGTGGCGGGCGTCGACTATGCGATCGACGCGGTGACCGTCCCCGGCACCGTGAGGCCGGCCCTTGAGCACCTCCTGCGGGACGTGGCCGTGGTGGACGACGTGCCCGCCGCCGCGTCGCTCGTCCGCCGGGAGCCGTCCCTGCGCGCCGTCACCCGTGAAGGCGAACTCGTCGGCGCGCACTGGGCCCAGGGTGGCGCCGCCGGAGGCGGGCAGAGCCTCCTGCAGATGCGCGCGACCCTCGACGAGGCCACCGAGGACCTCGCCGCCGCGGAGACCGCGGCAGGCGTCGCCGCCGACGAGCTCAGCGCGTCGATGGAGCGCGAGCAGTCCGCCCAGACCGCGCTGGAGGCCGCGGAGACCGCCGCCGGCGAGGCCCAGTCGAGCGTCAACCAGGCCCAGAGCGAGCTTGACCGCGTCCGCGCGCGCTTGCGCGAGTTCGACGCGCAGGCCGCGCAGGAGGCCAAGCGCGCCGCCCGCCTGGAGGCCGACGCCCGCGCCGCGCGCGGCGAGGTGGAGCGGCTCACCAAGGCCCTCGACGCCGCGAACGAGTCGCTGGAGCGCGACACCGAGGCGGCCGAGGAGCTGGCGATGCGGCTCGCCGAGTCGGAGGAGGCCGCCGAGGTCGCCGACGAGGCCGGGCACGACACCGAGGCGCGCGACGAGCTGAACGCCCGCGTCCAGGAGCTGCGCTCGACCGAGATGGAGGCGCGGCTGTCGGTGCGCACCGCCGAGGAGCGCGTCCAGGCCATCTCCGGCCGCGCCGACGCCCTGGAGCGCGGCGCCCGCCGCGAGCGCGAGGAACGCGCCCGCGCCGCCCAGCGCCGCGCCCGCCGGGAGGAGCAGGCGAGGACCGCCAAGGCCGTCCACCGGGGCGCCCGGACGGCCCTCGACCGCATCGAGCACTCCCTCGCCGCAGCCGTCCGCCGCCGCGAGGCCGCCGAGCAGGCCAAGGCCGCGCGCGAGGCCGAGCTGAAGGTCGTCCGGACGCAGGTCCGCGAGCTGTCGGCCACCCTGGAGCGCCTGGTCAACGTCGTGCACGGCAACGAGGTCGCCCGCGCCGAGCAGCGGCTCCGGCTGGAGCAGTACGAGCAGCGCGCCCTGGAGGAGTTCGGGCTGGAGGTCGAGTCGCTCGTCGCCGAGTACGGCCCCGACCAGCTCGTCCCGCCCGACCCGGAGAAAGGGGAGGACGCGCAGCCCGCCCCCTACGACCGGACGGTCCAGGAGAAGCGCGCCAAGGCCGCCGAGCGGCAGCTCAACCAGCTCGGCAAGGTCAACCCGCTCGCGCTGGAGGAGTTCGCGGCGCTGGAGGAGCGGCACGCGTTCCTCACCTCGCAGCTGGAGGACCTCAAGAAGACCCAGCGGGAGCTGCTCGGCCTCGTCAAGGAGGTCGACGACCGCGTCCAGGAGGTGTTCGGCACCGCCTACGAGGACACCGCCCGCGAGTTCGAGCGGATCTTCGCGCGGCTGTTCCCCGGCGGCGAGGGCAGCCTGTCGCTGACCGAGCCCGACGACATGCTCACGACCGGCGTCGAGGTCGCGGCCCGGCCGCCCGGCAAGAAGGTCAAGCGGCTGTCGCTGCTGTCCGGCGGCGAGCGCTCCCTGGTCGCCATCGCCTTCCTCGTGGCCGTGTTCAAGGCGCGCCCGTCGCCGTTCTACGTCCTGGACGAGGTCGAGGCCGCGCTGGACGACACCAACACGCAGCGGCTCATCACCGTGTTCGAGGAGCTGCGCGAGTCGTCCCAGCTGATCGTCATCACCCACCAGAAGCGCACCATGGAGGGCGCCGACGCCCTCTACGGCGTCAGCATGCGCGGCGACGGCGTCACCCAGGTCGTCAGCCAGCGGCTGCGCGACTGAGCCCGCCGCGGCCGAAGAACGCCGTGCGCCGGCGAATGGGGATCCTCCGAACGGGCATCGCTCCCAGGCCGGACACACCCCCCGCGGCGGACATGAAAAGCTGAGGGGGCTATGGAATATCTGATCGTCATCGCCGCGCTGGCCGCCGTCGCACTGATCATCGGCGGCATCACCTTGCTGCGGCCGCGCCGCACACGCCCGCGCCCGCCGGTGGAGCGGCCGCCGGAACGGACCGGCGGCGCGACCGCCGCCGACGAGGCGGAGGCCGGGGCCCCCACGATCGAGCGGGCGCCGCCGACGGAGGTGCCGGCGCCGCGGCCCACGGTCGAGATCGAGAAGCCGCCGCCGGGCGCGGGGCGGCTGGTCCGGCTGCGGGCGCGGCTCGCGCGCTCCCAGAACACCTTCGGCAAGACCCTCCTCGGCCTGCTGTCGCGCGACACGCTCGACGAGGACGCCTGGGAGGAGATCGAGGACACCCTGATCACCGCCGACATGGGCACCTCCGTGGCCCGCCAGGTCACCGACGACCTGCGGACCCGCGTCCAGGTGCTCGGCACCCGCACCCCGGCGGAGGTCCGGGAGCTGCTGAAGGAGGAGCTGGTCAAGCAGATCGGCCCCGACCTGGACCGCTCGCTGCGCACCGAGGCGCACGGCGACCGCCCGGCCGTGCTGATGGTCGTCGGCGTCAACGGCACCGGCAAGACCACCACCTGCGGCAAGCTCGGCCGCGTCCTCGTCGGCGACGGCAACACGGTGCTGCTCGGCGCCGCCGACACCTTCCGCGCCGCCGCCGCCGACCAGCTGGAGACCTGGGGTACGCGGGTCGGGGCGCAGGTCGTCCGCAAGGACGAGGGCGCCGACCCGGCGAGCGTCGCGTTCGACGCGGTGAAGCAGGGCATCGAGTCCAAGGTCAACGTGGTGATCATCGACACCGCGGGCCGGCTGCACACCAAGACCGGGCTGATGGACGAGCTGGGCAAGGTCAAGCGCGTCGTGGAGAAGCAGGCGACGGTGGACGAGGTCCTGCTCGTCCTGGACGCGACGACCGGCCAGAACGGCATGCAGCAGGCGCGCGTGTTCGCCGAGGTCGTGAACGTGACGGGCGTGGTCCTGACGAAGCTGGACGGCACCGCGAAGGGCGGCATCGTCGTCCAGGTGCAGCGGGAGCTCGGCGTCCCGGTGAAGCTGGTCGGGCTGGGCGAGGGGCCGGACGACCTCGCGCCGTTCGAGCCGGAGGCGTTCGTCGACGCGATCCTGGGCGACTGAAATCAACCATTCAATGACCAAAAGCGGCATGTGAGGATTTAGAAACACCTGCGAAACACCCCGGGGTGGGTTTTCACACCCGCGAAACGCGGGGGCCCCGTGCGCGAAACCGCCGAGGTCGAGTCTCTGAGCAGTTCGAAGTTCCCTGGCGAGGAGGGACTGTCCCAGAGATGAAGATCGATAGCGGTAGTACCGCATGGATGCTGACGAGCACCGCGCTCGTCCTGCTGATGACACCCGGGCTCGCCTTCTTCTACGGAGGCATGAGCCGCGCGAAGAGCGTGCTCAACATGATGATGATGAGCTTCGTCAGCATCGCCGTGGTGGGCATGGCGTGGGTGGTCTACGGCTACTCCCTCACGTTCGGCGACGGCGGCCCGCTCAGCCCGGTCATCGGCGGGTTCGGCGACTGGGGGCTCGTCGGCCTGGAGAAGGCCGCCACGGCCGGCGACGGCACGGGCATCCCGCAACTGGTGTTCGTGGCCTTCCAGGCGACGTTCGCCATCATCACCGTCGCGCTGATCAGCGGCGCCGTCGCCGACCGCGCCAAGTTCGGCGCGTGGGTCGTGTTCACCCTGGTCTGGGCGACGCTCGTGTACTTCCCGATCGCGCACTGGGTGTGGTGGTCGGACGGCCAGGACGGCGGCAAGTCCGGGTGGCTGTTCGACCTCGGCGCGCTCGACTTCGCGGGCGGCACCGTCGTCCACATCAACGCCGGCGTCGCGGCGCTCGCGCTCGTGCTCGTCCTCGGCAAGCGCCGGGGCTGGCCGAAGGAGCCGATGCGCCCGCACAACCTGCCGTTCGTCCTGCTCGGCGCCGGCCTGCTGTGGTTCGGGTGGTTCGGGTTCAACGCCGGATCGGCCCTGTCGGCCGGCGCCACCGCGGCCGTCGCGTTCATCAACACGCTCGCCGCGACCTGCGCCGCCGCGTTCGCCTGGATCGCCGTCGAGAAGCTGCGCGACGGCGCGTCCACCACGCTCGGCATCGCCTCCGGCGTCGTCGCCGGACTGGTCGCCATCACCCCGGCCTGCGCGTTCGTCACCCCGCTCGGCGCCATCGCCCTCGGCCTCGTCGCCGGCGCGGTGTGCGCGTTCGCGGTCGGGCTCAAGTACCGGCTCGGGTACGACGACTCGCTCGACGTGGTCGGCGTCCACATGGTCGGCGGCATCGTCGGCGCGCTGCTCATCGGCCTGCTGGCCACCACCGCGGTCAACGACGCGGGCGCGGACGGGCTGCTGGCCGGCGGCGGGTTCGCGCTGCTCGGCAAGCAGGCCGTCGCCGTCCTCGCGACGCTCGCCTACTCGTTCACCGTGACCTTCCTGATCGCGAAGGCCATCGACCTGACGATGGGCTTCCGGATCAGCGCCGACGACGAGGCCGCCGGCATCGACAGCACGGCGCACGCGGAGACCGCCTACGACTTCGGCACGATCCGCGCGGGCATCGGCTCCGGGGCGACCGCGGCGGCGCCCGCCGCCCCGGCGAAGAAGGTTGAGGCGTAGGGATGAAGCTCATCACGGCGGTCATCAAGCCGTTCAAGCTGGACGAGGTCAAGAAGGCCCTGGAGACCTTCGGGGTCAGGGGCATGACCGTCAGCGAGGCCAGCGGCTACGGGCGGCAGAAGGGGCACACCGAGGTGTACCGGGGCGCCGAGTACCAGGTCGACCTGGTGCCCAAGCTCCGGATCGAGGTCCTGGTCGACGCCGACGACGCCGACGACATCATCGACGTGATCGTCCGCGCCGCCCGCACCGACAAGATCGGGGACGGCAAGGTGTGGGCGGTGCCGGTCGACACGGTCGTCCGCGTCCGCACCGGCGAGACCGGCCCGGAAGCGCTCTAGGCCGCGCCGTGTCCCGCACCCGCCGGCCTGCCGTCCCGGACGACGACCCCGCCCGGCCCGCCGAGGCCGAGCGCGACCGCGCTCGGCCGCCGGGCGGCGGGTCCGGCGGGTCCGGCGGGACGGCGGCC
>NZ_BAAAMW010000021.1:0-146137 GCF_039529475.1 Actinomadura chokoriensis | reverse complement strand
ATCGGATCCGGCCGGTCTGTCAATTTCGGCTTTCTCCGATAACGCCCGTCCAATGCCGTTTGCGCGGCACCTTCGGAGCGGTGGAGCTATTTCATCAGATCCGGCCCGATTGTCAAAACGGAGCCTTCCCGATGCCACCGCACGGCACAGCTGACACGGCTGAGCCGCGTCAGCTGGTTCGTAGGTGGTTTCCCCGTCGTCCGGCCGGCCGCCATGCGGGCGTCCTGCAACCGTGGAGGGGACGAGCGGTTAACTTACGTTGTCCGAGCGTCGACGTCAAATCGACGCACCGGGTTCCTCACGCGCACCGTCCTGCCGCACGCGATCGGGTCTTCCAACGGGCGCGACGGCGTCGGTATTCCGTCCCGCACGTGGCGGGGTACGGCACCGTGCCGGCGCAGAGTCTGCAACGCGCGCGGCCCGAAGGTTCTTCCCCGTCTCCGGACCAGGCATTCGGAACGTGCCGGCCGCGACCGGATCTTCGCGCCTTACCCTCTGACGGTCACGACGGGAAGGACGGACCATGAGTGGAAACGGACGTGCGCTCGTACTCGGGGGCGGTGGCGTCGCCGGGATCGCGTGGCTGACGGGGGTGCTCGCGGGCCTCGCCGGCGAGGGGACGGACGTCACCGCCGCCGACCTCCTGCTCGGCACATCGGCGGGCTCGGCGGTGGCGGCTCAGGTCGGCAGCGGCCTGCCCATCGGGGAGCTGTTCGCGCGCCAGGCCGATCCGGCGCTGCAGAACCGGGAGTTGGTCCCGTCCGGCGGCGTGACGGTCGCCGAGTTCGTGGAGATCTGGATGCGGCTCGCGGAGGAGGACGGCGATCCGGCGGCGGTCCGCCGCGGGCTCGGGCCGCGGGCGCTCGCCGCCGACACCGTCGACGAGTCCGAACGGCGGGCGGTGATCGAGGCGCGGCTGCCCGTCCACGAGTGGCCGTCCAGGGATCTGCGGGTGACGGCGGTGAACGCGCTGACCGGTGATCTTCGCCTTTTCGACCGCGATTCGGGCGTGACACTGGTGGACGCCGTCGCTGCGAGCTGCGCGGTCCCGATGATCTGGCCGCCGGTGACGATCGGCGGCATCCGCTATGTGGACGGCGGGGTGCGTTCGGTGAACAACCTCGATCTCGCGGCGGGGTACGAGCGGGTGCTGCTCATCGCGCCGATGGACGATCCCCGATTGGCCGTGGACATCGCCGCAGTGGAGAAGGACGGCGGGCGCGTTGAGGTGATCAACCCGGACGAAGCGTCGCTGGCCGCCTTCGGCACCGACCCGCTCGACCCGTCCACCCGCACACCGTCGGCGAACGCCGGGCTCGCGCAGGGCAAGGCGGCCGCCGCGAAGATCGCCCCCTTCTGGGCGTAGCCCGGCAGGCACCCTCTCTCCCCCACGGACTCACTGCGGCGTGCTGCCCGCATCGGCCGCCACCCGGCAGGTCTCCAGGTCAGGCCGGGTCGGCGAAGGAGGGCGGGCGCTTCTCGAAGTAGGCGCGGACGGCCTCGACCTGGTTGGGGCTGCCGCGCAGCGCGCCGAGCGCCCGCGACTCTTCGAGGAACTGGCCGGCCAGGTCGTGGTCGGCCGCGCGGTTCAGCAGACGCTTGGCGCTCCGCACCGCGTCCGGGCTGTTGCCGGCGATCTCGCGGGCGAGCTCGGTCGCGGCCGCGCGCGGATCGTCGGCGGTGCGGGTGGCGAGGCCGATCCGGACGGCGTCCTCGCCGGAGACCATGCGGCCGGTGAACGTGAGCTCCTTCGCCACGTCCTCACCGACAAGGCGGATCAGTGCGGCGGTGCCGGTCATGTCGGGGATGAGCCCCCAGCGGATCTCCAGTACCGACAGCTTGGCGTCGGGCGCGACGATGCGGATGTCGGCGCCGAGCGCGATCTGCAGTCCGCCGCCGAGCGCGTGCCCGTGGACGGCGGCGATGACGGGCTGCGGCATCTCCCGCCAGACGTGCACGGCCTGCTGCCCGAGGTTGGTGATGCGTCCCGGCTCGCGGTCCGTGATGTCGTTCAGCAGCCGCTTCGTCCGCTCGCCGTCGCCGGTGCGCTCACCGTCGCCGGCCATGGCGGCGAACCCGGAGAAGTCGAGCCCGGCGCAGAAGGCGCGTCCCTCCCCCGACAGGACGACGGCCCGGACGGACGCGTCCGCGGCGAGCGCGTCACCCGTCTCGGCGAGCGCGTCGAACGCGGCCATGTCGAGGGCGTTCAGCTTGCCGGGCCGATTGAGCCGCACATCGGCGACCCCTTCATGCACGTTCACGGTGACGCGGTCGGCCATCCCGGTCTCCCCTCCATCGAGGCGATCATCTCAAGGGGACGATTCCATGCCGTCCCCACGACCGTCGAGCGCGGGTGCTCAGGTCTCGCAGATCAAGTCGCCTGCTTTTTCCGCGCGAACTTCTCGCCGGGCCAGAAGGTGTCTCCCAGTGACAGGCCGTCGAAGAGCACGCAGACAGCGCCGACCGTTTCCTCGGACCACCAGACCTCTGAGACCCGCCGCCCCCGCTCGTTCCCATGTCGGCTGAGCCAGTAGACGGTGTCGCCGGGTGCCAGTTTGCGAGCCGGGACGATCTCCCGTCGCGGCGTCAGCCGGGCACTCGGCCGGCCCACTCTGGCCGAGAAGCCGTACTCACCCCAGGAGCGTCTCCAACGCCAGACGATACGGAACTGGTCACCGATGGGCTCGGACGGCAGGCCGACGTTCACCCGCTCAACCAGGTAGAGGGTGACGAGGCGCCTCGCCTTCAAGGACATGTCGTCCCAGGTGTCGCAGGACGCGGCGACGGCCTCCGCCAACACCGCGGCATCTGCTTCCAGTTCTTCGAGTTCGTCCAAGACGGCCGGGTCGACGCGCTCACCCGAGCGCATGGCATCAATGGACCGCGCCAGCGAAGCGGGTTCGTTGAAGAGCCGACGGTGGACGCGTTTGGAAATGTACGCATCCAGCACCTCGCGTCGACGCCGGGCATGCCGAAGGACGTGTCGAAGTGCAGCGTCTCCGGACCGATGAACTCCGGCCGCCAGTCGAGATCGCTGTGCAGAAGCGTCGCGTACCCCTCGCCCTGCCGCTGCCAGAAGACGAGGTCCTCTCCATGCTCGTTGACGAAGTGCAGGACGATGTCGGACGCCTCGAAGTCGACCCCCGCCATCTCGCCGATCCTCGCTCGCAGTGCCTGGTTGCCCCGGTAGCGGCTCAGGTAATGGCGCGTGGCGAGAACGAAGGCGGCAACAGTGCGGTCGTCGAGCACTCTGGCCTCGTCGATCATGATGTTCTTCAGCACCCGCCGTTGGCGGCGCGCCGACAGCAACTGTTCCGTGGCGTTGGCCCAGTAGAGGCTCTCGGTATCCGGGTCGTGGACGATGCAGAGTACGGGTACGTTGCCGTCCGCCCAGGATTCACCATGGTGACCGACCGGCACGCTGTATCCGTCTTTCCTGCGCCATGAGCGGCCGCCCTTGATCTGCACTTTGACCAGGTCGCCGGTGCGCTTGCCATCTGCCGTGAACTCCACGTGCAGGTCCTCGCCGAAGTCGTTCTGGCCGTCGACCTCGTGCACGATGTGGTCGTGCCGCTCCAGCAGGGCGCGAAGAGCGTTGACGGCGGCGCGGGCCACCCTGCGACTGGCGGGGACTGCAGGCATGCGGCCTCGCTTCGGGGGAAGGTGCGGCGACGGTCACAGGGTAGGAGCAGTAGAACCACCGGCCGCTGCGTTTCGGAGGCACGGTGTTAGGTGACGGGGATTATTTTCGCTTGGGTCAGGTGGGCGTCGTGGATTTCCAGGATGCCTATCGTGCCGTGGGGTTGGCGGCGGCGGTCGGTGGGGGAGCCCGGGTTGAAGATGCGGATGCCGTCGGCCGTTTCGTCCAGGGGGATGTGGGAGTGGCCGAAGACGACGAGGTCGGCGGCGGGGAACCAGCGGCGCATGCGGGCGGTGCGGCCGTGTGCCTGGCCGCTGTCGTGGACCATGGCGACGGCGAGGCCGTCCAGGTCGAGTTCCAGGCGTTCGGGGGCGCCCCAGGCGGCGACGTCCGGGCCGTCGTTGTTGCCCAGGACGGCGTGGACGGGCGCGTACTCGGCCAGCTCGTCCAGGACGGACGCCGTGCACACGTCGCCGGCGTGCAGGATCACGTCCGCGCCGCGCAGGTGCTCGGCCACCCGCGGCGGGCACGTCTTCCAGCGCCGGGGAGCGTGCGTGTCGGAAATGGCCACGGTTCTCATGACCGTGATTGTTCCGCACCGAGCAGAATGAAACCGCCGCGCGGGGCGGGGGGCCTCACTGGTGTCCGAACGGTGATTTTGCCACGGCGGGGTTCGGACACCGGTGGGAAACAACTGTAAGCACGCTGTCATTACACAGGGCTGACCGGCGGAGTTAGGCTCGAATTCCTCGCGTTCGTCCAGAAGGATTCCGGCCGTACGCCCCCGGTCGTTCCGACACGGCGACCCAGCACCGCGAGGGCACGTGAGGGCGGCCGGGCCCCGGGGTGGATGATCACTCCCTTGCACCGGCCCCGGGGACCGGCCGCCGCTCCGCGCTACGAGGTCAGGTAGAGCTTGCGGTCGAACACGCCCGAGCCGGGGGTGCTCTCCCCGCGGGCGATGCCGGCGCCGCTGCCGGTGCCGTTGGACGGGCAGAGGAAGCTGCTGCCGGACTGCCGCACCAGGGTGATGTCGTCGGACGTGCCCTGCGCGTCGTCCTGGTCGGCGAGCGGGCGGTTCGGGTTGTCCCGGTTGTAGACGTCGAAGCTGAGCCCGGGGGTCCCGCCGGTCTGGAACCCGTAGTAGCAGGTGATCGGGATGCCGAGGACGTCGCCCTGCAGCTTGAAGCTGAGGCCGCCGTTGATGGACAGGACGCCGTCGCGCCCGCCGGCGACGGGGTCGTAGGCGATCTGGCCGCTCTTGTCGGGCAGTTCGGACAGGTCGAGGTCGGTCGCGGGCGAGCTGAGGCCGTTGGACGTCTGGCAGGCGCCGATCGACGCGGCGGTGAGCTCGCCGGCGCCCGCCGACTCGACGGTGCCCTGCAAGGTCGCGCTCTCGCAGGAGCCGGTCACGGTCGAGCCCAGGTAGACGACGGAGAAGGTGAGCGGCCCGACGGTGGAGACCTGCCAGTTGCCGGAGTAGGGCGCTCCGGCGGCGGTGTCCTCGCGGATGGTGGTGGTGGCGGCCGACGCGCCGGTGGCGGTCAGGGCGAGGGCCGCGGACGCGGCCGCCAGCGGGGCGGCCAGCCTGGTGATGGGAGCCTTCACGGGGGTTTTCCTCCTCGGAGGGGGGTTTGACTTTTTCTACCCCAGTGATCGCGAAAATCAAGACCCAATGGAAAAGATATCCGCGTCTTATAAGTCGGCCGCTAAAAGCTCCCGGCGGGACACTAAGACGGATGCGATATCGACCGCCGAAACAGGTGAATTGTGCGCGCGGTCAATCCGGGCGGGCGGCTCCCCCGGTCGTCGGCAGCCCGGCGGCGCGCCAGGCGCGGAACCCGCCGTCGATGTCGGTCGCGCGGGTCAGGCCGAGGTCGTGCAGGGACGCGGCGGCGAGGCTGGAGGTGTAGCCCTCCGAGCAGAACACGATCACGCGGACGTCGTGGCCGGTCGCCTCGGGCAGCCGGGCGCCGGAGGCCGGGTCGAAGCGCCATTCCAGGACGTTGCGCTCCACGATCAGCGCGCCGGGGATCTCCCCCTCGTCGGCCCGCTGGGCCGCCGGGCGGATGTCGACCAGCACGGCGCCGTCGCTCATCTCGGCGTGCGCGCGGCGGGGGTCCAGGCGGTCCAGGCGGCCGCGCGCGTCGGCGAGGATCTCCTCGATCGTCCGGGGCACGGGGTCAGCCCTCCCCGGCGAGCTGGGCCTCGGCGGAGGCGAGGACCTCCTGGATGCGCAGGCCGTGCGCGGCGTCCAGCGCCGGCGGCCGCCCGCCGCGGACGGCGGCGGCGAACTCGGCGACCATCGTGGCGAACGCGTCGTCGCCGAGCTGCGACCAGTCGAGCACGGCGTGCCCCTTGCGCCCGTACACCTCGACGCGGGCGGGCGGCAGCTCCCCCGTCCCCGCCATCGAGACGGACGCCTGGCTGACCGCGCCGCCCTCGTGCTCCAGGGTGAGCCCGAGCCAGCCGAGCGGGTCGCCGTGCGCGCGGACGCCGGCGACGCGGCCGAGCGAGGCGTCCAGCAGGTCGACGATGTGGGGGCCGAGGTCGAGCAGCGCGCCCTTCTCCAGCCGCCACGGGGTGGCGAAGGGCCCGCCGCTCAGCACCGAGGAGACGAACGAGCCGTAGCCGCCGAACGGGTCGAGGCCGCTCACCCGGGCGAGGAAGTCGCGGGCCGCGCGGGAGTAGCGCAGCGTGAAGACCATCTGCGAGACGACGCCGGCGTCGGCGATGGCCCCGGCCACGCGGCGGGCGCCGTCCAGGTCCATGGCGAGGGGCTTCTCCAGCAGGACGGCCTTGCCCGCGCGGGCGGCCCGGGCGGCGAGGTCGGCCTGGACGTCCGGCGGGACGGAGAACGCCACCGCCTCGCAGGCGTCGAACAGCTCCTCGATCCGCGCGAACGAGGGCGCGCCGTGCTTCGCGGCCAGTTCGGCGGACGCCTCGGGCCGCCGCGCCCACACGCCCGCAAGCCGCGTCTCCGGTCCCGCCGCCAGCGCGGGCGCGTGCACCATGCCCGCCCAGGGTCCCGCTCCGACCAGCCCGACCGCCACAGAATCGCTCATAGGGCAAACCTAGAGGATCTGCCCGCGGGCCGGTTCATGGCGGAAGCGGCGGCCGCCGGTCAGCCGAGCTGGACGCCGAACAGGAGGGCGGCGAGGGCGCCGACCATGCCGAGGGCGCCCCAGACGGCGAGGCCGCCCTTGGACGTGGCGCGGGTGTGCAGGAGCGCCGCCACGCCCGACAGCAGGACGAACACGATCTTCACTTCGAGGGTGCGCTGGGCCGGGCCGCCGATGTCACCGGCGGTGATGTTCCAGATGCCGGTGAGGACGAGGACGGCGAACGCGGGCCAGGCGACCAGGTTGTAGCGGCGCGCGGCGACCTTGGTGACGCCCTCGTAGCCGCGCAGCGCGGGCACGAGCGCGCCGAGCGTGATCTGGCCGCCGACCCAGATCGTCGCGGCGAGCACGTGCAGGAACAGGCGCACGTCGGCGGTGGTGAGGGCGAGCACGGGGACCTCCAGGCGGGATCGTCGGGGTTGTCCGGGACGTTACCGTTCCTCCGGGCCTGGTCAGGCAGCACCCCGGGATTCGGGACCTTGGTCCCTAACGGCGGGGCGCGCGGGCGATCCACGCTGGACGCATGCAGCTCGACCACAGCGGCCTGGAGATCCTCGACGAGGACGAGTGCCGCCGCCTGCTGGCGCGCGCGGAGATCGGGCGGATCGTGTTCACCCACCACGCGCTGCCGGCCGTCCAGCCGGTGAACTTCGCCGTCAGCGGCGGCGACATCGTGATCCGGACGTCGCGGACGTCGCGGCTGGCCAAGGCCGCCGCGGACACGATCGTCGCGTTCGAGATCGACGAGTTCGACACGGCGGCGGAGACGGGCTGGTCGGTGGTCGCGGTCGGGCCCGCCCGGCACGTCACCGACCCGGACGACGCGGCCGCGCTGGAGGCCCTGCCGCTGCGCAGCTGGGCACCCGGCGAGCGGGAGTACTTCGTCCGCATCCGCCCCGAGCTGATCACCGGCCGGCGGATCGGCGGGCCGGTGCCCGCCGAGTCCTGACCGCCTCCCCGGTAAGGGCCCGGTGGCCGGGCGTGACGGGACGTTCGCCCCTGTATCCGCCGCCTGCCGGCGAGGAGCCTGGTGGTATGCGATCCACCGGAGACGACCTGGAGATCCTCGGCCGCGAGGAGTGCCTCGCGCTGCTGCGGTCCGCGCCGGTCGGGCGCGTGGTCTACACCGATCAGGCCCTGCCCGCCATCCAGCCGGTGACCTTCGTGCTGGACGGCGACGAGGCCGTGGTCATCCGCACCGCGCCGGGTTCGAAGCTGGACGCCGCGCTGCGCGGCGCGATCGTCGCGTTCGAGGTGGACGCGTTCGACCCGGCCGCCCGGACGGGCTGGTCGGTGACGGCGGTCGGGCAGGCGCGCGCGGTGACCGACCCGGCGGAGGCCGCGCGGGTGGCCCGGCTGCCGCTGCGGCCGTGGGCGCCGGGGCCGCGCGACCACTTCATCCGCGTCCCGCTGTGGCGGGTCACCGGCCGCCGTATCCCGGCCGCCGGGGAACGGCCCGTCCTGACCGATGCGAATCGGTGTGGTCAAGGCCATAGTGGTGATCACCACAGCGCTTAATCGGAATTGCCGACTCCGATTTACCTATGATCACACCGTGTACCTGACCCAGTCCACCGACCTGGCGCTGCGTGCGCTGATGCTGCTCGGGGCGCGGGACGAGCGGCGGTCCGCCGCCGATCTCGCGGACCGCCTCGGGGTCGCGCCGCAGCACATGGCGAAGATCGTGCAGCGGCTGCGCGGGCACGGTTTCGTCAAGACGTCGCGGGGCAGGGGCGGCGGGGTCGTCCTCGCGAGCGGGACGCCGGACCTGCCGGTCGGCGAGATCGTCCGGGCCCTGGAGGGGCCGGGCGAGGCCGTCGACTGCGACCACCCGCCGTGCCCGCTGCGCGGCGGGTGCCGGCTGCGCGGCGCGCTGCGGACGGCGCAGGAGGCGTTCCTCGCCTCGCTGAACCGGGTGCGGCTCCGCGACCTGGTGACCGATCCCCCGGAACCGGTCCTGCTGTCCCTGGCGCTGCCGGTGCACGCGGCGGCGTCCCCCGCGCAGGAAGGCGCGTGATGCTCGCACGGCCGCGCCGCTGAGGCCGCCGCGGCACCCCCGCCCACCCCCTGTCGGACCTCGCCGAGCGGATCGGTGTGGTGCACATCACAGCTCTTATTAGCGCCTCGCCAATAAGATCGGGCGGTCGCCTGGGGCGTCCACCGCGCGCAGTCCCTCCGTCGCCGCCGCAGCCCGCGGCGGCGCCTCCCACAGGAAGGCATCTGATGCTCTCGTCCGACCACGCCGACATCGTGCGGGCCACGCTGCCCGCCGTCGGCGCCAACGGTGCTGAGATCACCGGCCGGTTCTACTCCGCGATGTTCGCCGCGCACCCCGAGCTGCGGCACCTGTTCAACCAGGGCAACCAGGCCAACGGCGAGCAGCGCCGGGCGCTGGCCGGCTCGGTGGCCGCGTTCGCCGGGCACCTGGTGAACCCCGACTCCGGGACGCCGTTCCAGCAGATGCTGCCGCGCATCGCGCACAAGCACGCCTCGCTCGGCATCCGCCCCGAGCAGTACACGGTCGTCGGGCGGCACCTGATGGGCGCGGTCGCCGACGTGCTCGGCGACGCGGTGACGCCGGAGGTGCACGCCGCCTGGTCGGAGGTGTACTGGCTGTTCGCGACGCTCCTCATCGCCGAGGAGGCGCGGCTGTACCGGGACGCCGCCTGCGACCCGGCCGCCCCCTACCGGCCCTGGCGCGTCGTGGACCGGCGGGACGAGGCCGAGGACGTCTTCTCGCTCGTCCTGGAGCCCGCCGACGGCGGCGAGGTCCCCGCGCACCGCCCCGGCCAGTACGTGTCCGTCGCGGTGACGCTGCCGGACGGCCTGCGCCAGCCCCGCCAGTACACGCTGTCGCGGGCCGCGGGCGGCACCGCCCAGATCACCGTCCGGCGGGTGCGCGGCGAGGGCGCGGCGCCCGACGGGGCCGTCTCGGGGTACCTGTTCGAGCACGCGGCCCCCGGCGACGAGCTGGAGCTGTCCCGGCCGTTCGGCGACGTCGTGGTGAACGACGAGGAGGACCCGCTCGTCCTGATCAGCGCGGGCATCGGCATCACCCCCGCCGCGGCGGTGATCGACCACCTGGCCGCCACCGCCCCCGCCCGCGAGGTCCTCGCCGTCCACGCCGACCGGAGCCCCCGCACCCACGCGCTGCGCGCGCAGATCGCCGAGTCGGGCCGCCGGATCGCCGGGTTCCGGCAGCTGACCTGGTACGAGGAGCCCGCCGGCGCCGCACCCGGCGCGGACGTCCGGCCCGGCCGGATCGACGTGTCCGAGCTGCCGCTGCCGGACAAGGCCCGCGTGTTCATGTGCGGCCGGCTGCCGTTCATGCGCGAGATCAGGCGGGGCCTGCTGGACGCCGGCGTCTCCGACGAGCGCATCCACTACGAGGTCTTCGGCCCCGACCTCTGGATCCGCTGACCCGTCCCCCGGTATGACGACGCTCCCACCCCGGCGCGGGGGTGGGAGCATTTCCCGTCCTGGGGTCAGGGGCGCTGCACGCGCTCCCAGCCCCGGCGCGTCTCGTGCATGCCGAGGTGCTCGTCGCGGCTGCGGTAGACGATGTAGGGCCGCGTCAGGTAGCCGACCGGGGCGGTGAGCATGTGCACCAGCCGCGTGAACGGCCAGATGCAGAACAGCAGCAGCGCGCTCAGCGCGTGCAGCTTGAACAGGATCGGCACGCCGGTCATCAGGTCCGGGTCCGGCTGGAGGTAGAACACCGACCGGAACCACGGGGAGACCGTCTCCCGGTAGTTGTAGCCGTCGCCGACGATGTTGGCGGCGACGGTGGCGGCCAGCCCGATCGCGATGGTGCCGGTGAGCACCACGTACATCAGCTTGTCGTTGCGGGTGGTCGCGAGGAACACCGGCCCGACCGTCCGGCGGCGGTAGATCAGGATCGCGAGGCCCGCCAGCGTGCAGAACCCGGCGATCGTCCCGAGGACCACGGCGACGATGTGGTACATGTGCTCGGTGATGCCGACCGCCTCGGTCCAGCCGTCGGGAATGATGAGCCCGCCGACGTGGCCGAGCGCGACGACCAGGATCCCGAAGTGGAACAGCGGGCTGCCGATGCGCAGCAGCCGCCGCTCGTACAGCTGGGACGAGCGGGTCGTCCAGCCGAACTTGTCGTAGCGGTACCGCCAGATGTGCCCCAGCACGAACACCGCGATGGTGACGTAGGGCAGGGCGACCCACAGGAGGGTGCCGACGACGCCCGGATCGCTGCCGCTCTCGGCGGCGAGGACGGGCAGGGTGCTGGTCATGAGGGCGCTCCAACGACGGGATCGGGCAGCAGGACGGGCCCCATGGCGGCCGCGTCGGCGCCGTAGGGGGCGAGGCCGACCGCCTCCTCGGGCGGCCCCTCGGCGATGAGGCGGGCGACGGCGTCCTCGGTGCGGCCGGTCAGCGGCGGCAGCGTCGCCGCGACCGCGTCCAGGACGGGCGCCCACGGCGACCCGGCCTCGGTCAGCGACAGGCGCAGCAGTTCCAGGCCGGCGCGGTGCTCGAGCAGCAGCCGCCGCCCCTGCGCGGGGTCGCCGGTCGCGGCGAACTCCAGCACCACGGCCAGGTGGTCGGGCAGCTCGCCGTCGTCCAGGTCGAGCCCGGCCGCCTGGTACGCCTGCTTGAACCGCAGCAGGGCCATGCCCCGCTTCCGGGTGTCGCCGTAGGCGTAGTAGGTCAGGTAGAGGCAGCACCGCTTGCGGTAGTCGAACGTGGCGACGTAGTCGGCGGCGAGCTCCCGCGGCGGCGTCGCGTCCAGATGGTCGAGGACGCGGCCGAGCGGCGCGGCGACCGGCTCCGGCAGGCCCGCCACGGCGCGGCGGAGCAGCGGGCGCCGCCCGAGCAGCTCCTCGTCGGGGTAGCCGATCAGCAGCGACGCCGCCTGCCAGGCGGTGGCCAGTTCGGCGTCGGTCAGGCCGGCCTTCTTCCCGGGTTTGATCCTCACGGCTTCGGCTCCGTTTCGGCGGCGCCCGAGTCGGCGGGCGGGTTGGTGCCGCCCGGCCCGACCTCCGAGTCGCCCTTGCGGTCCGGGAACAGCCCGGCGGGGGCGCCCTTGCCGTCCCAGTTGAGCAGGTTGACGCGCTTGTGCTTGTCGGCCGGGTCGACGGGGCTGTCGGAGGTCTGCCGCGCCTGCAGCATGTGGAAGTTCTCCACCGCGATCGGGTTCGGCCGCCCGGACGCCTCGCCGAACGGGCCGGAGCCGCCGGGCAGCCCCGCGCCGCCCATGCCGGGGCCGCCGTCGTAGTTCAGGCTGCACTCGGTGGCGATCTCCTCCAGGCTGTGCGCGTCCTCGGCGTGCGCCGTCGGGATCACGTACCGCTCGTCGTACTTGGCGAGCGCCAGCAGCCGGTACATGTCGTACATCTCCTCGCCGGACATCCCGACGCCCTCGGGGATGGCGAGGTCGGGCTCGCGGCCGAGGTTGATGTCGCGCATGTAGGAGCGCATCGCGGCGAGCCGGCGCAGGACGCCGTCGACGACCGCGGTGTCCCCGGCGGTGAACAGCTCCGCCAGGTACTCGACGGGGATGCGCAGCGCGTCGATCGCCGCGAACAGGTTGCCCTTGTCCTCGGCGTCGTGGCCGGTGTCGCGGATGACGTCCACGACCGGCGACAGCGGCGGGATGTACCAGACCATCGGCATCGTCCGGTACTCCGGGTGCAGCGGCAGCGCCACCTTGTAGGTGTTGATGAGCGCGTAGATCGGGGACCGCTGCGCGGCCTCGATCCAGTCCTGCGGGATGCCCTCCCGCTCGGCCGCCGCGATGACCTCGGGGTCGTTCGGGTCGAGGAACACGCCGCGCTGCGCCTCGTACAGGTCCTTGTCGTCCGGCGTGGACGCGGCCTCCAGCACCTTGTCGGCGTCGTAGAGGATCAGGCCGATGTAGCGGAGCCGCCCGACGCACGTCTCCGCGCACACCGTCGGCAGGCCGACCTCGATGCGCGGGAAGCAGAACGTGCACTTCTCGGCCTTGCCGGTCCGGTGGTTGAAGTACATCTTCTTGTAGGGGCAGCCGGACACGCACATCCGCCAGCCGCGGCACTTGTCCTGGTCGACGAGGACGATGCCGTCCTCGGTGCGCTTGTAGATCGCGCCGGACGGGCAGGACGCCGCGCAGGACGGGTTGAGGCAGTGCTCGCAGATCCGCGGCAGGTAGAACATGAAGGTCTTGTCGAACTCCATCTTCACCTTGTCGGAGATGTCCTTGAGCAGGACGTCCTTGCCGCCGTGCTCCACCGACCCGCCGAGGTCGTCGTCCCAGTTCGCCGACCAGGAGACCTTCATGTCCTTGCCGGACAGCAGCGACTTCGGCCGGGCGACCGGCGTGTGCTCCTGCAGCGGCGCGTTGGTGAGGGTCTCGTAGTCGTAGGTCCAGGGCTCGTAGTAGTCGTCGATCCCGGGCAGCTTCGGGTTGGAGAAGATCGTCACCAGCTTGTGCCAGCGGCCGCCGCCCCTGAGCGCGAGCCGGCCGCGCTTGTTGAGCACCCAGCCGCCGCGCCACTTCTCCTGGTCCTCGTACTGCCGGGGGTAGCCCTGCCCGGGGCGGGTCTCGACGTTGTTGAACCAGACGTACTCGACGCCGCTGCGGTTGGTCCACGCCTGCTTGCAGGTGACCGAGCAGGTGTGGCAGCCGATGCACTTGTCGAGGTTCATCACCATCGACATCTGCGCCATGACGCGCATTAGTACTGCACCTCCTGGGAGCGGCGGCGGATGACGGTGACCTCGTCGCGCTGGTTGCCGGTCGGCCCGAGGTAGTTGAACGCGAACGACAGCTGCGCGTACCCGCCGACGAGGTGACTCGGCTTGATCAGCAGCCGGGTCAGGGAGTTGTGGATGCCGCCGCGGCGGCCGGTCGTCTCCGCGCGGGGGACGTCGATCAGCTTGTCCTGCGCGTGGTACATGTACACGGTGCCCTCGGGCATCCGGTGGGTGACGATCGCGCGGGCGACGACGACGCCGTTGCGGTTGACCGCCTCGATCCAGTCGTTGTCGCGGACGCCGATCTTGGCCGCGTCCACCCCGCTCATCCAGATCACCGGGCCGCCGCGCGACAGCGACAGCATGAACAGGTTGTCCTGGTACTCGGAGTGGATCGACCACTTGTTGTGCGGGGTGAGGTACCGGACGGTCAGCCCCAGCTCGCCCTTCTCCCCGAGCTCCGGCTCGCCGAACAGGGCGGACATGTTGAGCGGCGGCCGGAACGTCGGCAGCTGCTCGCCCAGCTCGGCCATCCAGTCGTGGTCGAGGTAGAAGTGCTGCCGTCCGGTGAGGGTGTGCCAGGGCTTCAGCCGCTCGACGTTGATGGTGAACGGCGAGTAGCGGCGCCCGCCGCTCTCCGACCCCGACCATTCCGGGGAGGTGATCACGGGCACGGGCGCGGCCTGGGTGTCGGCGAACGTGATCTGCTTGCCCTCGTGCTCGGCGGCGAGGTCGGCGAGCCGGGTCCCGGTGCGCCGCTCCACCGTCTTGAAGCCCTGGGTGGCCAGGTGCCCGTTGGTGGTGCCGGAGAACGCGAGGATCATCTCGCAGGCGTGCACGTCCCGCTTCAGCGACGGGCGGCCGTCGGCGGGCCCGCCGCGTACGACGCCGTTCTTGTGCTTGAGGTACTCGACCTCCCGCTCCAGGTCGAACGTGACGCCCTTGGTGGTGGCGCCGAGCCGCTCGGCGAGCGGGCCGAGCGCGGTCATCTTCGCCGCGATGGCCGGGTAGTCGCGCTCGACCGTGACGAGCTTCGGCATCGTGACGCCGGGGACCGGCTCGCACTCGCCCTTCGCCCAGTCCAGGACGCGGCCGTGCGGGGTGGCCATCTCGTCGGGGGTGTCGTGCAGCAGCGGCACGGCGACGACGTCCTTGCGGACGCCGAGGTGCCCCTCGGCGAGGCGGCTGAACGCGGTCGCGATGTCCTGGAACGCGCGCCAGTCGCTGCGGGTCTGCCACGGCGGCCCGATCGCCGGGTTGAACGAGTGCACGAACGGGTGCATGTCGGTCGTGTTCAGGTCGTGCTTCTCGTACCAGGTCGCCGCCGGCAGCACGATGTCGGAGTAGACGGTGGTGCTGGTCATCCGGAAGTCCAGCGACAGCAGCAGGTCGAGCTTGCCGGCGGGGGCCTCGTCCCGCCAGACGACCTCCTCCGGCCGGACGTCCGGCGGCGTCTCCTCGGCGCGGACGGCGTCGGCGGCGCCGAGCAGGTGCCGCAGGAAGTACTCGTTGCCCTTCGCGGACGACCCGAGCAGGTTGGACCGCCAGACCGTGAGGACGCGGGGGAAGTTCTCCGGCGCGTCGGGGTCCTGGCAGGCGAACTTGAGCCGGTCCGCCTTCAGCTCCTCGACGATGTACTCGCCGGGCTGCTTCCCGGCGGCCTCCGCCTCGTCGGCGAGCGTCAGCGGGTTGCGGTCGAACGTCGGGTAGGACGGCATCCAGCCGAGCCGCGCCGCCTGCGCGATCACGTCGGCGGTGGACCGGCCCGCGAACGTCCCGCCGCCGGTCGCCGCCGACAGGGCGCCGGCGTCGAACTGGTCGTAGCGGAACTGGTCGGTGTGCAGGTACCAGAACGCGGTGCCGATCATCTGCCGGGGCGGGCGGGACCAGTCGAGCCCGAACGCCAGCTGCGCCCACCCGGTGACCGGGCGGCACTTCTCCTGCCCGACGTAGTGCGCCCAGCCGCCGCCGTTCACGCCCTGGCCGCCGGTCAGCGTGGTCAGCGCGAGGAACGTCCGGTAGATGGTGTCGGAGTGGAACCAGTGGTTGGTGCCCGCGCCCATGATGATCATCGACCGGCCGCGGGTCTCCTCGGCGTTCGCCGCGTACTCGCGGCCGATCCGCTCGGCGGCCTGCGCCGGGACGCCGGTGATGGTCTCCTGCCAGGCCGGGGTGCCCGGCTCGGACGCGTCGTCGTACCCGGTCGGCCAGGAGCCGGGCAGGCCGTCGCGGCCGACACCGTACTGGGCGAGAAGCAGGTCGAACACAGTCGTGACGAGGTGGCCGCCGACGGTGCGGACCGGGACGCCGCGCCGCAGCGTGCCCGGCGCGCCGTCGATGCCGTCGAACCGGGCCAGCTCGATCTCGACGGCCTCGCCGCCCTCGCCGCCCGCCACCGACAGCAGCGGGTCGGCGTCGCCCAGGTCCAGGTTCCACCTGCCCTCGCCGGACTCGCCGAAGCGGAAGCCGAGCGACCCGTTCGGGACGAGCGGGCGGCCGGTGGCCGCGTCCAGGATCACGGTCTTGAACGCGGCGTGCTCGGACTCGGCCTCGGCGCCCGGCAGGTCGGCCGCCGTGAGGAACTTGCCGGGGACGTACGCCCCGTCGCGCTCCTCGACGCGCACCAGGAACGGCAGGTCGCTGTAGCGCTTCACGTAGTCGGTGAAGTACGGGACCTGCCGGTCGACGAAGAACTCCTTGAGGACGACGTGGCCCATGGCCATCGCCAGCGCGCCGTCCGTTCCGGGCTGGGCGGCGAGCCACTCGTCGGCGAACTTGACGTTGTCGGCGTAGTCCGGGGACACCGCGACGACCTTCTGGCCCCGGTAGCGGGCCTCGGTCATCCAGTGCGCGTCGGGGGTGCGGGTGACCGGGACGTTGGAGCCCCACATGATGAGGTAGCCCGCGTCCCACCAGTCACCCGACTCGGGGACGTCGGTCTGGTCGCCGAACACCTGCGGGGACGCCACCGGGAGGTCGGCGTACCAGTCGTAGAACGACAGCATCGTCCCGCCGAGCATGGACACGAACCGGGCGCCGGACGCGTGCGACACCATCGACATCGCCGGGATCGGGGAGAACCCGGCGACCCGGTCGGGGCCGAACTCCTTGATCGTGTGGACGTGCGCGGCGGCGATCATCTCGGTCGCCTCGTCCCACGTCGCCCGCACCAGGCCGCCGCGCCCGCGCGCGTCCTTGTAGGTCCGGGCCTTCTCCGGGTCGGAGACGATCTCGCGCCACGCCTGCACCGGGTCGCCCGTCCGGGCCCTGGCCTCCCGGTACATCTCCAGCAGGACGCCCCGGACGTAGGGGTAGCGCACCCGCGTCGGCGAGTAGGTGTACCAGGAGAACGACGCGCCGCGCGGGCAGCCGCGCGGCTCGTACTCGGGGCGGTCCGGGCCGACCGACGGGTAGTCGGTCTGCTGCGCCTCCCAGGTGATGATGCCGTCCTTGACGTACACCTTCCAGGAGCACGACCCGGTGCAGTTCACCCCGTGGGTGGAGCGCACCACCTTGTCGTGCGACCACCGGTCGCGGTAGAAGGCGTCCGCCTCCCGGCCGCCCTTCTTGGTCATGGTCCGCAGGTCCGGCGACACGCGCGTGCGGGTGAAGTACCTGCGCGTGCTCACCAGCGCGTCTTCCAACGGGCCGTCCATCCCTGGCCGGCCGGTGGTCGAACTCAACTCGGATCCCCTTCTTCCACATCATCTAGGGAGAAATCGCTCCCATAGCGCATCATCCCGCCGATCTTCGGCGGGATGATGCGATTTCAGGTGTCCTGGCGCGTCGCCACGGCGCGCCGGACGGTCGTCGCGGTGAACACCGCGGCCGCCGCCGCCACGAGGGAGAGCAGCAGCAGGCCGATGCGGTACTCGCCGAGGCTGCCCCACAGGGCGCCCATCAGCAGCGGCGGGACGAACCCGCCGAGGCCGCCCGCGGCGCCGACCACGCCGGTGACCGCGCCGACCTTGTTCGCGGGGGCCAGCCGGGCGACGAGCGCGAACGTCGCGCCGCTGCCCGCGCCGAGCGCGGCCGCCATGGCCAGGAACGCGATCGTCCCGACCGGCATCAGCGCCGGCGCGAACGACTGGGCGACCGCTCCCGCGACCGTGACCGCCAGCGACACGGTCATCACCCGGACGGCGCCGAGCCGGTCCGACAGCCAGCCGCCGACCGGCCGCATCACCACGGCCAGCAGCACGAACCCGGCCATCCGGTTCGCGGCGTCGGCCTGCGAGAGCCCGTACTCGGCCTTCAGGTAGGTGGGCAGGTACACCGAGAAGGCGACGTAGCCGCCGAACGCGACCGCGTACAGCGCCGACATCTGCCAGGTGACGCCCAGCCGGGCGGTCGCGGCGAGCCGCTTCGCGAGGGGCTCGGTCGGGGCGGTGCGGCCGGGCGCCTCGCGCAGGACGAACCACGCGGCGACCGCGTACACGGCGAGCAGGACGGCCATCACCACGAAGGGGGTCTCCGTCCCCCACCTGTCGGCCTCCTTGACCGTGGTCAGCGCGCTGACGGCGGTTCCGCCCATGCCCGCGCCGAAGATCCCGATCGCGAGGCCGCGCCGCTCCGGCGGGAACCAGGCGTTCACGAAGGGGACCCCGATGGCGAACGCCGTCCCGCCGATGCCCAGGAAGAAGCCGCCGGCCAGCAGGGCCGGCAGCGACGAGTGCCCCGCGAGCCCCAGGTAGAGGACGGGCACGATCGTGATCAGCGACACCGCGGGGAACATCACCCGCCCGCCGAACCGGTCGGTCAGCGCGCCCACGGGGATCCGCCCGAGCGACCCCACCAGGACGGGTACCGCCACGAGCAGCGACTGCTCGAACGACGTCAGCTTCAGCGCGTCCTTGAGCCCCGGCGCGAGCGGGCTCAGCAGCGCCCACGCCCAGAAGTTCACCGCGAATCCGAGGGTGGCCATCACCAGCATGACCCACGGCCGCCCGCCTCCGGCGTGCCGCTCGGGCTCCGCCGGCCCGGGTCCGGTCCTCTGCCGAGCTTCAGTCACCTGCCGCACCATTTTCCATCGCTCCCAGCGCAGTGCCGTTGGGCCTTCCCCAACCTCCGGCGGGGTAACCATGATCGCCATCCCGCCACTACTCACCCTTTCGGACACCGGGATCCGTCAAAAGGGACCTTCGTCCCGCCGAAAGGCCCCCTAGGGCCCCCGCCGGGCAGCGGACCGCGCGGCGCCGGTACTACCGTCGTCGGCAGGAGTTCATCCGAGGTCACGGCGGGTCGGAGGGCGGGGCAGTGGGCGATCATCGCGGGGTTGCGGAAGCGCTGCGGGAGGCTGGGGTCGGCGGGGTGGACGACTCGGCGCTCGCGCGGGCCATGTACTCGTCCGACGCGTCGCTCTACCGGGTGCCGCCTGCGGTCGTGGTGACGCCCCGGGAGGTCGAGGAGCTTCCGGTCGTGCTCGGGGTGTGCCGGGACGCCGGGGTGCCGCTGACGATGCGGGGCGCGGGGACGTCCATCGCGGGCAACGCGGTCGGGCCGGGCGTCGTGGTGGACGTCAGCCGCCACCTGAACCGGGTCCTGGAGATCGACGCCGAGGCGGGGACGGCGCTGGTCGAGCCGGGCATCGTGCAGGCGCGGCTGCACCAGGCGGCGGCGGAGCACGGGCTGCGGTTCGGGCCCGACCCGTCCACCCGGACGCGGGCCACGCTCGGCGGCATGATCGGCAACAACGCGTGCGGGTCGCGGGCGCTCGGCTACGGGCGGACGAGCGACAACGTGCTGGGCCTCGACGTGGTCACCGGGTCCGGGGAGCGGCTCCGGCTCGGCGACGTGCCCGGGGCGGCCGCCGGCAGCGCGCTCCTCGACCGGCTCCGCGGGCTCGTGGGCGAGAACCTGGCGCTGATCCGGACGGAGTTCGGGCGGTTCGGACGGCAGGTGTCCGGCTACTCGCTGGAGCACCTCCTGCCGGAGAAGGGGTTCGACGTCGCGCGGGCGCTGGTCGGCAGCGAGGGGACCCTCGCGCTGACGCTGGCCGCGCGGGTGCGGATGGTGCGCGAGCCCGCGCGCCGGCTGCTGGTCGTGCTCGGGTACGGGTCGATGGCGGAGGCCGCCGACGCGGTCCCGGCGATCCTGCCGCACGGGCCGGTGGCGTGCGAGGGGCTCGACTCGCGGATCACCGCCGTCATGCGGGAGCGGCGCGGCGCCGACGCGGTGCCGCCGCTGCCGAAGGGGTCCGGGTGGCTGCTGGTGGAGCTGGCCGGCGCGGAGGCCGGTGCGCTGCGGAGCACCGCGCGGAAGGTCGCCGGCGACTCCGGTTGCGTCGACTCGATGGTCGTGGAGGACGCGGCGCTCGCCGAGGCGCTGTGGCGGATCCGCGAGGACGGCGCCGGGCTCGTCGCGCGGACGCCGGACGGCGAGCAGGCCCACGCGGGATGGGAGGACGCGGCCGTCCCGCCCGAGCGGCTGGGCGCCTACCTGCGCGAGTTCGAGGCGCTGCTGGCGGAGTACGGGCTGTTCGGCGTCCCGTACGGGCACTTCGGCGACGGGTGCATCCACGTGCGGATCGACTTCCCGTTCGGCCGGGCGAAGGGCACGCGGGTCTTCCGCGACTTCCTGAACGAGGCGGCGGCGCTCGCGGCGCGGCACGGCGGCACGATGTCGGGCGAGCACGGCGACGGGCGGGCCCGGAGCGAGCTGCTGCCGCACATGTACTCGGCCGAGGCGCTGGCGCTGTGCGCCGCCGTGAAGGACGCCTTCGACCCCGACGACGTGCTGAACCCCGGGGTGATCGTCCGTCCGGCGCCGGTGGACGCCGATGTGCGCGCCGTGCAGCTCGTCCCGCTGAACCGGGGGCTCGGTCTCGCCTACCGGGACGACCGCGGCGACCTGTCGCGGGCCGTGCACCGCTGCACGGGCGTGGGCAAGTGCCGCGCCGACAACACGGCGGCGGGCGGCGTGATGTGCCCGTCCTACCTCGCGACCCGCGAGGAGAAGGACTCCACGCGGGGGCGGGCCCGCGTCCTCCAGGAGGTCGTCAGCGGGAAGCTCGGCCCGGACGGCTGGAAGTCCGACGCGCTGCACGACGCCCTCGACCTGTGCCTGTCGTGCAAGGGGTGCGCGTCCGACTGCCCGACCGGGATCGACATGGCGTCCTACAAGGCGGAGGCGCTGCACCGGCGGTACCGGCGCAGGATCCGGCCGCGCGTCCACTACGCGCTGGGCCGGCTCCCCCGCTGGACGCGCCTCGCGGCGAGGGCGCCCGCGTCGATCGGGGCGGTCAACGCGGTGATGCGGTCACGCGCCCTGAAACCCCTCCTCGCCTGGGGCGCGGGGATCGACCGGCGGCGGTCGCTGCCCGCGTTCGCGCCCGTGACGTTCCGGCGCTGGTTCGCCTCCCACCGCAGCCCCGAGGGCCGGCACGGCGACGTCGTCCTGTTCGTGGACACCTTCACCGACGCGTTCTCCCCCGAGGTCGGCAAGGCGACCGTGAAGGTGCTGGAGCACGCCGGCTACCGCGTGACCGTCACCGAGAACCCGGTGTGCTGCGGCATCACGTGGATCTCGACGGGCCAGCTGGACGGGGCGCGCGCGCAGGCGCGGCGGACCGTCCGGGCGCTGCTCCCCCACGTCCGGCGCGGCGCGAAGGTCGTCGGCATGGAGCCGTCCTGCACGGGCGTGCTGCGCTCGGACGCCGAGGAGCTGCTGCGCGGGGTGGACGCCGCCGCCGCGCGCGAGGTGGCCGCCGCGACCCGCACGCTCGCCGAACTGCTCGGCGAGACCGCGGACTGGACGCCGCCCGACCTGTCCGGCGTCACCGGCATCGCGCAGCCGCACTGCCACCACCACGCGGTCATGGGCTGGACGAAGGACGCCGCCCTGCTGAAGCGGGCGGGCGCGGAGGTCGCCCGGGTCGGCGACTGCTGCGGCCTCGCCGGCAACTTCGGCGTCGAGAAGGGCCACCACGACGTGTCCGTGGCGGTCGCCGAGACCCGGCTGCTGCCGGCCGTCCGCAACACCCGCGAGGACGAGGTCGTCCTCGCCGACGGCTTCAGCTGCCGCACCCAGCTGACCGACCTGGCGAACCGGGACAGCGAGCACCTGGCCGAACTCCTGGCCCGCCACCTCCCCACCCCCTGACCCCGTCAACGGGAGAGGGTGCGGGAGAGGGTCAGGGCGGCGGTGTGGACGGCCGGGGCGACCGCCGTCAGGTGCAGTTTCGTGGACCAGCCCGAGACGGACAGGGCGCCTATCGCCAGGCCGTCGGCGCCCAGGACGGGGCTGGCGGCGCAGACGATGCCGGCGCCGGACTCCTCCCGGTCGTAGGCGACGCCCTCGCCGCGGATCTTCTCCAGCTCCTTCGCGAGCAGCCCCGGCGCGACGACGGTGCGCTCGCTCCGCTTGACCAGCCCCGCGTCCAGCACGGCCTGCACGGCCTCCGGCGGCGAGAACGCAAGGATCGCCTTGCCCACCCCGGTCACGTGCGCGGGCAGCCGCCCGCCGATCCGCGACGGCATCCGCGGGCCGCCCGGCGAGCCGAGGATCTCCACGTAGACGACCTCGGTGCCCTCCAGCACCGCGAGGTGGACGGTCTGCCGGGTCGCCTCCCGCAGGTCCGACATGTAGGGGACGGCGGCGTCCCGCAGCACCCGCTGGCGCGGCACCCGCTGCCCGATCTCGAACAGCCGCAGCCCGAGCCGCACCCGCGCCCCGTCCCGCTCCAGCAGGCCCGCCTCGGCGAGGTCGAGGGCGATGCGGTGGGCGGTCGACTTGGGCAGGCCGCTGCGGCGGGCGAGCTCGGCGGCGCCGAGGCCGTCGTCGTCGGCTCGGAAGGCGGTGAGCACCGCGACGGCGCGGCGCAGGTAGCTGTCTTCGGGCGGCACGGCCCCACTGTAGAAGACGTGTCCCACCACGCGGGACGCGCGCGTTGCCCGCCGCGGTCCGGGCGGGGGAGGCTCGGGCACGGCAGACGAAACGAAAGGACGGCCCCAATGGATCCGGGTTCCGTGGAGAAGGCGGCGGCGGCGCTGCTCGACGCGTACGCCGCCCGCACTCCCATCTCGCCGCTGACCAAGGACCACCCGGACATGTCGGTGGCCGACGCCTACGCGGTGCAGCTGGCCCAGGTGCAGGCGTGGACGGCCGCCGGCGCGCGGATCAAGGGCCACAAGGTCGGGCTGACGTCGGCGGCGATGCAGCGCCAGATGGGCGTGGACCAGCCGGACTTCGGCGTCCTGCTGGACACGATGTTCCTGCCGGAGAGCGCCCCGATCGACACGGGCCGGTTCCTGCAGCCCCGCATCGAGCCGGAGATCGCGTTCGTGCTGGGCCGCCCGCTCGCCGGGCCCGGCGCGACGGCGGCGGACGCCGTCGCCGCCGTCGACTACGTGCTGCCGGCGCTGGAGGTCATCGACTCCCGCATCGCGGACTGGAAGATCACCCTGCCGGACACGATCGCCGACAACGCCTCCAGCGGCGGCGTCGTGCTCGGCACCCGCCCCGTCCGGCTGGACGACCTGGACCTGTCGCTGATGGGCTGCCTGCTGCGCCGCGACGGCGACCTGATCGACACCGGCGCGGGCGGCGCGGTGCTGGGCTCGCCGATCAACGCGCTGGTCTGGCTGGCCAACGTGCTCGGGGAGCGCGGCGTGACGCTGGAGGCGGGGCACGTGGTGCTGCCCGGCTCGATCACCGCGGCCGTGCCGGTCGCCCCCGGCGAGACCCTGACGGCGACGTTCGCCGGGATCGGTTCTGTGACCGCCCGGTTCGGAAAGGAGCAGAAATGAGCGAAGCGAACCGGGGGGCGCGGGGGGTCGCCCCCTCGCAGGAGGCCGGCACAGTGAGCAAGCTGACCGCGGCCATCGTCGGGCCGGGCAACATCGGCACCGACCTGCTGGTCAAGCTGATGCGCAGCGAGCTGATCGACGTCCACTCGATGATCGGCGTGGTGCCGGAGTCGGACGGGCTGGAGCGCGCCCGCAAGCTGGGCGTCCCCGCCTCGGCGGAGGGCGTGGACTGGCTGCTGAAGCAGCCGGAGCTGCCCGACATCGTGTTCGAGGCGACCTCGGCGAAGGCGCACCTGGCGAACGCCCCCCGCTACGAGGAGGCGGGGATCACGGCGATCGACCTGACGCCGGCCGCGGCGGGCCCGCTCGTGTGCCCGCCGGTGAACCTGGACACGCTGTCGGACGCCCCGAACCTCAACATGATCACCTGCGGCGGGCAGGCGACGATCCCGATCGTGCACGCGGTGTCGTCGGTCGTCCCGGTCCCGTACGCGGAGATCGTCGCGTCGATCGCGTCCCGCTCGGCCGGTCCCGGCACGCGCGCGAACATCGACGAGTTCACCCAGACCACGGCCCGCGCGATCGAGACGGTCGGCGGCGCCACCCGGGGCAAGGCGATCATCATCCTGAACCCGGTCGACCCGCCGATGATCATGCGGGACACGGTGTTCTGCGCGATCCCGTCGGACGCCGACACCAAGGCGATCCAGGAGTCGATCGAGAAGATGGTGGCCGAGGTCGCCGTCTACGTGCCCGGCTACACGCTGCGCGCCGAGCCGCAGTTCGACGAGCCCCGCGACATCTGGAACGGGATGGCCCGGGTCGCGGTGTTCCTTGAGGTCCGCGGGAACGGCGACTACCTGCCGCCCTGGGCCGGCAACCTCGACATCATGACCGCGGCCGCCGCCCGGGTGGGCGAGCAGATCGCGCGCAGGAAGGTGGCATCGTGACCGCGGACAAGATCAGGATCACCGACTCGACGCTGCGGGACGGCAGCCACGCGATGGCGCACCGCTTCACCGAGGAGCAGGTCCGCGGCGTCGTGCACGCGCTGGACTCGGCGGGCGTCGAGGTCATCGAGGTCACGCACGGCGACGGCCTCGGCGGCTCGTCCTTCAACTACGGCTTCTCGCTGGAGGACGACGTCAAGCTCGTCGCCGCCGCCGTGGACGAGGCGACCCGCGCCAAGATCGCCGTCCTGCTGCTGCCGGGCCTCGGCACCGTCAACGACCTGAAGATGGCGCACGACGCGGGCGCGTCCGTCGCCCGGGTCGCGACGCACTGCACCGAGGCGGACGTGTCGCTGCAGCACTTCGCCGCCGCGCGCGACCTCGGCATGGAGACCGTCGGGTTCCTCATGCTGTCGCACCGGGTCGGGCCGGAGGAGCTGGCGAAGCAGGCCCGGATCATGGTGGACGGCGGCGCGCAGTGCGTGTACGTCGTCGACTCGGCGGGCGCGCTCGTCCTCGGCGAGGCGCAGGAGCGGATCAGCGCGCTGGTCAAGGAGATCGGGCACGAGGCGCAGGTCGGGTTCCACGGGCACCAGAACCTGTCGCTGGGCGTCGCGAACTCGGTGCTGGCGCAGCAGAACGGCGCCCGGCAGATCGACGGGGCGCTGTGCGCGCTCGGCGCCGGGGCGGGCAACTCCCCCACCGAGGTGCTGGTGGCGACGTTCGAGCGGCTCGGCGTCCCGACCGGCGTGGACGTGCAGGGCGCGATGGCGGCGGCGGACGACGTCGTGAAGCCGTTCCTGCACCGGCTGCCGTTCGCCGACCGGGGCGCGATCACGCAGGGCTACGCGGGCGTGTACTCCAGCTTCCTGCTGCACGCCGAGCGGGCCGCCGAGCGCTACGGCGTCCCGGCGCACGAGATCCTGCAGAAGGTCGGCGAGGCCGGCTACGTCGGCGGCCAGGAGGACATGATCATCGACGTGGCGCTGCAGCTGCGCGCCGAGCGCGAGCGCGCGGAGTCCTGAGCCCGGCTCCCGAGGCTCAGGCCAGGGGGCTCGCGTCGAGGTCGGCGAGGAGGGCGCGGGGGTCGTCGTAGACGGCCGCCGCGCCCGCCTTCTGCAGCTCCTCCCGGCTCCAGCCGCCGGTGAGGACGCACACGCAGCGCATCCCCGCGCGTTCGGCGGCCTCGACGTCCCAGCGGGTGTCGCCGACGAACACGGCGCGCTCCGCCGGCACCCCGGCCCGCTCCAGCGCCAGTTCCACCAGGTCCGGGGCCGGTTTGCTCTGCCCCACCTCCGACGCGGACGTGGCCTCGTCGATCGCGTCGTCGGCGTCCAGCGCCGCGCGCAGCGCCTTCAGCTCCGGGACGGCGGCTGAGCTGGCGAGGACGACCCGCCGCCCCCGCCCGGCGCAGGCCCGCAGCAGGTCGGCGGCGCCGTCGAAGGGGGCGAGCCGCGACCAGAACTGCGCGTACAGGGCCGTGTGGGCCGACCGGATCGCGTCGTCGTCGCCGCGGTCGCGACCGTCCGGCAGCAGGTGGTCGAGCAGCTTGTCCGAGCCCATGCCGATCGCCCGGTGGATGCGGCCCATCGGGACCGTGTGGCCGTACTGCCGGAACGCCTGCCACCACGTGGTGGCGTGCAGGTAGTTGGTGTCGACCAGCGTCCCGTCGACGTCGAAGAGCACGGCATCGGTCATGCGGGGGCCTCTACCCGCTCCGGCGGCGGCCAGTCGCACCGCGGCCGCGACGATCTTTGCACGGTGCAACGGCTGGGATAGCTTGGCGGCATGACCCACCAGGACCCCGCCGGTGGGAGCGGCGCGTCGACTCCCCGCGGGCGGGCGCGCAGGGAGCAGCTCGTCCGGATCGGCCTCGACCTGCTCGCCGAGGGCGGCTGGCCCGCGGTCACCGCGCGCGCCGTCACCGACCGCGCCGGCACCCGTCCGGGGCTGCTCCACCACTACTTCAACGGGCTGCCGGGCCTGCACGTCGCGGTCGCGCAGCGGGCCGGCGAGATGGTCGTCGACCCGGTGGTGGACGCGATGCTCGCCGCGCCCGACACCCCGTCGGCACTGCGCGCCCTGCACGACCAGGTACCGCGCATGGTCGCGGGCGAGCGCAATCTGCGGCTCGCGGCCGAGCTGCTGGTCAGGGCGCTGCGCGACCCGCGGATGGGCGCCGAGCGGCGGGACTGGTCGCGCGCCGTCCGGGCCCGGACCGCGGCGCGGCTCGGCCAGCTGCGCCCGGACTGGCCGGCCGAGCGCCGCGAGGGCACCGCGATGCTGTTCACCGCGGTGCTGGACGGCCTGCTGCTGCAGCTGATCCTCGACCCGGACCTGCCGACCGGCCCCGCCCTGCACGCCACCGAGGCGCTGGTCGCCGAGTAGCGGCGGCCCGGCGGGCCGGTCAGTCGCGGGGTGCGTGCGCGACGGCGACCGGGCAGGCGGCGTGCTGCAGCAGCGCGTGGCTGACCGAGCCGAGCAGCAGGCCGCGGAACCCGCCGAGCCCGCGCGACCCGACGACGAGGAGCCGGGCGTTCTTGGCCGCGCCGAGCAGCACCTCGCGGGGCGGGCCGATGAACACCTCGGTCCGGACGGGGACGCCCGGGTACCGCTCCCGCCAGGGCTCGACGAGCCGGGCCAGCCGCTCCCGCGCGACCTCGCGCAGCGCGTCGGCGTCCACCAGCGGGGCGCCTCCGGTGTCGGCGTCGGCGGGCCAGGCGACCACCGCGGCCAGGTCGGCGCCGCGCAGCGCGGCCTCGGCGAACGCCAGGCCGAGCGCCTCCAGCGAGGCGGCGGAGCCGTCCACGCCGACGACGACCGGCCCGCCGGCCCGCGGCTCCCGGACGACCACGACCGGGCACGGGCCGTGCCCGGCGAGCTCCAGTCCCGTCGAGCCGAGCACCAGGCCGGTGAACCCGCCGCGCCCGCGCGAGCCCACCACGACCAGGTCGGCGCCGCGGGACGCCTCCAGCAGCGCGGTCGTCGACCCGCCGCGGCCGAGGACCGCGTGGACCTCGCCGGCCTCCTCGCGGGCGAGCTTCGCGCCCTCGGCGACGACCTCCTGCGCCGCCGCCCGCAGGTCGGCGACGGGGATCGCCATCGGCCCGACCGCCGTGAACGCCTCCCACGCGTGCACCACGGTCAGCGGCACGCCGCGCAGCCGCGCCTCCTCGGCCGCCCAGCGGACGGCCGTCCCGCTCTGCTGGGACCCGTCGTAGCCGACCACCACTCCGCGTCGATCGCTCATCGTCGCTCCCTCCGTCGGTTCCTAGCCTTGCCGGGCGGGGACGCGGTGATCAGAGGCGACGGTCCGCGCGTCCCGGGACCTTCGTCCCGGCACGATCGCGACGGTGCGCCGGGCGCGGCGCAGCACCGCGGCGGCGGTCGCGCCGAGCGGGTCGACGCCGGTGCCCCGCTCCCCGAGGACGACGAGGCCCGCGTCCTCCGCGGCCTCCTGCAGGGCGTCGAACGGCCGCTCCAGCAGCGGCGACATCTCGATGCGGAGGCCGGGGTGGCGGCGGCGCCACGGCTCGACGGCCGCCTCCAGTTCGGCCGCGCGGGTCCGCTCCAGCAGCGCCCGGTCGTGGAACAGCGCGAGCTCGGACTCGGCGACCGCGCCCGGCTCCCAGTAGCCGTGCACGACCCGCAGGTCCCAGCCGCGCAGCGCCGCCTCCTCCGCGGCGAAGCCGAGGGCCGTCCCGCATCCGGGCGACCCGTCGACGCCCACGACGACCCGGTGCGGCACGGTGCCGCCGCGGACCGCGACCACCGGGCACGGGGAGCGCGCCGGCAGCTCCAGCGCCGTCGCCCCCGGCTCGTCCGGCCCGGGCGCGCCGACCACGATCAGCTCGGCCCCGGCGGCGCCGCGCAGCAGCGCCTCGGCGGCGGGCCCGCGCCGCAGCCGCTTGCGGACCGCGCCGGGCACGCCCAGCTCGTAGGCCAGCCGGACGCCGTGGTCGAGCAGGTTCGCGCCCGCCCGCTTCATGATCGTCTCGATGCCGGGGTCGGTGTGGCCGGCGGGGTAGGGCCAGTGCCAGCAGTGGCACATCACGAGCCCGATCCGGCGGAGCCTGGCCTCCTCGACCGCCCAGCGCAGGGCCGCGTCGTTCTCCGCCGTCCCGTCATAACCGAACAGGACGTGCGGCCACCGTGTCTCCTCTTCGCCGTTCATGGGTGCCTCCCTCCGTCCAGTCTGCGCGCCGCGGTACCCGTACAGAAGGGGACGAAGGTCCCACGGCCCGGGACCTCCGGGCCTGCCGGGGATTTCGACCGGCGATTACCGTCGCGGGAGAGGAGGAGAGATGGGAACGCTCGGACGCGTCCGCCGCCGGTTCGGTTTCGACCGCAACGACCTGCGCCGCGCCGTCGACCGCCGCCAGTGGGCGGTCGGGGTCGGCGCCGTCGTCCTGTTCGCGGGGCTCGCGCCGCCGGCGTCCGCCGCGCTGGCCGCCCAGGCGTACCGGCACGGCGTAGAGGCCGAGCTGGCGCAGGCCGCGAACCACCGGATCGACGCCCGCGTCACCGGGCTGAACCGGCAGGACGGCCCGGGGCTGCGGCACGCCTACGCGGAGCTGTCGTGGACGTCCCCCGACGGCCGCCCGCGCACCGCGATCGTCCCGGCGGACCCGTCCGTGAAGCCGGGCATGCGCCGCGAGATCTGGGTGGACGGGTCCGGCGCCCTGGCCCGCGCTCCCCGCACCCGGACCGACACCATCGCGACCACGGCCGCGACGGGCGTCGTGACCGCGGCGGCCATCGGCCTCCCCCTGCTCGCCCTGTACCTGCTCACCCGCCGCCGCGCCGACCGCCGCCGCGAGGCCATGTGGGACGAGAGCTGGTCGGCCCTGGCCCACCGCGAGATCTTCTGACACCGATTCCGCAGCGGCGGGAACGCCGCCCCGGCCTCACCGGGGCGGCGCCCTTCGTGCGGCTTCGCGCGGGCTACGGGGTGGATTCCAGGAGGCCGTAGTGGCCGTCGTAGCGGTGGTAGAGGATCTTCCCGCGTCCGGTATCGGCGTCCGCGAAGAACAGGAACGGCAGGCCGAGCGCCTCCAGCCGCTCGACCGCCTCCTGCTCGCCGATGCGCGGCGCCGGGTGCGGGCTGACGGTCAGCGGGACCGCCACCGGTCCGTCGCGGCGGGCCTCCGGGTCGGCCAGCGCGATCCGGTAGCCGCCGTCCGCCCGGTAGAGGACGGCGTCCTGGCCGGTCCCGGCGTCGGTGAACAGCCAGAAGTCGTAGTCCATGACGTCCATGTCGAACGCGGCCTCGTCCGGCGTCTGGGTGTCCGGCGCGAACGTCTTGCGGCGCACGATCTCCCGCTCGCCCGGCGGCAGGTCGCGGCGGGCGGGCCGGTGCGCGTGCCGCCCGGCCTTCGGGGCGCGGGACGCCTCGCGCCGGCCGCCGATCCGCTCGAACCGGGCGCGCAGCAGGTCCGGCAGCAGGTCGATGGCCTCCTGCATCGTCGCGGCGGCCGCGTGCACCCGGACGAGGCGCCCGTTCACGTCCACGGTGGCCTGCGCCATCGCCGGGCGCTCGACCGCCGGGTCGGGCGCGGTGGCCAGCTTGACGCGGGCGAACAGCACCGGCTCGGGCGCCTGCCGGAACGCCGCCGCGACCTTGACCCTGGCCGTCTCGGCGAACCGGTCCGGAACGTCGCCCCTGACGTCGAAGACCACGTCGGGAGCCTGCGGGTTTCTCACGTTCACCATCCGTCCCCCTTTTCCGTCTTGCCTCTACTCTCGGCGACGGCGAGCCCCTGTCACCAGGGACGAACGTCCTTCCAGGCCGCAGCGGTGAGGCGGTACAGGACGTGGCGCCGCAGGCGGTGGCCCTCGGGGACGAGAGGGTGCTCGAAGTCGCCGGACGGGTCGTAGGCCATGCCGATGCGCTTCATGACGGCCTGCGACCGCACGTTGGGAGCGCTGGTGAAGGAGACCACTTCATCGAGACGGGCCTCGTCGAACGCGTGGCCGAGTGCGCGCCGGGCGGCTTCGGTGGCGTAGCCGCGGCCCCACGCGGACCGGGCGAGACGCCAGCCGATCTCCGCCGCCGGGGTGAAATGGACGTCGAAGCGCGGCACCGACAGCCCGGTGAAGCCGACGAACTCGCCGGTGCCGGCGACTTCGAGGGCCCATAAGCCGAACCCGCTCTCCTCGAAGCGCCTCTCGATCCGGTCGACCAGCGCATCGCTCTCAGCGCGGGGGAGGGGCGCCGGGAAGTGCTCCATGACCTGCGGGTCGGCGTTCAGCGCGGCGAACGGCTCGCGGTCGGCCCCGGTCCAGCGGCGCATGATCAGGCGGTCGGTCCGAAGTGTGGGCGTCACCGGTCGACCCTACGCCGCCGGACGGCCCTCGTTCATGCCGCCGGGTGGTCCCTGAGCGCGGCGCAGGCGCGGGCGGCCATCGCGAGGAACATGGCGTCGCCGCGCTCGGTGGGCGTCCCGTAGGCGCAGCCGAGGACGATGATGAGCGGGGCCTGCAACAGCGCGAAGCGGTAGTCGTCCCAGCAGAGTTCGAGCGGGTAGTCGCGGACGCCGTGGGAGACGAGGGCCTCGTGGTAGTGGGCGACGAGGTCGCGCTCGTGGGCGCGGCGGTCGGCGGCGCTGAGGCTCGTGGCCAGGAAGTAGGACAGGTCGCGGGCGGGGAGCCCGATGGTGAGGGTCTGCCAGTCGACCGCGACGGGGGCGCCCTCGGGCGGGAACAGCAGGTTGTCGAGGCGGTAGTCGCCGTGGACGAGCCCGAAGCGCTCGGCGCGGCCGGTCAGCCACGGCCCCACGGCGCCGGCGGTGCTTCGCAGGGTGTCCTTGTCCTCGGCGCCGAGCCGGTCGGGGAAGCGGTCGATGAAGACCTCGACGGCGGGGCCGTAGACCTCGGCGAGGGTCGCGGCGTCGGTGGCGTCCGGGCGGGTCAGCCCGCCGACGTCCAGGAGGGACGGGTCGCACCAGCGGGGGCCGTGCAGCCCGGCGAGGCCGGCGACGCAGTCGCGCGCCCGCCGGACCGGGCATCCGGCGATCTGGTCGCCCTGCACCGCCGGGGCGAGGTCCTCCAGCAGCAGGACGAACTCGGAGGTCTCGGGGTCGATCTCGGCGTGGTGGCAGTGCGGGGTCCGGATGCGGACCGTCCCGGCGATGTCGCGGTAGAAGAGCACCTCGGTGCGGTAGGTGCCGCCGAGCATGGCGCGGACGGCGGGGTCGGCGGCGGGCAGCTTCGCGACGAGGCGCGGCGGGACGCCGCTGCCCGTCAGGCTGAGCCGGTAGACGGCGCCGATCTGGCCGGTCCCGATGGGCTCCATCGCGACGTCGTCGACGCGGCCGTGCAGGACTCCGCCGAGCCACGGCGCGGTGATCACCGCGGGGCCCGGCCGGGGTTGCGGGGCAGGCCGTCGAAGCCGTCCGGGCGGACGCGGCGGTAGGCGGCCAGCACGGGGGCGAGTTCGGCGGGCGTCGCGCCGTGCAGGATGACGCCGTCGGCGCCCGCGCCGAACTGGTCGAGGACGCGGGCCGCGCAGCGTTCGGGGGAACCGGTCGCCGATGCCGCGAGCCACTCGTCCGGGATCAGCCCGGCCACATGCCGCAGATCGTCGGCGGTGCCGACGACGTCGAACGCGCCCGGATAGCCCGAGACGAGGTCGTCGGCGCGGAACCGGGCCAGCACCGCCGGGTCCCAGCCGTTGACCCCCACCAGCAGGTCGCCGTAGCCCTGCAGGTAGGTGGCGAGGCGGCCGACGAGCTTGCGGAGCCGCGCCTCCTCGTCCAGGTGGTCGCCGACCGTGGCGAGCACCGACCAGACGCGGACGGACGCGGGGTCGCGCCCGGCCCGGTCGGCCCCGCGCCGGACCGCGGCGACGGCCGCGGCGAGGGTCTCGTCGGTGAAGAAGGTGTGCAGGACGACGCCGTCGGCGACCCGCCCGGCGAACTCCAGCGTCCGCTCCCCCATCGCGGTGAGGATGACCGGGATGTCCTCGTCGAAGGACGGGTCCTGGCTGAGGTAGGGGAAGTTCCCGGCCGGACCGTCGTGCCCGGCGACCGCCTCGCCGCGCCACAGGCGCCGCAGGATCCCGATGACGTCGTCGAGCTGCGCCGTGGTGACGCGGGGCAGGCCCATGACGTCGAAGAGCATGTCGAACCCGCGGCCGAGGCCGAGCGCGAACCGGCCGCCGGACAACCGGTGCACGGTCGTCGCGAACGTCGCGGTCAGCAGCGGGTGCCGGGTGTTGTGGTTGGTGGCGGCGGTGGCGATGCCGATCCGCTCGCCGACCGCCGCGGCGGCGCCGGACAGTGCGGCGGCCTCCTTGGTGGTGAAGCGCTCGGAGAGGAACACCGAGCCGAGGCCCAGCCGCTCCCCCTCGGCGACCTCGCCGATCAGGTCGCGGGGGCTGCCCGAGTGCCCGGCGAGCCCGTAGAAGCCCAGTTCGGGAAGATCGGCGCTGTGCACGAGGTGGAATCTAGTCTGGACAACTGTCCACAATCAAGGGGGCCACACGACCTGGGCGAACCCCCGCATCCGGTCGCGAGCCGCTCATGGTCGACACCGTCGGAAGCCGGAAGAACCGCTCGCACCCGCAGACGAGGATCCCGAACCCGTTCACGGCCCCAACCCGTCCGACTGATGTGACCAATCAGCGCCCGGCGCGGGCGCGGCCGGGTCGCCTTCCGGCACTGATTCGGCCATGCCCGCGCCAACGCGCCCGCCCGCCGGCTTATCGATCTTGCCTTTCGGCAAGGGTGACCTGCGAAAACGCGTCGGTCCGGAGAATTCGGGGGCAGGCATGGGCAGCAAGGGGCAGCGGTACGACGGGCATGGGGAGGACGCGGGAACGGAGGTGCTGTCCGCGCCGGAGTACGCGGAGGCGCTGAGATACGACATGAGCGGAGTGAGCCCCGGCACACCCGCGGCGAGTTCCGGCGAGAGCTCGTGCGGCTCGCCGGTCAAAGGACTCGAGCAGCACGTCTGCATGGGCCTCAACTCGTGCGGCGGCTTCGACATCGACCGGAGCGCCCGCATGGCCGGGGCCGGCAACTGCGCGACCGTGCGGCACGTCTGCCACGGCGAGGGGAACTGCCGCGGCCAGGGCGGCTGCGGCTACGCCGGCAGCGACGAGCAGCAGTGGCGGCCCGGTGAGCAGGCGTGCCGGTACAACGGCAGCTGCGCCGTCCCGATCAACGTCAGCCGGGTCTTCAGCAACGGGCCGATGAAGGGCAAGAGCGTCTGGGAGCAGGCGCGGCGGCTGATGGAGGACCGCATGTACCGGGCCGGGCTGGCGTTCGCGCCGTCCCCGGGCGAGGGCATACCGGACGGCATGATCCCGCATTACGACATCGACGACGAGAAGATACCGCCGCCGCCGCAGTCCACCGCGAAGAAGCGGGGCGACGGCACGACGCAGTCCAAGAAATGACGGCCGCCCGCTCACTCGGATTCGGCATCGGACTTCGTTCACCGCATATCGGATATGTACTGCGGCACACCCCGCCGGTGGGATTCTTCGAGGCGGTCTCGGAGAACTATATGGACTCCGCGGGGCGGCGCCGCCGCGACCTCGCCGAGGTCGCCGAGCGGTACCCGGTCGTGCTGCACGGCATCTCGCTGTCGATCGGCGGCACCGACCCGCTCGACTTCGGCTACCTCGCGCGGCTGCGGGCGCTCGCCCGCGACGTGCGGGCCGTGCTGGTGTCGGACCACCTGTGCTGGACGGGCGTCCTCGGCCGCAACACCCACGACCTGCTCCCGCTGCCGTTCACCGAGGAGGCGCTGGCGCACGTCACGGCGCGGGTCCGGGTCGTCCAGGAGTTCCTGGGCCGCCGGCTGCTGCTGGAGAATCCGAGCACCTACGCCGGGTTCACCGCGTCCACGATGCCCGAGCAGGAGTTCCTGTCCCGGCTGGCCGAGGACGCCGACTGCGGGCTGCTGCTGGACGTCAACAACGTCTACGTGTCGGCGGTGAACCACGGCTTCGATCCGGTGGAGTACCTGCGCGCGCTGCCGTTCGACCGCGTCGGGCAGATCCACCTGGCCGGGCACACCGACTACGGCACCCACCTCATCGACAGCCACGACGCGCCCGTCGCCGACCCGGTGTGGGCCTGTACCGGACGGCGGTGCAGGCCGCGGGGGACGTCCCGACCCTGCTGGAGTGGGACGACCGGCTCCCCGCCTTCCCCGTGCTGGAGGCCGAACTCGGCAAGGCGCGGCGGATCGCCGCGGCGGCCCCGGCGCACCATGGGTGAGCTGGCGGAACTCCAGGCGTGGATGCACGCCGCGATCCTCGACCCGGACGGCCCGGCCGAAGACGCCGCCGGCGTCGTCACCGCGTCGGCGCGGCTGACCGCGCGGGAGCGGCTCGCGATCTACTGGCGCGGCTACCGGCTGCGGCTCCTGGAGTGCATGCGCGGCCTGCATCCGGGCCTGGTGCACCTGCTGGGCCGGGACGTCTTCGACGGGTTCGCGCTGGATTTCCTGGACGCCCACCCGCCCCGCGCCTACACCCTCTTCCGGCTGGACGAGGGCTTCGCCGCCCACCTGGCGGAGACCCGTCCGGACGGCGCCGAGCACTGGCCCGACATGATCATCGACCTGGCCCGGCTCGAGCGGGCCGTCACCGAGGCCACCGAGGCCCCGGGGACCGAAGACGCCGGCCCGCCGGGGACGCGGGACGCCGCCCCGCCGGAGGCGCCCCTGCGGGCCGCGCCCTGCCTGCGCCTGCTGCGGCTGACCTGGCCGGCCCACGAGTACCTGGCGGCCGTCCAGGACGGCGCGGACCCGCCGCTGCCCGCACCGCGACCCGTCCACCTGGCCGTCTCCCGGCGCGACTACGCGCTCGTGGTGCGCGAGCTCGGCCCGCGCCCCTTCGCGGCCCTGGACGCCCTCGCCGGGGGCGGGGCCGCCGGCCCCGTGCCCGCCGGATGGCTTCGGGAGTGGACCGCGCTTGGCTTCCTGACCCGCGCCGAACGGCTCGGCGCGGCGCACGACCCGGCCGGGGCCGTCCCGGCTCCGATGGAAAGGAACACCGCACGATGAACGCCATGAGCACGGCCGAGGGCACGCGGCAGGACCCGTCGATCGCCCCGGTCGACGCGCAGCGGGGGATCGAGACCGTCAAGGACCTGATCGACCACCTGCACGCCGCGGCGCAGGTGGAGATGTCCACGATCCCGCTGTACCTGTTCTCGCTCTACTCCCTCAAGGTCGGCGGCCACTCCCAGTGGTCGGCGCCGCGCGGCGTGCTGCGCTCGCTGACCGGCATCGCCATCGAGGAGATGCTGCATCTCGCGCTGGTGCGCAACCTCATGGTCGCGATCGGGGCCGGGGACCGGATCACCTTCTACGACCGCAAGTTCCTCCCCGGCTACCCCGGCACCATGCTCCACCGGTACAACGACAAGGACCCCGACGGGCGGGAGATCGAACTCGCCCTGAAGCGCCTGTCCAAGAGCCACGTGAAGACGTTCCGCCGGATCTAGATGCCCGACGACGTCAACGTGAAGGCGAAGTCGTTCAAGGGCCATCCCGAGCGTCCCGGGCAGTACGCCAGCCTCGGCGAGTTCTACCGCGCGATCGAGCTCGGCTTCGTGCTGCTCGACGACCAGATCAAGTGGGACATCGCCAACGTCCGCAAGCAGTACAGCCGCGGCTTCTGGAACGAGTACGGCCACGGCAAGCCGATCCGCGTCTACAACCTGGAGACGGCGCTCCAGGCCCTGGAACTGATCATCGTGCAGGGCGAGGGGTCGGCCGAGAACCGCGAGCGGACCCCGACCGGCGTGGGGATGGAGGACTTCACCCACTACGAGAAGTTCCTCCGGATCGAGCAGGGTGAGGAGGGCATCGGCGCCGGCAACGGCAGTCCCGAGCACGAGCTCAGCATCGACGACCCGGCGGTCACCTGGCCCGTCATCGCCAACCCGAAGATCGCGGCGTTCAAGACGGGCCACCCCGGCATCCACAGCCTGATGGAGCTGTTCAACGCCGCCTACTGCTACACGCTGTGCCTGCTGGACGAGACCTACAAGCACTCGACCGACGACCTGGAGGAGAGGGTGGTCTACACTCCCCCGGCCCACCAGGGGGACGAGGCCGGGAAGAAGGCGGAGAAGAGGGTGCCCCGCACGGAGCGGTTCAGCCATCGCTACCGGCTGGAGCGCAACGACATCGCCGCCATGCAGGGGATCCTCTACCCGATCGCGCAGTGCCTCGTCAGCACCCCGATCGACCCGCGCGACCCCGCCTCGCCGCACGCCGCGCCGTCCTTCGAGTTCTACGACTTCGGCGCCGCACCGAAGAAGCGGCAGCTCGAGCAGCTGTGCGACAAGGCGATCCAGCACTTCCCATCGCTGGGCGGCCCCGACGGCGTCCGCCGCCAGATCTCCCTGCTCGCGGAGGTCTGACCCGGCCCGCCGGCAGCACCGCGGGGCGCGTGCGCGACGTCAGGTGTTCAGGGAGGAGCGGCGGCGGCGCGGGCCGCGTTCGCGGGACGTCCGCGGCGTGCCCGCCTGCCCCTCCGCGCTCTGAGACCTGCCGCCCTGGGCCCGCGCGGACTCGGACCCGCCGGACTGGGACCGCGCGGACTCGGACCGCACCGACCGGGTCTGCGCGGACCGGGTCTTGGCGGCCCGGGGCGCGTCCCCCTGCGGCTTCGCGGTCTGGGACCTGCCGCTCTGGGACTGCGCGGACTGGGACCGCGCGGAGCGGGTCTTCGCGGACCGGGTCTTGGCGGCCCGGGGCGCGTCCCCCCGCGGCTTCGCGGCCTGCGGCCTCCCGGCCTGGGCGGCGGCGGGCGCGGCGGGGGTACGGGCGCCGGTGATGCGGGTCAGTTCGGGGTCGCCGGGGCGGACCTGCGTGGTGTGCGGGGTGATGCCCGCCTTGTTCATCAGGTCCTTCATCTCGCGGCGCTGCTCGGGCAGGACGAGGGTGACCACGGTGCCCGTGCGTCCGGCGCGGGCGGTGCGGCCGCCGCGGTGGAGGTAGTCCTTGTGGTCGGCCGGCGGGTCGACGTTGACGACGAGGTCGAGGTCGTCGATGTGGATGCCGCGGGCGGCGACGTTGGTGGCGACGAGGACGGTGACGTCCTCGCTGTGGAAGCCGTTCAGCGCGCGGTTGCGCTGCGACTGCGTCTTGCCGCCGTGCAGGGCGGCGGCCCGCACGCCGCGGGCCGTCAGCTTGCGGACCAGGCGGTCGGCGACGTGCTTCTTGCCGACGAACATGATCACGCGGCCGGCGCGGGACGCGATGTGCGCGGTCGTCTCCTGCTTGTCGGTCTCGGTGACGTGCAGCAGGTGGTGCTCCATCGTGGCGACGGCACCGGCCGACGGGTCGACCGAGTGGGTGACCGGGTCGCTGAGGAAGCGGCGGACGAGCTGGTCGACGTTGCGGTCGAGCGTCGCGGAGAACAGCATCCGCTGGCCGCCGGGCGGGGTCTGCTCCAGCAGCCGGGTGACCTGCGGCAGGAATCCCATGTCGGTCATCTGGTCGGCCTCGTCCAGCACGGTGATCCGCACCTCGCCGAGCCGGCAGTCGCCGCGCTCGATCAAGTCGGCGAGCCGTCCGGGGGTGGCGATCAGGACGTCGGCACCGCTGCGGAGCGCGTTCGCCTGGCGGGAGAGCGACAGGCCGCCGACGACGGTGGCGAGCCGCAGCCGCACGGCGTCCGCGTACGGGGTGAGCGCCTCGGTGACCTGCTGGGCGAGTTCCCGCGTGGGGACGAGGACCAGGGCGAGCGGGGCGCGCGGCTCCGCCCGGCGGCCGGCGGTGCGCGACAGCACGGCCAGGCCGAAGGCGAGGGTCTTGCCGGAGCCGGTGCGTCCCCGGCCGAGGACGTCCCGTCCGGCGAGGGCGTTCGGCAGGCTCGCGGCCTGGATGGGGAACGGGGCCGTCACCCCCTGGCGGGCCAGCTCCGCGAGGAGCGGCGCCGGCATCCGCAGGTCGGAGAACGACTCGACCGCGGGGAGCGGCGGCGTGGACGGCCTCGGCGGGCCGGCCTCGGACCGCTTCGCGGTACCGGCGTCAGACCGCTTCACGGGGCGGCGACGGCGGTGTTCTCGTGCTGCGGGCGGGGCGGTGCGAGGCATGGGAGGCCTTCCTCGAAAGCGGTGCGTGTCGAGGAAAGTGCTCTCAAGACGAACCGGAATGAAGCCGGCGGCACGGACGCGGCCGGCGGGGGCGCGAACGCGCGGCGGGCGTGCCCGGAGGGCCGCCCACCGCGCTGCGTGCCACTAGGCGGGGACGATGTTCTCCGCCTGCAGGCCCTTCTGGCCCTGGGTGACGTCGAACGACACCTTCTGGCCCTCCTGGAGCTCACGGAAGCCCTGGGCCGCGATGTTGGAGTAGTGGGCGAAGACGTCGGCGCCGCCGCCGTCCTGCTCGATGAAGCCGAAGCCCTTTTCCGCGTTGAACCACTTCACGGTACCGGTGGCCATGGTCGTTCTCCTTCTGGTCGGTCCCGGACGCACACCGTGTGCGGCCGGGGCGCCGCGATGGCCCATCCGGAAATTCCAGAGCAACAAAAAATGCGCCTGCCGAAGTAGATCCGCAGGCGCATGCACATGTCTTGGGAACCGCAACTACGTCGACGCTACCACACGGTTCGGACGACGGCGCCGGAACCCGGGTTTTACTGTGATGAATTCCATATCACCTGCTGAACACGGTCCGCGAGGGCCCCCGGAGAGCGCATACTGCAAAGGTGAAGTCCACTGAACCCAGCAGACGGCGACACCTGCCCACCAGCCCGTTCAAGCCGCCGCCCGCCGCTCCGCCGGCCAAGATCTTCGCGCTCGACGAACGCGTGACGCACGACAAGTACGGCCTCGGCCGCATCGTGGAGGTCCACGAGGGCCGGTCCGTCCTGGTCGACTTCGGGACGCAGAAGGTCAAGATCCTCGCTCCTTTCGCCAAGCTCTTCAAGCTCTGACACCCGCCTGAGCCGCGGGCGGTTCCCGCCTTCCACATGGCCGGCAGGGCCGTGAGTGCTGCCCATCAGCAGCCCGGCCACTGGTCGCGCACGAGAGCGGGCAGGTCGTTCATGCCGCAGTAGTCCTGCCCTTCGTCCGGCGTGCGCCACTCGCCGCCCTCGAAGCAGATGACGAAGGTGAACGGGACGCCGGGCGATGGAGTTGCGCATCGCTCGGGCATGACGGGGCCTCCGCCACGACGGTCACGCGCGGTGTGTCGGTCAGTGTGAGCCGGATGCCGTTCCAAGCGCGCTCCAGCGTGGTCTTCAGCCGGCCGCCCAGGTCCCACTCCGCCCGGGCGCGGTGCCAGAGATCGAACGCCTTGGCCGCCTCATCGGCGCCTTCGCCGATGAACACGGCGGACATGACGTTGAGGGACGCCCGGTTCACTGTCGCCGCCGAACAGCAGATCGGCCCGTCCCCTCCAGGCTTCGGCGGGGGCGATGAGCGTGACCACCCTGCTGTCCATGGAGCGGAGCCTGGGTCTCATGGCCCGGGCCATCGCACAGAGCGGCGGGGCGCTGCCGCTTCCCCTCCCCGACCTTCATCGAGCCCTTCGTCTTCTCCGACCTCATCGCGGGCAACGACCCGGCGGTCGGCGCACTTCTGCGGCACGGCGCATCCGCGGGCGCTGAAGCCGAGACGATGAATTCCGGGGCCGGGCGTGGTCTCCTTGCCGGGAGACCCCGAGAGGAGAATCCGTGGCGAAGCTTCTGTACTCGGCGACGATGTCGCTCGACGGCTTCATCGCGGGGCCGGGCGGAGACATGTCCTGGCTCACCGAGCACCTGAGTGAACCGAACCCGACCGCCGATCGCCTGCTCGCGCAGATCGGCGCCCTTCTCGTCGGCAACCGCACGTTCGGCGGCGGCGACCCGAACAAGGGCACCGACAAGGAGGGCGCGTTCGGCGGCCAGTACGAGGGGCCGGTGATCGTCCTGACGCACCGGCCGCCGGCCGAGCCCGTGCGGGGCGTCACGTTCGCCGGCGACCTCGAGACGGCGGTCGCGGAGGCCGAGGCCGCCGCCGGAGACCGCTATGTCAACGTCTTGGGCGCGGACGTCGCCCGGCAGTGCATCGAAGCGAAGGTCCTGGACGAGGTGCTCGTCTTCATCGCCCCGGTGCTCCTCGGGGACGGGGTGCCGCTGTTCGACGCCCCCGGCGGCGAGCGGGTGCGGCTGGAGCCGCTCGCGGGCGAGTCCGCGCACTGGTACCGCGTCGCGTACTGACCCGGCGCCGCTGCTTCGCGGCGAGGCCGCGCGGCGCGAGTGAGGGTCGGCGCCGCGGTTCCCGGGAATTCGGCGTGGCCGAAACCGGACAAGGGGCCGTGGAACCGTTCCCTGCCCCGTGGGGTCCAAGCGCGTCAGCACTCGCCCCCGGCCTGGAGTTCGTATGCCCGCTCCCGATACCGATCCCGAATCCACCGGTCTCGCGCACCGGTTGCGGACAGACCGCAAGTGGCGGCGCGGGGCGGTGGCCGCGGCGCTCGCCCTCGTCCTCGGCGTCGCTGCCGTCGTCGTGGTCGTCGCGGCCGCCGCGCAGCGGTCCGGACCGGGCGGGATCTCCGACGGGCCGCTGACCGCCGCGCCCGCGACCACCGATCCCGTTCCGGCGGGCCGGATCGTGACGAAGGTGCCCGCCAACTGCGGCGTCTCGAAGGGCACGGCCGCCAGGCTCGCCCCCGGCTCCGACCCCGACGCCGAGAAGCGCGGCCTCTTCCGGAAGGGCGGCCCCGGCAGCTGCATGTGGTACTCGCTGGACGACGGCAAGACCACATGCGGCTTCTGCATCGGCGACTTCCGCAACGAGCGCGTGCTCAACGTCGACATCGCCCTCGCCGGAAACCGCCTCCAGTCGCCGATCAGCGACGCGCTGCGGCAGATGGACGAGACGACGGGCGTCACACGGAACTCCGTCCCGCCCGAGATCGTGGAGGGGCTGGGCGAGGAGGCCACCGCCCGCTACTCGGCGGAGACCGAGACCGAGGGCGCGATCGTCAAGTTCCGCGTCGGCAACGCCGTCGCGACGATCCGCTACCGGGGCTGGGACGCCCCGGGCGGCGAGCGCAGGACGATCCCGAAGAAGACCGCGCTGGACGGCGCCTTCGCGGCGGCGTCCGAGACGGCGAAGAGCCTGGGAACGGCGGCGCGGCCCGTGCTGAGCCGGGTGAAGCGTCCGGTCACGCCGCCGGTGCGGCACGTCCCGAAGCCCTGCGACGCCGTCCCGGCGGCCACGGTCGAGAAGGTGGCGCGCGGCGCGTACCGGAGGCGGGCCACCTCGTCCCTGTTCCCCGCCCTCAACTGGCCGGGGACGTCCACCGATGCCTGCGCTTGGAAGGCGCGGACGTCCCGGTACTCCGGCGAGGGGCGGTCGCGCACCCTCACGGTCGCGATCACCGCCGAGGAGGACCGCCTGCCGGGTGTCGGGGCCTTCACGGCGACGCGCCGGTACCTGGGCCTCTACGAGAACCTGCGGGCCGGCAACACCCCGGGATCGGACCGGTTCAGCGGGTTCAGGCCCCTGGCCGGGCCCGGCGACCGGGCGTTCGCGGTCACGCGGGGCGCGCGGACGTCGTCGAGCGGCGACGAGGGATTCGTGGTCTTCCAGAAACGCAACCTACTGGTCGAGGTGTCCTACCAGGGCGCCGATGAGGAGACGCCCTTGAGCGGGAGCCGGCTGGTCGACAGCGCCTACACGGTCGCCGTCGCGGTGGAGAGGTCGTTGCGGTCATGACGGGAACGCCGCGGTTCGCCGCATCGCCGAAGGGGACCGGCGGAGCCGTCCTGTTCGCCGCCGTCGTCGTCCTCGTGCTCAGCGTCGTCCTGGTGAAGGCGCTGCCGTCGCCCGGGAGCCTCGACCGGCTGCCCGACCCGCCGGCCGGGCCCGACCGGGTGCCGGCGGGGACGATCGTCGACGCGTATCCGGAGCGCTGCGGGATCTCCGCCGCCACTCTCGCCCGGCTGGTGCCCGGCGCGCGGACCGCGAGGGACGGCGGCCAGGGCACCTGCACGTGGTCGTCGCAGAAGGACGACCGGAAGTCCGAGCGGCACCTGTCGGTCGGCTTCACCCTGTTCCCCGGCAGCGCGCTGCGGCCGGGGATGCCGCAGACCGGCCGGGCGCCCGTCGCGGCGGCCATGAAGTCGCTGGGCCCGAAGTGGTCGAACGTGCCCGGCAGGGCCGTGACGGGCCTGGGCGACGAGGCGTTCATGCAGGTCTCGCCGGCCACCGGCGCGACGGTGGTGATGCGGGTGGGGAACGCGAACGTCTCCGTCCAGTACCGCTCGCTGTTCTGGCCGATCCCGGAGGCGACGGCGCGGGACGGCGCCTTCGCCGCCGCGTCCGAGGTCGCCGCCGCCCTGGGCGCGCGCACACCCGCGCGCCCCGCGGTCGCCCCGGCGCCGCAGCCGACCCCTGCCCGGAAGGTCCCCGACCTGTGCGCCGCCGTGTCCGAGCGGACCCGGCAGCGGCTGGTGGAGGGCGACTCGGTCACCGGCGAACCCGCGTCGCGCGGCGGCGCCCTCGCCATCAAGGACGCCAAGGTCGGCAACTGCTCGTGGACGTCGACGGACCGCGAACTCGCGGTCTCCGCGGCGGTCGTGCCGGGCTCGGGCCTGTTCGACGGCGCCCTGCTCGCCACCCGCGAGTACGTGATGCGGCACGACGACGCCCGCGCGGAGAAGACGCTCAGCGTCCATGACGAGAAGTACTTCCGCGCCGTGACCGGCTTGGGCGATCAGGCGTTCGCCATCCAGGTGCCCGAGGTCATCCCCGGCGAGGTCGTCTTCCGGGACGGGAACGTGCTGGTCCGGGTGACCTACGAGGCGGCGGACGAGCGCCACCCGCTCAGCAGGAAGCATGCCGTGCGGGGCGCGTACGCGGCAGCCCAGGAGGTGGCCCAGGCGCTCGCCGCACACTGACCGCTCGCCCGGTCCGGACGTCCCCCGCCCGACCTCTCACGGCACTGCCGCGTGGCGTCCGGTCCGTGCTACCTGCCACCCGCCATTGCCGCGCCTGACCGGCCCATGCCCGTGGCCAGTCCAAGCGCGTCCCTCACACTGGCTCGGACGCGGTGGAGGGGGCCGCCCCGTGGAGGGGCGGCACCCAGTCGTGCGGGACGGCGGACGCGCAGGCGGCACGGCGAGGCGGCGCAAGGCGGTGCGGGGTGGCGCCGGAGCACGAGGTTGCGCGCGTCGCGCGGGGCGGCGTGGGTGGCACAGCGCAGCATGGCGCGGTTGCAACTGCGGAGGGCACGCATCCTGCTAGGGGCGGCGCAGGGTTGGCGTGCGTGGCCAAGGTGGCACGAGATGGCATGGGACGGCGTGGGCGTGCGTAGTGAACCGGTTGGCCTGGCGGGGGTTACGGGCGCGGGGCAGTTGGAGGTTCTGGGACGGGTCAGGGGGTGTCGTGTTTTGCGAGGAGGTCGATCATCGCGGTCCTGATCGCCTCGACGGTGTGGCCGAGGGTGGGGTTGGGGCGGGTGACGGGTGCGTCCATGCAGACGAAATCGCCGGATGGCCAGTAGCCCCGGAGCTTTCCCCGCCTGCGGCGGCTCAACGAGTTGGGCATGACGGCTCGGGCGAGCGTGGCGCCGTCGCTCATCAGCACCAGCCAGTTCCAGGGGTTGTCGTCCTTGGAGGTGTTGAACAGCCAGCCCTCCCCCAAGACCTTCCGGGTCGGGTACCTGGACGTGTTGGCCCACCTGGGCCCCAGGTCTTTGTGGACGACCTTCATCTCGTGGACGGGGAGGAGGGGAACCGACCGCTTGCGAAGCGCGGCGGCGGACTCCTCCAGGAGGGGCGGCAGCTCGGCCGCCATCCGCTCTTCCTCCAGCCGCTCGCGGTCCTGTTCCGCGGCACGCGCACGGTTCTCTTCACGCGCCCGCTCGGCGTTGCGCCGTTTGAGCCGCTCAACGTCGTCCTCCAGACCCATGCGCGGATGCTACACGGGCTGGTCGTCCCGGCCTGGGCGGGCAGGCCAGGTCGAGGGTGCCGGTCTTGACCCGCGTCGCGAACGCCGGTCCCGGTGCTGCGACTGCTTTTCTGCCACTGCGCGGCCGCGACCGACGCGAAGGGGCCAACTTCCACGCAGGAGCCCCCAGAAGAGTCGCGCCAGCGGGTGACGTCAACGTCCCACATCTTCACAGCTCCTCGATAACTCTTCTGATGAGGCGCTCGGACTCTTCGGCCGACAATATCGCCGACCTGCAAGGGCCTTTTATGCTCGCCATCATGGCGAGTTTCGTGGGCCGGGCATGACGCAGGGCACCGTCTCGACGGCGTTGGTGCGGTTCGTCCTCGGTTCGCTGCGCGGGCTTGGCGCCGACTCCGACAGGCTGGCCGGGCAGGCCGGGCTACCGGTCTGGGCCCTCGGCGACGACAGGGCGCGGGTTCCGACGCTGCACCTGTCCCGGCTGTGGCGGCTCGCCTCGGTCGAACTGGACGACCCCCGCCTCGGCCTGCGCATGGCCCGCCAATGGAGCCACGGGCGCCTCCACCTGAACGACTACCTGTTCGAGACGGCGTCGACCCTTGGGGAGGGTCTCAGCACGGCCGTGCGCTACGGCTACATCGTCAGCGACAGCACCGGCGCCAACGACGTCGGCGTCCTGGACGAGGACGACCGGGTGACGTTCCGCTACCAGGTCCGGACGCCCTTCCCCGAAGTGGACGCCCTGGGAAGCGAATTCTCGCTGGGAGTCCTGCTCTACAGGGCCCGGCGGACGCTCGGCATCGCGGTGTCGCCGTCGCACGTCGGCTTCACCACCGGCGCACCGCGCAGCCGCCGGGATCGGTCCGAGGCGTTCGGGACCGATCGCGTCGACTTCGGCCAGGAGCAGACCACGATGACCTTCGCCCGGAGGGATCTGGCGCTGCCTCTGCCGGGGGCCGATCCCGGGCTCGCCGCCGTGCTGCGTGCCCATGCCGACTCGATCATCACCGCGCCCCCGCGCGCCGTCCGGTGGCGTGAGCTGCTCCGGCGGTCCGTGGCGGTCCGCCTTCAGGACCGGGACGTGTCGGTGGCGGCGGTGGCGCGCGAGCTGGCGATGAGCCCCCGGTCCCTGCAGCGCCGCCTGGAGGAGGAGGGCACCAACTGGCGGGCGGAGGTCGACGCCGTGCGCCGGGAGGAGGCCGTCCGGATGCTGCGCGAAGGGATCTCCCGATCGGCCATGGCGGCGCGGCTGGGCTATTCGGACACTCGTGCCCTGCGCCGCGCCTTCACCCGCTGGAACCTCCGGGGCGCCTGACATCTGGCGTGCGCCGTCCCCTGGTCGGCGTGTGCGGTCCTCCCCTGCGGACACGTCCCGGGACGAGGCTTTCCTGTGCATCCCAGCAGCCGGAGGAGCAGGAAGATGGCATACCAGTGGCCGATCGACCCCCAAGACCTGTTCGAAGAGCGCTCACCCCAGATGGTCGGCCTCGGCCTTCCCGGGCCGGACGTCGACGCCGTGCGCGGCGCCATCACCGACATGTGGCCGGACGCGCCGGGCGGCTGAGTGCACGAATGGTCCGTCCTCGCCGAGCGCTACGCCGCGCAGGGGCGGCACGACCTGGCCTACCTCGCATATGGATGGGCCAAGTTCCCCGCGCTGTCAGACGGCGCCAAGCGGAGGGCGCTGGCCGCGCAGATCCGGGAGTACGAACTGGCGTCCCCGGCCTTCCCGGTCTCCTTCGAGCGCCGCGTCCTGGACGTCCCCTACCGGGGCGGCACCACACGGGTCCCCGTCCACCTCCTGGGCGACTCCGGACGTCCCGTACTGATCGCCAGTGGCGGCGTGGACTCCTGGAAGATGGACATCCACCCGCTCCTCGTGCAGTTGGTGCTCAACGGCGGTGTCCGGGTCCTGGCCTTCGACCACGCCGGCACCGGCGAGTCCGCCGTCCCGATGACGGCCGCCGGCGGCATCGAGATCGTCCAGGGCCTGATCGCCGCCGCACGGGCCCTGGGCGACGGCGGGGTCGGCCACTTCGGCTTTTCCATGGGCGGCTACTTCGCGGCCCACTCGGGCCTGGCGGGCCTGGTCGACGGCGCCGTGGTCCTCGGCGGGCCGGTTCAGGACTCCTTCACCGAGGACAACATCGACGGGCTGCTGTTCGGCATGGCCGACATCGTCGGCAACGCCCTCGGCATGGACCACCGGCCCACGGTCGACGAGATCTCCCAGGAGATGAGCGACTTTCCCCTGACCGCACTCCTGGACCAGGACATCAACGCCCCCATGCTGGTGATCAACGGCGCCGACGACGTCCACCTTCCCGCCGCCGACACCCTCGTCTTCACCGGCCGCCGCGACACCACGGTCGACCTGGTCCCCGGCACCGGCCACGTGGCCGCCTCCAAACTGCCCCAGGTCATCCCGGTCATCACCGCCTGGCTGGCGCAGCACTTCGGAACGGGACCTTTGTGACCGGTCGAGCGATGAGTCTCCGGGCGCCGGGCAGTCCATCCCCTGACGGAGACAACCGACTCACCGGGAGTAGATCATGGGCCTCATCCACATCGAGATGTTCGCGACCCTCGACATGGTCGCGCAGGCGCCCGGCGGCCCCGACGAGGACCCGGTGGGGTTCCCGTTCGGCGGCTGGCAGGCGCCCCTGATCGACGAGGTCGCCGGTGCGCAGATCGGCGCGGCGTACGAGGGGACCGACGCGCTGCTGCTCGGCCGCCGCACGTACGACATCTTCGCCGCCTACTGGCCGCACCAGGAGGGCGGCCAGGACGACGACATCGCCACGCTCTTCAACAGCGTCCCCAAGTACGTGGCCTCGCGCGGCAGGCCCGACCTCTCGTGGGCCGGGTCCACCCAGCTCGGCCCTGACCTGGGCGACGCGATCCGCGAGATCCGCGACCGGCACGAGCACATCAAGGTCGTCGGCAGCCTGAACCTGGTGCAGACCCTCCTGCGCGAGAGGCTCTTCGACCGCCTCGACCTGTGGGTGCACCCGATCGTCCTCGGCGTCGGGAAGAAGGTGTTCGACGGCGGCGCGGTCCCGGCGAACGTCACGCTCCTCGAACCGCCGGCCGCCAGCCCGAAGGGGACGGTGTACCTCCGCTACGGACTCGCCGAGGGCACGCCCGGCACGGGAGACATGAGCGCACCCGACCGCGGTACCGAGCGCGACGGCTGAACCATCCCCTACGGGTCGCCCAGGGCGGCTCACCGAAGCCCGCCGTCGCGAAGCCCGCGGTCGCTGAGATCGCGATGCCCGCGCCGATGCGGTACCAGCGAGGTGAGCCCCCCATGAGCGACGACGTCCTGCCGCTCACGGGCAGGTGGTGGGGACGCGCATGTTCTCTATCCGGGCAAAGGGAATCGTGGTGGGACGGGACGTCCCCGGCTGCTTCACGACGGCCGCCTGAGCGTCGGCGGAGGACAGTTCGCCGCAGACGGTCTTCGTGCCGGACGCGCCCGGCGGGCGGTATTCGATGCTGATCAGCGACTTCGCCGGGTTCGCGGGCGCCCACCACCAGGTGAGCATCCCGGCCACCAGCAGGCTCAGGGCCGGGACGAGGAGCCGGCGGGCGTGCGTGAGCTGGACGGCGGCGCGCTGCGCCTGGGCCACGCGGAACGCGGTGACGGTGCCGTGGCGGGCGCGGATGTCGGCCAGCCGCACGAGGCCGGGCTCGCCGGCGGCGGCCTGCAGGGCGCGCCACAGCGCGGCGATGGCCAGCACCAGGCCGAGACCGAGCAGGACCGTCAGCGCGAGGCGCCAGCGGACCGGCAGGTCGGCGGCCTTCTCCGGCCCCTTCAGCAGGAGCGCGGTCGTGACGAGGGTGACCAGGGCGGCCATGCCGGTGCGCCAGCGCTCGGCGCTCTCCCTGACGTTCCGCACGGACTCGGCGGTCAGCGCCGCGAACTCGTCGGCGTCGCGCATCGCGGCCGGGTCGGGGCCGCGGGCGGGCTTCGGCGGCGTCGTCATGGCGTCCGGACGGCCGCCGGGACCCGGTAGGCGACGCCGCAGCCCTTGCCGTTCTCGGGACGGTCGGGGTGCTCCCGGCCGCAGTCGCACCGCAGGTCGATCTCCTTGAACGCGGACTCGACCTCGTCGGCGCCGAGCGTGCCCCGCTCGGTGACGGCCGTGTGGACCTGGTCGTCGGTGAAGTCGTGCTCGCACCGCGGGCAGGGGCCCGTGATGACGCTGACCTCGACACCGTCGACGACCTTCACCTCCGCCTTGATGCGGCCGGCGAGGAGGAGGTCGTACGCCTTCTCGGTCCAGGTGTAGTCGTACGCGTCGTCGGCGCTCCAGGGCATGGGCGCGGTCATCGGGCGTCCCCCTCGGTGTAGGCGCCCAGGCACACCAGCGGAGCCCAGTGGTAGAGGGCCTGGGCGCGCAGGGCCGGGTGCTTGAACAGGTTCTCGGACGCGTCCCGCACCGCTTCGGGCAGGGGCAGGCGGTCGAGGCGGTGCAGGATCCGGTTGACGAGCATGGTCGCCTCGGCGGTGTCGGCCAGCTCGTCCAGGCAGGACAGCACCTCGTGGCTGCCGCGCAGCAGCGCCACCAGGCCGAACGAGACGGGGTCGGCGGGGATGTCGCCGGGCGGGGCGCCGCCCCAGCAGCACACCAGGGCGAGCCGCCGGGGCGGGCGGGCCGCCAGCATGTCGGCGAGCGGCAGCACCTCCCCGGGCGCGAGCTCCAGGTAGACGGCGCCGCCGTCGTGGCGGCCGTGCGCGACGACGGCGAGCAGGTCGGGGCCGCCCTCCAGCAGCGCCGTCCGGACGTCGGACGGGCCGGACGCCGACCGCCAGGCCGCCGCGGCCGCGAGCTGGTGAGCGGAGAGGTCCGGGTTCCGCCAGGACATCCGCTCGCCCGTGGCCACCGCTCCCCCGGCCGTCCGGCGGACGAGGGCGCGGTGCACGGTCAGCGACGGGCAGAGCCTGAGCCGGGCGTGCCCGGCCAGGACGCGCCCGGACGGCAGCCGGACGGCGGGCCACGGCAGCCGCCACAGCGCGCCGATCGGCAGGACGACGAGGTCGGCGGGTTCGGTGACGTCGAGCGCCTCGGCCAGGCCGGGTGGCAGGACGTCCCTCCAGGAGGGGCCGCGCACGGACGGGCCGAGGCGTTCGGCCACGGTCGGGGCGGCGGCGCGGTCGATCAGCGACCGCAGATGCGCGGTCGCGGGGGCCCGGCCGCAGCTGGTGGCCCCGGACGGGTCGCGCCACAGCCAGGCCAGTTCCGGCTCCGGCGTGCCGGTCAGGCCGTACCCGCAGAACAGGACGTGGCAGCCGGGCGGCACCGCGCCGAGCAGGTCGCTCGCCTCGGCGGGGTCGGCGGGCAGGTACAGGGCGGCGGCCGCGTCGTCGGCCGCCGCCGCGGCCTGATCGGTGAGGCCCTCGCGCAGGGCGGTGGCGTCCAGCAGCCGCTTCACGCGCTCCCGCCGGGACGTGCCGTCCGCCTGCGGCAGGCTGCCGAGGAGGCGCTGGTCGGCGCGGGCCAGCATGTGGGCGGCGAGCCCGTCGTCCGGGGCCCGGGCGTCCTCTTCCACCATCCCGGCCAGGCGCCGTCCGGCGAGGCATTCCAGCAGGTAGACGGCGGCGTCCAGGTCGGCGAGGTCGACCGCGCAGCGCAGCGCCGCCCCGTACATCCCGGTGAACCGGCTCCGGTACTCCACCTGGACGTCGTGGCGGTCGCCGCCCGCCCGCAGCCGCTCCAGCTCCTGGACCGACCGGACGCGTTCGGCCAGCTCCGCCGCCGGCCCGGCGTTGGCCCCGCGGCTCAGCGCGAGCCCGTCGAAGGCGCGGACGGTGCCGACGACGTCCTCCATGCCGCGGTACCCGTCCAGGGCCTCGCGGTAGAGGGCCTCGGCCTCCGTCCACGCGCCCTGCTCCCTGGCCGTCCGGGCGAGGCCCTCCAGCGCGTTGAGCCGGCCGCGCCGGTACCCGTGCCGCGCGGCCTCCCGCTCGGCCCGCCGGTACGCCTCCTCCGCCTCGCCGTACCGGGCGCGGGCGGCCGCGACATCGCCGAGCTGCTCCAGGACGTTGACCCGTCCGATGACGGTTCCCGCCGCCTCGAAGCCGACCTCGGCCTCGCGCAGCATGTCGGCGGCGTCCCGCAGGCGCCCTTCGCTCTTGAACACCGAGGCGAGCCGCTCGTGGACGTTGCCGAGGCCGATGGGCGAGCCGAGCCGCGCGAAGGCGCGCCGGGCCGCCCACATGTGCCGCCGCGCGGCGGGCAGGTCCCGCTGCCGCATCCGCGTCTCGCCGAGGCCGAGCAGCGCGTTGGCCCGGTAGGTCCGGTCGTCCAGCTCCGCCGCGAGCCGGGCCGCCTCCTCGAAGTGCGCGCCGGCCTCCACCAGCGCGGCCTTCACCATCAGCGCGTAGCCGCACGAGACGAGGGCGCGGACCAGGCCGGGGCGGTAGCCGTCCGCGCGGGCGATGGCGATCGCCTCGCCGAACAGGTCGAGGCACCTGTCGTCGTCCAGCTGCCTGGCGGCGTCGCCCAGGCCGAACAGCGCGTGGACGGTGACGACCCTCAGCCGCGCGGAGTACTCCAGGCCGGCCAGGTCGCGGAACGGCCCGGCGGCCTCGTTCGGGGAGCGGCCGAGAGCGACGTCGCCCTCGTGCTCCAGCCGGATGATCTCCTCCCACCGCACCTCGTCGAGCGGCTCGCCGAGGGCCGCGGGCGGGACGGCCGACGCGTCGCGCAGATGCAGGTACCTCGAACGGAGCTCGACCCGCCCGGGGACCGGGAGGCCGTCGAGCGCGCGGTGGACGTCCGCGCGCTCCGCCGCCCCCGTCCAGGCCCGGTAGAGGATCTTCGACACGTGGTCCATGCGCCCATCCTGGCCGCCGCGCACCGGCGGCAGGGGGTGGAACCGGCAGGTGTGCCGGACCCGGTCAGGCGGGTTTGACGGCGACGCCGCCGAAGGCGCCGGCCTGGGCCTGGGTGAGGGCGGCGTCGTGGGGGTTGCCGTCGGGGCGCCAGTCGGTGACCGGGACGACGCCCGGGTCGAGGAGATCCCACCCGGCGAAGAACCCGGTGACGCGGTCGCGGCCGCGCGGGGTCAGGTTCACCCCGCCGGCCCGGTAGGTGGCGACGACGCGTGCGGCCTCCTCCGGGTCGTCGACGAGGTCGGTGGTGGAGTGGGAGAAGATCATGACGCTGCCGGGGGGCAGGGCGGCCTTGTAGCGCTCCAGGATGCCGCCCGGCTCGTCCTCGTCCGGGACGAAGTGCAGGAGGGCCACGGTCAGCAGCGCGACGGGCCGAGTGAAGTCGATCAGCTCGCGCGTCTCCGGCGCACCGAGGATCTTCTCGTGGTCGCAGAAATCGGCGTCCAGGTAGGCGGTGCGGCCCTCGGCCGTCCCGGCGAGGAGGGCGCGGGCGTGCGTCAGGACGATCGGGTCGTTGTCGACATAGACGACGCGGGAGTCGGGGGCGACGCCCTGGGCGACCTCGTGGGTGTTGTCGGACGCCGGGATGCCGGTGCCGATGTCGAGGTACTGCCGGATGCCCATACCGGCCGCGAGCCGGACCGCGCGGCCGAGGAAGCGGCGGTTCGCGCGGGCGCCGGTCGCCACGTCCGGGAAGATCTCCAGGACCTGCTCGGCGGCGGCGCGGTCGGCGGCGTAGTTGTCCTTGCCGCCGAGGTAGTAGTCGTACATGCGGGCCGAGTGCGGGACGTCGGTCCGCAGGTCGAGGGACGGTGCGCGGTCGCCCGGCCACTCGGATCGTGGATCGTTCTCCGCCACCGCAACCCCACCCGATTCATATGTTGTCCGACATAACCGATCTTCACCGACATGCTATCCCGGCTCCCCCCGCCCCGCCGGGATCGCCGAGCCGTGGGAACGACGAGGGGAAGGAGTAACGTCGTGGCGGGGGCGGTCGCCGTCGTCTTCGGCGCCGCCGCGATGGGCCCGGCGGTCATGCGCAGGAACGCCTAGACCGCGCGCGTCCGATCGGGTCCGGGGAGACCGGCGGCGACGCGGGCGGCGGTCTCGCGGAGCCAGATGTGGGCCGCGTCGCGGGTGTGGACGGGGTGCCACCACAGCGCCTCCTGGACGGGCACCGCCTCGAACGGGCAACGGTGCGTGGCGGAGGACGCCTGATGCCCGACCGCACCGACCCCGAGGGCGCCATCACCGAGGCCGCCGCCGCGTACTCCAACTGGGGGCGCTGGGGCGAGGACGACGTCATCGCCATGCCGCTCCAGTGGTCCACCCAGTGGGACGGCCTCGGCCACATCTTCGACCACGCGAAGGCGTGGAACGGGCGTCCGGCGGAGAAGGTCGTCACGTCCGAGGGCGACCTCGTCACCGGCATCGAGCATCTCGCGCCGCACGTCGCCGGGCGCGGCGTCCTGCTGGACGTCGGCCGCGTCATCGGGGACGGCGGCGAACTGCCCGACGGGTTCGCCATCACCGAGGAGCACTTGCAGGCCGCCATCGACGCGCACGGTGTCGCGGTGGGGCGCGGCGACATCGTCTGCGTCCGGACAGGGCAGTTCTCGCGCGCGCGCCGCGACGGCTGGGGCGACTACGCGGGCGGCCCCGCACCCGGCCTGTCGTTCACCACGGCCGGATGGCTCCACCGGACGGAGATCGCGGCCATCGCCACCGACACGTGGGGCTTCGAGGTGCGCCCGAACGAGTTCGACGCGGCGTTCCAGCCGCTGCACCAGGTCGTCATCCCCCACCTCGGCCTGCTCGTCGGCGAGATGTGGGACCTGGACGTCCTCGCGGGCGACTGCGCCGGCGACGGCGTCCACGAGTTCTGGCTCACCGCCGCGCCGCTGCCCGTCACCGGCGCGGTCGGCTCCCCCGTCAACCCCATCGCGGTGAAGTGAGGTCGGCATGCCATCGGTAGGCAGGGTTCTCATCGTGGGCGGCGGCACGGCCGGGTCGGCGCTCGCCGTCCTGCTGGCGCGGGGCGGGGTCGAGGTCGACGTCGCGGAGGCGGCGCCGGGGCCGGTCGCGCTCGGGTCCGGGATCACGCTGCAGGGCAACGCGCTGCGCGTCCTGCGCGACCTCTGGGTCTGGGACCGGGTCGAGGCAGCCGGGTTCGGGGTCGACGTGCTCGGGCTGCGGGCGCCGGACGGCGCGCTGATCGCCGAGATCCCCGACGCCCGGACGGGCGGCCCCGATCTGCCGGCGACGCTCGGGATGAACCGCCCCGAGCTGGCCGCGATCCTGGCGGACGCGGTGCGGGACGCGGGCGCGCGGGTCCGGTACGGGCTCACCGCGGACGCGCTCGCGGACGGCGGCTCCTCGGTCACCGCGCACCTGTCCGACGGGACGTCCGCCGAGTACGACCTGGTCGTGGGCGCCGACGGCATCCGCTCCGCCGTGCGCGGCCTGATCGGCATCGAGGACGTGCCGAAGCCGACCGGGATGGGCATCTGGCGCGTCCACACCCAGCGGCCGAGGGATACGGCGGGGCGTGGGAGGAGATCCGCGCCGACATCACCGACCCCGGCCGGATCAACTACACGTGGTTCGAGTCGCTGCTCGTCGACCGTCCCGGGAACCGGGGGCGCGTCGTGCTCGTCGGCGACGCGGCGCACGCCTGCCCGCCCACGCTCGCGCAGGGCGCGGCGCAGTGCCTGGAGGACGCGTCCGTCCTCGCCGAGCTGCTGCTGGCCGCCGGCGCCGTCGACCAGGCGCTGTTCGACGCGTTCATGGACCGGCGGTTCGCGCGGGCGAAGGCGGTCGTCGAGGCGTCGGTGCAGCTCGGCGAGTGGCAGCTGGACCCGTCCCCCGGCGCGGACGTCCCCGGCCTCATGGGGCGGATCGCGGCGATGGCCGCGGAGCGGCCGTGAAGACCAACATGGACGCCGCCGGCGTGGACGTGCAGATCGTCAGCCCCTCCCCGTCCCAGTACCACTACTGGGCCGGGCCCGGCCTGGCCCGGACGGTGTTCCGGCTCGCGAACGAGGGCGTCGCCGGGCACATCGCGCGGGCGCCCGAGCGGCTGTACGGGCTCGGGCTCGTCCCGCTCCAGCACCCCGGCCTGGCCGTCGAGGCGCTCGACCACGCGCTCGGCCTCGGGCTGCGCGGCGTGGAGGTCTCCTCGCACGCGCCGGGGCTCGAACTGTCGGACGCCGCGCTGGAGCCGTTCTGGGCGCGGGCCGAGGAGTCCGGCGCCGTGGTGTTCCTGCACCCGTTCGGCTGCACGCTGGACGAGCGGCTCGACCGCTTCTACCTGTCCAACATCGTCGGGCAGCCGGCGGAGAACGCGGCCGCGCTGTCGCACCTCGTCTTCTCCGGCGTCCTGGACCGCCATCCGGGGCTGCGCGTCCTGGCGGCGCACGGCGGCGGCTACCTGCCCACCTGCCTGGGGCGGTCCGACCACGGGTGGCGCATGCGTCCCGAGGCGCGCGGCTGCGCCGAGCCGCCGAGCACCTACCTGCGGCGGCTCTGGTTCGACTCGCTCGTCTACGAGCCGGCCGCGCTGCGCGCGCTGATCGGCGCGGTCGGCGCGTCCCGGGTCGTCCTGGGGTCGGACCACCCGTTCGACATGGGCGTCCCCGACCCCCTCGCCCGGCTGCGCGCCGCCCTCCCGCCCGGCCCGGACCTGGACGCCGTGCGCGGCGGGAACGCCGCCGCCCTCTTCGACATCGAGGAGTGACATGCCCGACCGGCTCATCACCCATCTGCGGCACGTGGACCTCGCCGTCCCCGACTACGCGAGGCAGCGCGAGTTCTACGCCGGCGTGTGGGGCCTCACGGAGGTCGCCGGCGACACCGGCATCTCGTTCCCGGCCGCCGAGGGGTCGCCGGAGCAGTACATCGTCCGGCTCCGGAAGGCCGGGGAGAAGCGCCTCGGCCTCGTCTCGTTCGGCGCCGCCTCCGCCGCCGACGTGGACGCGCTCGCCGAACGCCTCGGGGCGGCGGGCGTCCGCCTGGTCGGCGAGCCCGGGGGGCTGGCCACGCCCGGCGGCGGGTACGGGTTCCGGTTCTTCGACATCGACGGGCGGACGGTCGAGGTGTCGTCCGACGTCGCCGTCCGCCCGCACCGGAGGCTGGAGGAGCGCGAGGCGGTGCCGGTGCGGCTGTCGCACGTCGTGCTGAACTCCCCCGGCCTCGGCGCGACCCGCGCCTGGTACGAGCGGCACCTGGGCTTCGCGCTGTCGGACACGCCGGCGTCCCCGCACATGGGCGAGGTCATGCACTTCATGCGCTGCAACCCGCAGCACCACAGCATGGCGATCGCGGTGGGGCCGCACACGTCGCTGCACCACATCTCCTTCGAGATGCGCGGCCTGGACGAGTACATGTACGGGACGGGGCGGCTGCTGCGCGCCGGCGTCCGCATGATCTGGGGGCCGGGGCGCCACAAGGCGGGGACAACACCTTCTCCTACTTCCTCGACCCGCACGGCAACACCGTCGAGTACACGACCGAACTGGAGCTTCTGGACGAGGACGCCTGGCACCCGCACCTGTACGACTTCTCCGACCTCGACGTCACCGACCAGTGGGGCACCGCCAACCCGATGAACGAACTCATCGCGAAGGAGTCGTTCAACGACCCCGACCGCGGCGTCTTCGTCGCGCCCCCGGTGTGACCGTGAGACTCGCCGCATACCTGCACGGCGGGACGCGCCGGAGCGGGCTGGTCGACGGCGACCGCCTGCTGCCGTTCCCCGCCGGGACCGGTCTCCTCGACGTCGCCGTGTCCGGTGCCCCGCCGCCCACCCGGGAGGCGGTGGCGCTGCGAGGACGGGTTCCTGCGCCTCGCGCTGACCGCCGAGGTCAACGGCGAGGTCGTCGGGCGCGACCTGCTCTCCAACATGGGCCGGCCGTTCGAGGACCTCGCCGCCTACGCCTCGCGCGGCGCCGCGCTGCGGTCCGGCGACGTCCTCGGGTCCGGGACGTGCGGGAACGGCGGCTGCCTCGCCGAACTCTGGGGGCGCGGAGACGGCCGGGAGCCGCCGCCGCTGAAGCCCGGCGACACCGTCACCCTCACGGTCGAGGGCATCGGGACGGTCTCCAACACGGTCGTTCCCGGCCGTCCGCCCGTCCCGCTGCCGCGCGCCCGCACGCGGCCGCGCGAGCGCCCGTGACGCACGGGGGTCAGGGGCGGCCCGCCTCTTCGCGCTTCGGCTGGGACGCGACCAGGGGCGTGTCGACGCCGATCGCGCCCAGCTTCGTGGCGCCGCCGGGCGTGTCGAGCGGCGCGTCGCGGCCGGGCAGCGTCTCGCTGAAGAACCGCGCGTTGTCCTCGCGGTAGGGCTCCAGGGCGGCGGGCAGGTCGTCCTCGTAGTAGATCGCCTCGACCGGGCAGACCGGCTCGCAGGCGCCGCAGTCGACGCACTCGTCCGGGTGGATGTAGAGCGAGCGCTCGCCCTCGTAGATGCAGTCGACGGGGCATTCGTCCACGCAGGCGCGGTCCATCACATCGATGCACGGCTCACCGATCACGTAGGTCACGGCTGGTCTCCTCGGCGACGTTGATAGCGGAACCTATTTTGCACTACTGTCCTTGTATAAACAATTCAGGGTTGGACAAACCCGGAGGGAGGTGGGTCCGACGACCACGGCCGACCGCCCCGCCGCGGCCCCGGAGCCGGTGGCGGCGCTCACCCGGCTGCTCTCGCGCGCGGTCCGCGCGCTCGGGCAGGCGGGGCGTCCCGACCAGGCCAGCCGGCTCGCCGCCGACGCCTGGTCGGCGCTGCGCCGCGAGCATCCCGCCGAGGCCGAGCGCATCAACGGCGTCATGCACTACCTGGCCCGCCTGCCCGAGGGCGAACGACACGACACCGCGAAGGAGACCGCCATGACCGCCGAGGACCGTCCGCTCGACGTCCGCTCCGAGGCCCCCGCGCGCCGCCACACGCTCATCTTCGAGACGTGGACGGGCCTCGGCGCCGGGGAGGGCTTCGTGCTCATCAACGACCACGACCCGAAGCCGCTGTACTACCAGTTCGCCGCCGAGCACGACGGCGAGTTCACCTGGGACTACCTGGAGGAGGGGCCGGAGACCTGGCGGGTCCGCATCGGCCGCACCGCCGCCGCCTGAGCAGCGGAAAGAGGGGCCCGGTCATTGCGACCGGGCCCCTTCGCCGTGCCTCACACGCCGGCGCCCTGGCAGACCCAGCCCTCGGGGGTGCGGCCGGAGGCGAGGAACCCGCGCAGGCGGTCGGCCGCCTCGGGCGTCAGCACCGCGTCGGCCTGCGGGTAGAGGATCGGCTCCTCCTTGGAGTTGTGCCGCTCCAGGACGGCGAGCAGCTCGCGCGCGGCGGCCTGCCCGGCCTCGCCGCCGAGCGCGCCCTCCAGCCGGTCCATCGCATGCCAGATCTCGCCGTGCTCGCGCAGCATGACGAACACCGGGGCCATCAGGCCGCCCTCCCGCAGCGGCGGGAACAGGAACTCCTCTTCGAGGTAGATGTGGCGGCGCAGCGCGTCCAGTGCGCGCTTGAGCGGCCCGGTCTCCTGCCCGCCGCTCGCCGTGAACGCCTCGATCCCCTCGTCGATCTCGCGGTGCTCGCGCTCCAGCGCCGCCGCCAGCGTCTCGCTCGCCATGTGGCCTCTCCCTCACTCCTCGGCTCTCCCTTGTTTTTATACAACAGGCTCTGTAAAAACTAGGTGTGGAGAGGACGTGATGACATGAGCGAGCCCGCGACCACGGGACGGCCGATGACGGCATGGCTCGCCGGCACCCCCGACGAGCAGTTGCTCCGGGAGATGCTGCGCGAGGTCCTGGACCCCGAGCTCGGGGTCAACATCATCGACCTCGGCCTCGTCTACGGCGTCGGCGTGGCCGACGGCGTGGCGCGCATCCGGATGACTATGACCACCCCGGCCTGCCCGCTCAACGACTACTTCGAGGACACGATCCGCACCACGCTGTGGGGCGCGCCCGGCGTCGACGACGTCGAGACCGAGTTCGTGTGGGACCCGGTCTGGGAGCCCGGCATGATGTCCGACGCCGCCAAGGAAATGCTCGGCTGGCGCGGCTGACGATCCGGTCCGCAGATGCGACGCTGGAGGGCGTGCGCATCCTCATCGTCGGCGGCGGGATCATCGGGGCCGCGCTCGCCGACCGGCTCACCGGCGGGGCGAACGCCGCCGAGGTGACGCTGGTCGAGCAGGACCGGCCCGCCGCGGGCGCCTCCGGAGCGAGCTTCTCCTGGCTCAACGCCAACGACCCGGAAGACCCCGCCTACCATTCGCTGCGCGTCGCCGCCCTCGGCGCCTGGCGCCGCCTCGCGGGCGAGTTCGGCGACCCCGGCTGGTTCCGCGTCTCCGGCAACACCGCCTGGGCCGCCGCGGCCCCGGACCGGGACCGGCTCGCCGAGCGGGTCGCCCGGCTGTCCGCCCTCGGCTACCCGGCCGCGCTGGTCACGGCCGACCGGCTGCGCGGCCTCGAACCGTCCCTGCGCCCGGCGGCCGGGGCGGTCATCGCCCACTTCCCCGGGGAGGGCTGGGCGCACGGCCCCGACGCCGTCGCGGCCCTCACCGCACGGGCCCGCGAGGGCGGAGCGCGGCTGGTCACCGGGGCCCCGGCGACCCGGCTCACCCTGCGCGGCGAGCGCGTCACCGGCGTCCGGCTCGGCACCGGCGAGGACCTGGACGCCGACCTCACGATCTGCGCGGCGGGCCGGCACAGCCCCGCCCTCCTCGCCACCGCCGGCCTCACCCTCCCCGTGGTGGACGCCGAGGCGCCCGGGTCGTCCGCGCCGGGCCTCACAGCCACCACCACCCCGGCGCCGGGCCTGGTCAACGGGGTCGTCCACTCCCCCGGCCTCGACTTGCGCCCGACACCGTCGCAGGGCCTCGTCCTGGAGGCCGCCGACCTGGACGACGCCACCGACCTCGCCACCCCGGCGGCCGAGCTCGACGCCCGCGGCGCCGAACTCCTCCGCCGCGCCCGCGCGCTCCTGCCCGGGTTCACCGCCCGCCTGGAGGCGGTGCGGCGCTGCGTCCGGCCGCTCCCGCTGGACGGGCGCCCCCTGGCCGGCCCCCACCTGCCCGGCCTCTACACCGCCGTCACCCACAGCGGCATGACGCTCGGCCCCCACCTGGCCGACCTGATCGCCGCCGACCTCGACCACGGCGAGCCGGCCCTGGCCGCCTACCGCCCGGACCGGTCCGGCTAGGACGCCGGGGCCGCCCGGCATCGGCCTCCCGCACGCCGGACGGCTCCTTGGCTACTCTGGGGGCAGACGGCCGGAACGACGTGGCGCGACCGGGGAGCCCACCGCGCATTCCGGTGCAGACGGTGCAGATGCGTTCGGTGAAGGATGTCGTCGTGGTACATGTGGGCAGGATCGCGCGGTTCGACGAGGTTCGCGGGTACGGGTTCATCACCCCCGACGAGGGCGGTCCCGACGTCTTCGTCCACGTGAACGACCTGAACGACGACAAGAGCCTCATCACCACCGGGACGTCGGTCGAGTACGAGCTGATCGACGGTGAGCGGGGCCTGAAGGCGTTCGACGTCAGCGTCATCGGCGACCGCCTCGTCCCCGGCGGCGGTGGCGGGCGCGTCTCCTCCGCCGACGACGAGGCCCTCTGCGACGTCCTCACCACGACGGAACTCCGCATCGAGCTGACCGAGCTGATCCTCGACACCGTCCCGGACCTCACCGGCGCCCACCTCGTCAAGCTCCGCGAGAGCCTCCTGTCCTTCGCCCGCAAACACGGCTGGAGCGAAGACTGACCGCCTGCCCGGCGCCCGTCAGGCGGCGGGGGTGTTCTCGGGGGTCGGGTGGTCTTGGGTTGTGCGGGAGCGGACCAGGCGGGCCAGCCACCAGCTGAAGGCGCTGAGGGCGATGAGGCCCGCCGGGGCGATCCAGACCAGGGGGGAGCCGGGTTCGCGCAGGGCGTCGCCGAGGCCCGTGTAGACGAGTGTGCCGGGCACGATGCCGAGCGCGGTTCCGGCGAGGTACGGGGCGAAGCGCACGCCGGCCACGCCGGCGCCGTAGTTCACCGCGCCGAACGGGAACACCCCCGCCACCCGCAGGACCAGGACGGACTCGAAGGCACGCCGCGACAGGAGCGCGTCCAGGCGGGCGATCCGGCCGGTCCCGAGGTACCGGGACATCGCCGGGCGGCCGAGGGCCCTGGCGAGGCCGAAGGAGAGCGCCGCGCCCGCGGTGGCGCCCGCGAGCACCGCCAGGCTGCCGACGCCGACCCCGAACAGCGCTCCGGCGGAGGCGTTCAGCACCGAGCCGGGCACCAGCGCCGCCACCGCCAGGACGTAGCAGAGCGCGAACACCAGCGGCCCCCACAGGCCGAGCGACTCGACCCAGGCGCTGACGTCGTCCCACAGCGCGCCGCCGGTCAGCGCCGCCAGCACCCCCAGGCCCAGCAGGATCGCGGCCAGCACCAGCAGCCGCACGAGCGCTCCCCGCGATCGTGCGGACGCGGCCGGCGCGGCGGGGTCGGGGCTCATGCGGGGCTCCTGCCGGGGACGGGTCTGGTGTGCCTCCCCATTTCATCGGAACCGCCGCCGCATCCCAAGCACCGCCCCCCGCCCCTGGCCGCGGCGAGGGCGGGGTAGGACGGCGGCCCGTCGGAGACGGGTACGGGCACCGGTTACCGCGCGTGCTGTCACGGTTCACGCTCGTCTCCCCTCGCGGGGCCTCGGCCGGCGGCGTGGATCAGCTGCATCGACAGCTGCCCGGAGGCGAGCAGCCGGGAGAAGCGCTCGCCCTGGTGGACGGCCAGCGCGTACGCGCGGTCGCCGCCGTGCCGGGCGGCCACGACCGCGGCCACCCGCTCGGCGCGGCGGGACCAGGCCAGCGGCGCGCCGTCGGGCCGGTCGATCTGCTCGACGAGGTCGAAGCCCGCGCCGTCCAGCAGCCCGGCGAGCTCGCGCTGGGTGGGGAAGTGGTTGCCCGCGGGGGCGGCGAGCGCGAGCGGGGTCCGCGCGACGGCCACCAGCAGCCCGAGTGGCGCGCCCGGCGCCACGACGCGCCGGATCTCGCCGAGCAGCGCGGCCTTGTCCCGGACGGTGTCCAGCACGCCGAGGCACCAGGCGGCGTCCACCGACCCGGTCCGCAGCGGGATCCGGGTGCCGTCGGCGGTGATCACCGGGAGCCCGAACAGCCGGGCGGCGGCCCGGCACGCGGCCGGCATCCGCTCCAGCAGCACCGGCCGGACCCCGAACCGCCGGGCCGCCCAGGCCGCCGGGCCGCCCGCCCCGGCGCCGACGTCCAGCAGCGTCGCCCCGGGCGAGAGCTCGCACGCCTCGCCCAGCCAGGCCAGCGCCGCCGGGCTCGCGCTGCCGCGGCAGGCGGCCGGGATCGCGTGCCGCTGCCCGAGCAGCTCGACCGCCTCCGCCGTCCAGCGGGCGACGTCGTCGAACTCGGCGGTCATCGCGGCCACGGTCACGGCGCTCCCCCCGTCCTCCCGGCGCTACGTGGCGGCCGGGACGCGCCCCGGCCACTCGCTGTAGCGGATCGAGCCGAGGACGGCGTCGCCGAGCGGGACGAGGCTCCGCTCCTCGACCTCGGCGCCGAAGTAGTGCGCGTGCGGGTCGGTGACCACCTCGCGGGGGTCGTTCCAGAAGGCCAGCGCGTCGCGGAAGAACTCGTCCATGCGGAACCGTTCCGGCCCCGCGATCTCGACCCGGCCGTTCAGCGGCGCGGCCGCGGCGACCTTCCCGACCTGCGCGGCGACGTCGTCGCCGGCCATCGGCTGGTACAGGACCGGCGCCATCCGGACGGTGCTCCCGTCCGTGGCGTCGTCGGCGATGCCCCGGGTGAACTCGAAGAACTGCGTGGCGTGCACGATCGAGTACGGGACCGGCGACGCCGCGATCAGGTTCTCCTGGACGTTCTTCGCCCGGAAGTAGCCGCGGACCGGCGGCCGGTCGGTGCCCACGATCGACAGCCCGACATGGTGCCCGACGCCCGCCTTCTCCTCGGCGGCGAGCAGGTTGCCGGTCGAGGTCTCGAAGAACTCCAGCACGGCGGCGTCCTCGAACGACGGCGAGTTCGCCACGTCGATCACCACCGACGCCCCGGTCAGGACGTCCGCCAGCCCCTCGCCGGTCAGGGTGTTCACCCCGGTGTTCGGCGACGCCGCGACCGCCTCGTGGCCCTGCTCGCCGAGGTTCGCCACGAGCTTGGAGCCGATCAGGCCGGTACCGCCGATGACCACGATCTTCATCTCTGTTCCCTCCTGTGTCCGCCGGGGCGCCCCTGCCGCCCGGTCGCCATCAAGGACAGGGCGGCCGGGCGCCCTGTGACGGCTCCGCCGAACTTCTTCCCGGAGGCCCCGTCCGCCGCGAGCCGATACCGACCACTGTCACGGCCCCGGGCCGCGGGGGCACCAGGGTCGGGCACTGGCCGGCCCCCTGGACTCCCGTGCCCCGGGAGTCCGCGGGCCCGCCGGGGCGCCGGGCGTCACTCTCCGTCATAGACGAGCAACCCGTCGTCGCGCAGCCGCGCCCCCGGGGTCGGCGGATGCTCGGTGAGGCGGCCGTCATGGGCGAGGTGGAGGACCGGACGGCCGCGCGCCAGCACGGCGAAGTCGGCGATGAGCCGGCGGTGGCAGCGCCACCACACCGATTCGCTGCACATGACGGCCGTGCGGGTCCCCTCGGCCTCGGGCAGGAGATCGTCCATGGCGGCCGCGAAGTCGGGGTCGCGGGTGTGACCGGCGTATCCGCGGAAGGAGTCGTTGCGCCAGAACGTGTCGGGCGAGTCGGGCGCGGCCCGGCGGAAGCCGCCGAGCCGCTTGTCCCACCGGTAGCCGATGCCCGCGGCCGGGAGCCACTCCTCCAGGGCGTCGCGCCGCACGTCCGGGTTGCGGCGGCTGCCGGGCGCGGTGCGCACGTCGACCACGGACCGCACCCCGGCGCCGCCGAGGAGGGCGGCCAGTTCCTCCCGGCCCGCGGTCCCGTGCCCGAACGTCAGCAGCGGCTCCATTCCGTCCAGGCTGCCCGGCAGGGGCGGTGCCACACCTGCGGGAACACGGCCGCCGCCGGCCCCCGGGTGAGGGCCGGCGGCGGGGTGTGTCCGTCAGCTCGCGTTCACGGCGACGTCGTCGACGACGAAGCTCGTGTACAGGGCCGCGTCCTCCGTGCCGGAGAACGAGAGCGTGACGGTCCTGCCCGCATAGGCGGACGCGTCGACGCTCTTCTGGACGTACCCGGAGTTGGCGTCGAGGTTGGAGTAGGTCGCGACGGTGCTACCGCCGATCTTCACGGTGAGGTTGTCGTAGGCCGTGACACCGGTGGTCTCCGCGGTGTCGATGTGCACGTAGAAGGTGAGGGTCGCCTTGCATCCGGCGGGGATCGTCACCGACTGGGTCGCGGAGTCCGTGTGCGACCTGCCGTAGCCGTCGAGCCAGGCGTAGTGCGTCCCGGAGTGGGCGCTTTCACCGTCGCTGTTGGACGACACCACACCGGACGTCGTCGTCCACGGCGACGTGCCGCTCTCGAACCCGCCGTTGGAGACCTTGTTGCCCGGCGAGGAGCAGCCTCCGCCGGGCGGGTTGACCGTCCAGGTGAAGGTGGCCGTGCCGGAGAGGCCGGAGGTGTTCGTCGCGGTGACCGTGACGGTGCTCGTGCCCGCCGTGGTCGGCGTGCCGGAGATCACACCGCTGGACGCGTTGATCGACAGCCCGGCCGGCAGCCCGGTCGCACCGTAGGACAACGTCTGCCCGTTCGGGTCGCTGGCGTAGACGGGCAGGTTGACCGCCGTCCCGACCGTGGTGCTCTGGTTGCCGGGGCTGGTGACGACCGGGGCGCCGCCCTGGCCGGGGCAGGTTCCCGGCACCGGGTCCGAGCCGGTGACGCTGACGGCCGCCCACGCGGCCATCACGGTGTTGTACTCGGTGCAGTGGGTGCCGTACAGGTCGGCCGCCGCCTTCAGCGAGTCGACGCGCGCGTCGGCGTAGTCCTCGTTGCTGTTGGCGTAGGACGCGAGGGCCTTGAACCAGATCTTGGCGGCCTTGTCGTTGCCGATCCCGGTGACCATGGAGTTGTTGCAGGTCGGGCTGTTGCCGTACCCGTGGTCGCCGCTGCCGACCGCGGTCAGGAAGAACCAGTGGTTCAGCGGGCCCATGGAGTAGTGCGGGTCCAGGCCGCCGTTGCCGCTGTCCCAGCAGTTCGGCGACTGGCCGTCCAGCGACGGGTTGTACATGTAGCGCAGCGGGTCGCCGTTGCCGAAGATGTCGATCAGCTCGCCCATGGTGTAGTCGGGCGTGTCGACCGGATTGTTGGCGTAGAACTCCACCATCGTCCCGAAGATGTCGCTCGTGCCCTCGTTCATCCCGCCGGTCTCGCCGTTCTCGCCCCAGCCGACGATGGCGCCGCTCACGCCGTGGCTCATCTCGTGCCCGGCGACGTCGATCTCGACCAGCGGCCTGGCGTTGTTCTCACCGTCGCCGTAGGTCATCTGGGAGCCGTCCCAGAAGGCGTTGACGTAGGCGTTGCCGTAGTGCGTGCGGGACGGGACGCCCTGGCCGTCGCCGAAGATGCCGTTCCGGTCGTGGACGTTCTTGAAGTAGTCGTACGTCATGGCGGCGCCGTAGTGGGCGTCCACCCCGGCCGAGGCGGGATCGGAGTTGCTGCCGTTCCCGAAAACGCCGGTGGAGTTGCTGAAGACGGTGCCTGTCCCGGACGTGGCGTGGTTCAGGTTGGTGGTGTACCCGTTGCCGTGCGACGGGTCCCGCATCGTCCAGGTGCTGCCGGACTGCGTCAGGTCCAGGTTGACGGTGCCGACGTAGATGCCGTGGCCGCTGCCCTGGGTCAGCGCGGTCCGCGTGGCGGCCGCGGTGGCGGGGGCCGACCGGACTCCGGACGGCACGAACGTGTGGACTTCGTCATTGCTCTGGACGACGCTGCCCTTCCGCGCGTCCACCATCACGTGCAGCTTGCTGGGCGTCCGGTCGGCGCGGACGCCGGTCACGACGGTCTGCCACACGAGCGTGGCCGACCGGCCCCGCACCGTGATCGCCAGCTTCGGCTTCGACACGGACGACACCGTGCCCTTCAGCTGCTTGCGGGCGAGTCTCGCGGCGGCCGAGGCGCGCACCGACGGCGTCGTCCCGATCGCGCCGGAGGTCTCGGACGCGGTCTCCAGCCCCTGGTAGGAGCCGTTCGGCTTGAGGTGGACGACGAGGTCCCCGCCGTAGACGGGAAGCCCGCGGTAGGTGCGGTCGAACCGGACGTCGGCCGAGCCGTCGCGGTCGACGGCGACCGACCGGACCGTGAACTCCTGCCCGCCGGCGCGGTGCGCGCGCCCGGGATGCGCGGCGAGGGCCTCCTTGGCCTTGCCGACGGCCCGCTTGCGGACGGACGGCGACGGATCGAGCGTGAAGGGCGCGTCCGTGAACGCGGAGTGCCCGGCGGGTAGGCGGGGATGGGGCGGGGCCTGCGGGGTGGCCGCGGCCGGCTGGGCGAGGGCGACGCCGGTCAGCGCGACGACTGCCGCCGCCGACGTGGCGATCGCGAGGGTCCGTTGGGACATGGGGATGGATGTCCTTTCACCACTGAGAAGGGGAGCCCGTGGTGACGGGGGTGGATATGCGCGAGTCTGAGGAGGTACCGGCCGCCGAAAAAGCCTGCTGAGGAATGCATAGGGATATCCCTATGCGTGGGGGTATGTGTGGGGGTTCGCGGGCCTCAGCGGCCGGAGACGGCGAGCCGCGCGACGTCCACCCGGGAGCGGACGCCGAGCTTGCGGAACGTCCGGGTGAGGGCGGCCTCCACCGTCTTGGTGCTGAGGAACAGGCGCGCGGCGATCTCCCGGTTGGTGGCGCCCTCGGCGACCAGGACGGCGACCCTGCGCTCGACGTCGGACAGCACGCCCAGCGCGTCGTCGCCGGACGCCCGCCGGAGCGGTGCCTCGCGGTCGAGCCGCTGGAGTTCGGCCTGGGTGCGGGCCAGCCAGGGCTTGGCCTCGGCCTTGGCGAAGACGCGGCGCGCGCGCAGCAGGTCGGCGCGGCCGTGCGCCGGGTCGTCCCGCCGGGCGCGGAGCATGCCGAGCTCCAGCCAGGCCCGGCCCTCCTCCAGCCGGTAGGGCAGGGCCTGGAGCAGGTCCGCCGCGCGGACCAGGCCGTCCTCGGCGGCGCCGGGGTCGCCCTCGGCCGCGCGCACGAGCGCGGCGGACCGCTCCAGCACGGCGAGGACGCCGCGCCGCCCGAGCCGCGCCGCCCGCGCCCTCGTCTCGGCCACCAGGGCGGCGGCCTCCGCGACGCGGCCGACGGCGACGAGGGCGTCCGCGAGGTCGGCGTGCCAGCGGCGCAGCGACGGGTCGCCGAGCCCCTGCGCGGTCTCCAGCGCGCGGACCTGGCCGAGCACCCGCGCCGCCGCGGCCGCGTCGCCGAACTGCCACCGGACGAGCCCCTCGGCGTGCAGCGCGCGCGGCAGGAACAGCTGGTCGCCGTCGTCGGCGCTGTGCTGGACGGCCTGCTCGGCGGCCGACAGCGCGCGGCCGAGGTCGCCGCCGGCCGCCTCCGCAAGCGCGAGCGCGTACCAGGACGGGCCCTGGCTCAGCCCGGAGTCCTCGGCCAGGTCCAGGCTCTGCCGGGCCAGGGCGAGCGCATGCCGGCAGCGGCCCTGGTAGATCTCCACCTGGGCCATGCAGTACAGGCACATGCACAGGCTCTCGACCACGCCGCGCTGGCGGACGCCGTAGATCAGCGCCCGTAACTCCGCGCGGGCCTCGTTCACCCGGTCGTGCATCAGGTGGTGGCGGTGCTTGAGGTAGACGGGGCCGTTGTGGTGCCACATCACCTGCGGCTCCTGCGGCTCGGCCAGCGCCCGGCGCAGCGTCCGCTCGGCGTCCGGATGGCCGAGGAACAGCTCGATGTTCGCCTGCTTGGACAGGGCGAACAGCTCCGTCCTGCGGTCCCCCGCGAGGGCGGCCAGCTCGGCGGAGCGGCGGGCGTGCACGTGCGCGGCCCGCGCCGAGCCCCGCACCATCCACGCCCGCCAGCTCAGCCGGTAGTGCAGCGGCGCGAGCAGCAGCGGCTCGCCGCGCGCGTCCTCCATCGCCTTGGGGAAGACCTCCTCCACCTCGGCGAGCGCCTGGCCGGAGGAGTCGAGCACCACGATCCAGGCGCGGACCCGCTCCTCCGGCCGCACCGTCATCTCCAGGACGAGCCGGGCGAGCCGCCTGGCCAGCGGGTAGTCGCCCGCCGCGACGGCGTCCTCGGCGGCGCGGAGCCGCCGGGCGACCGCGGTGCCGCGCGCCGCCTCGGGGGTGCGGTCGGCGGCCAGCTCGCCGAGGTGCGCGGCGGTGGACATGCCGCCGCGGCGGCGCGCGACCGCCGCGGCCCCGTCCAGCGTGTCGGCGATCCGCCGGTCCCGCCCCGACGTCAGCCGGGCCAGGTGCAGGGCGCGTTCCACCGGGTCGCGGACGGCCTGGGAGAGCGCCCGGTGCACCGCCTTCCGCTCGGTGGACTCGGCCTCCGCGTAGATGACGGCCGACAGCAGCGGGTGGGTGAACCGGATCTTCCCGCTCGCGTCGACGTCGACGATGCCCCGCCGCTCGGCCTCCGCGAGGCCGCCGCGCCCCGTCCGGCGCAGCAGCTCGACCGACGGCCGGCTCGCCGCGCTCGCCACCAGCAGCGCCTCGCGGGTGGCCGGGGACAGCGCCGCGACCCGCTTGCGGATCAGCACCGACAGGCTCTGCGGGATGAGCAGCTCGTCGCTCTGCGGGTTCTCCAGCACGCTGCGCGCCAGTTCCACCGCGAAGAACGGGTTGCCGCCGCTCACCTCGTGGATCCGGGTGAGCTGCGTCCGCGGCCAGGACCGGCCGAACCGGTCGCCCAGCAGCACGGCCAGCTCCGGCACCGACATGGGCGGCACCCGGACGGTCAGCACCGGCTTCGGGCACAGGGCGGACGCGTCCCGCCAGCTCCCGCCGTCCTCCCCCGGTCCGCCGGGGCCGGGCTCGGGCCGCACGGAGGCGACCATCCGGAGCGGGGGCGCGAGCCGGGCGGCGCGGCGCGCCACGAACGCGAGCAGCTCCCCGGTCGGGCGGTCCAGCCACTGGGCGTCGTCGATCAGCACCAGCCCGGGCCGGTCGGCGCACAGCGTCCGGAAGGCGTGCAGCAGGCCGAGCCGCAGGCACAGCAGGTCGCGCTCCCCGGTCGGGACGTCCTGCAGGAGCAGGGCGGAGCGCAGGGCATGGCGCTCGGGATCCGGAAGGCGGTCGATGACCTCGTCGGCGACCTGCGAGATCAGGTCGATGAGGCCGAGGAACGGCAGCCGGTGCTCGGTCTCGGCGGGGCAGCAGGCGAAGATCCGGTAGCCGGCCGCGGCGTGCTCGGCCGCCAGCGTGGCGAACAGCGTGGACTTCCCGATGCCGACGGGCCCGGTCAGCACGACGCCGCCGCCCGCGGCGAGGTGGTCGCGGACGCCGCCGAGCACGTCGGCCCGGCCGAGCGCCGGGGTGGCACGGACCCGGACCCGTTGTGTCATCGCGCGGCCTCCGGACGCCAGGCCCCCGAACGACCCCGTGCGGACGGTAAACCCCTCCGCACCCGCCGTCAAGATCCGGCGGCGAGCGCGTCGGCGAGGAGCTCGCCGACGAGGACGGCGGTGGCCGCCGGGCCGCGCAGCGGGGCGGTCGGCAGGATCGAGGTGTCGGCGACCCGGAGCCCGGCCAGGCCGTGCACGCGGCCCTGCGCGTCGACCGCGCCGGACGGGCCCATCGGCACGGTGCCGCAGGTGTGCTGGGACGTCCCGATGCGCCCGCGGATCCAGGCGTCCAGGAGGCGGTCGTCGTCCAGCGGCACCGTGTCCGCCGGGCCGCCGCTCACCTCGCCGAAGGCGTCGGCGGCCAGGATCGCCGCGGTCGCCCGGACGGCCTCGCGCATCCGGCGCCGGTCGCCGTCCGTGCTCAGGTAGCCGTAGTCGATCCGGGGCGGGACCCCGGCGTCGGGCGAGACCGTGCGCAGGGTGCCGCTCGTCCGGGGGGTCTGCGCCGAGACGAGGAAGGGCAGCGGCGCGCCCGGAACGCTCGGGACGCCCGCGATCAGGCCCGCGATCGGCACGAGCGACTGGAGGATCTCCAGATCGCCGGCATCGCCGCCGGACGACGACGACACGTGCAGGGCGCCGCCGAGCCAGGAACCGGAGGGCCCGTCCATCGGGCGCCGGGGCGCCCACTCCACGACGACCTGCGGATGGTCGCTGAGCCGCGCGCCCACCGCCGGCAGGTCGTGGACGACGGTGATGCCGGCGCGCTCCAGGTCCGCCGCCGGGCCGATCCCCGACAGGTGCAGCAGGTGCGGGGTGGCGAGGGAACCGGCGGCGAGGACGATCTCGCCGGCTTCCAGGACCGTCCGCCGGCCGGCATGGTCGGCGACCACGCCCGAGGCGCGTCCTCCGCTGACGGCCACGGACCGCACCGAGCAGTCCCCCAGCACGGTGAGATTGGGCCTGCCGGCCGCGGCCCCCAGCAGGTACGCGATGCCGGTGTTGATCCGCCGCCCGTCCACCGTGTTCGACGGGACCGGGCCGAACCCCGGCGGATCCTGGGCGTTCTTGTCCGGCTCGTCCGGGTGCCCGAGTTCGCGGGCGGCGGCCTGGAACGCGGCCGCCGCCGGATGCCCCAGACCGGTCCGGCGGACGGGGACCGGGCCGTCGCCGCCGTGCTCCGGTCCCGGCCCGAGGTCGAGGTCGGTCTCCAGGCGGCGCAGGAGCGGCAGCACCCGCTCGTACGACCAGGCGGGATCGCCCGCGGCGTCCGACCAGCGCGCGAAGTCCGCGCGCCGCGCCCGGACGAAGTAGCCGCCGTTGACCGACGTCGAGCCCCCGAGGATCCGCCCCCGCACCGCGAGGTAGGACGTGCCCGGCACCAGCCGCGCCGGGTACGCCCGGACGGCGGGGTGCCCCGGCCGCGCGCCGGGGACGAGCCGGGCGTCGAGCAGGTCGGCGGCGAAACCGGAGGCGTCCCGGGGCACCGGCCCGGCCTCGGCCACCAGGACCCGGCGGCCGGGGTCGGCGCTGAGCCGCGCCGCCAGCGCGGCCCCCGCCGCGCCCGCGCCCACCACCAGGACATCGGGCCGCCGCCGCCCCGGCGGGCGGGCGCCCCGGCCCGCGGTCATGCTCATCCGCGCCTCGTTTCGCGTCTCGCGACTCCGGTGCTGCCACTATGGCGCCCCCGCCCGCGTGAGAGAACGGGCAGGTCACATAACCGGCCGATTCCCGGGGTACGGCGATCAGGAGGACGGCCGGCCGACGGGGGGACCATGGACGACGCCCGGGAGGAGGGGCCGGCCAGGCCGACGCTGCAGGTCTTCGACCTCGCGCCGGTCGGCGTGCTGGTGACGCGCGGCCGGGACCACCGACTCGTCTACACCAACACCGCCTACCGCGCGACCTTCGGGGACCGCCCGCTCGGGACGCCGATCCGGGAGGCGTTCGGCGACCTGATGCAGCAGGACTACCTCGACCTGTTCGACGGCGTGCTGGCCACCGGTCGGACGGTCAACGTCACCGATGCGCCGGTGCGCCTCGCCTTCCCCGGCACCGGCCGCCGGGAGCGCTTCTTCTCCTTCAGCCTCTCCCGGTTCGAGGACGGCGAGCCCGGGGTGCTGGCGGTCGCCGCGGAGGTCACCGAGCAGGTCATCGCGGCCCGGCGGGCCGGCGACATGGCCGAGACGCGGCGCCGGCTGCTGCACCGGTTCCAGAGCCTCGTCCAGGTGAGCGCGGAGATCGTGTGGGTGACCGGGACGGACGGCGAGCCCATCGAGCCGAGCCCCGGCTGGGAGCGGGTGACCGGGCAGGGCTGGGAGGAGTTCCGGGGCACGGGCTGGCTGGGGGCGCTGCATCCCGAGGACCGCGAGCCCACCCGGCGGTCGTGGGAGGAGGCGCGGCGCTCGGCCGACCCCTGGCGGCACGTCTACCGGCTGCGCACCGTCGAGGGCGACTACCGGCATTTCGAGGTGAACGCCGCGCCGGTGTACGAGGGCGGCGAGGTCACCGAGTGGGTGGGCACCTGCACCGACGTGGAGCAGCGCTGGCGGCGGCAGCGACGGCGGGAGCTGCTCGGCCGCGCCGCCGTCGCGACCGCCGAGCACACCGGCCTGCGGGAGATGCTCGGCGCCCTCGCGGACGTGCTCGTCCCGGCCCTCGCCGACGGCTGCGGCGTGCACCTGCTGCCGGAGTTCACCGAGCGCCCCGCGAACGCCCCGGTCCTCGTGCGCCGCATCGCCACCGCCGCGCGGTCCGGTCTGGCGGGCAGGATCCCGCTCGGCGAGGAGTGGTTCGCCTCCGACAGCGGGTTCATGGCGGCGCTGCGGCGGCGGCGCCCGCTGCGCCGCACGTTCCCGCCCGGGCGGCCGCCGATGGACCTGCTGCCCGCGAGCACCGCGCAGTGGATGGCCGACGCGGGCGCCCACAGCATGGTCCTGCTGCCGGTGATCGTGGACGGCGCCGTCGCCGCGGTGGTGACCGCGTCCGCCTGCGGCGACCGGCCCCCGATGAGCGACGACGACGTCGACCTGATCGGGCAGATGTTCGACCACGCGCACGACGCGCTGAGCACCGCCATGCGCTACCAGCGCACCCAGCGGGTGGCGCTCGCGCTGCAGCACAGCCTCCTTGCGGACCCGCCCGAGGTCGCCGGCCTCGACATCGTCGCCCGGTACCGCGCCAGCCCGGCCGCGGCCGACGTCGGCGGCGACTGGTACGACTCGTTCGTGCTCCGCGACGGCGCCACCGTGCTGGTCATCGGGGACGTGGCCGGGCACGACCTGGCCGCGGCCGTCGGGATGAGCCAGCTCCGCAACATGCTGCGGGGGCTGGCGGTCGACCGCCAGGAGCCGCCGGGCGACATCCTGCGCCGGCTGAACATCGCGATGGAGGCGCTGGCGCCCGAGAGCACGGCCACCTGCGTCCTCGCCCGCATCGAGGAGACCGAGGAGGGCGGGCGGCTGCTCAACTTCGCGGTGGCCGGGCACCCGCCGCCGGTCCTGGTCGCCCCCGGCGCCGGCGCCCGCCTGCTGGACGAGGCCGTCAACCCGCTCCTCGGCCTCCTCGTCGACCAGACCTACCTCAGCGCCGTGGAGCCCCTGCCGCCCCGCTCCACCCTCCTGCTCTACACCGACGGCCTGGTCGAGCACCCGGGCGAGAACCTGGAGGTGGGCCTCGCCCGGCTCCGGCGCAAGGCGTCCGAGCTGGCCGCCGCTCCCCTGCCGGCCTTCTGCGACGGCATCCTCACCGGCCTGCCCACCACCGGCACCGACGACATCGCCGTGATCGCCGCCCGCATCCCGGGGTGAGCGCGGCTTTGCACGATTCCCACAACTCTCGGCGCTCAGCGTGCGATGTCTGCGACATGGCGCTACGGGCCGGTAGGCGGAAAGGTGGCACCGTCGGGGCCGCCGTCACGCGGCGTGGTCAACAGGAGGGCTCGGTCGGTGTTCAGTCGTGTCGCCATCGTCAACCGCGGTGAGGCCGCCATGCGGCTCATCCATGCCGTCCGGGCCCTTTCGGCGGAGACCGGCGCAAGGATCGAGACGGTCGCCCTGTACACCGACGTCGACCGCGCCGCCACGTTCGTCCGCGAGGCCGACCTCTCCCACGACCTCGGTCCCGCGTCGGCGCGCCCGTACCTCGACCTGGAGGTGCTGGAGCGCGCGCTGGTCGAGACCGGGGCGGACGCGGCGTGGGTCGGCTGGGGCTTCGTCGCCGAGGACCCGGCGTTCGCCGAGCTGTGCGAGAGGATCGGCGTCACCTTCATCGGCCCGAGCCCGGACGCCATGCGCAAGCTCGGCGACAAGATCGGCGCGAAGCTGATCGCCGAGGAGGTCGGCGTGCCGGTGGCGCCGTGGAGCCGCGGCGCGGTCGCGACGCTGGACGAGGCGCTGGCGTCGGCGGCCCGGATCGGCTACCCGCTGATGCTGAAGGCGACCGCGGGCGGCGGCGGGCGCGGCATCCGCGTGATCACGAACGAGGACGAGCTGGCGGACGCCTACGAGCGCACCAGCCAGGAGGCCGCGCGGGCGTTCGGCAGCGGCGTGGTGTTCCTGGAGCGCCTGGTCACCGGGGCCCGGCACGTCGAGGTCCAGGTGATCGCCGACGGCCAGGGCACGGCGTGGGCGCTCGGCGTCCGCGACTGCTCGGTGCAGCGCCGCAACCAGAAGGTCATCGAGGAGTCGGCGTCGCCGGTGCTGAGCGCCGAGCAGGCCGCCGAGCTGAAGGCGTCGGCCGAGCGGCTCGCCGTCGCGGTCGGCTACCGGGGCGCGGCGACCGTCGAGTTCCTCTACCACCCCGGCGACCGGCTGTTCGCGTTCCTGGAGGTCAACACCCGGCTGCAGGTCGAGCACCCGATCACCGAGTCCACCACCGGGTTCGACCTGGTCCGGGCGCAGCTGCACGTGGCGGCCGGCGGCCGGCTGGAGGGCCCGCCGCCGCAGGAGCGCGGGCACGCCATCGAGGCCCGGCTGAACGCCGAGGACCCCGACCGCGACTTCGCGCCCGCCCCCGGCCGCATCGCCCGGCTGGTCCTGCCCGCCGGGCCGGGCGTCCGGGTCGACACCGGCGTCCGCGAGGGCGACACCATCCCCGCCGACTTCGACTCGATGATCGCCAAGATCATCGCCTACGGCCGGGACCGGGACGAGGCGCTCGGCCGGCTGCGCCGCGCGATGGCGCAGACCACGGTGATCATCGAGGGCGGCGCGACGAACAAGAGCTTCGTGCTCGACCTGCTGGACCGGCCCGAGGTGATCGGCGCGAGCGCCGACACCGGCTGGATCGACCGCGTCCGCGCCGAGGGCGGGCTGGTCTCCCACCGGCACTCCGCCGTCGCGCTCGCCGCCGCCGCGATCGAGGCGTACGAGGACGGCGAGCGCGCCGCGCGGCGGCGGCTGCTGGCGACCGCGTCCGGCGGGCGCCCGCAGGTGCGGCACGAGAGCGGCCGGCCGCTCGACCTCAAGCTGCGCGGCGCCGGGTACCGCGTGCGGGTCGCGCGGGTCGGCGCGCGGCGGTTCCGCGTCGGCATCGAGGCGGGCGAGGACGTCCGCACCGCCGACGTCGAACTCGACCGCCACGACCGGCACAGCGGGCAGATCGTCGTCAACGGCACCCGGTACCGGCTGCTCACCGGCACGCACGGGCCGGTCCACCTGGTCGAGGTGGACGGGGTGACGCACCGCGTCAGCCGGGACGAGGGCGGCGTCGTCCGCTCCCCCGCGCCCGCGCTGGTCGTCGCCACGCCGCTGGAGCCGGGCGCCGAGGTCGAGGCGGGCGCGCCGGTGCTGGTGCTGGAGAGCATGAAGATGGAGACGGTGCTGCGGGCGCCGTTCCGGGCGCGGCTCAAGGAGTGCGTCGTGTCCGTGGGCAGCCAGGTGGAGACCGGCGCGCCGCTGCTGCGGCTGGAGCCGCTCGCCGACGGCGCCGCCGAGGAGGCCGCGTCCGCGGGCGCCGTCGAGCTGGACCTGCCCGCCGCGCCCGGCACCGTCCCGGCGCGGGAGCGCGCCGCGCGCGGCCGGGAGGACCTGCGCAGCCTGCTGCTCGGCTTCGACGTCGACCCGCACGACGAGCGCCGCGTCCTCGACGACTACCTCGCCGCGCGCCGCGCCGCCGCCGCCGAGGGCCACCGGCCGCTGGAGGCGGAGCTCGCGCTCATCGACGTGTTCGCCGACCTCGCCGAGCTGAGCCGCGACCGGCCGGCGGGCGGCGGCGACGCGGGCGACGGCGGCCACGTGCACAGCGCCCGCGAGTACTTCCACACCTACCTGCAGAGCCTGGACGTCGAGCGGGCCGGGCTGCCGGCGGCCTACCAGGCCGCGCTCGCCAAGGCGCTCGGGCACTACGGCGTCACCGAGCTGGAGCGCTCCCCCGCGCTGGAGGCCGCCGTCTTCCGGATCTTCCTCGCCCAGCAGCGCGCGTCCGCGGACGCGGCGGCGATCACCGCGCTGCTCGGCGCGTGGCTGCGGGAGCCGCCGCCCGCCGAGGCGCTGCGCGAGCCCGCCGGCCTCGCGCTGGAGCGGCTGATCGCCGCGGCGCAGGTCCGCTTCCCGGTGGTCTACGACCTCGCGTGCGGCGTGGTGTTCGCCTGGTACGCCCAGCCGCTGCTGCGCCGCAACCGCGCCCGCGTGTACGCCGACGTCCGCCGGCACCTGCGGCTGCTCGACCTCCAGCCGGACGTGCCCGACCGCACCGAGCGCATCGCCGAGATGGTGCGCAGCACCGAGCCGCTCGTGCGGCTGCTCGGCCAGCGCCTCGACCGCGGCGACCCGGACAACACGGTCATGCTGGAGGTGCTGACCCGGCGGTACTACGGCAACAAGGGGCTGACCGGCGTCCGCACCAGCGAGGTCGGTGGCTGCACGTTCGTCGTCGCCGAGCGCGCGGGCTCCTGCCTCGCGTCCGCCGCGGTGGGCTTCGAGGCGTTCGGCGGCGCGCTGCGCGGCCTCGCCGAGCTCGCGGACGGCGACGCCGCCATCGACGCCGACATCTACCTCTCCTGGGAGAACCAGCCGGAGGACTTCGACGCGATGGCCGCCGCGCTGCACGAGGTCGTCGCCGCCCATCCGCTGCCCGACCGGGTCCGCAGGCTCACCGCCACCGTCGCGGGCAGCCGCGGCGCGGTGATGCACCACCACTTCACGTTCCGCCCGTCGGCCGCCGGGATGGCCGAGGAGCGGCTGATCCGGGGCCTGCACCCCTACATCGCCGAGCGGATGCGGCTGGAGCGGCTGCGCAAGTTCGACCTGACGCGGCTGCCCTCGTCCGACGAGGAGGTCTACCTCTTCCAGTGCGTGGCGCGGGAGAACCCGTCCGACGACCGCCTCGTGGCGTTCGCGCAGGTCCGCGACCTGACCGAGCTGCGCGACAACGACGGCAACCTGCGCACGCTGCCGACGGCCGAGTTCACCCTCGCCACCTGCCTGGACTCGATCCGCCGCGCCCAGGAGCGGCGGCCGTCGAAGAAGCGGCTGCCCACCAACCGGATCGTGATCTACGTCTGGCCGCCGAGCGACCTCACCCGCGCGGAGCTGGAGATGCTCGTCGAGCGCACGCTGCCGACGGCCGCGGGCGCCGGGCTGGAGGAGATCGAGTTCATCGCGCGGCGCCGCGACCGGGAGACCGGCGAGCTGTCCAAGGTCGCCGTGCGGATCTCCTTCGACGCCGCCGGCGGCACCACGCTGACCGTCGGCGAGCCGTCCGACGCGCCGATCGAGCCGGTCGACGGCTACCGGCAGAAGGTGCTGCGCGCCCGCAGCCGCAACACCGTCTACCCGTACGAGCTGACCGGGCTGCTCGGCGACTTCGCCGAGCACGACCTGGACGAGCGGCACGCGCTGGTGCCGGTCGACCGGCCGAAGGGGGGCAACACCGCGGCGATCGTCGCGGGCGTCGTCACCACGCCGACCGAGCGGCACCCGGAGGGCGTCACCCGGGTCGTGCTGCTCGGCGACCCGACGAAGGCGCTCGGCGCGCTGTCGGAGCCGGAGTGCCGCCGCGTGATCGCCGCGCTCGACCTGGCCGAGCGGATGCGGGTGCCGCTGGAGTGGTACGCGCTGTCCGCCGGCGCCCGGATCTCCATGGAGTCCGGCACCGAGAACATGGACTGGGTGGCGGCGGCGCTGAAGCGGATCGTCGAGTTCACCCAGGACGGCGGCGAGATCAACGTCGTGGTCGCGGGCATCAACGTCGGCGCGCAGCCGTACTGGAACGCCGAGGCGACGATGCTCATGCACACCAAGGGCGTCCTCGTCATGACGCCGGACTCGGCGATGGTGCTCACCGGCAAGCAGTCGCTGGACTTCTCCGGCGGCGTGTCCGCCGAGGACAACTTCGGCATCGGCGGCTACGACCGGGTGATGGGCCCGAACGGGCAGGCGCAGTACTGGGCGCCGAACCTGATGGCGGCCCGGGACGTCCTGATGGCGCACTACGACCACACCTACGTCGCGGCCGGGGAGGAGGCGCCGCGCCGCGCCGCCACGTCCGACCCGGTCGACCGCGACGTGTCCGACTTCCCGCACACCGTCGAGGGCAGCGAGTTCACCACGGTCGGCGAGATCTTCTCCGCCGAGGCCAACCCGGACCGCAAGAAGCCGTTCGACATCCGCACCGTGATGCGCGCCCTGTCCGACCAGGACCACCCGGTCCTGGAGCGCTGGGCGGGCATGGCGGACGCGGAGACCGCAGTCGTGCAGGACGTCCACCTCGGCGGCATGCCGGTGTGCCTGCTCGGCATCGAGTCGCGCTCGGTGCCGCGGCGCGGGTTCCCGCCGACCGACGGCCCCGACTCCTACACGGCCGGGACGCTGTTCCCGCAGTCGTCGAAGAAGGCGGCGCGGGCGATCAACGCGGCCAGCGGCAACCGGCCGCTGGTGGTGCTGGCGAACCTGTCGGGCTTCGACGGCTCGCCCGAGTCGCTGCGCAAGCTGCAACTGGAGTACGGCGCCGAGATCGGCCGCGCGATCGTGAACTTCCGGGGCCCGATCGTGTTCTGCGTGATCTCGCGCTACCACGGCGGCGCGTTCGTGGTGTTCTCCAAGGCGCTGAACCCGAACATGACCGTCCTCGCGCTGGAGGGCTCGTTCGCGTCGGTGCTCGGCGGCGCCCCCGCCGCCGCGGTGGTGTTCGCCCGCGACGTGGACGCCCGCACCGCGGCCGACCCGCGCGTCCGCGACCTGGAGTCGCGCGTCGCGGCCGCCACCGGTCCCGACCGCGCCGCCCTGCTCGCCGAGCTGGACGAGCTGCGCTCCTCGGTCCGCGCCGAGAAGCTCGGCGAGGTGGCCACCGAGTTCGACGGCGTGCACGACATCCGGCGCGCGGTCGAGGTCGGCTCCGTCGACGCGGTCATCCCGGCCGCGGAGCTCCGCCCGCGGATCATCGAGGCCATCGAGGCCCGGCTGCCGTGACGACCGCGCCCTCGTCCTTCCCGCTCAGGGGAGGGCGAGGGCGCCGTTCACCCGGCGCGGAAGGTGCCAGGGTTCTCCTCGCGCATGGCGGCCGTCCCCGCCTCGGCGGCGAGGTCGCGGGCCCGGCCGGGGGCGAGGCGTCCGTCGGCGACCACCACGGTGATCGCCCGGTCCACACGGTCGGGGACGGCCAGCGGCTCGTCCCAGGCCAGTGCCGGGCCGACGCCCGGGTACTCGGCGACCCGGACGAACCAGGGGTCGAGCCCGGTGGTCTGGACGAACAGCAGGCTCCACGCGTCCGAGGTCAGCGCCAGCCACGGCGTGACGCTGCCGTGCACGGCCTCTTCCCCGGACGCCTCGGCGGTGAAGACGGCCAGGCCGGCGGAGTCCTTGGGCGCCCGCCAGAAGAACCCGCCGTAGCCCGCGCCCGCCCGGCCCTTGCAGGCGGAACTCCGCAGGACGAGCGGCTTCCCCGTGCGGCCGGCCAGCGTGAACGCGAAGTCCAGCGCCCACGCACCGGCGACGGGACGGGCGGTGAGGGTGCGTTCCTCGGCGGCCAGGACGGTGCCGTCCGGGCCGACCCAGTCGAGGCTCTCCGCATGGCCGCCGTCGATGGGGCGAAGCGTGCGCCGCCGCTGCCGCCCGTGATTGGGGAGGATCTTCGGGCCCTCGCCGGGGACGTAGGTGGAGCCGCCCCAGAAGTTGGCCCCGTCGACGTCGGAGATCGCGACGCCCGCCCCGAGGTGGTGGACGTGGTCGTCCGGCCGGGTCTCGGTGACGACCGTCCCGCCGAGGGTCCGGACGGGGTGCAGGTGGGGCCGCGGAGCATCGGCGGCCTGCAGGTCCCCGCGCTGGACGTAGGAGGCCACCTCCCGCGCGCCGACCCTCAGCACCGTCTCCGGCCACGGCCTCGCGACCGAGCCGAGGCTGCCGGGGAAGCCCAGTTCGGAGAGGGTCGCGAGGTCCTCCGCCGCGCGGACGGCCAGGCCCTCGATGCCGGGCAGCACCAGCCGGGACGGCTCGGCCCGGACGTACCGCCCCCCGACCGGGCGCGGTTCGGGGGCGCGCCGGATCGCGTCGAGCAGCCGGGTGAAGCCGCCCGTGCGGGCGAGCGGCACCAGCAGGTCCGCGCCGTCGCGGATGTGCGCGATCAGGTTGCCGAGCAGGTCGGTCCGGGCGAAGCCGGTCCTGACGCCGCCGGCCTCGATCTCGTCGAGGGTGTAGAACAGCCGGGCCGAGCGGGTCTCGCCGTGCAGGTGCAGGTACGGCTCGGTGCGCCGGCCGGAGCAGAGCGAGACGGTGATCGCGATGACCGTCCCGTCGGCCAGCCGGAGCCGGGCGCTGGAGGTGTCGTCGGACTCGATCGCGTTGGCGCGGTACAGCTCCAGCTCGATGCCGCCGACCGAGTCGACCGTGTCCGCGCCGGCGACCGCCAGGGCGGACGCCACCGCGTGGGCGAAGGGGTTGGTGAGGGCCCCGTCCATGACGTCGACGCCGTCCAGCCGGCGGCGGCCCGCCCAGGCCGAGCGGGTGTAGTAGGCGAGCGGGCGGGTCCACGCCCCGGCCACCCCGATGGCGCGGACCGGCTCGCCGAGCACCTCCCGCGCGGCCGCGATCGCGTCCGAGCCGAGCGACTGGAAGCCGACCTGGCAGGAGAGGCCCGTCTCGGCCACCGCCGCGGAGATCGTCTCGAACTCCCCGACCGACGGCGCGGGCGGCTTCTCCAGCAGCACGTGCGCCCCGGCGCGCAGCGCGGCCGCGGCCAGCGGCGCGTGCGTGTGGATCGGGGTGGCGACCACCGCGACCTCGGCCCCGGTCTCCCCGACCAGCGCGGCCAGGTCCGCCGAGACGGGCACGTCCAGCCCGGCCGGCGGCCGGATGTCGCACACCCCGGCCAGCTCCGCCCGGCCCGCCGCCGCGAGCCGCCGGACGTTCTGCAGATGGTGGCGCCCGTAGCCGTTGGCCCCGGCGACGACGACCTTCACCGGTCTCATCCCGCTCATCCCTTCGACCAGCGCGTCGGCGCGCCCGTTGCGCGCAGCTCGGTACCGGTGATCTCCACCGGGGACGGGTCGGCGAGCAGCCCGAGGTCGGTGAGCGTGGCATCCTCGGGGACCTCCACCATCGCGGGATGGTGCAGGGCGAGGGCGAGCTGGCCCGACAGCTCGGTCATCAGGTGCGGGTGCACCGGCACGTCGAACACCCGGGCGAGCTCGGCGATGCGCAGGAACGGGGTGATCCCGCCGACCCGGACCACGTTCGGCTGGACGACGTCGCAGGCCCCGGCGGTCAGCAGGTCGCGGAACCCGTGGGCGGTGGCGACGTTCTCGCCGACCGCGATCGGCGTGCCGGTGCTCCGCCGCAGCTCCACGTGCGCGGCGAGGTCGTCGGCTGGCAGCGGCTCCTCGACCCAGAACAGGTCGAACCGCTCCAGCGCACGCAGCGCGACCCTGGCCCGGTGCAGGTCCCACAGCTGGTTGGCGTCGACCATCAGCGCGGTGTCCGGGCCGACGACCTCCCGGACGGCGGCGACGCGCGCGACGTCCTCGGCGAGCGAGGGCCGCCCGACCTTGATCTTGACGGCGGGGTACCCGGCGGCGGCCCAGCGCGCGGCCTGCGCGGTCAGCTCGTCCGGCGGGTAGTGGCGGTTGATGCCGCTGCCGTACACCGGGACGCTGTCGCGGCGCGCCCCGAGGACGTCCACCAGGGACCGGCCGCCGCACTCCAGGTCCCACAGCGCGAGATCGACGCCGGCCATCGCGATCGGGACGATCCCGGACCGTCCCGCCTCGCCGAGACGGGCGGACAGCCTGTCCCACACGACGCCGGGGTGCGCCGGAAGCCCGATCACCGCGTCGCGGACGTCGTGCTCCAGCAGCGCCTTGACGGCGTGCGCCCCGATCTGCGGGGTCCAGGAGATCCCGGTCCCCGAGCGTCCGTCGTCCAGCGTGAGCGTGACGAGCAGGACGTGGTTGCAGGGCACGTCCGCGCCCCAGGGCCGGGCCAGCGGCACCGACCGCGGCTCGACCGACAGATCCTTGATCACGTCGAGGCCCCTTCAGGCGAGTTCGGTGCGCCAGCTGCGCTTGGCGGTCCAGCCGAGCAGCCGCTCGGCCTTGGCGGAGGAGAACGCGGGGGACGTGCCGGCGAGCGCGGCGGCGGCCTCCCGCGTCGCGGGGAAGAAGCGGGGCAGCAGCTCGGCCAGCGGCTCGCGGGCCAGCGCGTCGCCGGCCCCGGCGAAGAACACCTCGCCGTTGCGCTCCAGCCCCGGCAGCTGCGCGAGGAGGGCGCCGATGAACTCGCCGGCGTCGCGGGCGTCGAGGTAGTTGAACAGCGAGACGCTGCCGATCTCGGGCCGGTCCAGCCGCTCGCGGAGGGTGTGCCCGGACTGGGTCGGGGCGCCCTCCCACTCCTCGGGCGCGATGACGAAGCAGGGGCGGAACGCGGCCATCCGCGTGGCCGCGGCCGTGCGGGCGAACGTCTCCATGGTCTGCTCGGCGACCAGCTTCGACAGGCTGTAGACGTTCCAGGGACGCGGCGGGTGCTCCTCGTCCAGCGGCAGGTACTCGGGCGTCCAGCCGCCCGGCGCGCCGTAGCCCATCACCGTCGGGCTGCTCGCGACGACCAGCTCGGGCACCTCCAGCGCCACCGCGGCCGCGCAGACGTTGAACGCCAGCTGGGTGTTGACCCGGAACGTCGTGGCGTCCGTCCGGCCGAAGGGCACCGCGATGGCGGCGAGATGGACCACCGCGTCCGGCCGGAACCGGGTGACCACCGAATGGGCCTCGCCCAGATCGGTGAGATCGGCGGGCAGCTCCGCGGCGGCCTCCCCCGGCGTGCCGGGGGCGCTGTCGACGCCGATCACCTCGTGGCCGGCCGCCGCCAGCGTGGTGACGACGCTGCGGCCCAGCCGGCCCGCGCTTCCGGTGACGAGCACTCTGCTCACCGCATGGACTCCTCAACTCGCTGCAACCAGTTGCAGTAACCATCGCGCCGATATCACCGGCACGTCAAGTGAACAGTGCACGACCAGCAGAAACAGTGAGAGCGATCATTACGAACGTGCAAACGGTTGCGTTAAGCTAGAGGCCATGGCAGTGACTATCCGGGACGTGGCGCACGCGTGCGGCGTGCACGTATCGACGGTTTCGCGAACCTTCTCCGCGCCGCACATGGTGAACGCCGAAACGCGGACCCGGGTGCTGGCGGTCGCCGAGTCGCTCGGCTACCGGCCCAACCGGGCGGCCCGCTCGCTCACCACGGGCCGCACCAACAACCTCGGGCTGATCGTGGCCGACCTCGCGAACCCGTTCTTCCCGCCGCTGATCAAGGCCGCGCAGGCCGCGGCCCGCGCCCGGGACTACCACCTGTTCGTCGCCGACACCGACGAGGACCCGGCCAAGGAGGAGGAGCTGGTCCTCGCCTTCTCCAAGCAGGTCGACGGCATCGTGCTGTGCAGCCCCCGCTCCTCGAACAAGGCGCTGGAGAAGCTGGTCGAGACGATCCCGTTCGTCCTGGTCAACCGGCGGCTGCGCGGGGTGACGACCGTCGTCATGGACGTCGCCCGCGGCGCCCGCACCGCGATGGAGCACCTCGCCGGGCTCGGCCACCGGCGCGTCGCGCTCGTGTCGGGGCCGGCCGGCTCGTGGACCAGCGGCGAGATCCGCAAGGCCGTCGCGGACGTGCCCGGCCTCGACACGGTCGTCATCGGCCCGAACGCGCCCACCGAGGAGGGCGGCCTCGGCATCGCCGCCGAGGTCGCGGCGGCCGGGGTGACCGGCGTGCTCGCCTACAACGACCTCGTCGCCATCGGCCTCATCGAGGGCCTCGACGAGCTCGGCGTCGGCGTCCCCGGCGACATCAGCGTGATCGGCATCGACGGCAGCATCACCGGGCGCCTGTACCGGCCCAAGCTCACCACGGTCGCCATGCCCACGGCGGACGCCGGGCGCATGGCCGTCGACCTGCTCATCACGTCGATGAGCGCGGCCACCGTCCTGGAAACGCACCTGGTGGTCCGCGAGTCCACCGCTCCCCCGAAAGGACTCCCATGACAGATCACGGCACCGCCTTCGGCGTCACGCCCGACGGCGAGAAGGTCGAACGGCACGTCCTCGACAACGGGCGGCTGCGCGTCGCCGTCCTGACGTACGGCGCGACCGTCCAGCGGCTGGAGGTGGCCGACGGCACCGACGTCGTCCTCGGCCTCGGCACCCTGGAGGACTACCTCCTCCGCAGCCGGTACTTCGGCGCGGTCGTCGGCCGGTACGGCAACCGCATCGCCCGCGGCAGGTTCACCCTCGACGGCACCGAGTACCGGCTCCCGGTCAACGACGGCGAGAACAGCCTGCACGGCGGCGTCCGCGGCTTCGACAAGCGGGTGTGGCAGGTCGAGTCGGCGGGCCCGGCGGAGCTGCTGCTCGGCCTGGTGAGCCCGGACGGCGAGGAGGGCTACCCCGGGGAGCTGACGGCCCGGGTCCGGTACGTCCTGGACGGCGACACCCTGCGGCTGGAGTACCGGGTCACGACCGACGCGCCCACCGTCGTCAACCTGACCAACCACTCCTACTTCAACCTGGCGGGCGGCGGCGACGTGCGAGGCCACGTGGTGACGCTGGAGGCCGACCGCTACCTGCCGGTGGACGAGGGGAAGATCCCCACGGGCGAGCTGGCGCCGGTCGCCGGGACGCCGTTCGACTTCACCGCCCCCAGCCGGGTCGACGCGCGGCTCGGCGGCCGCTACGACCACTGCTACGTCCTCCAGGGGCGGGCGGCCGTCACCGATCCGGTCAGCGGGCGCTGGATGGAGGTCACCACCACCGAACCGGGCGTGCAGTTCTACACCGGGCACATGCTGGGCGGCGACGGCACCCCCTACGGCCCGTTCGCGGGCCTGTGCCTGGAGACGCAGCACTTCCCCGACGCGCCGAACCGGCCGGCGTTCCCCTCCCCCGTTCTGCGGCCCGGCGAGGAGCGCGTCTCGACCACCGGCTACCGCTTCGGCATCGCATGACCGACTGCAAACGGTTGTAGTAACAAGCAGACGAGGACGGAGATCGTTAGGCGACGCTCCGTCCTCGACTACTGCGTTGACCTGGGTTTATAGGAAAACGGTCCACGATGAGCAGTGAGGAATCTCACTGCAAAGGGTTGACGTCATCTCTGGCTTCGCGCTAAGAAAGCGCTATCTCAACCACCTCCGACTCATCGAAGGGCCAGTGATGACGCTGAGGCCCGCCGCGGCCGAGACGGCACCGGGGGCGGCCGGACCCCCGGTCACGCCCCCGGCGAAGGCGCCCGCACGACGCCGTCTCCGGCACCGCCCCGGACGCCGCACGAGTTCCCGCGCCCGCTCGCAGGCATGGGCCGCCTACCTGTTCCTGGCCCCCTGGTTCATCGGACTGTTCGTCATCACGCTCGGCCCGATGATCGCCTCGCTGTACCTGTCGTTCACCGACTACAGCCTGCTGGCGCCGGCCCACTGGGTCGGCATGGACAACTACGACAGGCTGTTCACGGCCGACAACCGGTACATGAACTCGCTCAAGGTCACGACCACCTACGTCTTCGTGTCCGTCCCGCTCCAGCTGGCCTTCGCCCTCGGGCTGGCGCTGGCGCTGGACAAGGGGCTGCGCGGGCTGTCGTTCTACCGGTCGGTCTTCTACCTGCCCTCGCTGCTCGGCGGCAGCGTGGCGATCTCGATCCTGTGGCGGAAGATCTTCGGGGTCGACGGGATCGTCAACACCTTCCTCGGCTGGTTCGGCTACACGGGCCAGGGGTGGGTGACCAGCCCGGACACCGCGCTGTGGACGCTGATCATCCTGCACGTCTGGACGTTCGGCGCCCCGATGGTCATCTTCCTGGCCGGGCTGCGGCAGATCCCGCAGAACCTCTACGAGGCGGCCCGGGTGGACGGCGCCGGCCGGCTGCGGCAGTTCCGCTCGATCACGCTGCCGCTGCTCACGCCGATCATCTTCTTCAACGCCGTGCTGGAGGTCATCAAGTCGTTCCAGTCGTTCACGCAGTCGTTCGTGGTCAGCGGCGGCAACGGCGGACCGGTCGACTCGACGCTCTTCTACACGCTCTACCTCTACATCAAGGGCTTCAAGAACTACGAGATGGGATACGCGGCCGCCATGGCGTGGGTGCTGCTCCTCATCATCGGGGCCCTGACCGCCGTCAACTTCCTCATGTCTCGATTCTGGGTCTTCTATGGCGACGACAACTAGGCGCCCGCCGAGCGGCCGTATCCCGGTCCTGTTCCGGCCCGCCTCCCGGCTGACCAAGCACCTGCTGCTGATCGCGTTCGGGCTGTTCATGCTCTACCCGCTGCTCTGGATGATCTCCAGCTCGCTGAAGCCCGAGGACGTGATCTTCCGCGAGCCGGGCCTGATCCCCGGCGAGGTGACCGGCCGCAACTACGCCGACGGCTGGGGCGCGCTCAAGCACTCCTTCGGCTACTACCTGTGGAACTCGGCGGTCATCACCTCGCTCGCGGTGGTCGGCAACCTGCTCGCCTGCTCGCTGGCGGCCTACGCGTTCGCGCGGCTGGAGTTCCCGCTCAAGAGGCTCTGGTTCGCGATCATGCTGGTCTCGATCATGCTGCCGCACCACGTGACGGTCGTGCCGCAGTACATCGCGTTCAGCAAGATCGACTGGATCAACACGATCTGGCCGATCATCGTGCCCAAGTTCCTCGCCACCGACGCGTTCTTCATCTTCCTGATGGTGCAGTTCATCCGCACCCTCCCCCGGGAGCTGGACGAGGCGGCGGCGATCGACGGCGCCGGGCACTTCCGCACGTTCCTGCAGGTGGTGATGCCGCTGTGCGTCCCCGCGCTGGCCACCACGGCGATCTTCACCTTCATCTGGACGTGGAACGACTTCTTCACCCAGAACCTCTACCTGACCAACTCCGACAACCTCACGGCCCCGGTCGCGCTGCGCCAGTTCCTGGACTCCAGCGGCGACTCCTCCTGGGGGCCGATGTTCGCGATGTCGATCATCTCGCTCGGCCCGATCTTCGGCTTCTTCCTGGCCGGCCAGAAATACCTCGTCCGAGGAATGGCGACCACCGGCCTCAAATAGCCCCTTCACACCTTCCCTTCCCCCCGGAGGTACAGCAGAAATGAAGCGCATCCTGGCGGCCGCCGCCGTGACCGCGATCGCCTTGTCGGCGACCGCGTGCGGCAGCGGCGGCGACGGCGATTCCGGCGGCAAGACCAAGATCGTCTTCTCCTACTGGGGAAGCGACTCGCGGCAGAAGCTGACCGAGTCGGCCATCGCGGCGTTCGAGAAGAAGAACCCCGCGATCGACGTCGAGGGCGACTTCTCCGACTGGGACAGCTACTACGAGAAGCTGGCCACCAAGACCGCGGCCGGCGACGCCCCGGACGTCATGTCGATCGAGATCCGCGGCCTCGCGGAGTACGCCGGGCGCGGCGTCCTCGCCGAGCTGAACGGCAAGGTGGACACCGCCGGCCTCGACCAGGACGTCCTCAAGGCCGGGCAGGTCGGCGGCAAGCAGTACGCGATCCCGACCGGCGTCAACGCGTTCCCGATGGTCGTCAACGAGAAGACGCTGGAGAAGTACGGGCAGAAGGTCCCCGACGACAAGACCTGGACCTGGGACGACTACATCGCGATGGCCCAGAAGGTGACCGAGGAGAGCGGCGGCGACGTCTGGGGCACCGAGTACAACGAGAACCCGGCGTTCCTGCAGATCTTCGCCGCCCAGCGCGGCGAGCAGTACTACGCGAACGGCAAGGTCGCCCTGTCGGAGCAGACGATCAAGGACTGGTGGGCGCTGATCAAGAAGATCATCGACACCAAGGCGGGCCCCGGCGCCGACGAGATGCTGGAGACCGGCACCAAGCCCGACCAGGCGCTGATCGGCACCAACAAGAGCGCGTTCGGCATCTGGTGGAGCAACCAGCTGGACACCCTGACCAAGGGGTCCGGCCAGGAGCTGGACCTGCTGCGCATGCCGAAGGCGCCCGGCGCGACGACGTCCGGCATGTTCCTGCAGCCGGCGATGTACTACACGATCTCGTCCAAGAGCGAGGAGGCCGCCGCCGCCGGGAAGTTCGTCGACTTCCTGGTGAACGACCCGGAGGCGGGCGCGATCCTGCTCAGCGACCGCGGGCTGCCCACCAACGCGAAGGTCGTCACCGCGATCAAGGACAAGCTGTCCCCGGCCGACCAGAAGGTGCTGGCCTTCATGGACGCGATCAAGGGCGACCTCAGCCCGATCTCCATCCCGCCGAAGGGCGCGATGGAGATGGAGGACATCCTCAAGCGCGCCACCGACTCGGTGCTGTTCGGCAAGGCGTCGCCGGACCAGGCGGCCAAGACCTTCCTGACCGAGGCGAACAACGCCCTGTCCCAGTAGGGGGACGTCCCCGCGGGGACGACCCGATGACGAGCCGTGCGGCCCGTGAACAGGCCGGGCCGCACGGCGCCACCCCCGCTCCCTGGAGTTCCCGCACCATGCGATACGCCTTCGTCGGGCTCGGCCACCGGGCGCAGATGTACGTCGACGCGCTGCTCGGCGGCTGGAGCGACACCGGCGAGATCACCGCCCTCTGCGACCCCAACCGGACGCGCCTCGGCTACTACCTCGACCGCATCGGCCGCGACGTGCCGTGCTTCGCGCCCGGCGACTTCGGCGCGATGCTCGGCCGCGCCGACGCCGTCGTGGTCGCCACCGTCGACGCCGCCCACGCCCGCTACGTCGTCGCCGCCCTCGACGCCGGCAAGGACGTCGTCGTCGAGAAGCCGCTGTGCACCACCGCCGAGGACTGCGCGGCCATCGCCGCGGCCGCCGAGCGGAGCACCGGCAGGCTCATCGTCACCTTCAACTACCGCTACTCCCCGCGCAACAGCGCCGTCCGGCGCCTCATCGCCGCCGGCGCGATCGGCGAGGTCACCTCGGTGCACTTCGGGTGGTCGCTCGACACCATCCACGGCGCCGACTACTTCCGCCGCTGGCACCGGGACCGGGCGAACTCGGGCGGCCTCCTCGTGCACAAGGCCACCCACCACTTCGACCTGGTCAACTGGTGGATCGCCGACGCCGCCGCGTCCGTCTACGCGCAGACGTCGCTGCGCTTCTACGGCGCCGGCAACGCCCGCGCGCGGGGCCTCGCCGACCGCCCCGGCCGGGCGCACCGCGCGCCGGGGCTCGGCACGGACCCGTTCCTGCTGGACATGTCCGCCGATCCCCGCCTGCAGCGCCTCTACCTGGACGCCGAGCACGAGGACGGCTACATCCGCGACCAGGACGTGTTCGGCGAGGGCGTCACCATCGACGACAACATGGCGGTCCTCGTCCGGTACGAGCGCGGCGCGCTGCTCACCTACTCCCTCAACGCCCACGCGCCCGCCGAGGGGTACCGGGCCGTGATCAACGGCACCGCCGGACGGCTGGAACTCGACGTCGTCGAGCGGGCCTGGACGCCGCCGCACGCGGCGATCGACCCGACCGCGTCCGGGAAGGAGCACGCCGAGGGCGCGTCCGAGCGGCTCGTCCTGCACCGGCACTGGCAGCGGCCGGAGGAGATCGCCATCGAGAGGGGCGCGGGCGCGCACGGCGGCGGCGACGCGCTGCTGCTCGACGACGTGTTCCGGGGGCCGTCGGAGGACCCGCTCGCCCGCCGGGCCGGATACCGCGCGGGGGTCGCGAGCGTGATGATCGGCGTGTCCGCGAACCGGTCGGCGGCGACCGGCGCCCCCGTCGCGCTCACCGCCGGCGGCACCCGGGCGGCGGACTGATGCTCGGCGCGTTCTCGGGCCTGGCGGAGATCGCGGCGCGCGAGCGCGGCCTGTTCCCCCCGCCGGGCCCGGACCTGCCCGAACGCCTGCGCGACGCGCTGGGCGTCCTCGGCCTGAGCGCCGCGGACGTCCGGGTCGAGCGCCGCTGGACGGACAGCGGCCTCGCCGGGGAGGAGCTGTCCTGGACGGTCGGGTTCGGCCCGCGCACCCGCGCCTACCTGCTCCGCCCGCGCGGCGCCGCGGGCCCGCTGCCGGGCGTGCTCGCGATGCACTGCCACGCGGGCATGAAGCGGGCGGGCAAGGACAAGATCGCGGACGGGCCGGACCCGCCCACCGCCGAGGTCGCCCGGCTGCGCGACCGCCTCTACGGCGGGCGCGCCTACGCGGGCGAGCTGGCGCGGCGGGGCTTCGCCGTCCTGGCCCACGACGTGTTCGCCTGGGGCAGCCGCCGCTTCCCGCTGACCGGGCCGGACGGCGACCCCGGCCGCTACGAGGAGGCGGCCCGCGACCACGAGCACGTGCTGGCCAAGGCCTGCACGCTGCTCGGCACCTCGTTCGCCGGCGTGCTCGCCTCCGAGGACCTCGCGGCGGCGGCGTACCTGCGCTCCCGTCCCGACATCGCGTCGGTCGCCGCGATCGGCCTGTCCGGCGGCGGGGCGCGCGCCGCGCTGCTGGGCGCGCTCGACCCCGGGATCGGCGCGGTCGCCGTGGCCGCGATGGTCTCCTCCTTCCGGGACTTCCGCGACGAGCACGTGGCCGCGCACTCCTGGATGCTGTTCCCGCCGGGCCTGACCCGCCTGGCGGACTGGCCCGGCGTGGTCGCCGCCCGCGCCCCGGCCCCGCTGATGGTCCTGTACGCCACCGCCGACCCGCTCTTCCCCGCCGCGGGCACGGCCCGCGCCCACCGCCAGATCACCGCCGCCTACCGGAATGCGCCCGGCCATTACACCGGCGTTTTCTTCGACACCTCCCACCAATTCGACCGCGCCATGCAAGACGCGGCGTTCACCTGGCTCGCCGACACGGCAGCGCCAATCCGACACCGCCGGACCTCATGAAAACAATGGCGACGCCATTGACGTTCCAGGGTTAAACGCATACCGTTTCAGAAAGCGCTTTCTGTAGCACCGGACAACGGAACGTCCGGCTCGCTCCCCCCGCCATCGAGCGGCCGCAACGGCGCAGCCGCGATCGCCACAGAAGGGCCCGCTCCCATGTGCCCGCTCCCCCGCCGGCGAGCCCGGCCGCCCCCATTGACGACAGTTCCCGCAGCGATCCGACGCGCCGGCACGCGCGGCTGATCCGACCATCACCGCGGCGCCATCCCCCCGCCCCTTTTTCTCGAATTCCGGTCGGCCGGGCCGGCCGAGCTTGGAGACAGCAATGCCCATGAAACCCGTCATCGCCTGCGGCGGCCTGGTGGCCGGCGCGCTGGTCGCGCTGTCCGGCACCACGGCGCACGCCGCGACCGTCCGGTACGAGGCCGGCGAATCACCGGCGGTGTGCTCCGGAACCATCGACTCCGACCACGCCGGCTACTCCGGCGGCGGATTCTGCAACACCGAGAACGAGACCGGCGCCTACGCGCAGTTCACCGTGGCCGCCCCCGCCGCGGGCACGGCGACGTTAAGCGTCCGCTTCGCCAACGGGACCGGCACCGCCCGTCCCGCGACCGTCACCGTGAACGGCTCGACGGTGTCGACGGCGCAGTTCGCGGGCACCGGCTCGTGGGACTCCTGGACGACGGCGGCGATCGCGGTGCCGGTGAACGCGGGGTCCAACACCGTCCGGTTCACGGCCACCACCGGCAACGGCCTGCCGAACATCGACTACATCGACGTCGAGACCGACGGCGACGACACACCGCCTCCCACCGATGCCGGCACGCTGTACGTGGCGCCGAACGGCACCGACGGCGCGTCCGGAACCCAGTCCGACCCGACCACGCTCGCCTCTGCGATCGACCGCGTCGCCCCCGGCGGGACGATCTCCATGCGCGGCGGGACGTACCGCTACTCGCAGACGGTCACGATCCCGCAGGGCAACAGCGGCACGTCCGGCGCCCGCACGCAGCTGTCCGCCTACCCGGGCGAGACCCCGGTGCTGAACTTCTCGGCGATGAGCGAGAACTCCGCCAACCGCGGGCTCGCCGTGAACGGGTCGTACTGGCACGTGTACGGCATCGTCGTCGAGTACGCCGGCGACAACGGCATCTTCGTCAGCGGCAGCGACAACGTCATCGAGCGGACGGTGACGCGGTTCAACCGCGACACGGGGCTGCAGCTGTCCCGGATGGCGTCCGACACGCCCGAGAGCCAGTGGCCGTCCAACAACCTCATCCTCAGCGCGGAGTCGCACGACAACGCCGACTCCGACGGCGAGGACGCCGACGGCTTCGCCGCCAAGCTGACCTCCGGCCCCGGGAACGTGTTCCGCTACGACGTGTCCCACAACAACATCGACGACGGCTGGGACCTCTACACCAAGGACGAGACCGGCCCCATCGGCGCGGTGACCATCGAGGACTCGCTGTCCTACGGCAACGGCACGCTCAGCAACGGCGGCCAGGCCGGGAGCGGCGACCGCAACGGCTACAAGCTCGGCGGCGAGGACATCCCCGTCGGCCACGTCGTCCGCCGCTCGTTCGCGGTGGGCAACGGCCACCACGGGTTCACCTACAACAGCAACCCCGGCTCGATGACGATCTCGGACAACGTCGGCATCGACAACGCCGAGCGCAACTTCTCCTTCGACGAAGGCGGCTCGACGTTCCGCGACAACACCTCCTGCCGGTTCGACGGCGACGGGTCCAACGACAAGACGGCCGGCGACGCCGACGGCTCCAACCAGTTCTGGACCGGCTCGAACGGCTCCCGGTGCTCGTCCTACGCCGGCGCCCTCGGCTGGTACTTCGGCTCGGACGGCCACCTCGTCGTGACCTTCGGCGGCAGTACCGCGACCCCGTGACCCCCAGCGCGCGAACGAGAGAAGAGGCAAGGATGAGACGACAAGTCGCACTGCGGCTCTCCGCGGCGGCGGGCGCTGCGGCCCTCGCGGCCGCCACCGGCGCGGTCCTGTCGACGCCCGAGGTGTCGGCGGCGGCCGGCGGCGCCACCGGCTACGCCACCCAGAACGGCGGGACGACCGGCGGCGCCGGCGGCCAAACTGTGCGTGCCACCACGGGCACCGCGATCCACGCGGCGCTGTGCAACCGGGCCAGCAGCAGCACCCCGATCACCATCGAGGTCGAGGGGACGATCGACCACGGCAACACCAGCAAGGTGTCGGGAGACAGCTGCAACACCGCCGACGACAGGATCGAGCTCAAGCAGATCAGCAACGTCACGATCATCGGGGTCGGCGGTGGAGCGGTGTTCGACCAGCTCGGCATCCACATCCGCGAGGCGAGCAACATCATCATCCAGAACGTGACGGTCCGGAACGTCAAGAAGTCGGGCTCGCCCACGTCCAACGGCGGCGACGCCATCGGCATGGAGAGCGACGTCCACAACGTCTGGGTCGACCACGCCACCCTCGAAGCCTCGGGCGGCGAGGACGAGGGGTTCGACGCGCTCTTCGACATGAAGGACGGCACCCGGTACGTGACGCTGTCCTACAGCATCCTGCGCAACTCCGGGCGCGGCGGGCTCATCGGGTCGAGCGACAGCGACACCGGGAACGGATTCGTCACCTTCCACCACAACCTGTACCAGAACATCGACTCCCGGACGCCGCTGCTGCGCGCCGGCACCGTCCACACCTACGACAACCACTTTCTGGGCCTCGTCAAGTCCGGCATCAACTCGCGGGTCGGGGCGCATGTGAAGGTCGAGAACAACTACTTCGAGGACTCCAAGGACGTCCTCGGCACCTTCTACACCGACGACCTCGGGTACTGGCAGGTCAGCGGCAACATCTTCGACAACGTGACGTGGACCGAGCCCGGTGAGGAGAACCATCCCGCCGGGCCGGACCCCCAGTCCAACACCTCGGTGAGCATCCCCTACTCCTACAGCCTCGACGACGCCGCCTGCGTGCCGGACATCGTGGGCCAGACGGCAGGCGCCGGCAAGGGCCTGCGGGTGTCGGACGGCAACTGCTCCGCGCAGAGCCCCACGCCCACCCCGACCCCGACCCCGACCGATCCCACGCCGACGCCCACCGACCCGACGCCGACCCCGACGCAGCCGAGCGGGACCAACCTCAGCATCGGGGCGGGCTCCGACGGCTCCAGCAAGGCGAGCGGGACGAGCTACGGCAACGTGCGGGACGGCGACATGGGCACCTACTGGTCGCCGGCCGGCCCGACCGGCGCGATCTCGATCAAGTGGGACTCGGCCACCACCGTCTCCAAGATCAACATCCGGGAGGCGTCCGGCGCCGCCGGAGCCATCGGCTCCTGGCAGGTGCTGAACCACGACACTGGCGCCGTGCTCGCCTCCGGCAGCGGCGCGGGCGTCATCACCTTCGCCCCCGTCTCCCTGCGCAAGATCACCTTCAACATCACCGACTCGACCGGTACCCCCCGGGTCGCCGAGTTCGAGACCTACGCCGGCTAGCCCACCGCCCCCCGCACCCGCCGCCCGTCCCCCGGTCAGCCCTGATGGGCGCCCCGGTGGGCGGGCGGCGGCCCGGCGCCGGGAAGGCACCAGCGGCCGGTGGCCGGGCGCAGCGCCATGACCACGGCGCTGCCCGCGCACACGGCCAGGGACGGGGCGACGACCAGCATCGTCACGAGCACGGAGAAGTCCACGTTCGTGAAGGTCCCTCCCGTCATGAAGAACTGGACGACGGCGGCCGCGCCGTGCACGGCCGTCACGCCGCCGGCCCCGGCGATCATCCAGCGCCCGGCCGCGCTGCGCCGGAGCAGCAGCCGCACGCCCGCGGCGAGCACCGCCCCCTCGGCCATGGCGATCATGATGTTCACCAGCAGCATCGCGGTGTACCCATCGGGGAAGGGCCGGTTCTGCATCATGGTCGCGCCCTTGAAGATCATGAAGAGGATCCCCGGGAGGCACAGCAGGGCCAGCGAGATCGCGCCGGTCGCGCTGCCGCCGTGCTCGGGCACCTCCGCCGCGCGCGGGGCGGCCGACACCTGCGGCACGGGCCGCGGCGTCGCCTGCGACACGGGCTGCTGCGCCTCCGGCGGCGGGGGCTGGGGAGTCGCAGGCTGCGGGAGCCGCGACGGCATCGCGGCGGGGGCGGGAGGCGGCGGCGACGTCGGGGCCTGCGTCATCCGTTCGGTGACCATCGTCGTGACCGGAGGCGGGAGCCACTCGGGCGTCGCCTGCGCGACGTCGGAGAGGTCGTCGAGGACGTCGCACAGGCCCGGCCGCGCGCCCGGGTCCTTGGCCAGGCAGCGGCGCACCAGGTCGGCGAGAGATGCGGGCAGGCCGGTCAGATCGGGTTCGTCGTGGACGATGCGGTAGACGATCGCCTCACCGGGACCGGCACCGAACGGGCCGCGCCCGCCGGCCGCGTACGCGAGCACGCAGGCGAGCGAGAACACGTCGCTCGCCGGGCCCACCGGCCGCCCGCGGGCCTGCTCGGGGGACATGAACCCGGGGGTGCCGACCACCGCGTGCGTGTGGGACGTGGCGTCCAGCGCGCGGCTGATGCCGAAGTCGATGACGCGCGGGCCGTCGCCGGCGAGGATCACGTTGGACGGCTTGAGGTCGCGGTGCACGAGGTCGCACGCGTGGATCGCGGTGAGCCCCTCGGCCAGCCCCGCGCCGAGCACGGCGACCGTCTCGGCGGGCAGCGGCCCGTGCGCCGCGACGGCCTGCTGCAGGGACGGGCCGGGGATGTAGGCGGTGACCAGCCACGGCGGGTCGGCGTCCGGGTCGGCGCCGACCACCTGCGCGGTGTAGAAGCCGCCGACGCGGCGGGCCGCCTCGGCCTCCAGCGCGAACCGGCGGCGGAAGCCCGGATCGTCGGCGAACTCGGGGCGGATCAGCTTCACCGCGACCCGGCGGCCGCCGCGCGACCGCCCGAGGAAGACCCGCCCCATCCCGCCGCCGCCCAGCCGGCCCTCCAGGCGGTACGGCCCCGCCTCGCGCGGATCGTCCTGCCGCAGCGGCTCCATCCGGGACACTCCGTTCAAAAAGACGGCACTGTGCGTACGAACCTCCGATCATTCCAGAAGCACGGCGGGTCCCGCTCCGCCCCCGCGCCGGGAGCACGAGCGTCCGCGGGTCCGGGGTGCGGTCAGGCCTTGTGGGGGATCTGGTTGACCGTGCCGCCGTCGATGACGAACTCGGATCCGGTGGCGAAGGACGACTCGTCGCTCGCCAGGAAGACCACGAAGGAGGCGACGTCCTCGGGCTGCCCGGGGCGTCCCAGCGGGATCGGGACCATGTCGTCGGGGATGCCCTCGGTGATCGGGGTGCGGATCAGTCCCGGATGGAGCGAGTTGACCCGGACGCCGTGCGGGGCGAGTTCGATGGCGACCGACTTCGTCAGGCCGCGCAGGCCCCATTTCGAGGCCACGTACCCGTGCGCCCACGACGTGCCGCGCAGGCCCTCGATGGAGGAGTTGTTGATGATCGAGCCGCCGCCGGCCGCGATCAGCGCGTCGGTCGCGGCGCGGATGCCGAGGAACGGGCCGGTGAGGTTGACGTCGATGATCCGCTGCCACTTCTCCAGCGAGAAGCGCTGGATGGCGGCGCCGTTGGCGATGCCCGCGTTGTTGAAGAGCACGTTCAGGGCGCCGAACTCGCGGACGGTCGTCTCGACCGCGGCCGTCCAGTCGTCGGGACTCGTCACGTCGAGGTGGACGTAGCGGGCGGCGTCGCCCAGTTCGTCCGCGACGGCCCCGCCCTCGTCGTCCAGCACGTCGCCGAGCACGACTTTGGCGCCCTCGGCGGCCAGGGCCCGCGCACTGGCCGCGCCGATGCCGCGCGCGCCTCCGCTGATCAGCGCGATCTTCCCGTCCACGCGTCCCATCGTGGGTCTCCTCTTCGCCGGGTCTCAGTCGGCCAGCGCCGCCGCGAAGACGCCGCGGGCGGTGGTGAAGGGCAGGTCGAGCGGCGTCCGCAGCCCCGGCGGCGCCGCGACGACGTCGGGGATCGCGTTGACGATGCGCCCGGCGCCGGAGGCGATCGCGGCGTAGTTGTGGTCGCCCCGGGCGCTGGACGGGCAGACGTCGACGCGGTAGGAGGGCTCGCCGACGATCTCGACCCGGTAGGAGCCGCCGTCCTGCGCGGGCTGCGGCCAGTCGGGGCGCAGGTCGCCGCGCAGCCGGGTCGTGTGGTCGATGACCAGGACCTCCCTGCCGCCGACGACGCCGCGGACCTGGAAGCGCATGGCCGCGACCCCGCCCGCGGGGATGTGCCCGGCGGCCACGTCGAACGCCTCCGGCGCGGGCTCCTGCTCGAACCACTCGGTGATCTCGTCCAGCTCGAACCCGAACCCCCGGGCCAGCATCCGCAGGCTGACGCCCCAGGACGCCGCCAGGATCCCCGGCCTGAACATCCTCGGCAGGTCCCCGACGGGCCGGCCGAAGCCCATGAAGTCGAAGATCACCGGGCCGCCGTCGTAGCTGGCGTAGTCGGCGATCTCCGAGCAGCGCACCTGCTCGACGCGCTGGCAGGTGCCCGCGATCGCGAACGGCAGCAGGTCGTTGACCCAGCCGGGGTCCACCCCGGTGGCGAAGAGGCTCGTCCCGCCCTTCCGGCAGGCGTCCTCCACGGGCTCGATCATGCGGTCCGGCAGCACGCCCCACGGGTAGATGAGGGGCACCGGCGAGGACGCCACGACGTTGCTGCCCGAGGCGAGGATCCTCTGGACGTCGCCGAGCGCCTCGACCAGCCGGGTCTCCCCCAGCGCGCAGTAGACGGTGCACTCCGGACGCAGGGCCAGTGCCGCGTCCAGGTCGCCGGTGGCCGCCACGCCGGTGACCACGTCCAGGCCGGCGAGTTCACCGGCGTCCCGGCCGGCCTTCTCCGGGCTCGACACGACCAGTCCGGCCAGTTCGAAGCGGGGGTCCTCGATCAGCTGCGCGAGGGCGATGCGGCCGACGTTGCCGGTCGCCACGTGCAGGACGCGGATGGCCATGCTGCTCCTTCGCCGGCCGGCGTGCTGGACAGCTGTCCAGTCACTGTTCCACAATAGTAGAACACGTTCTACCACGGCGCCGCGCGCAACGGAATCGGAGACCGGCAGATGCCCCACTCGCCAGTGACACCCCGGAGCCGCTACGCCGGCCTGACGCGGGAGCAGCTCGCGGTCGCCGTGCCCGAGCTGCTGCTGATCGGGCAGCTCATCGACCGCTCCGGGATGGCGTGGTGCATCTCGGCGTTCGGCCGGGAGGAGATGGCGCGGATCGCGATCGAGGAGTGGGCGGCCTCGAGCCCGATCTACACCCGGCGGATGCAGCGGGCGCTCGGCTACGCCCCCGAGGTCCCGGGGAAGGGCGACGTCCCGACCATCTTCAAGGGCCTCCAGCTCGACATCGGCGCTCCGCCGCAGTTCATGGACTTCCGCTACACGGTCCACGACCGATGGCACGGCGAGTTCCACCTCGACCACTGCGGCGCGCTCATGGACGTCGAGCCGATGGGCGAGGACTACGTCCGGTCCATGTGCCACGACATCGAGGACCCCACGTTCGACGCGACCGCGGTCGCCACCAACCCCAGGGCGCAGGTGCGGCCGATCCACCGGCCGCCCCGCACGCCGGCCGACCGGCACCCCCACTGCGCCTGGACGGTGGTCATCGACGAGTCCCACCCGGAGGCGGTGGGCATCCCCCTGCTGGCCGTCAACGAGCGGTCCCGCGCCGCGCGCCTCGACCTGGCCCCGATCGACCGGGCCGGCGAGGGCCTCGCCGACTACTCCGGGCCGCTGCTGTCCGACCTGGACTTCGCCGCCTTCTCCCGCTCCGCGCTCGTCCGGATCGCCGACGAGGTGTGCCTGCAGATGCACCTGCTGGACCACGCCTTCGCGCTCGCCGTCGCCAAGCGGGCCGCCGACGCCGACCAGCTGCTCCGGATCCGCCGCAAGCAGCTGGTGGGCATCGCCGGCGTCGCCGCCGGACGGCTCGCCCGCGCCCTGGACCTGCCCGGGAGCCCGGAGGGGGCGGCCCGCCTCCTGGCGGTCCACCCGCTCCTCAACCCGTCGGCCTACGTCGACGCCGACTTCGACGGCGCCGGCGTGGCCGTCCGCCCGTCCCCCGCCCATGAGGACGACGCCTGGATCTCGCTGTGCGGCCCCGGCTGGACGGCGCCGCTGCAGGCGATCGTCCGCGCCCTCGACGCGCATCTCGACGTCGAGGTCGCCGGCGGCGGCGACGCGTGGCGGCTGAGCGTCGTCCGTCGCGACGCCCCGGCCCCCGAGGCCGACGAGGTCGCCGTCGTGCGGTTCAGCACCGGTGCCGGCTTCACCTTCCAGCCCCGGCGCTCCCTGCCGATCACACCCGTCTGACGGGTTCAGGAGTAGGCCAGGCCGATGGCGGTCCAGGCCATCGCGGTGGCGCCGTCCAGCAGCGCCTTGTCGGCGGCCGGGGTGACGCAGGCCGCCGTGAACTCCGGCCGGTGGTTCACGGCGGGCAGGCAGTCGAGCCCGAGCAGGGTCGGGACGACGTGGGAGACGTTCCCCATGTCGGTGGCCGCGCCGACAGGGGAGCCGCCGGACAGGTCCGGGAAGACGCGCCCGAGGGCCTCGGCGTTGGCGCGGTAGAGGGACAGCATGGCGGCGTCCGGCCGCAGGTCGGCGTAGTCGAGGCCGACCGGCGCGGTCGCCAGGTCGCAGCCCGTGGCGAGCACCCCGGCCTCGAAGCGGCGCAGCACGCGCGCCTTCAGCTCGGCGAGCCGCCCGACCGCTGCCGGGTGGACCGTCATCGCCGCGTCCATCCCGTCGAACGCGCCGCGCTCCAGCATGATCTTGCCTCCGCCGCCCTCCTCCCCCGGGATGCCGAGGACGGTGACGGTAAGCCCGAGGCCGTCGGCCAGCCCGGCGAGGGCCGCTCCGGCGCCGACCGCGGCGGCGGCGATGATGGTGTGGCCGCAGGCGTGGCCGATCCCGGGAAGGGCGTCGCACTCGGCGCAGATCCCGACGTGCTCGACGTCGAACCCCGCGTCGGCCAGGGCCTGCGCGACCCACGCGCTGAGGTGGCGGACCGGCATCTCCGGACGCGGCGGACGGATGCCCAGCCGGTCGATCATGTCCCGGACGGTCGCGGCCCGCCGCCCGGTGTCCAGCAGCCCGGCCCGCGAGATCCGGGGCATCGTCGCGACCGTCGTGTTGTCGGTGACGCTCATGCCGAGGACGAGCCCGGTGTGCTTCCGGTCCTCGGTGTCCGCGACCAGGGTTACGCCATCGACGACGAGGAGAATGAGAAGACCATCCGCTGCGTGGGAGCGCCCGTTTTCGACCGGGCCGGCACCGTCGTCGGCGGCGTCAGCATCTCCACGGTGACCTTTCTCGTGCCCCGCGAGGAGCTGGTCGCCCTGGCCCCCGCCTTGCAGGATGCCGCAGCGTCCTTGGGGAACTTCATGAAGTAGGGCCGGGAAGGCGATGCAATCAATTCGACAAAACTTGATCAAGGGAACGGCGAATACGGACCGCTGGTCATCTACGCTGCGGTGATGCGGCCTGACTCTGCCGCCGCGCGAGCCTATGGAGAGCCGAAATGGCATTGCCGGAACGGTACGGGGCACAGTTCGGCCCCGACATCACCTTTCTGGGGGTGCCGCCCTGCACGTGGTCGGACCCGTCGACCTACGCCGGCGCCGACGTCGTCGTCCTGGGCGCCCCGTTCGACGGCGGCACCTCGCACCGGCCCGGCACCCGGTTCGGGCCGCAGTACATCCGGCAGACCTGCTACCTGCCGCAGGACGGCTCCCGGCCGTCCCTCGCGCTGCGGGTCGACGGGCTGCGGGGCGACCTCGCGGTGTACGACGCCGGGGACGTGGAGATGCACTCCGGCGACGCCGAACGCTCGGTGCGCGACCTCCAGAACGCCGTGCACACCCTCGCCCGCAACGGGGTGATCCCGCTGGTCCTGGGCGGCGACCACACCATCGCCTGGCCCGACGCCGCGGGTGTGGCCCGGCACCTGGGTGCGGGCCGGGTCTCGATGATCCACTTCGACGCGCACGCCGACACCGGCGACGTGCTGTTCGGTTCGCTGATCGGGCACGGCCAGCCGATGCGCCGGCTGATCGAGTCGGGCGCGGTGCGCGGCGACCGGTTCCTCCAGATCGGCCTGCGCGGCTACTGGCCGGGCCCCGACACCCTGGCCTGGATGGCCGAGCGGGGGATGCGCTCCTACGAGATGACGGAGATCGTCGCGCGCGGCCTGGACGACTGCCTGACCGAGGCGTCCCGGATCGCCACCGACGACTGCGACGGGGTGTTCCTGTCGGTCGACATCGACGTGTGCGACCCCGGGCACGCCCCCGGCACCGGAACCCCCGAACCCGGCGGCCTCACCGCCCGCCAGCTCCTGGACGCGGTCCGCCGCATCGCCTACGAGCTCCCGGTCGTCGGCATCGACCTCGTCGAGGTGTCCCCGCCCTACGACCACGCCGACATCACCTCCGCGCTGGCCAACCGCGTCGCGCTCGAAGCCCTCTCCGGCATCGCCCGGCGCCGCCGCGACGCCCGCGACGGCACCGCCTGGGATCCCCGCCGACCGCTCCTCGACGACCGCCGGCCCGGGTCGGGAGAAGGCGGTTCGACAGAGCGGCGGTGATCGGCGGTACCGCGCAAAGACTCGTCAAACTCGTGCGTGGGCCGGACCGGAGTGGAAATCGGCAGTGGCGTCCCCGAAGCGGTGGGGCGGTCCGTGCGCCGGAGGAGGAGTTCGCCATGCTCGATCCGGATCCGCCCTTCCGCCCGGTCCGCCGGCGGGACGGCTACCTCCCGCTGGAGGACCTGGGCCTGATCGGGGACGGCGCGACGGCGGCGCTGGTCGGCCTGGACGGTTCGATCCCCTGGCTGTGCCTGCCCCGCTTCGACGACGACCCGCTGCTGTGCGGCCTGCTGGACCACGAGCACGGCGGGCACTTCACCCTGACGGTCGAGGATTTGCGCGAGGCGCGCCAGTACTACGAGCCCGACACCGCGGTGCTGGTGACCGAGATGCGCGGCCCGGCCGGTCTGGTCAAGGTCACCGATGCGCTGGGGCTGCGCGCAGACGCGGACCTGTCCGACGACGCGGGCGCGAGCCGGGGCGAGCTGGTGCGGTCGGCCGTCGTCCTGGACGGGACCGTCCGCCTGCGGGCCGAGCTGCGGCCGCGCGGCGGCGCGCGGGCCCGGAACCTGGCCAGCGGCCTGGAGGTGCGGGCGTCCCGGCGGCCGGACCTGCGGCTGCACCTGCGCTCCGACCGTCCGCTGACCGGCCTGGACACCGTGCACGAGCTGCGGCACGGCGACCGCCTCGATCTGACGCTGTCGTGGGGGCGCGTGCACCGCCACCACCGGTTCGAACCCGGGGCGGTGCTGCGCGACACCGCGGAGGCGTGGCGCCGCTGGATGCGGACCTTCGGCTACCGCGGCCCGCAGGAGCCGCTGGTGCGGCGCGCCGCGATCACGCTGAAGCTGTGCGACGACTGGATCAACGGATCGCTGGTGGCGGCGCCGACCTCGTCGCTGCCCGCGCCGGTCGGCGGAGTGCGCAACTGGGACTACCGCTACGCCTGGATCCGGGACGCGGCCTTCACCGTGTTCGCGCTGCGCCGCGTCGGGTTCGCCAGCGAGGCGGACGCCTTCCTCGGCTGGGTCCTGGACGCCTTCGAGAACAGCCCGCAGCCGCGGATCATGTACACCCTCGGCGGCGATCCGGTCCCCGAGGAGGCCGAGGACGGCGCCCTGGAGGGCTACCGGCGCTCGGCGCCCGTTCGGTGGGGCAACGGCGCCGCCGACCAGCTCCAGCACGACATCTACGGCGAGGTCCTGGACTGCGCGGACCAGTGGCTGCTCTCCGGCGGCGACCTGCAGCCGGCGCTGTGGTCCGGGCTGGCGGAGCTGGCCGACACCGCCGCGACCGCGTGGCGCGAGCCGGACCAGGGCATTTGGGAGGTGCGCTGCGCGGGCCGGGTCTTCACCTACTCGACCGCGATGTGCCAGGTGGCCCTGGACCGGGCCGCCGGCATCGGCGAGCGGCTCGGCCTGCCGGGGCCGGTCGGCACGTGGCGCGCCAAGGCCGAGGAGCTGCGCCGGCTCATCCTGGAGCGGTCCTGGGACGAGGACGCGCAGTGCCTCAGCGAGCACCTCGACGGCGGCGGCGGCCTGGACGCGAGCCTGCTCGCGCTCCCGCTGCGGAAGGTCGTCCCGGCCGACCATCCGCGGATGGCCGCCACCACCGCGGCCGTGGCCGAGCGCCTGTCCGCCGGGGACGGCCTGCTCTACCGCTACCTGCACGACCGATCGCCCGACGGGCTGCCCGGCGACGAGGGGGCGTTCCTGCTGTGCAGCTTCTGGCTGGTCGACAACCTCGCCCTGCAAGGCCGGGTCGCGGAGGCCGAGGACCTGTACGACTCGCTGTGCGCGCGGGCCAGTCCGCTCGGTCTGCTGCCCGAGCAGATCGACCCGTCGACGGGAACGTTCATGGGCAACTTCCCCCAGGCGTTCAGCCATATCGGCGTCATCGCCGCCGGCGTCACCCTCGCCCGCGCGAGGGAGAGAGGGACACCATGATCAAGCGCCTCGTCGTCTTCGGCGCCACCGGCGACCTCAACGCCCGCTACCTGCTCCCGGGCCTGGCCGCCCTGTGCGCCGCCGGGCACCTCCCCGACGGGTTCCGGCTGGTCTGCGCCGACCGGAAGGGCTGGAGCGGGGACGAGTTCCGCGCCTGGGCGGCCGAGCAACTCGACCGGCACGCGGGCTCCGCACCCGCCGACGCGCGGGCCCGGGTCGCCGGCACCGCCGAGTACCGGCAGGCCGACGCCACCGACTCCGCCGACCTGGCCTCCCTCATCGGCGAGGAGGGGCCCGTCGCCCTCTACCTCGCGGTGCCCCCGGCGGTGTTCCCCGGCGACATCACCGCCCTGGGCCGCGCGGGCCTGCCGCCGGGCAGCCGGATCGTCCTGGAGAAGCCCTTCGGCGAGGACCTGGACAGCGCCCGGGAGCTGAACCGGCTGCTGGCCGAGGTCGTCCCCGAGCAGGCGGTGTTCCGCGTCGACCACTTCCTGGCCATGACCACCGTCCAGAACCTGCTCGGCAGCCGCCTGGCCAACCGCGTGCTCGAACCCCTCTGGAACAGCGCGCACATCTCCGAGATCGACATCGTCTGGGACGAGTCCCTCGCCCTGGAAGGCAGAGCCGGCTACTACGACGGCGTCGGCGCGCTCAAGGACATGGTGCAGAACCACCTCCTCCAGGTGCTGTGCCTGGTCGCGATGGAGCCGCCGCTCAGCCTCGGCGAGCGCGACCTGCGCGACCGCAAGATCGACGTCCTGCGCTCGATACGCCCCCTCACCGGCCAGGACGTCCGGCGCCAGACCCGCCGCGCGCGCTACCTCGCCGGCGGCGCCGGCGGCCGCGAGGTGCCCGCCTACATCGACGAGGACGGCGTCGACCCGCGCAGCACCACCGAGACCTTCGCCGAGGTGGAACTGCACCTGGAGAGCTGGCGCTGGTCGGGCACCACGTTCCGGCTCCGCAGCGGCAAGGCCCTCAAGAACGACCGCAAGGAGGTCGCCGTCCGCTTCCGGCCGGTCCCCCACCTGCCCTTCGGCCGCAACGGCGAAGCGCTGCCCAACGTGCTGCGTTTCGGGCTCGACCCCGAGGACATGACGCTGGCGCTCACCGGCATCGGCTCCGGCGCGCGAACCCTCACCCCGCTCACCATGACCGCGCAGATGGAGGCGCCCGACCTGCCCGCCTACGGCCGGCTGCTGCTGGACGTCCTGCACGGCAACGCCGCCCTGTCGATCCGGGGCGACGAGGCCGAGGAGGCGTGGCACGTCCTCGCCCCCGTCATGTCCGCCTGGGCCGGCGATCTCGTGCCGCTGCAGGGGTATCCGGCCGGCTCCGGCGGGCCCGCGGACGCGCTGGTCAGGGCCGACCCGCAGCACGGGCGCGAAACGCGGCCGTGAGCTACCAGCCCGGCGGCAGGGAGGTGAAGTCGGGGTCGCGCCCCTCGGCGAACGCCGCGAGCGCCTCGGCGTTGGCGGGGCCGCCCATGAGCCGCACGAACCCGTCGTTCTCCCGCTCCCGGGCCCGCCGGATCTCCTCCCGGAGCGGCGCGGTCATGTCGCGCTTGACCTCCCGCAGGCTGGAGATCGGACGCTTCGCCAGCGTGCCCGCGACCCGCCGCGCCTCGTCCATCAGGGCGGCGGGCTCGCAGACCCGCCAGACGAGTCCCATCTCCCTGGCCTCGGCCGCGGAGATCCATTCCGCGGACAGCAGGATCCACGCGGCGTTCTGGCGGCCGACCAGGCGCGGCAGCAGGTAGCTCGACGCGGCCTCCGGCGCCACGCCGAGGCTGGTGAACGGTGTCTTGAGCCGGGCGTCCGCGGACATCAGGACGAGGTCGGCGAACCCGATCACGGTCAGCCCGATGCCGAGGCCCAGCCCGTTGATCGCCAGGATGAGCGGCTTGTCGAACCCGGCGAGCGTGTCGATGAGGCCGATGAATCCGTGCTTGCCCGGCTTGAAGTCCGGGTCGGCCACCCGCTCGGCCATCTCCACGAGGTCGGTTCCGGAGCTGAACGCGCGGCCGGTGCCGGTCAGCAGCACCACGGCCACCGCGGGGTCCTCGGCCGCCTCCAGCAGGGCGTCGGTGAGCGCGTCGTAGAGGGCCTCGTTGAAGGCGTTGAGCGCCCCGGGCCGGTTGAGCGTGATCGTCCGGACGCGGTCGGCGTCCTCGACCAGCAGGATCGCGGTCTCCCCGGTCACTGCCGTCCCTCCGTCTCCAGCACCGTCTCCAGCACGAAGTCCGCGCAGCGCTCGCCGATCATGATCGAGGGCGCGTTGGTGTTGCCCCCGGTCACCGACGGCATGACCGACGCGTCGGCCACCCGCAGGCCCTCGACGCCGCGGACCCGCAGCCGTGGATCGACGACGGCGCGCTCGTCCGTCCCGATCCGGCAGGTGCCGACCGGGTGGTAGACCGAGTGGACGATGTTGGGCAGGATCCGGCGCAGCTCCGCGGGGTCGGCGTAGTCGGGCCCGGGACGGATCTCGCCCCGGTTGTCGCCGGTTCCCTCCATCACCTCGCGGACGATCGAGATGCCTTCGAGCAGCACGTCGGCGTCCTTGCCCGCCGACAGGTAGGCGGGGTCGATCAGCGGCGGCAGCGCGGGGTCGGGGCCGGCGATCCGGACCGTGCCCCGGCTCTCGGGGTAGATCAGCGTCGGGAACACGCTGAGGCCGGGCTTGGTCGTCGGCGGGCGCACCGCCTTGTCGCCGTCCTGGTTGGGGAACGGGTAGACCCAGTACAGCGCGTGCAGTTGCAGATCGGGGATCGCCCCGGCCTGGGACGTGCGGACGAACCCGGTGGCCTCGAACTGCGAGCCGCTGGCCCAGCCGGAGCGGCGCAGCCGCGCCTGGGCGAGCCCCCGCATGAAGTACGCCGGCGTCGGGCGCCGCAGCGCGGAGTCCATCTGGAAGGACACCGGCACGAACAGGTGGTCGTGCAGGTTGTCGCCCACCGGCAGGTCGCTGACCACCTCGATGCCGTGCCGCCGCAGGTGGTCGGCCGGGCCGATCCCCGACAGCTGCAGCAGCTTGGGCGAGCCGAACACGCCGGCGGAGACGATGACCTCCCGGTCGGCGGCGACGACCTGCGTCTCGCCGTCGGCGCCGACGACCTCGACGCCGGTCGCCCGGCCGCCGCTCACCACGATCCGGGTCGCGGAGGCGCCGGTGAGGACGAGGAGGTTGTCCGGCGGGTCGGTGCGCAGGTAGGCGCGGGCGGCGGAGTAGCGGACGCCGCGGTCCGCGCTGAGCTGGAAGACGCCGACGCCCTCCTGCTCGGGGCCGTTGTAGTCGTCCAGGAACGGGACGGACAGCCGGTCGGTCGCGGCGTCGATGAAGGCGCGGGCCGCGTCGGTGAGGCCCTTCTGGCGGCGCACCTTGACCGGCCCGCCGGCCCCTCTCACCTCGCCGGCGCCGTCCTCCCAGTCCTCGAGCCGCTTGAACGCCGGGAGGACGTCGTCGTACGACCATCCGGTGGCGCCGTCCGCGGCCCAGTCGTCGAAGTTCTGCCGGTTGCCGCGCACGAACAGCATGCCGTTCACCGAGCTGGAGCCGCCCAGCACCTTGCCGCGGACCTGCGGGATCACCCGCCCCCACGCCGACGTCTGCGGCACGGACTTGAAGCCCCAGTCCACGAGCCTCTTCAGCTGCGGCGTCGACATCAGCACCGCGACCGCGCCGGGGATCTCCAGCAGGTTCTTCACCCCGCGGGCGGTGTCCCGCCCGCCGGCCTCCAGCACCGCCACGCTCGCGCCGCTCTCGGCGAGCCGGCGCGCCACCGCGCACCCGGCGCTGCCCGCACCCACGACGACGTAATCGGCTCGGACCACGGGCTCCTCCGCGCACACCAGGGGGTTGGACAACTGTCCAGTCAACGTTCCAGAGCAAAGTAGAACACGTTCTACCAACTCCGCGCAACGGACCCCGCGCTCCTCCGTCCGGCGCGGTGCGCGCCCGCACCGGTCACCGGAGCGCGGTCCCCGCCAACCCCCTGGGCGGTCTACGCGCGGCCGGCGGCGACCAGTTCCCGCACCGCGGGCGCCACCTTCCGGCCGAAGACCTGGATCTCCGCGGGGTCGTCGCCGGCCAGGATGAAGGTGCCGAACCCATGCTCGAGAGCCAGCCCTGCGAGCTGCTCGGCCCACCGGCCGTCGTCGGCGTCCATCCGGTCGATGTTCAGCAGGCGCCGGATCTCCGCCGGTTCGCGGCCCGCCTCCCGCGCCGCCGCATCGATGACCGCGTTGCTCTCCGCGATCTCGTCCAGACCGGGGAGGTAGGACAGGGTCGGCAGCCAGCCGTCGGCCTTCGCGCCGGTCAGCCGCAGCATCCTCGGCTTGTAGGCGCCCAGCCAGATGCCGATGTCGTGCGCCGGCGCGGGACCGCGCTTGGCGCCGTCCACCTGGTAGTAGGTGCCGTCGATCCTGAACCGCGTGCGGTCGTCGGCGTCCCACACGCCGCGGATGACGTCGATCGCCTCGCTGAGCGCGTCGACGGCCTGCCCCGGCGCGAGCCGGCGGCCGCCCATGGCCTCGATGGCGTCCCAGAAACCGCCCGCGCCCAGGCCCAGCTCGAACCGGCCGCCGGACAGCAGGTCCAGGCTCGCCGCGGCCCGCGCCAGCACCGCCGGCGGCCGCAGCGGCAGGTTCACCACATTCCCCGACAGGCGGATGCGCTCGGTCCGCCCCGCCACGTAGGACAGCAGCGTCCAGGTGTCCAGGAAACGCGGCTGGTAGGGATGGTCCTGGAAGGTGGCGAGGTCGAGCCCGGCGTCCTCGGCGGCCCGCACCAGCCCCACCACCCGCTCCGGGTCCGCGTTGGACGGCGTGATGAAGGCCCCGAACTCCAGCCCGTGCCCGTAGTCCGACATGCCGTGATCCCCCTTGATCAGAATCGTGTCGTCCCCGCCCAACATGCCATCGGCCGCGTCCCAAAGCCACCGGCCGCGTGGGGTTCTTCCTCCGGGTGGACGATTCGGCCCGGCCGGCGGCCGGGCCGGTGATGACGCGTCCCCTTGATGACGGCGGGGGGTGGGGCTAGATCACGTTGGCTTCGGCCAGCCAGCGCCACAGCTCCTCTTGGGAGACGACCGTCACCCCCAGCTTCTCGGCCTTGGCGGTCTTGGAGGCACCGACGTTGTCGCCGGCGAGCAGGTAGTCGGTGTTGGCCGAGACCGAGGAGGCGGACGTCGCCGCCGCCTGCTCGACCAGGCGGGTGACGTCCGGGCGGCTGATCTTCGCGCCGGAGCGGGGGTCGGTGAAGGCGCCGGTGATGACGACGGACGTGCCCTTGAGCGGGGAGTCGCCCGCGGCGGCCGCGTCGACGGGGCGGTCCTCGGGGAGGACGTCGAGGTTCACGCCGCGCTCGCGGAGGGCCGCGATCTCCTCCCCCACGTCCGGGCGGGCGAAGAAGGCCACGATGCTCTCGGCGACCTTCGGGCCGATGTCGCGGATCGCCACCAGCTCGTCGGCGGTCGCCGCCGCGACGTCCTCGATGCGCTCGTAGCCGGCCAGGCACAGGCGCTTGGCGGTGCCCTCGGAGGCCATCGGGATCGCCAGCCCGATCAGCGCCCGCCGCAGCCCGATGCCCTTGGAGGACGCGATCGAGTCGACCATGTTCCCGGCGCTGACCTCGCCCATCCGCTCGTAGCCGAGCAATTGCTCGGCGGTCAGGTCGTAGAAGTCGCTGCGGCGCCTGAGCACGCCGTCCTCGGCGAGCTTCTCGATCCAGGTGTCGCCGACGCCCTCCATGTCGGCCGCCTGGCGCGAGGCCCAGTGCATCAGCCGGCGCGTCGCCTGGGCCGGGCACTGCAGGTTCACGCACCAGCGCTCCTCGCCGGTGCCGCGGACCTCCAGTTCGGCGCCGCAGGACGGGCAGTGCGCCGGCGGGACGATCTCGACCTCGCTCCCGTCGCGCCTCTCCGGCAGCGAGCGGCCCGCGAACGGGATCACGTCGCCGCGCCGCACGACCGCCACCGTGTCGCCGATCCGCAGGTCGCGCTCGCGGATGAGGCGCGGGTTGTGCAGCGTGATGTTCTCCACCGTCACGCCGCCGACGAACACCGGCGCGACCTTCGCGCGCGGCGGGACGCGGCCGATCTTGCCGACCGGCCACTCGACCGACAGCAGCGTCGTCAGCTTCTCCTCCGGCGGGTACTTGAACGCGATCGCCCCGCGCGGCTCGGCGCTGTTGAAGCCCGCCGCGTCGAACGCCACCGGTTCGTGCAGCCGCACGACCGCGCCGTCGATGTCGTAGTCGAGCCCGTCGCGGCGGCCGCCGATCTCGTGGATGGCGTCCATCACCTCCCCGGCGCTCGCGCACACGTACTGGGCGACCGGCTCGAAGCCCGCCGGGACGTCCACGGCGGCGCCGTCGCGGTCGGCGCCGAAGGCGAAGAAGCGCAGCAGCCGCCTGGCCTGCGCCGCGGCCTCGGGGTCTTTCAGCACCAGCGTCCCGGCGGCGCCCGAGCGCGGGTTGGTCAGCGTCCGGTCGGGGTGCGCCTCGTTGTAGGCCGCCCACACCGACCGGAGCATCACGGCCTCACCGCGGACCTCGACGCGCCCCGCCTCCTCGATCCGGGCCGGCAGGCCGGGGATCACGTGGCGCACCTTCTCGGTCACCAGCTCACCGACCGCGCCGGTGCCGCGCGTGGCGACGTAGTCGAGCTCCCCGCCGGTGTAGACGACGCTGAGCGAGAGCCCGTCGAGCTTCTCCGACACGCGGAAGACCTGGCCGCCGAAGCGCTCGCAGAACGCGCGGATCTGCTCCTCGCTCGTCGCCTTCGCGAGCGACAGCATCGGGCGCGCGTGCCGCACGGTCGGCCCGGTCAGCTCCGCCGGCGCGTTGACCCTGCCGAGCGGGCTGTCGGCCGGCTCCAGCTCGGGGTGCTCGGCGACGAGCGCCGCCAGCTCGTCCTTCAACGCGTCGTAGTCCGCGTCCGGCAGCGGGCTGTCCCCGGTGCCGTAGTACAGGTCGTTCAGCCGCTCGACCTCGGCGGTCAGCTCCGCGATGCGCTTGTCGACGTCCACTCTCCGATTAAACGCGAAGCCACCGACAGAGTCCGCGCCCCGATCTCCTGCGGCGGGCCGGCGGCGGCTTCCGGAGGCGTCAGGACGGGGATTCGAGGTAGCCGGCGATCGACTCGGCCAGCACGGCGCGGGCCTCGTCGATGTCGGTCCAGGTGCTCAGGCGCTGCTCCAGGTACAGCCCGTGGACGGCGGCCGGGAGCAGGTGGCGGACGCGCTCCAGGCGGTAGGCGTCGACGACGAGCCCGCGGAACGCCCGCGCGTAGGCGCGCCGCCACCGGCGGTCCCAGACGGCGAGCTGCTCGGCCGTGCGGGGGTGGGTCTCGGTGAACTCGGCGGTGCTGCGGGGCAGCAGGCCGCGCAGCGCCGCCACCGCGCGGCCGGCGGGCGAGTCGAGGCCCGACCAGAGCGCGTCGACGATCCGGCTCATCCGCTCGGCGACGGACCCGTCGTCCATCTCCGTCCACGGCAGCATGTCGCCCCGGTTCCCCAGCTCTTCGAGGACCGCGGCCCACAGCCCGTCGACATCGCCGAACTGGTGCTGGACCGTGCCCCAGGTGACTCCGGCGCGCTTGGCGATGAGGTTGGCGCTGACCTCGCCGCCGTGCTCGCCGTCGGCGAGCATCGCGATCGCGGTCCCGATCACGCGGGCGCGCGTCTCCAGGCCGCGCCGGTTGAGCCGGGCGCCCCGCGCGTTCAGCGGCGCGCCGGCGGTGCCGGGGCCCGCCGCGCCGTGCGGCTCCGCGGCCCGGTCGGTGGACGGCTCGGTCACGGTGCGATTGTAGATCGGGCGGGACGCCGGGCAGGGCGATACCGGCCGCAATGAGCATAGATATCTCTATGTGATGCTTGGTCACGCTGCCGCTTCCGGTATACGGTCGGCGCATGACGAGCCGCCCTCCCTTTCCCGAAGCGTCCGCGCTGAGCGTCGGCGGCTTCGTCCGCGACGACACGCCCACCCCCGAGGTGGACCGCCGGGAGGCGGTGCTGGCGTCGCTGGCCGGGACCGTCCGCGAGCTGGTCGACGCCGCGATCCGCACGACCGTCGACGACGACGAGGTGCACCGGATCCGCGGCGACCTCGCCGGGATCGTCGACCGGCTGCGGGCCTCCCAGCTGCCCGGCCCGGCCGGCGTCAGGTTCAACGGCGAGATGCGGGCCTGGAACTGGGGCAATGCCGTGGTGGGCGCGGCGAACGCGATCGCCCCGCCCCTCGAGGTGGTGCACGGCTCGTCGGGATGCCATGCCGACGTGGTCCTCGGCGCGGCCTACGAGGGCCCTCCCGGCCTGGTCCACGGCGGGGTCTCCGCGATGCTCCTCGACCACATCATGGGGGTGACGGCGTCCGCGATGCGCCGGACGACCTTCACGGGGACGCTCACCATGCGCTACCGGCGCGGCACCCCGCTCGGGCCCCTCCGGCTGGAGGCGAGCATCGCCCGCGAAGAGGGGCGCAAGGTGTTCGTCGTCGCCTCGATCGCCGATGCCGAGGGCGTGACCGTCGAAGCCGACGGGATCTTCATCGAGCCGGCGGGGCTGCGCACCGACCCGCGGGAGCAACCGTCAACATAGAGACCACTATGTCTTTGGCCGCCGTGGTCGCCGTCCGGAGGGAGCTGCCACCGATGTCCCCTGCACCTGCCGCCGGAGCCAGGCCCTCATGAGGCCGCTCGCGGACGGCGGCGTCGCCGTCGTCACCGGCTCGTCGCGCGGCATCGGGCTCGCGGTGGCCCGCGCGCTGGCGGACGCGGGAGCGTCCGTCGTGGTCAACGGACGCGACCCGGCGGCCCTCGACCGCGCCGTCGCCGACCTGGGCGCATCGGCGCGAGTCGTCGGCGTGCCCGGCTCCGCCGCCGACCCCGGCGTCGTCGACGCGCTCCTCGGCGCGGCGCGGCAGCTCGGAACCCCGGACATCCTCGTCAACTGCGCGGGCACCGCCGAGCCCGCCGCGTCCTCCATCCTGGATATCGCGGTGGACGACTGGCGCTCGCTCATCGACGTCCACCTCCACGCGACCTTCCTGACCTGCCGGGCCTTCGCTCCGGTCATGGTCGAGGCGGGACGCGGCTGGATCGTCAACACCGGTTCGCACGCGTTCACGGGGGCCTTCGGCGGGACCGGCTACCCGGCGGGCAAGGGCGGCGTGAACAGCCTGACCTACGCGCTCGCGGCCGAGCTCCGCGAGTACGGCGTCCGGGTGAACGCGGTCTGCCCAGGCGCGGAGACGCGCCTGTCCACCGGCCCCGACTACGCGGCCGCCATCGAGCGGCTGCACCGGCGGGGCATCCTCGACGACCTCATGCACGCCGGGGCGCTGGCGCCGCCGCCCGCCGAGTACGTCGCGCAGCTCTACCTCTACCTCGCGACGACCGGGTCACCCGACGTCACGGGCCGGGTCTTCGCCGGCGCGGGCGGCTACATCGGCGAGTTCCCGCGTCCGGCCGAGCAGTACCTCGGCTGGCGCGACCACGAGACGTCCCCGCCCTGGACCCCGGACGAGATCGCCGCGATCATCGAGCCGGACCACGGACCGCACTGAGCGGGGGCGGCATCGCAGCCCGGCGCCGGCGACCTGGTGGGCGAGCCGGCGATCTCCGCGCAGATGAGTCCGCAGGAACGGCCCCGCCGACGTGAGTGCCGCGGCCGGGGACACCCGCACGACCACCCCGCGCAGCCGCCCGGCCGCGCCGGGCGACGGCCATCGGGTCTCAGGGGCGGGTCGCCTGCACGAAGGTGATCCGCCCGAACCTGTGGTCGGCGTGCGCGACCTCCCGCGCGTCGCTGAACCCGGCCTCGGTGAGCAGCGCGGCGATGCCGGGGTCGTGGTCGCCGTCCCCGGCCGGTCCGTGCGCCGTCCTGGGGCGCCGGAGCCGGGGCAGGTGCCGGAGGGCGTGGGCCGGGCCGTGGCCGTGTGCGCCGTGGCCGTCGTCCCCCGCATCGGACGAGGGCCCGCCGAAGTCGACGATCGTGATCGTCCCGCCGGGGCGGAGGGCGCGCAGCGCCTCGCGTGCGAACGCGCTCCGGCCGTCGTCGTCCAGATGGTGCAGGGCCAGGGACGAGACCACGTGGTCGAAGGAGGCGTCCGGGGCGGGGATGCGGTCGGCGTATCCCCGGACGAGGGTGAGGGCCGCGCCGCGGCGGCGGGCCTTCCGCGCGGCCCTGCGCAGGGCGTCCCCGTCGGGGTCGAGTCCGGTCACCCGCGCGTCCGGCCGGGCGGCGAGGACGGCGAACGACAGGTTGCCCGTCCCGCAGCCGACGTCGGCCACCGCCTGGCCGGGCCGGACGGCGGCGAGTTCGACCGCGCGCTCGTGCAGCGCGCGGACGCCGCCCAGCCGGGTGAAGGCGTCGTAGAACGGCAGGAGCCAGGTCTTGCCCGCTCCGGGCAGGAACGGGCGGTCCCGCTCCTCCGGAGTCCGCTGGTCGAGGATGCGTACCTGGGTGGAAGCCGGCATGGGTGCCCCTTGTGCGATCGGTGGCGGGTCTGCCCGCGGTCGGTGTCGTCACCAGCCAGTCTTGGACATTCCGCGTTCGCCGAGCAGGACATACCTTGGGCGTCATGGGACATTCTTCGGTCGGTGCCGCGCCGGGGTCCGGGTCGAGGCTGCGCACGGTGCGGCTCGACGGGACGCCCGTCTACCGCTACCAGCAGCGCCCCGGCGCGCCCGCCGTCTCGGTGACCCGGTTCGACACCGCGACCGCCCACTCCGCGCTCCCGCCGAACCACCGGCACGCCCACGACTTCCTCGTCCTGGTCTACATCGAGGAGGGCACGGGCTCGGTCGCCATCGACGGCGCCGACCGGCCGCTGCGCGGCGGCGACGTCCACGCCCTGTCGCCCGGGCAGGTCATCGGTGTCAAGACCGTCACCGAACTGGCCCGCTGCGACGCCTGGTCGGTCGCGTTCACGCCGGACGCCGTCCCGGCCCTCGCCTCGGTGTCCCCGCTGACCTGGATGCACCACCCCCTCCTCGCCCTGTTCGCCCCGGCCACGGGACGCGGCCGGGTCGCCGAGGCCGACCGGGCCGCCTGGTCGGCGTGGCTGGCGGACCTGGCCGGGGAACTCGCCGACCCGGGCCGCCTCGGGGCCCGCGAGGCCGTCGCCGCCACGCTCACCCGGCTGCTGGTCGCGTCCGCGCGGCTGGCCCCGTCCGCCCCGGCGGCGCCGGACCCGCTCGTCGAGCAGGTCTTCGCCGAGATCGAGTCCACGTTCCGCGATCCGGTCTCCGCCGCGGACGTCGCCCGCGCGCTCGGCTACACCCCCGGGCACCTCACGACCGTCCTCCGCAAGCGCACCGGACGCCCCCTGCTCGAATGGATCACCGAACGGCGCATGATCGAGGTCCGGCGCATGCTGCGCGAGACCGACCTGCCCCTCGACGCCGTCGCCGCCCGGACCGGCCTGCGCGACGCGACCTACCTCGTCCGGCGCTTCCGCAACCGCTACGGCATCACGCCGCAGCGGTGGCGCCGCACCGAACAGTCCTGGCCCTGACGACCCCCGGCGGCCAGAGCGGCGGGAACGTCAGTCCGGGTGGTCGCGGGACGGCGGGTCGAAGTCGACGTCGACGTTCTCGAAGCCCTTGTGGCGCTCGGTCTCGGCGTAGGAGGCGTAGGCGCGCCGATCCGCCGCCGTCAGCTCGACGTTGTCGGTGAAGGGCGTCAGAAGGCTGCGGGGCCACAGCCTCCGGTCGCGGACGGCGTTGATCTCCGCGCCGGCCACGAACGTGACCGCGCCCAGGTAGATCCACGTCAGCAGCCCGAGCACGATGCCGAACATGCCGTAGGTGGCGGTGGCGCCCTTGAGCATGTGACCCAGCAGGAACGTCCCGGCCCACTGCAGGACCTGCCAGACCAGCGCGGCCGCGATCGCCCCCGTCCGGACCTGGGCGATCGTCAGGGGCCGGGCACTGAGCACCCGGTACACCACCATGAACAGCAGGGTGTTGACGGCCACCGCGAACACGACGGCCCCCGACCGCACGGCGACGCCGAAGACACTGGCGTAGGCCGTCACCGCCGACAGCAGCGTCGTCGCCAGGAGAACCCCGCCGCCGACGGCCAGAAGCGCCAGGCTGCGCACCCGGGCCGCCACGGGGTTCGGCCGGGAGTTGCGCGGCACCCCCCACACCTTGTTCAGAGCGTTCTGGGCGGCCTGCACGACGCCCAGGCCGCCGTACAGACTTCCCACGACACCCGTCACCAGAGCGAGGACGTTCCCCTGGAGCGAATGGATGTTCGCGCCGATCTGGTCGCCGATGACGGGAAACTGCGCAAGCGCGGAATCCAGGACCCGCTCCTGCAGACCGGGGTTGCCCTGCAGCGCGAACCCCAGCCCGGTCACCAGCAACAGCAGCAGCGGGAACAGCGACACGAACCCGTAGTAGGTGATCATCGCCGTGAGGTACGCGCCCTGGTCGTCCACGAACTTGTACACCACCGCGAGCGGCAGCCCCACCCAGCCATGCCGCCTCTGATAGGCGTCCACGCGACCGACCACTCCCACGGGCCTCCCCTTCCCCGCGCACCAGCACCGAACCCGCGCGCCGCCGGCGCGCGGCGGGGTGCGGCCCGCAGCCGGGCGGCCGCCTCGCGCTCCGCCGTCAGCGGCGGGAGCGGGAGGCGGCGAGGTCCAGGCATTCGAAGATGACCCGCGCCGCCAGGTTCCCCGTGGTCTCGTGCAGATCGTGCGGCGGGCTCACGGTGTTGACGTCCACGTGGACGATGTCGAGCCGCCAGAGCAGCCGGAGGAACGCCAGCGCGCTCCGGACGTCGGGTCCGCCCCACTCGGGTGAGGCCACACCGGGCGCGGCGGAGGGGTCGAAGAAGTCCATGTCCCAGCACAGGTAGACCGGGCGGCCGCTCAGCATGGCGACGACGTCGTCCGCGACGGCCTCCGGCCCGTGCGCGCAGAACTCGTCGCTGCCGATCACGCGATGCCGTCCCGCGGCGACGGCCGACGCGGTCCCGTCCGGTGCGATGCCCAGGCCCCGGGGCCCGACGTGGACGACGCTCTCCCTGCCGACCAGGCCCTCCTCTTCGGCGCGCAGGAACGTCGTCGACGTCGTGTAGAGACCGGCTCCGGGGACGTCGAACGCGTCGGTGTGCGCGTCGACGTGGACGACGGCCAGATCCGGGAACCTCCGGCTCACCGCGCGCAGCTGAGGGAGGCTGACCGACCCGTCGCCGCCCATGGTCACGGGCAGCGTGCCGTGGTCGAGAATGGCCGACACGGCGCGCTCAATGGCGGGGAACGCCTGCTCCACTTTGCCGGGGACCACGTCGGCATTGCCGTAGTCCACGACGTTGAGTTCCGCGATGGCGTCGCGGTCGGAATGGAAGAGGAATCGGCGTTCCGGAGGGGCGCTCCGGCGAATGTGCTCGGGTCCTTGGCGGCATCCGATCCGGCGCGCGTTCGTTCCGGTGTCGAAAGGGATGCCCAAGATCGCCGCGCGGGCCCGCGCGCGGTTCCCGGAATTCGCCCGGGGTACGCCGGCGAACGTCCCGACGTCGTACGGGCTGAACGGGTCTCCCCCGGGGAGCGGGTCCCCCGCCGCGATCGGGGCCGGTCCGGGATCGGTCATGGCTGTCCTCCTCGGTCGCGCGGAGCTCGCACGATGCCGGTCCGCACCTTGCCAGGAACGGCCGAGCGCGAGCGCGTTCCTGCCCTCATGGGCAAGCGGGCCGCCCGAAAGGGCATCCCGACAGTGCCCGACGGGCGCAGGTGCGCGGACGGCCGGCGAACCTAGCATCGCCGTATCGGAAAAGGCCTTCACCGGGCATGAGGAATAGAGCAGGAGAACGAGCCATGACGGAGACCTCCGCGCGCAAGTCCGCACCGGGCGCATTGGCCCGCCGGCAGTTCGAGCCGTATACGAGGGCCTCCTGGGGCCTCATGAACCACTGGTACCCCGCGTTCTTCAGCGAGGAATTGGCCGAGGACGAGGCGAAGGGCACCAGGATCTGCGGAATTCCCATCATCCTGCGCCGGTCCAACGGCAGGGTGTTCGCGCTGCGCGACCAGTGCGCGCACCGCGGGGTGCGCCTGTCGATCAGGCCGGCCTGCCTGACGAAGGACACGCTGACCTGCTGGTACCACGGCTTCACCTACGACCTGGAGTCCGGGAGGCTGGTCACGATCGTCGCGGCGCCCGACGACGAGATCGTCGACGGGGTGCGCCTCCAGGTGTTCCCCGTCGAGGAGCGCAACGGCCTGATCTACGTGTTCGTCGGGGACGAGGGGTACAGCCCGGTGCCCGGCCTCGCCGACGACCTGCCCCCGAAGGTGGACCCGGACTACGAGCACCAGGTGCCGCACCTGCTCGACGAGGACGCGGTCGTGCTCGGCCTCCGGCGCACCGTGGCGTCCAACTGGCGGCTGGGCGTGGAGAACGGCTTCGACCCGGGGCACAACTGGCTCCACCGCGACAGCCCCATCGTCATCGCGCTCGACACGGCCCTGCCGCTCGGGCTCGTCCCGACCGGCCCCGGCGCGCTGACCACGTTCGAGGGCGCTGGCCCCAAGGGCATCCGCAACGAGTGGGACTCGGGCGACTACGACGTGGTGATGCGGTCGGAGAAGCTCGGCCTGGAGGCGCGCGGCAAGAACACGATCCCCGGCCTGCGGACCTCGATCTTCCTGCCGGGCGTGCTGATGGTGGAGAACTGGCCGGCGTCCGGGCTGGTGCAGTACGAGTGGTACGTCCCCATCGACGCCGAGCACCACGAATACTGGGCCGTGCTGGCCGCGAGCTGCCCGACCGCCGAGGCGCGGGAGAAGTTCGTCTACGAGTACGAGCACCTCTGGAAGGACGCGGCGCTCGGGGTGTTCAACGACGACGACCTGTTCGCCCGGGAGGCGATGGAGAACTTCTACGCCGAGGGCGGCACCGGCTGGGACGACGAGCAGCTGTGCTCCATGGACGCGGTCATCGTCGGCTGGCGCAAGATCGTCTCCCGCTACGCGCGCGGGTACCAGACGCCGCAGACCAACCCCTCACCGAAGCTCTGACCACCGTGAACGCTCATGTGGCGACGATCCGGTTCGAGGACGGCGAGGATGTCGCGTTCCCGGTGCCGGAGGGCGGCAGCGTGCTCGACGCCGCCGACGGGGCCGGCTGCTTCCTGGCCTCCCAGTGCCGCGCGGGCAGCTGCGGGACGTGCGCGGCGACGCTGACGCGGGGGCGGACGCGCGACGTCCCCGGGCGCGCGCAGTCGCTGCTGCCGTCCGAGCGGAGCGGCGGGACCCGCCTGCTCTGCTCGACCCTCCTCGACGGCGACGCGACCTTCGAGGTCCCGTACCCGATCGGCCTCGTCCTGGACCGCCCGGCGAAGGGGCGGGCCCGGGTCACGTCCGCGGAACGGCTGTCCGGCACCGTGACCGAGCTGGCGCTGGAGCTCGCCGACCCCCCTGAGGCCGGGTTCCTGGCCGGGCAGTACGCGCGGCTGAAGGTGCCCGGCACGGACGAGTGGCGCTCGTACTCGATGGCGACGTGCGGCGCGCGGCTGCCGGAGATGCGGTTCTGCGTCAAGCTGATCCCCGGCGGCGCGATGACCGGCTACCTGGAAGAACGCTGCGAACCGGGCGACGAGATCGAGCTGGAGTACCCGCTCGGGGCGTTCACGCTCCGCGAGTCGGCCGGGCCGCACATCTTCGTCGCCGGCGGAACCGGGCTCGCGCCCGTCCTGGCGATGCTCGACGAGCTGCGGACGCGGCGCGGCCCGAAGCCCCCGGTGACGCTCTGCTTCGCCTGCCAGTCCGAGAACGACCTCTTCTACCTGGACGAGATCGAGATGCGCGGCTTCTGGATGCCGTCCCTGCGGGCCAGGGTCGCGGTGACCGAGGGCGCGCCGGAGTCCCCCGGCGTCGGGACGGGCACGCCCGTCTCCCTGCTCGGGCCCGAGCCGCTCGCGCCGGAGAGCCGCGCCTACGTCTGCGGACCGCCCGGAATGATCACCGCGGCCGTCGCCCGGCTCGGCGAGCTCGGCGTCCCGCCGGACCGGATCCACACCGAGAAGTTCGTCGCGACCGATGTGTGAGCGCGGCAGGCACCCACCCGGAAGGAGACATGACGTGGGCATGTCCGAACGTCCTGACCACACCGCGGCAGGCGAGGGCCGGCCGAGCCCCCGGCAGCTCGGCTACGTCGGCATCGACGCCACCGACGTGGGCGAGTGGCGGCGGATCCTCGCGCTGCTCGGCTGCGAACTCGACGGCGGGGGCGACGGGCCGGTCCGGGCCGCGGTCGACGACCGGCTGTACCGGCTGTCCGTCCACCCGTCCGAACGGGACGACGTCGCCCACCTGGGCTGGGAGCTGGAGGACCGCGCGGCCCTGCACGGCCTCGTGGACGGGCTCCGGCGGGCCGGCATCGAGGTGGAGCACGACGCGGAGTGCGCGGCCGAGCGCGGCGTCGCGGAGCTGTACCGCACCACCGACCCCGCCGGCACCAGGGTGGAGCTGTACCGCGACGCCAAGCGGGCGACGTCGGACCGGTCCGGACTGGCCGAGCGCTTCGTGGCGGGCCCCATCGGCTTCGGCCACGCCGTGCTCGTCACCGCGGCCTACGAGGCGGCCCAGGCGTTCTACGTCGACCACCTCGGCCTGCGCGTCAGCGACCGGATCGTCACCGACCAGGCGATGGACGCGACGTTCCTGCGGTGCAACGCCAGGCACCACAGCCTCGCCCTGGTGGACGGGTCCCGCTCCCCCGGGGCGCGGAAGCTGCACCACGTGCTGCTCCAGGTCGCGGACCTGACCATCGTCGGGCAGACGCTCGACCGGTGCCTGGACGCCGGCGTCGAGATCGCCCAGTCCGTCGGCAAGCACACCAACGACCTGATGACGTCCTTCTACGTCGAGACGCCGGCCGGGATCCAGATCGAGTTCGGGACCGACGGACGGCTGATCGACGAGTCGGCCTGGCAGGTCACGACCTACTCGTCCCCGTCGATCTGGGGCCACCGCTCGGACGAGGGATTCCGCATCGGGTGACCCGGGGCGCGCCCGCGCGCCCGGCACCTCCGCACACGCACGCGAACGACCAGCGAAGGAAGACCATGAGCTCAGCGACCGAGGCCTGCACCGGCCGCACGATCCAGGTGTCCGGCGGCATCGAACTGTTCTACCTGGACGCCGGGGAGTCCCGGGACCAGCCGCCCCTCCTGCTGCTGCACGGCGGCGGTCCGGGCGCCGGCGGGTGGTCCAACTTCAGCAGGAACATCGGGCCGCTCAGCCGCAGCCGACGGGTCCTGGTGTTCGACCTGCCCCAGTACGGGCGCAGCACGAAGGTCCGCCTGCCCGACGACGAGGTCTACCCCTCGTCCTACGTGCACGCCCTCACCGAGGCGCTGGAGCAGCTCGGGGTGACGCGGCTCGACGTCGTGGGCAACTCCCTCGGCGCCGGCGTGGCGTGCCTCCTCGCGCACCGGTCGCCGCAGCTCGTCCGCCGCATGGTGCTCATGGGCCCCGGCGGCGTCCAGGAGTCGGTCATGACGCCGGTCCCGATGGACGCCCTGCGGCGCATGTTCACCTACTACAACCCGGGGCCGCCGTCCCGCGCCGCGATGAAGGAGATCCTCGAAAGCCTGCTGTACGACCGCGAGTCGCTGACCGAGGAACTGCTGGACGAGCGGTACCGGGCCAGCATCGAGCCGGAGACGGTGGAGCTCTTCGGCGGCATGCGGAAGCAGAACCTCACGAACGTCACCGAGTTCATGCACACGCTGACGCAGCCCACGCTCGTGGTCTTCGGCCTGGACGACCGCGTCACCCCCTTCGACTCCGCGCTGAAGTTCGTCAAGACCCTCCCGAACTGTGAGCTGCTGGTCCTCCCCAAGGCGGGCCACTGGGTCATGTGGGAGCTGCCCGACCGGTTCAACAAGGCCGTCGACGACTTCCTGCTGGCGGACTGACGCCGGCCGGCGCCGGACCGGCGAACTCCGCGGACGCTCCCGACCACCCCACCGCCACCCCCACCCGACGTCCCAGCTCGCACCGGGAGAACCCGTGAAGATCCCACGCATGATCCGATTCGGAATCGCCGCGACGACGGCGCTCGCGCTCGGCGCGTGCGTCAGCACCGCCGACGGCGAGGACGACGCCGACGCCATCGTCATCGGCGCCGCCATCGCCAAGACCGGCTTCATGGCGTCGTTCGACATGCCCGTCCACCACTCGCTGCAGATCGCCGTGGACAAGGCGAACGCGAGCGGCGGAATCGACGGGCGCCCGATCCGGCTCGAGGCCATCGACAACAAGAGCGACAGCACCCAGTCCGCGAACGCCGCCTCCCGGCTGATCGAGCAGGGCGCCGACCTGCTGATCGTCACGTGCAACTTCTCCACCGGCGGCCCCGCCGCGACGGTGGCCCAGAACGCGGGCGTGGTGTCCTTCGCGCCGTGCGCGTCCGACACCCGCTTCGGCCCCCTCGGCCTCGGCGACCTCGTGTTCAACCTGGGGATGTCCATCCCGACCGAGGGGGCGGCCCTCGCCGACTACGCCATGAAGAAGGGCTGGAAGAGCGTCTACACGCTCACCGACACCGAGCTCGACTACCCCAAGAACACGTGCGAGGCGTTCGAGAAGCGGTTCACCGAGCTCGGCGGGAAGATCGCCGGCAAGGACGTCTTCCGCAACTCCGACCAGGCCATCGCCTCGCAGGTCTCGCGGGCGGGCGAGGGCGCCGTCGACGCGCTCGTCCTCTGCTCGTACCCGCCGGGCGGCGCGATGGCCACCCTGCAGCTGCGCCAGGGCGGCATCGACCTCCCCATCCTCGCCAACTTCGGCATGGACGGCGACTACTGGGCCAAGTCGCTGCCGCAGCTGTCGGACTTCTACGTCATCTCGCCCGCGTCCCTCTTCGGCGACGACCCCAAGCCCGAGGTCAACCAGCTGCTCGCCGACTACCGGAAGAAGGCCGGCGGCAACCCGCCCACGGGCTCGTTCGTCTACGGCGCCACCACCTTCCAGCTCATCAAGCAGGTCATCGAGGAGACGGGCGGCACCGACGGCACGAAGATCGCCGCCGCGCTGGAGCAGTCGAAGAACCTGCGGACCATCACCGGGCCGATGAGCTTCGGCACCGACTACCACGTCGACTTCGAATGGGACGTCCGCGTCCTGAAGGCCACCGGCGGGCGGTTCTCCTATGTCGAAACGGTGGTGCCACGCAATGCTCGCGCGCTCGTCAAGTGACGCGGACGGAATCCGCACCGAGAACCTCTGCCTCGACTACGCCGGCGTGCGCGCGCTCGACGACGTGACGGTGTGCTTCCCCGGCGGGAAGTGCACGGGCCTCATCGGACCGAACGGGGCGGGCAAGACGACGCTGGTCAACGTCCTGACGGGCTTCGCCCGGCCGGACCGCGGCCGGGTGCTGCTCTTCGGCGCCGACACCGGCCGGTGGAGCCCGGAGCAGCGGGCCCGCCGGGGCCTCGCGCGGACGTTCCAGAACGCGCGGATCTTCCCCGACCTCTCGGTGTTCGAGAACGTCGAGGTCGCGGCGCTGTGCGGCGGGCTGAGCCGGCGCGACGCGCGGCGGGAGGCGGACCGGATCCTCGCGCTCAGCGGCCTGCGGCCGTTCCACGACCTGCCGGCCCGGCAGCTGCCCTACGCCCACCGGCGGATCCTCGGGATGGCCCGGGCGCTCGGCCTCCGGCCCCGGTTCCTGTTCCTGGACGAGCCGGCGGCGGGCATCGACGACCTGGAGCTGCCGGAGTTCATCCGCCTGCTCGGCACGATCCGGGAGGACTCCGGGTGCGGCGTGATCCTCATCGAGCACAACGTGGACCTGGTCTTCCAGATGTCCGACCACGTGGTGGTCCTCGACCACGGGGCCGTCATCGCCCAGGGCGGCCCCGCCGAGATCCGGCGGCACCCGGACGTGATGGCCGCCTACCTGGGGGCGGAGGCGTCGCCATGACACCGGCACCCGGCACGGCTCCGGCACCGGACGTCCTCCTCGACGTCGACCGGCTCACCGTGGAGTACGGCACCGTCCGGGCACTGCGGGGCGTCTCGCTCCAGGTGTTCGCCGGCGAGCTGCTGGCCATCGTCGGCCCCAACGGCGCCGGGAAGTCCACCCTGCTGATGACCATCGCGGGCGGGCTGAGGCCCCGCGCGGGCAGCGTCCGGTTCGACGGGCGGGACATCACCCGCGCCGCGGCGGAGGACGTGGCGCGGGCCCGGCTGAGCCTGGTGCCCGAGGGTCGGCACATCTTCGGCAGGCTGACCGTGGAGGAGAACCTGCGCGTGGTGCCGCTGGGCTCGCGCGGCGAGCGCAGGCGGCAGCTGGAGGCGGTCTACGAGCTGTTCCCGGTCCTCGGCGAGAAGCGCCGCCGGATCGCCGGGCACCTCTCCGGCGGCCAGCAGCAGCAGCTGGCGATCGCCCGGGCGCTGATGGGCCGGCCCCGGCTGCTCCTGCTGGACGAGCCGTCGCTCGGCCTGGCGCCGGCACTCGTCGACACCGTCTTCGACGCGATCGACGGGCTGCGCCGGTCGGGCACGACCGTGGTGCTCGTCGAGCAGCGCCTCCACCAGTCGCTGCGCATCGCCGACCGGGCCTACGTGCTCAACGGCGGGCGGCTGCGGTACCAGACGGCCGACCTCGGCGAGGACGCGCGGTCGCGCATCGTCGACGCCTACTTCGCCACGGAGAGGGAGGGGGTGCGGAAGGCATGGGCGGAATGATCCAGCCCCTGATCGACGCCGTCAGCGTGGGCGCCCTGTACGCGCTGGAGGCCCTGGGGATCGGGCTCCTCTTCGGGATCATGCGCCTCGCGAACTTCGCCCTCGGCGCGGTGACCATGGTCGCCGCGTACGCGCTGTACCTCACCCGGGACCTGCCGCCGGCGGCCTCGGTCCTGGTCGCGCTGCTCGTGGCGGTCGGGGTCTCGCTGCTGCTGGAGCTGGTGGTCTTCCGCCGGCTCAAGGGGGCGAGCGAGGCGACCCTGTTCATCGTCTCGTTCGCGATCGCGTTCGGGCTGGAGCACCTCGCCCTGGCGGTGTTCGGCGCGAACACGCGGGGGTTCTCGCTGTCGCCGTGGCTGTCGTCGTCCAGCCGCGTCGGCGGTCTCCGGGTGTCGCACCTCAGCATCGTGACCATCGTGACCGTCGTGGTGCTGCTGGGCCTGTTCGTGCTCTTCCTGCGCCGGACCGAGACCGGGATGCGGCTGCGCGCCGCCTCCGACGACTTCCGGATGGCCACCATGCTGGGCGTGCCGGCGAACCGGATGATCGGCCTGGCGTTCGCGCTCAGCGGCGTGCTCTGCGCGGCGGTGGCCGTGATCGTGGTCGGCCAGACCGGCGGCGTCTCGCCCGGCATGGGCTCCAACGTGATCATCATCGCGCTGCTCGGCGCGGTCATCGGCGGCATGGACCGGTTGTCGGGCGCGGCGGCCGGCGGGTTCGTCGTCGGGTTCGCCCTGTCGATCCTGAACTCGTGGCTCGTGCTGGACGTCCGGCCCTACCGCGACGCGTTCGCGATCCTCGCGGTGATCCTGGTGCTCATCGTCCGGCCGCACGGGCTGCTCCCCGGCGCGACCCTGCGCGAGAGGGTGTGAGAGGCATGCCCGCACTGAAGGAAGCCCTGCCCCGGGTGCGGTCGCACCCGCTGGCGTTCCCGCTCCTGGCCGTGACCCTGCTCGCCGCGGCCGGCGCCCTCGCCGGGCCCGGCCTGGAGCGGACGGTCATCGAGTGCATGGTGCTGATGCTCGTCGTGGTGTCGCTGCACCTGTTCAGCGGCAACTCCGGGGTCGTCTCCGTCTGCCATGTCGCGTTCGTGCAGCTCGGCGCGTACGTCTCGGCGCTGGTGACCATGGACGCCGAGCGCAGGTCGGTGATGCTCCCCGACATGCCGGGAGCGATCGCGGGCGTGCACGCCGGGCTGCCCGTGTCCATGCTCATCGCGTGCGCGCTGTGCGCGGTCGTCGCGGCCGTCACGGGTCCCCTGCTCATGCGCCTGAACGGCCTCCGGTCCGCGATCGCCACCTTCTCGCTGCTGCTGATCGTGGATAACGTGGTCATGAACTGGGGGGCGGTGACGGGCGGGCCGAGCGCGCTGATCGGCGTCACCGAGTCCACGACCGTGCTCCAGGTGTGGCTCGCGCTCGTGGCGGCGGCCGTCCTGTGCCACGGGTTCGCCCGCTCCAACGCCGGCCTCCGGCTGCGCACGTCCCGCGAGGACGAGGTCGCGGCCCGGGCCCTCGGCATCAACGTGCCGCGCGAGCGGCTCACGGCGTTCGTGCTCAGCGCCGTGATCGCGGGACTGGCCGGCGCGCTGTTCGCGCACCGGCTGAGCACGCTCAACCCCGAGGACTTCGGGCTCAAGATGACCTTCTTCGTGCTGGCGATGCTGATCATCGGCGGCATGCGCAGCCTGTCCGGCGCCGTGCTGGGCGCCCTGGTCGTGACGGTGCTGACCGAGGCGCTCCTCCGGTTCGAGGGGGGCGTCGAGATCGGCCGGTACGTGGTGACGGGGCCCGCCGGCCTGCGCGAGCTGGGCCTGGCCGTCGTGCTGATCGTCATCTTGATCCGGCGTCCCGAGGGCATCACCCGCGGCCGGGACATCACCCTGCCGCGGTGGCGGGGCGCACGTGCCCGCCGCGGTGGACCGGTGGCGCGGCAGGGGTCGGGCGACCCCGAGCCGCTCGACGAAGGAGCGCGGGTTCGATGAAGGTGATGCTGACGGGCGCGACCGGCTGCATCGGCGGCGCGATCGTGGACGCGCTGCTCGCCCGCGACCACGAGGTCCACGCCCTCGTGCGCAGCGAGGAGAAGGCGGCCGGGCTCGGACGGCGCGGCGTCCACGCCCATGTGGGCGGCCTGGCGAGCCGCCGCCTGATCCTCGGCCTCATGCGGGAGACGGACGGCCTGATCCACACGGCCTTCGCCGTGGGGGACGAGGACGGCCGCGCGGAGCTCGACTTCATCTCCGCCGCGATCTCCGGCCTGTCCGGGACCGGCAAGCCGTTCGTCTACACCTCGGGCCTGTGGGTCCTCGGCGAGTCGTCCGGCCCGGCCCTCGACGAGACGGCCCCCTACAACCCGACGCCGCTGGTCGCCTTCCGCCCGAAGGCGGAGCGGCTCGTCCTCGAAGGGGCGAACTTCGGGATCAGGGTGGCGATCGTCCGGCCCGGGGTGGTGCACGGCGGCCCGGGCGGGCTGCTGGAGATGCTCGCGCGGAGCGTCGACGGCGACGGCCGCGTCGTCCATGTGGGCGACGGGACGCAGCGCTGGCCGATGGTGCACCGCGACGACCTGGCCGACCTCTACGAGCGCGTCCTCGTGCGCGCGCCGGCGGGCAGCATCTGGCACGGGGTCGCCGAGCCGGGCGTCCCCGTCCGCGACATCGCCGCCGCCGTCGCCACCGCCGTCGGATGCGAGGGCAGGGTGCGCGCACGCGGGGTGTCCGACGCGCGCGCGGAGTACGGCCTGCTCGCCGACGCGCTCGCCGAGAGCCAGGTGGTCTCCGGGGCGAAGGCCCGGGAGCTGCTCGGCTGGCGGCCCCAGGCGCCGGGCGTCCTCGACGCACTGGCGCGCGAGGACCGCTACCTCCGGGCGCGGGGGTCCTGAGACCGGGTGTGTGACGGGCGCCGGAGAGCCGTCGCGGCCGGGCCCTTCCCCCGCGGAGGGGCCCGCTGGCCTGGTCTTTCGGCGACCCGACTGGATATGGTGTCGGCCCGGAGGAGCGGCGCGCGTCCAGCACGGGCGCAGCTCCCCTGCGAGCGGGAGGTCAGTGGCGTGAAACAGGCCGGAGTGGAGACCATCAGGGTCGTCCTCGTCGACGACCACCCGGTGGTCCTGTCCGGACTGCGCACCCTCCTGGGCGAGTTCGACGACCTGGAGGTGGTCGGCGCGGCGACCACCGGTACCGAGGCGCTGAACGTCTGCCGGGCCGCGCGGCCCGACGTGGTCGTGCTCGACCTGCGCATCCCCGCGCCCTCCGGGCCCGGGCTGGTCGCCCGGCTCAGGGACACGGCGCCGGAGACGCGGATCGTGCTGCTGTCGACCCAGCTCGACGCCCGCGACGTGTCGTGGGCGAGCCAGTCCGGCGTGTCCGGCTTCGTGCTGAAGGGCGACGACCCGAGCCAGATCGCGGTCGCCGTCCGCCGGGTCGCCGCCGGCGAGTCCTTCGTCTCGGCGGAGCTCTCGGGCGCCCTGCTCAGGTCCGTGCGCGCCGAGGAGCGGACGCGGCCGGAGTTCACCCGGCGCGAGTTCGAGGTGCTGCAGCACCTCGTCAGGGGAGCGAGCAACCGCCAGATCGCGCGGTCGCTGTCGGTCTCGGAGCGGACCGTCAAGGCCCACCTGACGGCCGTGTTCGGCAAGCTCCAGGTGCGGGACCGGACCGGAGCCGTCGCGGAGGCGTTCCGCCAGGGCATCGTGACGCTCGAAGACTGACCGGATCCGGGGCCGGGCCCCGGTCAGGTGCCGGCCGTGAGCTGCCGCCGCAGGTCCGGCACGACGAGCTGGATGCGGGTTCCGCCGGTGCGCCGCACCACCCGCATCTCTCCGCCGAGCTCCTCCATGCGCTCGGCGACCCCGGTCAGGCCGTAGTGCCCCGCGGCGGCTGCCGCGCGGCCGATCCCCACCCCGTCGTCGGAGACCGACAGCTCGAGCCGGCACCCCTCGACGGAGACCTCGATCTCGGCCGTCCGCGCACCGGCGTGCTTCTCGACGTTGAGCACCAGTTCGCCGACGCAGCGCAGCAGGCTCATCCGCGCCGCCGAGGACAGCACCGGCTCCGCGCCGCGCACGGTCACGGCGCACTCGACGCCGGTCCTGCCCGTGAAGTCGTCCGCGATGAGCCGGACGGCCGGGAGCAGCCCACCGGTCGGGGGCTCGCGCCGCAGCTCGACGATGGCCTGGCGGCCCTCGCGGACGCCCGTCCGCGCCTGCTCCCGGGCGTCGGCGACCAGCTGGGCCGCGCGTGGACCGCCGTCGGGCCGCGCCATCGCCATGACGGCGGAGGCGAGGCTCAGGTCCAGGGCGTAGAACCGCTGGACGAGCCCGTCGTGGATCTCGCGCGCGAGGCGGGTGCGTTCGGCGAGGATGCCCAGCCGCTGGTTCGCCTCGGCGAGCCTGCGGTTGTAGAGGGCGAGGGCGAGCAGGTCGGCCAGCGAGGCGAAGAACTGCGGCGAGACGAGGTGCGCCCGCTCGTCCACGGAGAGCGTCCCCAGCTCCAGGCCGGCACGTTCCAGGCGCGTCTCGACCACGGACCCGTCCGCCGTGGACGCGGCCGCCATCCGCGGGCCGATCCACAGGTGGGAACCGTCCTCCTGGCGTACGCCGACCCGGCACGACCGGGCGCCGAACTGCCGGCGGACCCGGTCCACGATCTCCTGCAGGGCCTCCTCCACGGCGTTGCGCGCCGCCAGCTTCTGCCCGAACAGGTAGAGCGCCTCGGACTCGGCCGCGCGCTGCTTGGTGTCCTCGTACAGCTGCGCGCGCTCGATGGCGACGGCCACCTGCCCGGCGATGACCTGCGTCAGGGCGATGTCCTCGGGGCTCACCGAGTGGGAGGGGTCCGTGCTGCACAGGACGAGGCAGCCGTAGGTGCGCCGTGTGGAGCTCAGCTGCGCCGCGACCGCGCTCCTGATGCCCTCGCGCACCACGGCGCGCCGCTCGTCCGGCGCCAGGCTGGCGTACCCGGTCCGCGGGTCCCGGGCGTTGAACGTGACCGGGTCGCTCGACCGGAAGGCGCGTCCGGCCAGCGTCCGGGACGTGTGCAGTTCGTGGACGTCGATCCCCGGGGAGAGCCCGCGGGCGAAGCCGCGGTCGCTCTTCCCGACGAGCTGCTTGGTCCGCTCGTCGGCGAAGTAGATGACGCCGCTGCTCAGCCCGGTCAGCTCGATGCTCGACCGGACCGAGATGTCGAGCACCTGCTCCAGTTCGAGGGCGCTGTTGAGCGCCGTCGTGACCCGGCTCAGCGCCGCGACCTGGGGCCGCGTCATCACCGGATCGTCACTGTGCGTCATGGCCGCCTCCCCTCGCGGCGTCCCGGGGCCCGCCGCGGTGAACAGGCAGGATACGCGCGCCGGGCCCCCTGTCTCGATGGCAGGTAACCGGCGGGCGGTGGACGCGCGGCGCGGGTGGGAGGTTCAGAAAGGGACGGTCCCGGACCGTTCCATAGTCGGCAAAGGAGAAGCGCGACCGCGGATCGGGCCCGGCGGTGAGGGCAGGGGTCCTCGTGTCACACGACGACCCGTTCGTTCGCCGAGGTGGCGCACCACGACCCGGGGGCGTGCATGGAGGCGGCTGCCAGCCAGAGGCAGGAGCGGACCCTGCTCCAGCTGCTGGAGAAGATGCACTTCGTGTCGCCCGACCGGCTGCCCGCGCTCTTCAACGCCCAGGCGGCCGACCTCGGCGTCCGGGCGATCACCATCTACCTGGCCGATCTCCGCCAGACCACCCTGGTCTCGCTGCCGGAGGGGCCCGACCAGCCGTCGCTGCGGCTGGAGGTGGACACCACCGAGGCCGGCCGCACCTACCGCACCGGCCGGCTGCAGACGGCCGAGCACCGCGCCGGCGGCCTCCAGCTGTGGCTGCCGATGAACGACGGGATGGACCGCATCGGCGTCCTGGAGGTGCGGTCCGACACGCTCGACCAGGCCACCCTGCAGGTCTGCCGGACGCTGGCCTCGCTGCTGGCCCTGGCCGTGATCGGCAAGGGCGGCCACAGCGACGCCTACTCCCGGCTGCAGCGCAGCGCGCCGCTGAAGCTCGAGGCGGAGATGGCGTGGGCCTACCTGCCGCCCCGCACGATGGGGACCGAGCAGGTCACCTCCAGCGCCGTCCTCGAACCCGCCTACGACCTGGGCGGCGACGTCTTCGACCACTCGCTGATCGGCGGGGACCTGCACATCACCGTCCTGGACTCCATGGGCCACGACCTGCTGTCGGGGCTGACGTCCACGGTCGCCATGGCCAGCTGCCGGAACGTGCGCCGCAGCAGCAGCGGGTCCCTGCAGGAGATCGTCACCACCGTCGACCAGAACCTCGCCACCTGGTTTCCCGACCGGTACATCACCGGGGTCTTCGCCCACCTCAACCTCGCCAGCGGAGCGATGACCTGGATCAACTGCGGCCACCCGTCCCCGCTGCTGCTGCGCGACCAGAACCTGGTGCTCGGGGCCCTCGACCGGGCGCCGCAGCTGCCGCTCGGCCTCGGCCGGCTGCGGACCGACGGCCCCGGCGGGCCCGCGTGGCGGGTCGACACCGTCCAGCTGCAGCCCGGCGACCGGGTCCTGCTCTACACCGACGGCGTCACCGAGGCCGAGGCGCGGGACGGGACGCGCTTCGGCCAGGACCGCTTCACCGACTTCATCATCCGCGCCATCGCCGCCGGCGAGCCCGCGCCCGAGGCGCTGCGCCGCCTGGTCAACAACATCATGGCCTACCAGGACGGCCGTCTCACCGACGACGCCACCATCCTGATGTTCGAATGGCACCCGACCCGGGCCTGAGCCGGCACACCCGCCGGAGGCGGGGCGCCTAGCCGGACGAGCCGGTGTCCGAGCGCTCGTCGATCCGGCGGGCGCGCTCGGTCTGCGGTGCGCCGGACCGGTCGCGTCCGAGCCTGCCCTCGCGCACCGAGGTCGCCAGCACCTCGCAGATCAGGCGCACGCCGAGCAGGCTGGTGATGTCGGACGAGTCGTAGGGCGGTGAGACCTCGACGACCTCCATGCCGAGGAGCCCTTCGGCCGCGATGGACCGCACCAGCCTGAGCACTTCGCGCGGGTACAGGCCGCCGGGCTCCGGCCAGCCGGTCCCGGGCGCGAAGCCGGGGTCGACGGCGTCGATGTCGAAGGAGAGGAAGACGCCCTCCACGCCGTTGCTCCACGCGACCTCGAGGGCGAGCTCGGCGGCCCTGTCCTCGCCCATGCGCTCGACGTCCTCGGCCGTCATCACGAGCGTTCCGCCCTTGCGCGCCTCCTCGACGCCGGGCCTCGGCACCTGCCAGCCGCCGATGCCGATCTGCACCAGGTTCCCCATGTCGAAGTGGTACTCGTGCGCGGCCCAGTACCAGGGGGTGGTGTGCATCCGCTCGTCCAGGTCGAGGCGCTGGGTGTCGAGGTGGCGGTCGAAGTGGATGACGCCCATCTTGCGGCCGAAGGCGTTCATCACCCCGCGCGAGGTCGGGAAGCCGATGGAGTGGTCGCCGCCGAGGATCACGGGGAAGACGCCGGCCCCGACGAGGTGCTCGACGCCCTTGGTGATCTGGTCGAAGGACTTCTCCAGGTTGCCGGGGGTGATGAAGATGTCGCCGACGTCGACGATGTCGAGCTGCTCGCGCAGGTCGACGCCCATCTCGTAGTAGTAGGGCGAGTACAGCGAGGAGATCCGGCGCATGCCCTCGGGACCGAAGCGGGGCCCGGGCCGGTAGGTGGTGCCGCTGTCCAGCGGCGCCCCCACGACGGCGACCTCGTGCTCACCGACCCGGTTGACGTCCTCCAGGAAGGGCGCCTTGAGGAAGGTGTTGATGCCGGAGAAGTGCGGCAGCTCGCCGCGCTGGAAGGTGGAGGCGGCCTCCTTCTCCCGGATGGAGTCGGCGGGCGGCAGGCCGTGGGCGTGGATCCGCCGCATTTCCTCCCGGTGCCCGCGGTCGGTCAGCTCCGTCTCGTACTGCTTGGCCTTCTCGCCCTGCAGGCCGGCGGTGCGCTCGTCCCGTCCCCGGTGCGCCGCGGACTCGCCGGGCTCCGCCATCACGACCTCGATTCCCCGTGGCAGGTGATCAGCTTCTCTCGGGACACCACTGCCCGGCTCGCGTGCGGGCAAGGGCCGCAAGGGGCAAAGGGGCGGTCATCGTTGGTCGCGGCCTCGGATCGGAAAGTCCGCTTCCGCCATGGTCTTCCCCGCGGCGAGCGGCCTATGCTGAGGCCCCGGGAGCTAGTAGAACCCCGTTCGGATTCGGTCGGCGGCGGCCTCGGGCGCGCCGCGCCGCAGGGAGGGTGTCCGTGGACCACGTCCAGCAGTTCTACATCGGCGGCCAGTGGGTCGCACCGCGCGGCGGCACGACGGCCGAGGTCGTCAACCCCGCCACCGAGCAGCCGATCGCGTCCATCGCCATGGGCGGCCCGGACGACGTGGACGCCGCCGTCGCCGCCGCCAGGGACGCGTTCGAGTCGTACTCGCTGACCGGCAGACAGGAACGCCTCGACCTGCTCGACGCCATCATCGCCGTGTACGGCCGGCGGATGGAGGAGCTCGCCGACATCATCAGCCAGGAGGTGGGCGCGCCGCTGTCCCTGGCCCGGGCGGCGCACGCGCCCGCGGGCCTCGGGCACTTCGCCACCGCGCGCACCGTGCTGGCCGGCTACGAGTTCGAGCGGCAGATGGGCTCCACCACGATCGTCCGGGAGCCGGCGGGCGTCTGCGGGCTCATCACCCCGTGGAACTGGCCCCTCAACCAGATCGCCTGCAAGGTCGCGCCGGCCCTCGCCGCGGGCTGCACGATGGTGCTCAAACCGTCGGAGGTCGCGCCGCTGAACGCCGTCCTGTTCGCCGAGATCCTGGACGAGGCGGGAGTGCCCGCGGGCGTCTTCAACCTCGTCAACGGCGACGGCCTCGGCGTCGGCGCGCCGCTGTCGGCGCATCCGGACGTCGACATGGTGTCGTTCACCGGCTCCACCCGCGCCGGGATCGAGGTCGCCCGCTCGGCCGCCCCCACCGTCAAGCGCGTCGCCCAGGAACTCGGGGGCAAGTCCGCCAACATCATCCTGGACGACGCCGACCTCCCGGCCGCCATCGCCCGGGACGTGGCGGGCATGTGCACGAACTCCGGGCAGTCCTGCAACGCCCCGACCCGGATGCTCGTCCCGGCCGCCCGCATGGACGAGGCCGCCGCGATCGCCGCCGAGGCGGCCCGGAACGTCGCGGTCGGCGACCCGCGCGCCGAGACCACCGCGATCGGCCCCGTGGTCTCGGCCACCCAGTACGGCCGGATCCAGCAGCTCATCGAGAAGGGCATCGGCGAGGGCGCCAAGGTCGAGGTCGGCGGCCCCGGCAAGCCCGAGGGCCTGGAGACCGGGTACTACGTCCGCCCGACGGTCTTCTCCCACGTCACCAACGACATGACGATCGCCCGCGAGGAGATCTTCGGACCGGTGCTCGTCCTGATCGGCTACGAGGACGACGACGACGCCGTGCGCATCGCCAACGACACCCTCTACGGCCTGTCCGGCTACATCTCCGGCGACGCCGGCCGCGCCCGCGCGATGGCCCGCCGCATCCGCACCGGCAACGTCCACCTCAACGGCGCCGGCCTCGACTTCAACGCCCCGTTCGGCGGCTACCGCCAGTCCGGCAACGGCCGCGAATGGGGCGAGTTCGGCTTCGAGGAATTCCTGGAGACCAAGGCCATCATGGGCGACAACACCTGACCCCGACCCCGAGCCGATCTCGCCGCCCACCAGTCGGCGAGATCGGCTCACCCATGCCACGCCTCAGTACGCCGTGACCGCCCCTCTCTTCCGGTGTGTTCTGGCGCACTCCCTTGTGGTGAGACATTGGTGTCTCATGTGACCTAGTCTTGTCTCATGGCTGTTGATCGCGATCATGTGCTGCGTACTGCTGCGGCGCTGCTCACCCGGAAGGCCACGGCGACCATGGACGAGGTCGCGCGGGCCGCCGGGATCAGCCGGGCGACGCTGAACCGGCACTTTCCGGGGCGGGACGCCCTCATACGGTCGCTGGAGGCGCACGGCATCGCCGAGTGCGAGGCCGCGCTGGCGGCGGCGCGGCTGGACGAGGGGGCGGCGGCCGACGCCGTCCGGCGCCTCGTCCGCGAGATCCAGCCCGCCGCCGGGCTGCTCGCCTTCCTCTACACCGAGAACCAGCTCTTCGAGGGCGAGGAGATGAACCCGGGCTGGGTCCGCATCGACGCCCGGCTGGCCGCGCTGTTCCGCCGCGGCCAGGAGAGCGGCGAGTTCCGCCTCGACCTGAGCCCGGCCTGGCTCACCGAGGCGCTCTACGGCCTGCTGGCCTCGGGCGCCTGGGCGGTGAGCGAGGGCCGCGTGGCCCGCAACGACATCACGTACATGATCGTCGAGCTGATGCTCGGCGGCGCCGCCCGCACGGGGGAACCGTGACCGGGACGCTGCGGCCCGCCCGCGAGTCCCCTGCGGTGACGCGCGGGCGCTGGACGGCGCTCGCCGTCCTGGTCCTGGCCGTGCTGCTGGTGGCCGTCGACACGACCGTACTGGGCCTGGCGACCCCCTACCTCAGTGAGGACCTGCGTCCGTCCGGCACCCAGCTGCTGTGGATCGGCGATGTTTATTCGTTCGTGATCGCCGGCCTGCTGGTGTCCATGGGCAGCCTCGGCGACCGCATCGGGCGCAAGCGCATCCTGCTGGCCGGTGCCACGGCGTTCGGCGCGATATCGGTGCTCAACGCCTACGCGGCGACCCCCGAGATGATGATCGCGGCCCGCGCGCTGCTCGGCGTCGCCGGCGCCACGCTGATGCCCGCCACGCTGGCCCTGATCCGCAACCTCTTCCACGACCCGCGCGAGCGCAGCCTCGCCATCGGCATCTGGGGAGCCGCCGCCTCCGCGGGCATGGCGGTCGGCCCGATCGTGGGCGGCGCGCTGCTGGAGCACTTCTGGTGGGGCTCGGTGTTCCTGATCAACCTGCCGGTGATGGCCGTCCTGGTGCTGGTCGGCGGCAGGCTGCTGCCGGAGTCGCGCAACCCCGACGCCGGTCCGTGGGACCCGGTCAGCGTCGTGCTGTCGCTGGCCGGCATGGTCGGCGCCGTGTACGCGGTCAAGGAGACCGCCGCGCACGGGTTCGGATGGTTCCCGCTCGCGGCGGGCGTGCTGGGCACCGCCGCCCTGTACGGGTTCGTCCGCCGCCAGCAGGCCCTGCCGACCCCGCTGCTGGACATGCGGCTCTTCCGCAGCCGCGGCTTCAGCGGCGCGGTCGCGGCCGACCTGATGACCGTCCTCGGGCTGTCCGGGCTGATCTTCTTCCTCTCCCAGTACCTGCAGCTGGTCCAGGGCAGGCCACCGCTCGAGGCCGGCCTGGCCGAACTGCCCGCCGCCGTCGGCGCGGTGGCGGCGGGGCTGGTCGCCGGACGCGCGGCGCGGCGCCTGTCCGTCCGCGCCGTGGTGTCCGGCGGGCTGGCCGCCGTCGGCCTGGCGCTCGCCGCGCTCACCGCGATCGACGAGTCCACCGCCTACCCGCTGCTCGGCGGCGCGTTGCTGGTGGTCGGTCTCGGTGCCGGGTTCTCCTTCACCGTGACCGCGGACGTGATCCTCTCCAGCGCGCCCAAGGAGCAGGCGGGTGCCGCCTCCGCGGTGTCCGAGACCGCCTACGAGCTCGGCGCCGCCCTCGGCATCGCGCTGCTCGGCTCCGTGGTGACCGGCGCCTACCGGGGCTTCGCCGGGCCGCCGGGGACGCCGGCGTCCGCCCATGAGTCGCTGGGCGGTGCCGTGGAGGCCGCCGCGCACCTGCCGCCCGGCGCCGCCGCGGAACTCCTGGACGCCGCCCGCCGGTCCTTCGCCGACGGGCTGGCCGTCGCCGCCGGCGCCGGGGCGGCCGTCCTCCTGGCCGCCGCCGTCGCGGCCTGGTTCCTGCTGCGCGGACAGGCGCTCGAAACCCGGCCGGCGGACCGCTGACCGGTCAGGAGTCGGTGTACTCCGGGGGACGGCGCTCCAGGAAGGACGTGATCTGCTCGGTCTGGTCGCGGGTGCAGGAGGTCATGACCTGGGTGCGGTTCTCCAGGTCGATGCCGGCCTGGAGGCTGCCGACCTCCAGCCGGCTCCAGGCGACCTCCTTGGTCATCCACACGCCCATGGGGCTGTTGGCGCAGATGAGCGCCGCGGTCTCCAGGGCCGCCCCGACCACCGCGCCGTCCTCGGTGACGCGGCTGACCAGGCCGATGCGCAGGGCTTCGGCGGCGTCCACGAAGCGGCCCGTGAGCAGCAGTTCGTGGGAGAGCCCCGCGCCGATCAGGCGGGGCAGCAGCCAGCTGACGCCGATGTCGCAGCCGGACAGGCCGATCTTCACGAACGCCGCGTTGAACCGGGCGGACGCGGCGGCGATCCGGATGTCACTGGCCAGTGCCAGGGCGAAGCCGCCGCCGGCGGCCGGGCCGTTGACGGCGGCGATGACCGGCTGCGGCAGGCTGCGCAGCTTCGGGACGAGTGAGGCGATGGCCTGCTGGACGTGCAGGGCCGCCTGGGGGCTGCGGCGCCGTACCGCGTCCTCCTCCGACGCAGGCGGAGCGGCATCGCGGGCCGGGGGCTCGTGCAGGTCGAGGCCCGCGCAGAACGCCCGTCCCGCCCCGGTGAGGACGACGGCGCGGCAGCCCGCTGCATGATTCCCATGGACCCGTGGACGGCGGTCAGCGCGGGACGAGGCCCCCGTCGGCGATGAGGACCTGGCCGGTGACGAAACTCGACGCGTCGGAGGCCAGGAACAGCGCGGGCCCGACCATCTCGTCCGGGTCGGCCATGCGCTGCTGCAGGGCGGCCTGCTCCATGGCCTTCTGGAACTCGGGCGGGTTGTTGCGGACCATGTCGGTGTCGACGGTGCCCGGCGCCAGGGCGTTGACCCGGATGCCGCGCGGGGCGAACTCGGCGGCCATGGACCGGGTGTAGGCCATCATGGCGGCCTTGGCCGCCGCGTACATCGACACGTACGGGGAGAACAGGAAGGCCCCGGCGGACACGACGTTGACGACCGACGCGCACGGGCTCTCGGTGAGGTGGTCGAGCGCCCGCTGCACAAGGAACACCGGCCCGCGGACGTTGACCTCCTGCGACTTGGCGAACGCCTCGGGGGTGATGGCCCCCAGTGGCAGCGCCAGGGGGTTGGCAGCGTTGTTGACCAGGACGTCGAGCCGCCCGAAGGTGTCGACGGTGCGCGCGACCAGGGCGTCCAGCGCGTCCAGGTCCCCCAGATGGGCGGGGACGCCGAGCGCCGATCCGCCCATCGCCGCCAGGTGCGCCTCGGTCTCGGCGCAGGCCTCGGGTTTGCGGCTGGCCACCACGACGCTCGCTCCGGCGGCGGCGAACCCCTCGGCGATCGCCCGTCCGATGCCGCGCGTGCCGCCGGTCACGACCGCCACTCGTCCGGACAGATCGAAGAGCGTGCGCAGGCGTTCAGCGTCCATGCGGACCGTCCAGTGAGAGCAGAGTTCCGCACTCTGAGCTGGAACACCGTTGATCGAGCAACACGGACGCCCTCTCTCCCGACTCCCCCGGCGCCCGCGGCCCGGGCGCCTGCGGAGACTTTGCATCAATTGAGACATAGTGTCAATATGCATCCTATGAACGAGCTGGGCCTGCGGGAGCGCAAGAAGCAGCGCATGTACACCGCGACCGCGCAGGCCGCGGTGAGGCTCGTCGCCGAGCGCGGCATGCAGGCGGTCCGCGTCGAGGACATCTGCGAGCGCGCCGAGATCAGCCGCTCCACGTTCTTCCGCTACTTCGACTCCAAGGAGAGCTGCTTCGTCATCGGCCTGCACTACGGCCGCCTGGACGCGGTGCTGGCCGCCTTGGACGCGCGCCCGGCGCACGAGGACGCCTTCACCGCCCTGTGCAACGCGTTCGTCGACATCACCGCCAACTGGCGCCGCTACCGGGAGATGACCCGGCTCGAAGCCCGCATCCGCGCGGAAACCCGCACGGCGCGGGCCCACGCCGACGCCGAACTGGTCTCCTGGGAGAGCACCCTGGCCGCCGCTCTCGAAGCGCGCTGCGCCGGCATCGCCCCGGGCAGCCGCTCCCTCGCGCCCCGTCTCGTGGCCGGCATCGTCCTGTGCGCCGTGCGCCTGGCCACCGAGCGCTGGCTGGACGAGGGCGCCGCACGATCTCCGGCGGAGAAGTACACCGAGGCCTTCACCGCCCTCCGCGCGGTGATCGACGTCAGCCGCTGAGAGGCGCGGCCGCCGAGGGCGCCCGGCCGCCTCCGGCGCGGACTCCCCCGCCCATGTGGGAGTTCGCCCAGGTCGGGGTAGGTCGGCAGGATGGCGGAGGTGGACTTCGCGGCAGTGTTCGAGGAGCTGCCGGTGGCGTGCGCGCTGATCTCGCCCGACCTGGTGTTCATCGAGATGAACCGGGCTTACGAGCAGCTCGCGCGGCGGCCCCGGGACGAGCTGATCGGCCGCAACGTCTTCCAGGCGCTGCCCGGCGATGCCTCGGGCGCCAACGCCCGGCACTGGCGGGCCGCGCTGGAATGGGTGCTCACCGAACGCCAGCCCTACATCATGCCCTGGACGCGCTACGACCTCTCCGCGCCCGACCGGCCGGGGCACAGCGACAGGCGGTTCTGGAGCACCGTGAACGCGCCGCTGCTCGGCCCGGACGGCGAGGTGGCGCTGGTCATGCACCGGGTCGAGGACATCACCGCGTTCATCGAACAGCTCGGCGAGCCGCCGTCCATCACCGACGAACCCTCTCGGTTCCTGGAGATCGAGGGCGAGGTGTACGCCCGCTCGAGTGAACTGCAGGAGGTCAACCGCCGGCTGCGGTACGCCCAGGCGGAGAAGCGCCAGGCGATCCAGGCGCTGCGCGAGACCCTGAAGCGGCAGCGGCAGGAGGTCGCCGACGCCTCCCATGACCTCCGCAACCCGCTCACCGGGCTTCAGGCCCGGCTGGAGGAGGCCCTGTCCGACCCCGACGTCGACTCGCATCGCGTCCTGCAGGCCACCCTGGCCGACGCCGAACGCCTGGGCGACATCGTCTCCGACCTGCTGGAACTGGCCCGCCTGGACGCCGGCACCCCCACCGACACCGAACCACTCGACATCTGCCGGCTGATCCGCGACCTGCTCGGGGAACGCCCCAGCCGGCGCGTCCTCGACGTCCGCCTGGACCAAGCGGCCATCGTGGACGGCTGCCGCTCCCGCCTGATCCGGCTGCTGGCCAACCTGCTGGACAACGCCGAGCGGCACGCCCGCACCCGCATCGAGGTGTCGGCCACCACCGAACGGGACGGCACCGGGCACCGGCGGGCGATCGTGCGGATCACCGACGACGGCCCCGGCATCCCCGCGGACGAACGCGAAACCGTCTTCCAACGCTTCTACCGCCGTCCGGACGCCCGCCGCGCCGACCCCCACGGCACCGGCCTGGGCCTGGCGATCGCCCGCCAGACCGCCGAGACCCACCACGGCACCCTGTACATCGCCGACCGCCCCACCGGAACCTGCATGGTCCTGTGCCTGCCCCTGAGCGACTCACCCCTCGATCAAGATCAGACATGACCGACGAGCAACTCCACGGCCCAGGCGGGGCCGGGCACCAGCCGTTCAGGCGCGCGTCCGGCCGCCCTGTGGCCGCTCACAGCTGCTTTCGGCGAAGATTCACAGGAGGGGCGTTTCACCGGGGAGGGAACGATGCTGTTCAGGCGTGAGGTCCTGGAGGGGATCGCGGGCGGGCGGATCGACCGGGTATTCCGGGTGTGGGCCGAGCCCCGGGTCCGCGCGGGGAGCACACAGCGCACCTGGGCGGGGATCATCGTCATCGACTCGGTCACCCCGGTCGCTCCCGAGGAGATCACCGAGGAGAACGCGCTGCGTTCGGGCTTTCAAAGACCGCGCGGCCCTGCTCACCGCCCTGTCCAAGAGCACCAAGGAGGGCGGCTACCACCGCGTCATGCTCCATCTGGGCGGCCCCGACCCCCGGTCGGAACTGGCCGCCAACGCCGACCTGAGCGCCCGGGAACTGGCCGACCTCAAAACCGCCCTGGACGCCATCGACGCCCGCAGCCGCCGCGCCCCCTGGACCCGCGAGGTCCTCCGCCTCATCGAGGAACACCCCGGCCTGCGCGCCCTGGACCTGGCCGAACGCCTGGGCCGCGACAAACTCCCCTTCAAGGCCGACGTCCGCCGCCTCAAGGCCCTCGGCCTCACCGAAAGCCTGGAGACCGGCTACCGCCTCTCCCCCCGCGGCAAAGCCCTCATGACCCACCTGAACTCCACGACCGAATGACCCGTGGTCGTTGCGGGGGTGGCCTCTAGCGGTCATCGGAGGACGGGCCGGTTGTGAGACTTCCTCGGGTTTGGTGATCGTGGTTCCATGGGCACCGAGCACGCGTCGGGGATCACGTGGAGCGCTGAGCGAGGGAGTTCCCGATGGGCCTGCGGTATCTCAGGAGACTATGGGTGCCCGTGGCGGCGGCCGCGCTGCTGGTCCTCGGCCTGGTGCAGGGCGCGCAGGCGCACATCGAGCGGCCGTCGTACTGGCCGGCTCCCGGTCCCGACTGCTCCGTCAGCCCGTGCGCGGGCGGGGCGGTGCCGACGCCGCGGAGCCTGGCGTCGGCCGTCGAGACCGTCCCGGGGAGCACGACCCGCGTGGTGTGCCGTCCGGACTCGCTGGAACGGCTGGACGCCTCCATCAAACGGGCGCTGACGTCGGGCTACGACGTCCGGCCGCACGACCACCGGACACTCAGCGCCGCCCAGGCGCGGGACCTGAAGCGGATCAACCGGGCGCTGTTCGACCGGTGCCTGTACAGCGAGATCCAGCCCGCGGTGACCGATTCGCGTAACAACGACCGGGTCGTGGTGCTGCCGGGCGTCTACACCGAGCCCACGGCGCGCCGGAAGCCGACCCATGATCCCGCGTGCGACCAGTACAAGCTGAGCACGGGCGCGTACTCCTACCTCGGCGAGTACACCTGCCAGAACGACGCCAACCTGATCGCCGTGCTCGGCCGGGCCCCCGGCGGCGGCCAGGACCCGGACCCGCCGCTCGTCGACCGGCACGGCATCCCCAACCGGGGCGCGTGCGTGCGCTGCAACCTCCAGCTCGAAGGCTCGGGCGTGAGCGCCGACGACGTGGTCGTGGACGCCGGTGACCCGTCCTCCGGCAACGGCGGGCCGCGCGACTCGGCGAAGGACGTGGGCATCCGCGCCGACCGGGCGGACGGCTTCGTGCTGCGGAACGTGACCGTCCGGCACGCCGACGAGCACGACATCTACGTCCTGGAGACCAACGGGTACCTGCTGGACGGCTTCAAGACCTTCTACGCGGGCGAGTACGGCGTGCTCACCTTCGTCGAGGACCACGGCGTGATCCAGAACTGCGAGGCGGCCGGCAACGGCGACTCCGGGCTGTACCCCGGGTCGGGCGCGAAGACCGGGGCCGGACGCGACGAGCGCGTCTACCCGAAGGCGCGCTACAGCCAGGAGATCCGCTACTGCGACTCGCACCACAACACCAGCGGCTACTCCGGCACGGACGGCAGCGCCACCTGGGTGCACCACAACAACTTCTACGACAACGCCCTCGGCTTCACCACCGACGTGTTCACCGCCGCCGGGCATCCCGGATTCCCGCAGCAGGGCGACCTCGTCGAGGACAACGACTTCTTCTCCAACAATTTCAACCCGTACCTGGCCGGCAGCGACGTGGTGCCGACGGTGCCGGTCCCGGTGGGGACCGGGATGTGGATCGCCGGCGGTGACGACAACGTCGTCCGGAACAACGCGTTCCGCGACAACCGGCGGCGCGGGGCCATGCTCTTCGCCGTCCCGGACGCGTTCGTCTGCGCCGACCAGCCCATGACGGGCTGCGACCCGCTGAAGCTGTCCACCTCGCACCGCAACCGGTTCTACGGCAACCGGATGGCCGGCAACGGCGTGGACTTCTGGTGGGACGCCTTCCCCGGCAACACCGGCAACTGCTGGTATGCCAACGGCACCGTCACCAGTTCGCCCGGTAATCTGCCGGACTGCCTGAACGGCAAGGCGCCCTTCCTCAGCTTCGGATTCGGCAACCTGGGCAACGAACTCGAACTGCTCACCTGCATGGCCAATCTGAAGCCCGGCGGCCCGTGCCCGTGGTTCACCACCCCGAAGGCCGCCGCCGGGGCCGCATTCCGGACGGCGCCGGTCGGCGACCACGAGCACCCCGGGACGAGCGAACTCGACGACGCGATGCTCGCCGCGATGACCTGCCATTCCTGGCAGGAGATGACGACCGGTCAGCGCGACCACATGCTGGCCAGGATGGCGGTGTTCATGGGCGGCCAGATCGACCATCCGGGTGCGCGCGGCACGACGCTGACCGAGCAGCACGCGACCAGCATGCTCGACAACGCCTGCGGACTGCCCTTCGCGGGGCCGTTCAAGCTCTACAAGCTCTACGCCAGAGCGGCGGCCTTCCCCCTGCAACTCCCCTAACGACACGTCCGGGTGCCGGACGGGAGAACGCGGTCGGTTTCGCCTGGGACGCGGCAGGGACCTTCGGCCCGCGGCGCGGGGACGAACGCCGGATGGGACGGCGGCCCGCCCCGAGGTTGGCTCGGAATGAGACCTCACAGGGCGGTGCACGATGCAACGGATGAACGCGCTCGACGCCGGGATGTTCTTCGCCGAGAACGACACGAGCCCGCTGCAGATCGGGACGGTGACCGTGTTCGAAGGTCCCGCACCCGGCTATCCGGACCTCGTGCGGCAGGTGTTCGCGCGGCTCCGGCTCGCGCCGCGCTGCCTGCAGCGCGTCCGGACCGTCCCGTTCAACCTCGCGCACCCCGTCTGGGTGGACGACCAGCGCTTCGCGATCGGCGACCACGTCCTGCACGCGACCGCGACCGCGCCCGGCGGCCCGGAGGAACTGCACGAGCTGGCCGGCCGCCTCCTTGCCCCGCCGCTGGATCTCACCCGGTCGCCGTGGCAGGTGTGGCTGGTCGACGGGCTCGCGGACGGCCGCTGGGCACTGGTCTTCAAGGTGCACCACTGCATGGTGGACGGGCTGGCCGGCATCGACCTGCTGGCGGTGCTGCTCGACACCGATCCGGACTGGGCGCCCGCGAAGCCCCGGGTGTGGATGCCCGAGCCCGAACCGTCCGCCGCATCCGTGCTGCGCGACGGCGTCGTGGACGGGTTGAAGGGCTTCGGACGGCAGGCGACCCGGCTGTTCCTGCCCGCGATGCGCGACGCGTTCGCCGTCGCGAGCGCGGTCCCCGGTTACGCGACGCGGCTCATGGCGTCCGGGGCGCCGGCGCTCAACGGGCCGACCGGCCCGCGCCGCCGCTGGACCCGGACCTACGCCGGGATGGACGAGGTCGACCGCATCCGGCGCACGTTCGGCGGGTCGGTCAACGACGTCGCCCTGGCCGCGACCGCCCGCGGGTTCCGCGATCTCCTCGAGGCGCGGGGCCTGCTCGCCGAGGAGTCGATCGTCCGGGCCATGGTGCCGGTGTCGGTCCGGTCGGCGGCCGAGCGCGGCGTCCCGTCGAACCGGGTGTCGGCCGTGCCGGTGGACCTGCCGTGCGGGGAGGCCGACCCGGTGCGGCGCCTGCACCTCGTCAGGGAGCAGATGGACGGGCTGAAGAGCCGCGGCCGGGCCGCCGGCCTCGACGCGTTCGTCCAGCTCTTCGGCAGCGCCCCGAGCCTGCTGGCCGCGGCCGCCCGCACGGCGCTGCGGCTGCGCCAGCCGCTGATCCACACGATCGTCACCAACGTCCCGGGTCCGTCCTTCCCGCTGTACGCGATGGGCCGCCGGATGCTGGAGATCGCCCCCTACATCCCGATCACGGCGGGCCTGCGCATCGCCGTCGGCATCGTGTCCTACGACGGCGGCCTGTCGTTCGGGCTCACCGCGGACCACGACGCCGTCCCCGACCTGGAGACCCTGTGCGCGGGAATCCGCGAGGGAATCGACGAACTCCTCAAGGAGGCGGCACAGACCGCACCCGCGGCCTGACGGGCACGTACGGGATCAGCTGAGCAAGGTCGCCGCGTGGTCCGGAACGTAGGTCTGCTCGTCTCGCGGGGGCCGCTCGTATCCCTTGGACGGGGGACGGTCGGGCAGGTGGAGCCGCGGGCGCTCCACTTCGCGGTAGGGAATGGTCGACAGGAGGTGGGAGATCATGTTGATGCGGGCGCGGCGCTTGTCGTCGCTCTCGACCACATTCCAGGGCGCCTCGGGAATGTCGGTGTGGACGAACATCTCGTCCTTGGCGCGCGAGTACTCCTCCCAGCGCGAAATCGACTCCACGTCCATGGGGGACAGTTTCCATCTCCGCATCGGATCGTCCAGCCGGCTGCGGAAGCGGCGCTCCTGCTCGGCGTCGCTGACCGAGAACCAGTACTTGCGCAGCAGGATGCCGTCCTCGACGAGCAGCCGCTCGAAGATCGGGCACTGGTGCAGGAAGCGCCTGTACTCCTGAGCGGTGCAGAACCCCATGACCCGCTCGACTCCCGCCCGGTTGTACCAGGACCGGTCGAACAGGACGATCTCACCGGCCGCCGGAAGGTGTTCGACGTACCGCTGGAAATACCACTGGGTCCGCTCCCGGTCGTTCGGCGCCGGCAGCGCCGCGATGCGGGCGACGCGGGGGTTGAGGTATTCGGTGACGCGCTTGATGGTGCCGCCCTTGCCTGCGGCGTCCCGCCCTTCGAACACGACGGCGACGCGCGCGCCCTCCGTGCGCACCCACTCCTGCAGCACCATCAGCTGCTCTTGCAGCCGCAGCAGTTCACGCTCGTAGACCCGCCGGGGCAAACGCCGAGGACCGCCCATACCGCCTCCAAGCATCGGGTACGCCCCACAGTCTGGCCGATGCTCGCCGCTTCGCTAGTCGCCGGGCTCCTCGGGCGCGTGGACGACCGCCACCGGGCACGGTGCGTGCTGGACCAGGGCGTGGCTGACCGATCCGAGCAGGAGGCCCCGGAAGCCGCCCATTCCCCGCGAGCCGACGACGAGCAGACGCGCGTCCTGCGCGGCGTCCAGCAGGACCTCGCGCGGTGCGCCGATCTTGACCTCGGCCTGTGCGTCCACGCCCGGGTGACGGTCCCGCAGGGGGATCATCAGCCGATCCAGCCGCGTTGCGGCCGCCTCCTGTATGCCCGCCTCGTCGACCAGGGGCGGCACACCCTCCACGGGTGCCGGCTCCCAGGCGACCACCGCGCGGACGGACAGTCCGTGCAGTTCGGCTTCGGTGAACGCCATCGCCAGCGCGGCCCGGGACGCCGGTGAGCCGTCGACGCCGACCACGACGCGGCCGGGTTCCGTTCCCGGACGCCGGTCCAGGTCGCCTCTGGCGATCACCACGGGGCGGGAGGCGTGCGCGACCACCTGGGCGCCGACCGACCCGAGCACCAGGCCGGCGAACCCGCCGAGGCCCCGCGGCCCCAGCACGATCAGGGCGGCGTTCCGTCCCGCGTCGATCAGTTCGGCGGCCGACTGCCCGCATCTGAGGACGCCCTGCACGGGCACGTCGGGCGCCTCCTTCCGGACGTGCTCGACACCGCCGTCCAGCGTCTCCTGCGCCAGGGACCGCAGGTCCACCATCGGCATGGCCATCGAGCCGCCGACATTGAACTCCCACGCGTGGACCACGGTCAGCGGCAGGCCCCGGGCCCTGGCCTCGCCGGCGGCCCATTCCAAGGCCCGGACGCCGTTCTGCGAACCGTCGTAACCGGCGACGATTCCGGTGATCGCCTCTGTGCTCATGTCTTCCCCCCACCGCATGAATGCCCATCGGGCTCGTACATCACCACCCTTTCTCGGGACGCCCCGTCTGCAAGAGGGCCGAACGGCCGCGCGGACGATGACGAACGTCCCTGGATACGGCGTCCCCCCAGAGCGACGCTGAAGTCGGAGTCCTTTCCCGCCACCATCCGGAACGCGCTGCCGCCGCTGGAGCGGCTCTTCAAGGAGGGCTCATGAGCGACGAACCGCAGTACCTCGATCCGGCCGCCTGCCTGGCGCTCATCGAGCGGGTGACCGTGGGCCGGATCGCCTGGTCCGAGGACGACGGGACCGTCACCGTCCTGCCCGTCAACTTCGTCATGGACGGCGAGGCCCTCGTCTTCGCCACCGCCCCCGGCGCCAAACTCGACGCCGTCCGCGGCGGGCGCCCGCTCACCTTCGAGGCCGACGACCTCGAACCGGCGCTCCGGACCGCCTGGAGCGTCCTCATCACCGGCCAGGCCGAGATCGTCACCGCCCCGGACGAGACGGAACGCCTCCGGAAACTGCCCCTCAACCCGTGGATCCGCTCCCCCAAGGACCTCTTCGTACGGCTCACTCCTCGCAAGATCAGCGGCCGCCGCCTCCCCCTGCATCCCGGCGGTGTCACGACGGAGCGCATCGATATCGCAGACGAATCCCCGTGAGGGTCGCTCCGTGGCGCCCCCGAAACGCCACTGGTACGGACGGAACAGCCACGACCAGCCCAGCGCGCGGCGCCCTTCACCGGTTGCGGCTCGGCGCGACGGCCACCGTGCACGGGGCGTGCTTGAGCAGCGCGTCACTCGTCGCGCCGAGGGTCGGCGTCTCCACGACTCCCGTGCCGCGCGCACCCACCACCATCAACGCCGTCGAGCCCACGGGCATCGCGTCCGGCTCGTGCGAACCGGCCACGATCATGTCCGCGTCCCCGGCCTCGTTCAGCAGCGCCGGCGCCGCGCTGCCGTCCTTCAGCCGCCTGCGCACCGTCAGGGCGGGCGCCCATGCGGTGGACGAAGGTCCCGCGCTTGGGGGGACGGTCGGCTCTGACCCGTGCGCGGCCTCCAGGAGAGGCTCGAGGTGACTCAAGGAGGTCGCCGATGTGGGTCATGCCCGAGCACCGCTCCGTCGTCGTCGGGGTGGACGGCTCCCCCAACTCCCTCGCCGCGCTGCACCGCGCCGCCCGCGAGGCGCTCGAGCGCCGCGCGCGGCTCGACGTCGTCCGCGTGCTGGAGACCGACGGTGCGGCGGCGCCGCCCCGGTCGTGCGCGAGCGCGCACGCTGCTCGATCGTGATCTGCGCCGACCACTCCGCCGCTCCCGAGGCCCCGTGAGCCTGCGCAAGCCCGCGCGAGAACCCCCCAGGAGGAGACCATGAAGCGCCGGACCGTCCAGGACGTCATGACCACGAGCGTCGTGACGGTGACCGAACAGACCCCGTTCGCCGAGATCG
>NZ_BAAAMW010000020.1:0-157735 GCF_039529475.1 Actinomadura chokoriensis | reverse complement strand
GCAGCGGGCCGGCCCCGCCGCGCCGGTCCCGGCGGGCGGCGCGGCGGGACGGGCGCCGGTCGCGGCGGCTCGGCGGGCGGGCGCGCTCGCGCGCGGACGGCTCGGTGAACGCGGCGCTCCTGACGAATTCCTCATCGAACACGGGCTCGTCGAAATCTGCGGCCATGGGGGCTCTCCGGCGCGGGGGCTGTCGGGCACCCAGGCTAGTCGACGCCCCCGACACGTCCGACGGCCGCGCACGCCCCTTTCTAGAACACGTTCTAGCTAAACCTGCCCGGTTGCGTGAGGTAGCCCACTAGACGGCCCCTTGATGTCGACGACCGCATGTGGCAGCGGAGATCAGTGCTCGCATTTTGCCAGATGGGCACGATGATGACTGGCGGGTCATCACTCAACCGATTGATGGAGACGAAAGATTAGACTTGAGTCTCATTTGCTCTTGAAGTTGCCCTGGAACCGGTTCTACGGTGACGGCAAGCGCTGTGACATCGGGAGGTACCGCGCATGACCACCACCGCTTCGGAGACCGCCGCCGTCCCCGCCGGCTTCGACTTCGCCAGCCCGGACCTCATGGCCGAGCGCATCCCGCTCGCCGAGTTCGCGCTGCTGCGCCGGACCGGCGCGCCCTGGTGGAACGAGCAGCCGCGCGGCCGCACCGGGTTCGCCGACGACGGCTTCTGGGTGATCAGCAAGCACGCCGACATCAAGGAGATCTCCCGCGACCACGAGCAGTGGTCGTCCAACGCCAACGGCGCCGTGATCAGGTTCAACGAGACGTTCAGCGCGGAGGAGCTGGATGTCCAGCGGGAGAACCTGCTGCTGCACATGGACCCGCCGCAGCACGCCAAGCTCCGCAAGATCGTCTCCCGCGGCTTCACCCCGCGCGTCATCAACGGCCTGCACGACGCGCTGCAGGACCGCGCCGAGCGGATCGTCGCCGAGGCGCGCCGGCGCGGCGGCGAGGGCGACTTCGTCACCGAGGTCGCGGCCGAGCTGCCGCTGCAGGCGATCGCCGAGCTGATGGGCGTCCCGCAGGAGGACCGGCGCCGGCTGTTCGACTGGTCCAACAAGATGCTCGGCTACGACGACCCCGAGTACAACGACGACCCGGCCTGCGCCGCCGCCGAGATCATCGGCTACTCGATGGGGCTGGCCGAGCAGCGCCGCGGCTGCCCCGCGCACGACATCGTGACCAAGCTCGTCCAGGCGGACGTGGACGGGCGCGGCCTGTCCGACGACGAGTTCGGCTACTTCATGATCCTGCTCGCCGTCGCCGGCAACGAGACGACCCGGAACGCGATCACCCACGGGATGATCGCGTTCATGGACAGCCCGGACCAGTGGGAGCTGTTCAAGGCCGAGCGCCCCGAGACCATGGCGGACGAGGTCGTCCGGTGGTCGACGCCCGTCACCGCGTTCCAGCGGACCGCCGTCCGCGACGCCGAGCTGGGCGGCGTGCGGATCAAGGCGGGCGACCGCGTGGCGATGTACTACAGCTCCGCCAACTTCGACGAGGACGTCTTCACCGACCCGATGGCGTTCGACGTCACGCGCGACCCCAACCCGCACCTCGGGTTCGGCGGCACCGGCGCGCACTACTGCATCGGCGCGAACCTGGCCCGCCTGGAGATCGGGCTGATGTTCAGCGCGATCGCCGACCAGATGCCGCACATCACCCGGCTGGGCGAGCCGCGCCGGCTCCGCTCCGCCTGGCTGAACGGCATCAAGGAGCTGCGCGTCCGGTACTGAGCCCGGGCACCGAGCCGGTGCCGACCCGGCACCGATCCCTCTCAGCGGGACCCGCCCCTCCCCGGCAAAGTTAGAACACGTTACATTCAAAGGTGAATCGTGTTCTAGAAGGAGACCGCATGGGTACCCCGGTGATCGTCGAGGCGGTGCGCACGCCGCTCGGTAAGCGCAACGGATGGCTCGCGGGCATGAAGCCGATGGCCGTCCTCGCGCACGCGCTGAACGCGCTGGTCGAGCGGTCCGGCATCGACGCCGCCGAGGTGGAGCAGGTCTTCGCCGGCTGCGTCACGCAGGCCGGCGAGCAGGGCGGGCACATCGGCCGCTACTCCTGGCTGTACGCGGGGCTGCCCTGGCAGACCGGCGTCACCACGCTCGACGCGCAGTGCGGGTCCTCGCAGCAGGGCGTCCACCTCGCCGCGTCCCAGATCGCGGCCGGCGTGGTGGACGTCGCGATCGGCTGCGGCGTCGAGGTGATGAGCCGCGCGCCGCTCGGCACCAACGTGATGCCCGCGAACCCGCGCCCGGACGACTGGTCGCTCGACATGCCGAACCAGTTCGAGGCCGCCGAGCGGATCGCCGCCCGGCGCGGCATCACCCGCGCCGACCTGGACGCGTTCGGCGCCCGCTCGCAGCAGCTCGCCGCCAAGGCGTGGGCGGACGGCCGCTTCGAGCGCGAGGTCGCGCCCGTCACCGCGCCCGTCCTGGACGCCGACGGCAACCCGACCGGCGACACCCGCGAGGTGACCCGCGACCAGGGCCTGCGGGAGACGACCACGGACGGCCTCGCGAACCTCCGGCCCGTCATGCCGGACGCGCTGCACACCGCGGGCACCTCGTCCCAGATCTCCGACGGCGCCGCCGCCGTCCTGCTGATGTCGGAGGAGAAGGCCAAGGCCCTCGGCCTGCGCCCGCGCGCGCGCATCCGCACCCAGGCCCTCGTCGGCGGCGAGCCGTACTACCACCTGGACGGCCCCGTGCAGGCGACCGAGCGCGTCCTCCAGCGGTCCGGGCTGACGATGAACGACATCGACATCACCGAGATCAACGAGGCGTTCGCGTCGGTCGTGCTCTCCTGGGCGTCGGTCCACAAGCCGGACATGGACACCGTCAACGTCAACGGCGGCGCCATCGCGATCGGCCACCCGGTCGGCGCCACCGGCGCCCGCCTGATCACGACCGCCCTGCACGAGCTGGAGCGCCGCGACGCCGGCACCGCCCTCATCACGATGTGCGCGGGCGGCGCCCTGTCCACGGCGTCCATCCTCGAGCGGATCTGACCCCGACCACCCGCCCCGGCTGCCGTGGCCGGGGCATTCCCATGCTTGACCAGGCGCGAAAGGCGGTCTCGGTGCAGCCGGAACCTGAGGACCTCGGCGGCGGGCTGTGGAGCGTTCCCGTCCCCATCCCGGACAACCCGCTCGCGTACACGCTCGTGTACGCCGTGGAGAGCCCGAAGGGGCCCGTCCTGATCGACGCGGGCTGGCAGCACGAGGACGCCTGGGCGGCCCTGCGCGACGGCCTCGGCACGTTCGGGATCCAGATGTCGGACGTCCGCGGCGTGGTCGTCACGCACTTCCACCCCGACCACTCGGGGCTCGCGGGCCGCGTCCGCGAGACGTCCGGCGCCTGGATCGCCATGCACCATGCGGACGCCGACATCGTCCGCATGTTCCACGCCGCCGGCATGGGCGGTCGCCGTGAGTTCGAACTGACCGCCCTGCGCCGCGCCGGCGCCGCCGAGTCGGACCTGGCCGGCCCGTCCCAGCGGATCCAGGTGTCCCCGCCCGCCGTCCCCGACCGGGAGCTGTCGGACGGCGACCTGGTCGACGTCCCGGGCCGCCGCCTGCGCGCCGTCTGGACGCCCGGCCACTCCCCCGGCCACATCTGCCTCCACCTGGAGGACGGCGACCGCATCTTCACCGGCGACCACGTCCTGCCGCGCATCACCCCGCACATCGGCCTCTACCCGTACGACACCCCCGGCATCGACCCGCTGAGCAACTTCCTCGGCTCGCTCGACAAGGTCTCGGCCATGACCGTGGGCGAGGTCCTCCCGGCGCACCAGTACCGCTTCAACGGCCTCTCCGAACGCGCCCAGGAGATCATCGCCCACCACGAGGAGCGCCTGGCCGAGGTGACCGCGCTGCTCTCCGCGACCGCGATCACCCTGTGGGACCTCACGGCGGGCCTCAAATGGCGCCACCCCTGGGCCGGCATGTCCCAGCAGGCCCGCCGCATGGCCGCAGCCGAGGCCGCCGCCCACCTCCGCACCCTCGAAACCCGCGGAGTGGCCCGCCGCGAGGGGACCGACGACCCCCTCCGCTACGTCCTCCGCTAGCGCGCGTAGGCATCCGGCGCGATCCGGCCCATCCACTCGGCGGCCTCGGCGGCGCCGAGCGGGCGGTCCACTCTGGCCAAGGGCGCCATGAGCGGATAGACCCGCCCCGCGTTCCAGCCGCGCGGGTACGGGGGCGGGTCGACGACGATCACGCGGCGCCCGCCGAGCAGCGGGATGTCGGCCGGCGCGCCCTCGTTCCAGATCCACTCGCCGAACGCGTCCACGAGGTTGAACTGCCCCTGGATCCCGCCGCGCGGCTCGGGGTCGCCGTCGGTCGCCGCGGCCACCCACCGCGGCTCCGGCGGGGTCCCGGGCAGCAGGCCGCCGCCGATGAGGGCGTGGGCCAGCAGCGTGTGCAACTGGAAGTTGTCGCCGATGCCGCCGATGGTCACCTCGAAGGCGCGGCCGTCCGCGCGGTGGAGCACGACCACGGTCTCGTCGTCCAGCACCCGCAGGAGACCGGGGAGGAACGACGCCCCCTCCACCACCTCGGCCGCGGCCTGGGCGGCGGCCAGCAGCCGCTCCCGGTGCGGCAGGGCGGCGCGCACCTCGCGGCGCTGCAGCGGGACGAGCAGCGCGCGGACCCACTCGTCCGCCGCGAACCACGCCTCGACGACGTGCCGGTTCTCGGGCCCGCAGCGCTCCAGCACCTCCGGAAGCCGCTGCGGGTCCGGCCGCCCCACGCCGCCCCGGCCCTTCCACAGGGGCGGGAGCAGCACCGCCGCCTCCAGAGCCTCGGCGCCGTGGAGGGCGAGGACGCCGATGACGGCGCCGGGGTCGGCGCCGACCTCCAGGAGGCCGCCGGCCAGCCGCGCCAGCTCGCCTCCGGAGCCGACGCCGAACTCCTCGATCGCCGGCCGCAGGACGGCGACGGCCCGCGTCATCTCCGCGCCGTCCGCCCGCCGCACGGCGCGCGGCAGCGCCGCCTCCGCGGCGTCGAACGCCGCCCCGTCGCGGCGGCCGACCGCCGCGACGAGGTCCGCGCAGATATCCGGCAAGGCTCGCCTTTTCGCTCCGAACACCGCGGCATCGTAGCGCCGGGTGATCACGTCGACCTGCGGTCCGCCCGGATTGAGGCGTTCACCGACCGGGGCCGACGAGGGGGAGGGTGGGCCAGGTCGCGGTGTCGCGGAGGAGCCGGCGGTCGTGGGTCGCCAGGACCACGGCCGCCTTCGTGGCCTGGAGCGCATCGGTCAGTTCGTCCACGAGGGCGATCGACAGGTGGTTCGTCGGCTCGTCCAGGAGGAGGACGTGCGGGCGCGCCGCCAGGGCCATCGCCAGGTCGAGCCTGCGCTGCTGCCCCATCGACAGTTCGCTCACCGGCCTGCCCGCGTCCGCGGACGACAGCAGGCCGAGGGCGGACAGGGGCACCGCCTCGGCCTCGGCGAGCGCGCCCGTGGTGGTCAAGCGTCCGATGTGGGCGGCGAAGACCTCGTGTGCACGCCGACCGTCCGCCTGCGGTGACTCCTGGGCGAGCAGGCGCACGCGCGTGTCCGGGGCTCGGCGCACCGTTCCCCGGGTGGGCGGCAGCAGTCCGGCCAGCACGGCCAGGAGGGTCGATTTCCCCGAGCCGTTGGGACCGGTGACGACGAGGCGCGCACCTGATTCGAGGGCGACCGACACCTCGTGCGGCAGCCGGGACGCCACCTGCACGCGGTCGGCCGCCAGCAGTGTCGCGCCGGGGCGGGACGGCAGGTCCGGCATGCTGAAACGCCGCGGCGGCTCCGGCGCGGTCACGGCGTGCCGCTCCAGGTCGTCCCGGCGCCGGTGGACGGCCCGGACGAGCGCCGGCGCGCGGGTGGCGCGCTGGTGCTTGCCCGTGCCCTTGTCCGGGCGCCACCCGGTGACCAGGCGGTTCCGCGCCTCCGACAGGTCGCGGGTGAGGCGGGCGTGCTCGCCGCGCCGGCGCTCGTACTCCTCCTCCCACCTGCGCAGCTCCGCCTCGCGGCCTTGGCGGTAGCCGGCGAACCCGTCCCCGTACACGGCGGGACGGCCATCGCGGCTCGGGTCGAGGTCGAGGATCGTCGTCGCCACGGCCGACAGCAGCGCGCGGTCGTGGCTGACGACCACGACCCCGCCCGGGTGGGCGCGCAGCCGTGCGGTGAGGAAGTCGAGACCGGCCGCGTCCAGGTGGTTGGTCGGCTCGTCCAGGAGCAGGAAGTCGTGCTCGGCGCCCAGGAGGCACGCGAGCCGCACCCGGTAGCGCTGCCCGACGGACAGCTCGGACAGCCGCCTTCCGCGGTCGGTGACCGCGCCGAGGGCCTCCAAGGCGAGGTCGACGCGCCGGTCGGCGTCCCAGGCATCGAGCGCCTCCGCCGCGTCCAGCGCGGAGGTGTAGGCGTCGTCGGCGCCGGGACGGCCCTCGGTCATCGCCTGCACGGCCTCGTCGAACGCCTGCAGCGCGGCACGGGCGTCCGCGAGTTCCAGGTCGACGGCCTCGCCGACCGTGGCGTCACCGCCGGCGGACATGGCCTGCTCGGCGATCCCGAACGTGCCGACGCACTTGACGGTGCCTTCATCGGGGACCAGTGCGCCGCTGAGCACGTGCAGCAGTGTCGTCTTGCCTCGCCCGTTCTCGCCGACGACGCCCCAGCGGGCCCCCGGTGAGACGGACATGTTCACGTCCCGCAGGACGGTCCGCCCGCCGCGCACGACGCGGATCCCCTCGGCGGCGAGCTGGGCGCGGGCGCGCGCGGGCAGGGTGATGGTGGTGTTCATGCTTCCTCCGGACGGAGGCACACGTGTCCCGAGAAAGGGAGAAGCGGGTGCGCCTTCGAACTGACGGCCCCGCGGAAGGGGGGCCGATGACGAACGTCAGACCGCCCGCGGCGCGCTCAACGCGAGCGGCGGGCCGTCCGGAGACCTGTCAGAGGTACAGGAGCTGCTGAAGCACGCCCTCACGCTATCAGCCGGGACGGGCCGGGAGCGGTGGGTGCGACCCAGGTCACCTTTGCCCCTCGGCCTCTTGATGAGACTCCAGTCTCATGTTAGAACCTGTTCTAGATCTGTTCCCAAGCAAGCGCTCAGTTCAGGGACCGGCCGCGTCCCGGCACGAAGGGTGTTCCATGGCTCTTGCGACGTCCACCATCGCCTCCGCCGAGCGGGCGTTCCGCGCACCCGAGATCGACGTCATCGATCCGGGCGTGTACGAGCGCGGGGGCATCCCGCACCGGCAGTTCCAGTGGCTGCGCGACAACGACCCGGTGCACTGGCACCAGGACCCCAACGAGGGCGTCCCGGGGTTCTGGGCGGTGACGCGGCACGAGGACGTGGTGTCGGTGTCGCGGCGCGCGAACCCCTACTCCTCGCACGAGCGGACGGCGATGTTCGAGGAGTTCTCCGCCGACGACATCGCCATGTACGGCCAGATGATGCTGTTCCAGGACCCGCCGGACCACACGCGGCTGCGCGCCATCGTGAACAAGGGGTTCACGCCGCGGATGATCGGCCGGCTGGAGGACCACATCCGCAAGATCTGCAACGAGCTGATCGACGAGGCGGCGCCGCTCGGCGAGTGCGACTTCGTGGAGAAGTTCGCCGCGCCGCTGCCGCTCTACACGATCTGCGAGCTGCTCGGCGCGCCGCTGGAGGACCGGGAGAAGATCTTCCACTGGTCGAACAAGCTGGTCGCCTTCAACGACCCCGAGTTCATCGGCGGGCGCGAGGAGTCGACGCTGTGCGCCGCCGAGTTCGCCGAGTGGGGCGGGCAGCTCGCGGCGGCGCGGGAGTCGACGCCGCGCGACGACATCGTGACCAAGCTGCTCACACCGGACGCCGACGGCTCGCGGATCAGCCTGGAGGAGTTCCAGCTGTTCGTGATCATGCTGTCGATCGCCGGGAACGAGACCACCCGGACGGCGACCGCGGGCGGCATGCTGGCCTTCTTCGAGCGGCCCGACCAGTGGGAGCGGCTGCGCGCCGACCGGAGCCTGCTGCCGAAGGCGGTCGAGGAGATCGTCCGCTGGGTGAGCCCGATCAACCAGTTCCGCCGGACGGCCCTCGTCGACACCGAGCTGGGCGGCGCGCAGATCAAGGCCGGCGACAAGGTCGTGCTGTTCTACGGCTCGGCCAACCGGGACGAGCGCGTGTTCGAGGACCCCTACACCTTCGACGTGGGGCGGGACCCGAACCCGCACATCGGCTTCGGCGGCGGCGGCCCGCACTACTGCCTCGGAACCCACCTCGCGCGGATGAACCTGCGGATCATCTTTGAGACGATCCTCGAGCGGATGCCCGACATCCGGCTCGCCGGCGAGCCCCGCCGGCTCCGGTCCAACTTCGTCAACGGCTACAAGGAGATCCCGGTGAGCTTCACACCGTCGGCCCCGCTGGGGGGCTGACGGCGTCTGCGGACGAGGAGGTTCGAGGCGATGACCACCACCCCCGCTCCCGACATCGAACTGGTCGACCCCGGCGCGTACGAGCGCGGCGGCATCCCGCACGAGCAGCTGACGTGGCTGCGCGAGCACGATCCGGTCCACCGGCACCACGGCGACCCCGAACGGGACTACCCGCCGTTCTGGGCGATCACCCGGCACGAGGACGTCGTGCACGTGTCGCGGCATCCGGAGGTGTTCTCGTCGTGGCAGCGGCTCGCGCTGTTCGACGAGCCGCCGGAGGAGCATCTCGTCCTGCAGCGGATGATGATGCTCAACCAGGATCCGCCGGAGCACTCGCACAAGCGCGGCATCGTCAACCGGGGGTTCACCCCGCGGGCGATCGGCGCGCTGGCGGAGCACATCCGCGACATCTGCCGCAGGCTCGTCGCGGAGACCGTGGAGCGGGGGGAGGACGCCGACTTCGTCCGCGACCTGGCGGCACCGCTGCCGCTGTACGTGATCTGCGAGCTGCTGGGCGCCCCGCCGGAGGACCGGGAGAAGATCTTCACCTGGTCCAACACGCTGATCGGCGGGGACGACCCGGAGTTCCAGCGGACGCCGGAGGAGGGCCAGGCGGCGGCGACGGAGCTGTACGCCTACGCCAACGTCCTGGCCGCCGACCGGCGGGAGAACCCGCGCGAGGACATCGTCACCAGGCTGCTCCAGCCCGACGCCGGCGGCGAGGTGCTGTCCGGGGACGAGTTCGAGCTGTTCGTCATGCTGCTGTCGGTCGCCGGGAACGAGACGACCCGGAACGCGGCGACCGGCGGCATGCTCGCGCTGCTGGAGCACCCGGACCAGTGGGCGCGGCTGCGCGCGGACCGGGCGCTGGTGCGGACGGCGGCGGACGAGATCGTCCGCTGGGTCACCCCGGTCAACCTGTTCCGGCGGACCGCCGTCCGGGACACCGAGCTCCGCGGCAAGAAGATCAGGGAGGGCGACAAGGTCGTCGTCTTCTACTCGTCCGCCAACCGCGACGAGGCCGTGTTCGCCGACCCGTGGACGTTCGACGTCGGCCGGGACCCGAACCCCCACCTGGGCTTCGGCGGCGGCGGCCCGCACTTCTGCCTGGGCTCCCATCTGGCCCGACTCGAGCTGAGTGTGCTTTTCGAAACACTTTTGGACACGGTGCCCAATATTGAACTCAGCGGTAACGTTCGCAGGCTAAGGTCTAGTTTCATCAACGGCATTAAGGAGATGCCGGTGCGCGTGCGTCCGGCGTCCCTCGACTGACGGGAGTGGTCCGTGGGCAGGGTCTGGCGTGGCTGAGGCAGGCGAGGCGGGCGGCTCATCGCCCTCGGGTCCGCTGCGGGTGGCCCTGCTCTCGTACCGGAGCAAGCCGCACTGCGGCGGCCAGGGGGTCTACCTCCGGCACCTGAGCCGGGAGCTGGTCGACCTCGGCCACCGGGTCGAGGTGATCTCCGGCCAGCCGTATCCCGAGCTGGACCGGGACGAGATCACCCTCACCAAGCTGCCGAGCCTGGACCTGTACCGGGACGAGGACCCGTTCCGCACCCCGGCCCTCGGCGAGTTCCGCGACTGGGTCGACGTCCTGGAGTTCGCGCACATGAAGACGGGCGGCTTCCCCGAGCCGCTGACGTTCTCGATGCGGGCGCTGCGGCTGCTCAGGCGGCGCCGCCGCGACTTCGACGTCGTGCACGACAACCAGGTCCTCGGGCTCGGCAACCTCGGCATCGGCCGGCTCGGGCTGCCGCTGGTCACGAGCATCCACCACCCGATCAGCGTCGACCGGCGCATCGAGATCGAGGCGGCGCGCGGCATCAAGCAGAAGCTCGGCAAGCGCCGCTGGTACGGGTTCGTCGCCATGCAGGCGCAGGTGTCGCGGCGCATCGGCCCGGTGCTGACGGTGTCGGAGTCGTCCAAGGTCGACATCGTCAAGGACTTCAAGGTCGACCCGCGCGACATCGAGATCCTGCCGCTCGGCGTCGACACCCGCATCTTCCACCCGCGCGGCGAGCGCGTCCCCGGCCGCATCGTGGCGATGGCCAGCGCGGACGCGCCGATCAAGGGCGTGGACGTGCTGCTGCGCGCGGTCGCCAAGGTCGCCACCGAGCGGGACGTCCACGTCATCGTCGTCAGCAAGCCGCAGAAGGACGGCCCGACCGAGAAGCTCGTGCGCGAACTGGCGCTCGGCGACCGGGTGAGGTTCGTCAGCGGCATCAGCGACGGCGAGCTGGGCGAGCTGCTGGCGTCGGCGGAGATCGCCGTCGTCCCGTCCCGCTACGAGGGGTTCTCGCTGCCCGCCGTGGAGCACATGGCGTCCGGGACGCCGCTGGTCGCGAGCCGCGCCGGCGCGCTGCCCGAGGTCGTCGGCGACGCCGGCGTGCTCGTGCAGCCCGGCGACGTGGAGGAGCTGGCCGCGACCCTGCACCGCCTGCACGACTCCCCCGAGGAGCGGGCGAAGGCCGGTGCGGCGGGGCTCGCGCGCGTCCAGGAGCGCTTCGCCTGGCCTGCCGTGGCGCAGGCCACCGTCGAGCACTACCGGGCCGCGATCACCCAGCAGAACTACCGGCGGCTGGCCGCCGGGGGCAACTGAGGGACCGTCCGCCGGACGTCCTCTGCATGGAAGGAGCACGACCCTGCTGACCGTGGATTTCCAGCGGTTCCGCGTCACCCCCGGAGACCGCGTCCTCGACATGGGATGCGGTGCCGGACGGCACGCCTTCGAGCTGTACCGCCGGGGTGCGCACGTCGTGGCCTTCGACATGGACGCCGACGAACTGGCCGGCGTCGAGAAGATGTTCGGGGCCATGCGCCTCGCCGACGAGGTGCCCGCGGACGCGACCGCCGAGACCGTGCAGGGTGACGCGCTCGACCTGCCGTTCCCCGACGACCACTTCGACGCGATCATCGCGTCGGAGGTGCTGGAGCACATCCCCGACGACATGCGGGCGATGCGGGAGCTGCTGCGCGTCCTGAAGCCGGGCGGGAGGCTCGCGGTGACGGTGCCGAGCTGGCTGCCCGAGCGGGTGTGCTGGGCGCTGTCGGAGGACTACCACACCGCCCCCGGCGGGCACGTGCGCATCTACACGCGCGCCGAGCTGGAGGCCAAGCTGAAGTCGGTCGGCTTCAAGGTCGGCGGCCACCACCACGCGCACGGGCTGCACGCCCCGTACTGGTGGATCAAGTGCGCGGTCGGCGTGAACAACGACGGCAACCCGCTCGCCAAGGCCTACCACCAGATCCTCGTCTGGGACATCATGAAGCGGCCGCTCGCGACCCGCGTCGCCGAGCGGGTGATGAACCCGCTGATCGGCAAGAGCGTCGTCGTGTACTTCGCCAAGCCCGCCGTGCCGGGCACGCCCGCGACCCCGGCCAAGGAGACGGCGGATGCGGTCTGAGACCGTTCCGCCCTCGGTCCCCGGGGTCCTGACGCCGGACGACGTCGTCGCGACGGCGCGGAGCATCGCGGCGCAGCAGGAGGCGTCCGGGGCCATCCCGTGGTTCTCGCCCGTCGGCGGCGTCCCCGGCCACGTGGACGCCTGGAACCACGTCGAGGCGGCGATGGCGCTGACCGTCGCCGGCTTCGGCGCGGAGGCGCGGCGCGCCTACGAGTGGCTGCGGGGCGTCCAGCGGCCGGACGGGTCCTGGCCCGCCAAGTGGGTGCTCGGCGAGGTGACCGAGCCGGGCGGCGAGTCCAACCACGCCGCCTACGTCGCGGTCGGCGTCTGGCACGAGCTGCTGGCGACCGGGGACGAGGGCTTCGCGCGGCACATGTGGCCGGCGGTGCGGCGGGCGATCGACTTCACGCTCGGGCTGCAGACCCGGCGCGGGGAGATCATCTGGATCCGGCTGGAGGACGGCGAGCCGTCCGACCACGCGCTGCTGACCGGCTGCTCGTCGATCTACCAGTCGCTGCGCTGCGCGGTCGCGCTGGCCGAGCACCTCGGCGAGCCGCAGCCGGAGTGGGAGCTCGCCGCCGACCAGCTCGGGCACGTGGTGGCCGCGCATCCGGAGGCGTTCGCCGACAAGTCCCGCTGGTCGATGGACTGGTACTACCCGGTGCTCGGCGGCCCGGTCCGCGGCGCGGCCGCGGCGCGCCGGTTCGACGCGCAGTGGGACACGTTCGTGGTGCCGGGCCTCGGCTGCCGCTGCGTGTCGGACCAGCCGTGGGTGACCGCGGCGGAGAGCTGCGAGCTGGTGCTGGCGCTGGACGCGTCCGGCGACCGCGAGCGGGCGCTGGAGCTGTTCACGACCATCCAGCACCTGCGGCACGAGGACGGCTCGTACTGGACGGGCTGGCAGTTCGAGAACGAGCGGCACTTCCCCGGGGACCGCTCCACCTACACGGCGGCCGCGGTGATCCTCGCGGCCGACGCGCTGGCGGACGCCTCCCCCGCGTCCCGGATCTTCAAGGAGATCGCGGGCCGGCCGCTCGGGCCGTCGGAGGCGTCCGATCCGCTGGCGTGCGGCTGCGCGCTGGTGGCGGCCGGCCGGAGCTAGCTAGCGGGCGGCGAGCGGGTCGGTGTCGCTGACGCGTTCCAGGACGCGCAGCGACCCCTCCACCCGCCGCTCCTCGAACGCGCCGCTCTCCAGGGCGCGCAGGTAGAGGTGGTAGGGCGCCTGCCCGCCGTCCTCCGGGTCGGGGAAGACGTCGTGGATGACGAGCGCCCCGCCCACGGCGACGTGCGGGGCCCAGCCCTCGTAGTCGCCCTGCGCGTGCTCCTCGGCGTGCCCGCCGTCGATGAACAGCAGCGCCAGGGGCGTCCGCCAGAAGGCCGACACGGTGCGCGACTGCCCGACGATGGCGACGACCTCGTCCTCCAATCCGGCGGCGCCGATCGTCTTGCGGAACGTGGGCAGCGTGTCCATCCGGCCGGTGCTCGGGTCGACCAGGGACGGGTCGTGGTACTCCCAGCCCGCCTGGTTCTCCTCCGAGCCGTGGTGGTGGTCGACGGTGACCAGGACCGTCCCCGCCGCCCTGGCCGCCGTGCCCAGGTAGACGGCGGACTTCCCGCAGTACGTGCCGACTTCGAGCATGGGCCCCGCCGCCGCGAGGCGGGCCCCGTACTCCACGGCCGTCTCGTACAGGGCGCGGCCCTCGCCCTCCGGCATGAAGCCCTTGGCCATGCGCGCGGCGCGCAGCAGGTCGGCGGGCATCCCGGGGGCGTTTCGGGCGGTCGTCCCCGGCTCGGTGGACGCCTTGGTGTGGGTCATCGATCTCCTCCGTCCGGGCACCCTACTATCCGGGCTCCGCGCGGTGAGACCCGAGTCTTGCCCAGCCAGACTGGAACGTGTTCTACTTTCGGGGGCGAGCGGCCCGTTCCGAACTCGGTTCGGTAAGTTGGCGGTGACGGTTGATCCTCGAAGGAGCAGACGATGAGAGTACGAGTCGACCCGCTGGTGTGCGAGGCGAACGCCGTGTGCGTCGGACTCGCGCCGGAGGTCTTCGACCTCAACGATGACGACGAGCTCCAGATCCTCCAGCCGGACGTCCCGCCGGAGGAGCAGGACCGCGTCCGGCACGCGGTGCGGTCGTGCCCGAAGGCCGCGCTGACCATCGAGGAGTAGGACTCCGCTTTTCCTCTCGTCCATGGCGCGGCCGGGTCCTCCCCGCCCGTATCATCCTTGGGTGATCAACGGTCTGGGGACGGTCCTGGCCGCCGCGGCGCTCGCCGCACCACTGCTCCCGGTGCCGGCCCAGGCGGCGGCGCGGCCCGTCCGCATCCACGACGTCCAGGGCGCCGCGCACGTCTCGCCGCTGAACGGACGCGCGGTCGCCCAGGTCCCCGGCGTCGTCACGGCGCTGACCGTCAACGGGTTCTGGATGCAGGACCCGGTCCCCGACCGGAAGGCCGCGACCTCCGAGGGCGTGTTCGTCTACACCGGGAAGCGGCCGGGCACCGCCGTCGGCGACGCGGTCCGGGTCAACGGCAGGGTCGCCGAGTTCCGGCCGGGCGGCGCGAAGTCCGGCGGGCTGAGCCGCACCGAGATCGACGCGACGGCCGTGTCCGTCACCGCGCACGGGCGGCCGCTGCCCCCGCCCGCCGTCATCGGCGGCCGGGGCGGGCTCCGGGCGCCCGGCAGCGTGGTCGACCGCGGCCACGGCGACGTCGAGCGGGGCGGCGCGTTCGATCCCCGCCGCGACGCCATCGACTTCTACGAGGCCCTCGAAGGGATGCGGGTCGAGATCCGCGACGCCGTCGCGGTCGGGCCGACCCGGTACGGCGAGCTGCCGGTGCTGCCCGCGAACGGCGCCGGTGCCGCGGTGCGGACCAAGCGCGGCGGCATCCTGCTCCGCGACCGCGACCCCAACCCCGAGCGCGTCATCCTCGACGACGCGCTCGCGCCGCTGCCCGGCCTGTCCGTCGGCGACCGGCTGCCCGGCGCGAACCAGGGCGTCCTCGACTACTCCTACGACGACTACAAGCTGCTGCTGACCGCGTCCCCGCGCCATGCCCCCGGCGGGCTGCGCCCGGAGGCGACGCGCGCGCAGCGGGCCGGGGAGATGGCCGTCGCCACCGCCGGGCTGAACGGGCTGAACCCCGACGCGCCGCCCGCCCGCTTCACCGCGCTCGCCGACGACATCGTGCACGGCCTGCGCTCCCCCGACCTCATCGCGGTCACCGGCATCGGCGACAACAGCGGCCCGGACGACGACGGCACCGTCGCCACCGACCAGACCGTCGCGCAGCTCGTCACCGCGATCAGCGCGGCGGGCGGCCCCGCCTACGACTGGCGCTCGGTCGACCCGCGCGACAACGCCGACGGCGGCGCGGACGGCGCCAACGAGCGGGCCGGGTTCCTCTTCCGCACCGACCGGGGCCTGGCGTTCGTCGACCGCCCCGCGCCGGGCGAGCCGGTCCCGGACGAGCCGCCCGACCGGCCCGACCCGGCCGTCACCGCGGTGAAGGCCGTCCGGCGCGGCGGCACCGCGGTGCTGACCCTGAGCCCCGGCCGGATCGCGCCCCGCGACGCCGCCTGGGCGAGCGCGCACAAGCCGCTCGCCGGGGAGCTGACCTGGAAGGGCCGCCGCATCATCGTCATCGCGAACCGGTGGTACCCGAGCACCGCCGACGACCAGCCGCTGTTCGGCCGGCGGCAGCCGCCGTCCCGGCCCACCGAGTGGCGCCGCGACGCGCAGTCCCGCGCGGTGGCGGGCTTCGTGAACTCGGTCCGGAAGGCGGACGCGAACGCGAACGTCATCGTCGCGGGCGAGCTCAACACGGGCGGGACGTCCATCCCCGTCCAGAACCTCACCGCGAGCACCGGGCTCACCGACCTCTCCGCCAGGCTTCCGGCGGGCGACCGCTACACGGCGGTGACCGCGGGCAACTCCGAGGACCTCGACCACATCCTGCTCAGCCGGCCGCTGAGCAGGCGCAAGCACGAGTTCGACATCGTGCACCGCAACGCGGAGTTCGCCGCGCGGGCCGGTGAGCGCGACCCGGCCGTGGTCCGCATCGACATGTCCGGGCGGTAGGCGGCTCCCCCATTTTGGGAGATGCCGAAAAGATCGTCACGGCATGTCCCGGATTGCCACCGGTGTTTTTCCCGCGTGCGGCGGGGCAGCGACGGATCGTCATACCCCCCATTCGGAGGAGACGCCTTCCATGGCGACCCGATATCGGCCGCACATCAGCCTGCTCGGCCTCATCTACATCATCATCGGCGTGTTCATCGCCTGGGACCGCGGCTACATCGACGAGGGCCTCGTCGAGCGCATCGTCAGCGCGCTGCTGGCCATATTCCTGTGGGTCCTCGTCCTGCTGGGCGTCGACTTCCACATCCACTTCTGACCGTCCCGGCCAGGCACGGGCCGTCCCGCGTCCCCGCCGCGGGACGGCCCGTGTCCTCCACGACAGATGCACATCGCGTTCCGGTCATAGACCGCACAGTGCCCCAGAGGTTACGTTCCGCTCATGACGAAAAAAGACTGCAGTTGCGGACATGGCGGCGGATGCTCGTGCCCGAAGGGCTGCTCCTGCGGCTGCAACGGCTGACGTCCGTCCGGCTCGCTAGGCCGCGCGGAGCCCGGCCCACAGGGCCCCGAGGTCGACGCCCAGCCGCTGGAGAACGCTCACCGCCTCGCTGGAACCGTCCGCGAGGAGCCCCCACAGCAGATCGTCGCGGTCGGCCCGCGCCCGGCGTGCGCGGCGGGCGCCCAGAGCGCGACCTCGACCGCCTTCAGGCCGCTCTCGTCCAGCACGACCGCGACGCCCGGCCCGGACAGCGTGACCCACAGCGGACGCAGCGGTGCGCGCCGCAGCGTCCACAGCCGCGGGTCGTCCGGCGCCATGGCCGCGGACTCCCGGACGCGGCGGCGCACCTCGTCGAGGTCGATGCCGAGGGCCGCGAGCAGCTCGCGGTCCCGGCCGGGCGCCGCGCCGATCTCCCTGCGGACGTCGGCGGGCCCGGCGCCGACCGGCCGGTGCTCGGCGAGCGCCAGGAGCAGGAACGCGTCGGTCAGCGCGCCATGGTCGGAGTCGGCCGCGAGGGCGCCCGCGCGGACGACCGTGCGGCGCGCCTCCGGGGTGAACCTGCCGAGCATCGTCATCGTTTGTCAGCCTAGGCTGACGTGTTCGTGGGGAGCCAGTAGCGGAGGCGCGGGCCGCGTTGGTCTTCCAGGACGCCGCCGTGCTTCTCGATGACCTTGCGGGAGGCCGTGTTGTCCTCCTCGCAGGTGAGCAGGGCCGGGTCGATGCCCAGGCCGTTCGCGACGGGAAGCGCGGCGCGCAGCATCGCCGAGGCGTGGCCCCTGCGGCGCGCCGACCTCCGGACGTCGTAGCCGATGTGGCCGCCGAATTCGCGCAGCGCCGGCGTGAGCCTGTGCCGGATCGCGATCCGGCCGAAGTACTCGGCGCCGTCCACGAGCCACAGGGTCGTGTGCGGGACGAAGCCGTCCGGGAGGGGCCCGTCCTCGTGGGCCTGCGCGCGGAGCAGCGCCGCGTACCCGGCGAAGACGTCCGGGTCGTCCCAGCGGCCGCCGTACTCGCGGAGTTCCCGTCCGATCATCGAGTGGTCGTCCGGGCCGCCGCGTCCTTCGGCGCGGAACTCCTCCATGGCCGCGACGAAGGAGCGGTGGACGGCCGTGGTCGGCGCGACGAGTTCCGGCATGGTCTCCCTACCTCGGGACGGGGGCGCGCCACAGGGTCGGTGCCTCGTCGTCGGTGCCCGTCCCGAGGACGTGCCCGCCCATCGCGGCCAGCGCGGTGAGCCGCTGGTCGCCGGGGCCGGTGAGGCCGCCGACGTCGAGGCGGCGCCAGGTCGTCCCGTCGGCGGACGCCAGGACGGCCGCGTCGCCCTTCGCGCCCGCGGTGAGGACGAAGCCCTGCGGGGTCGGTGTGACGGCTGCGGCGGAGAGGCCGGGGCCGATGTTGCGCTGCGTCCAGGTCGCTCCGCCGTCGGTGGACACCAGGGCGACGGCGCTCTCCGAGATCGCGACGAGGGTGCCCCCGCGTGCGGCGACCCGGGTGAGCGGCGCGGTGAAACCGGGCGGCAGCGTGACGGCCGTCCACTTGGCGGCGTCCGGTGACGTCCAGATGGCGGGCGCGTTGCCGCGGGCGCCGACCGCCACGTACGTCTTGTCCGCCGCGGTCACATCGGACGGGGTGCCGTCGAGGGCGGTGCGCGTCCAGGTGCGGAGGTCGGTGGAGCGCCAGGCCGAGCGGTCCCCGACCGCGACGTAGCCGGACGGTCCCGTGGCGGCGGCGACCGGCGGCGGCCCGGCGGGGAACGCCACCTTCTGCCAGGCGAGGCCGTCCTGCGAGGTCAGCGCCAGCGGTGCGGGCGAGGTGCCGGACGTCCGGCCCACGGCCAGCCAGCCGGCGGTGCCGTGCACGGCGTCCGACAGCCGTCCGGGCGCGGCGGGGATCTGGGCCCGCGTCCACTGGACGCCGTCGGGGGCCGTCCAGAGCGCGGCGCCGCCGTTGGTGCTGCCGGCCGCGACGGCGAGCCCCGGGCCGGCGGTGAGCGACCGGATCGAGCGTTCCGCGCGGACGGCGCCCGGCACGGTGCGCAGGTCGACGCCGTACAGGTAGGCGTCGTCGCCCTGCCGCCCGGCGACGGCGACCCCGCCGAGGCCGGCGGCCGCCAGGCCGCTGGTCCGCACGCCCGCCGGAATGCTCCCGCCGGACTGCCAGGTGCGTCCGTCGGCGCTGCGCAGGATGGCGCGGGCGCCCTTCGCGCCGCGCACGACGACGGCGACACCGGCGTCCATGGCGCCGAGGCGCTCGATCCCGGACCCGCCGAAGCGGCTCGCCGCCTGCCACTTCAGGCCGTCCGCCGAGGTGAACAGGACCCCGAACCGCTTGGTCCTGCGGTGCTTCTTCCGCCCGGTCGTCTGCTCGCCCTCGCGGACGGTCGCGAAGAAGCCGCCGCCGGCGAGCGTCAGGCCCTTCATGGGCCCGTAGGACCCCTGCGCCTGGGGCACGTGGACGGCGGTCCACGTCCGGCCGTCGTCCACGGAACGCCACAGGGCGTCGGCGCGGACCGTCCGGGTGACCTTCTTGCGGCCCTTCTTCCGCGTGACCTTCCTGGCGTACGTGCCGTGGGCCATGATGACGTCGCCGGCACTCGCCACCTGGTCGAGGCCGGTGATCCCCTTGAGGCCGTCGACGCGCTGCCACGTCCGGCCGTCCGCGGAACTCCAGGCGACGGCGCCGCCCTTCGAGGCGCCCACGGCGATGAAGCCGCGGTCGGTGAAGACCAGGTCGTTCACCTGGTCGGACGGGGTGAAGCCGGCGCCGACGGGACGCCGTGTCCAGGTCTTGGCGTTCTGGCTCGTCCACTCCACCGTGGCGCCGGCGGGGGTGCGGCCGAGGGCCACCCAGTGACCGGACCAGCCGGAGACGAGGTGCGGGGTCTCGCCGAGCGGGGGCGTCGAGCCGTCCTCGGTGCGGACGTCCGCGAGCTTCCAGGTGCGTCCCCGGTCGGTGGAGACGAGGAAGCGCGCCTGCTGCCGCCCCGGTGTGCCGTCGCCCTCGGTCCCCGCCGCGACGACCGTCGAGCCCGTGGAGGTGATGGCGGTGAGGTCCTGGACGAGGCCGTCGGTGGTGGCGGCCGGGTCGAGGGCGAACATCTCGTCCGCCGCGACGGGGCCCTGGATGTCCGGTTCGGCCGGTGCCTCGTCGCGCTGGGAGACCGCGACGATCGTCCCGGCGGCGACCAGGACGAGCCCGGCCCCGACCGCCGCCCGGGCGCGCAGCCGCCGCCACAACACAGGCTTCGCGGCCGGCCGGGGCGGCTTCGGGGGGCCCGCGACCCGCACGTCGCCGGGTTCGCCCTTCGCGGCCTTCTTCCCGGGAGCGGGCTTCTCGGACGCCGGCTCGGGCCCGGCCGGCTTCGCCTGCTCCGGCGGGCTCTCGACCCGGACCCGGCCGCGGCTCGCGCCGCGCGCCGCCGCCTGCTCGGCCGCGTCGCGGGGCGGGGCGCCGTGCCCCCAGCTCAGCCCGGCCGCCCGCCACGCCTCGTAGGCGCGCTGCCAGGGCGACAGGGTCGCGCGCAGGCCGGCGACGTCGCCCGCGACGCCGAAGGTCAGCCGCCGCCGGACCTCGCGGGAGCCCGCCGGTCCGTTCTCGGCCGTCCGCGGGGCCTCGTCCTGCTCCGGGGTCCTCGCCGTCACACGCGCTCCTTCACGGTCCTGTCGGACCACCATCAAATCGCGCCACGGGACATCGTGTACCGACATCCGCATGAACGGCGGCCAATGGGGCCGCTGGAGCGTTCTATCACTTCAGGGGCGACGTATCAGACCTTTCGCCCGGATGCCCCCCTTGTACGCATAACCCCGGACATGGACGACCGGCGCGCCCGCCGGCGGGTCCCCGTACACCTCGGCCGAGACCCCGACACCGTCCGCTTCCACCCGGATACCGGACGGCACGATGATCTCCACCGAGGACTTGTACGCGAGCACCCTCAGGACCGTAACGGGGCCGTCCAATTCCGCGGCGCGCAGATCGATCGTCCCGGACCCTTTGTAGACGATCGTCGTGAAGCGTTCGGGCAGGCGCCACCGTCCGGCGCGCGTCACCGAACTCTTGTAGGCGACCTGGAAGCGTCCCACGGGCCCGCCGCCCGGACGCACCGGCACGGCCCCGCCGACCGGAAGATCGGCCGCGACGGCGCCCAGCTCGTCATGAGTGCGCGCGGCCAGCACGAGGTCGATGCGCTCGTCCAGCTCGGGCTCGTCCAGCCGCCCCTCGGCGAACGCGGTGTGCAGCCGGACGAGCATCTCGTCCCGATCGCGGTCCGAGGCGCGCAGTGCGGGCGCGGGATGCTGCTCGACGCTCATCACTTCTCCCCTTTGCGGCCGGCCGGCCTCCGCAGCCTGCCCCCTCCACCCCGTGGAGGGTCAAGACGCGATACATCGTAACTCTCCCCCGCTCGGCTTTCGAGACATTCGGCCGCATCCCGACGCGCGATCATGCTTACCGGCCTTTCGGACGTCCGTCCGCTAGGTTCGAAGCAGCCCGTAGATCGAGGGTGAGGGGGGACGATCCATGGGCGGGACGGTCGGCCGCGCCCACGGCCCGTACACGCTGTACGACCTGGACGCGCTTCCGGAGGAGGGCCGCCGCTACGAACTCGCGGACGGCTGGCTGAACGAGCTGCCGGGCGACCTGTGGCACGACCACGCCGCCGAGCAGCTGAAGACGATCCTGAAGGACGCGGCCCGCCAGGCCGACGCCGACGTCCACATCGCCGGCGCCCCGCAGGACGTGACGACGCCGTCCGGCATCCGCAAGCCCGACGTCTTCGCCGTAGCCCGCGACGTGGCCCGCGCCGCCCTGGAACGCCAGACCCGCACCTACTACGGCCCCGACCTCATCCTGGTGGCCGAGGTGGTCACCCCGCGCACGGTCAACGAGCAGATAGACCGCGTCCGCAAGGTGGACGAGTACGCCGCAACGGGCATCCCCCACTACTGGCTGGTCGACCTGGAGCCCCGCCCCACCATCACCCTGCTCGAACTGAGAAACGACCACTACGAGCTAACCGGCAAGGCCCGCTCCGGCGAAACCCTCACCCTGGACCGCCCCTACCCCATCACCTTCGACCCAGCCCGCCTCTCCGAAATGGACTAACCCCGGCCCGTCCCCAGCCGGACGACCGGCTGGGGACGGGCCGGGGACGGCGCCTCCATCAGAGGTCGAGGTCTCCCGCCTTCACCTGGGCGAGCAAGTCCCCGAACGCGGCCTGCCCCATGGCGAGGTGGCCGCCTTCGGGGTTCTTGCTGTCCCGCACACCCACCCGGGTCTCCAGGTGCGCGACCTCCACGCACGCGTTCTGTTCGGTTCCGCTGCGGCTGGACTTCCGCCACACGGGGCTGGTCACTGTACTGCCTCCATCAGTGATCGAATGAGGTCCCTGGACGGTCCCTCCATCAGGGCCTTGGCGCTGATCTGGTCGAACCTTGCGGCAAAGCCCAGGACGTCAGAGGGCGTGGAGACGAGACGGCCTCCACCCGAAGACTCGGTGTAGCAGACCTCGCCGAAGTCTTCGCCCGCCATGAGCTGAAAGCTCCCGTTCAGCCCAGGATATGCCCCTACCTCGTACGTCCGGGGCACCACGCGAACGATGACATGCGGCAGCTCCGACAGATCCACGAGGTGCTGGAGTTGCCCGCGCATGATCTCGGGACTCCCGATGGGCCACTCGATCGCGTTCTGAGAGATGAGGCACGTCACCTGCGGTGGCGGCAGGCGCTCGAACACTTGTTGGCGCATGACTCGTTCACGAAGGATCTTCTCCGGTTCGGCAGAGCTGCCCGCCATGATCAGCGCACGAGCATAATCCTCGGTCTGGAGCAAGCCGTGGACGAGCTGCGACTCGAAGATCCGGATGATGCCGGCCCGGCCTTCCTTCTCGATGTACTGGGCGAACCACTGCGGATCGTGCCCCATCGAGGCATACCACACCAATAGCTCGAACATTCGCCCGGTATTCCATACCTTGTCCAGCTTTCTCGCCTCGTCACCTTGCAGCCGTCGTCTGCCTGACTCGATGCGTGAAAGTGTGGACTGGCTGATCTTGAGGATGTCGGTCACCAGCGGGCTGCCGTTACCCGCTCGCCGCCTCCAAACCCGCACCATAACCGCTATGAAGTCCCACATGCTGTTCTGGGGGTTGGGTGACACCTCGGTCGCCATGCGCGATGGCCTCCATATTCAGCCTTATTCAGATCACCTCTGAATACGTGCAACCTACCAGTCGACTCATCAGTCTGTGTCTCAGTTCACAGCGTCGACTCGAAGGATGTGGTCCGTCATGAGCATTCACACCATCGACCTCAACGGCATGCCCGGAGCGTGACGGGATGGGTGTGCACGAGCGGCGGCCCGGAGGGCGGGTTCTTCCATTGCCTCCTTCTGAGCCGAAGGCCGCGCGGCGGCCTGGGGCGCCGATGCCGCAGCGGGAGCGGATCACCTTCCTGGTCCGGCTCAACGAGAGGTTCGTCCGGGTCGCGGGGCTGTTGACGGCCTTCACCTCTATCGACGGCTACCCCGTCCTCAACGTCATTCCGCACAAGATCCCCGGTCGTGCGGCCACAATCGGATGCCGCTACCGCGATGGGGAGTGGTGGTTCTACGACGTCCGAACCGGCGCACCGATCCGTCCCGCGAACGAACTGGACGCGGCGGCCTCCCAGATCAGGGTGGCCATGTCGCAGGTGACACGGTGAGCGAGCCGACGGCCGCGCGGAAACCGCGCAAGATCTTCGTCTGGGACGTCCGAAGCCGCGACGCCGGGTGGTCCGGGGTGACCGACGACCGGGACGACGCGATGCAGCACGTCCACCGCGTTCTTCGTGAGAGTGGACCCGATGGTTGGGGGTCGGTTCGACGGGTCGCGCTCGACCCGCTCGGCCGCGTCCGCTACGTCCACCTCGAAACGGTCACTGAGGCGTGGCGGGACGAGGGGACCGGCGCCATCGTCTGGCGGGACGGGTGAACGCCGCGCAGTACCTCGACGCCCTCGCCGCCGAACTCGACGCGGCAGGCTGGTCGACACGGCCCCGGTACGAGCGCATCCCCGTCCTGCTGCACGTCTTCTCCCCCGACCTTCCGCAGATCGGCGAGAGCGTCCACGTCAAGGCGGGGGTGGGCGGCGTGCCCTGGTTCGTTTCCTCCACCGGCGACCCGCTGAGGCCCTGCCACGACCTGGCCGGTACCACCAAGGAGATCGCGGCACGGCTGGCACCGTTCTCACCCGCACCTCACATCGTCCGCCTGACGCGACGCCGTCGGCCGTCCAGACGCCGGATGGCGCGATTCTTGCGGATGTTGGCGATCTTGCCGCTCGTACGGGCCGCGCGCCCGGGGAAGGGTGGTCAGTGTTGGCGTTCATGATGAGGAGGTCGCCGTGGCGGAGATGATGCGGGCGGTCCGGCAGGACGTGCTGGGCGGGCCCGAGGTGCTCAAACTGGTCGAGGTCGAGCGGCCGGAGCCGGGGCCCACGGAGGTGCTCGTGCGGGTGCGGGCGGCCGGGCTCAACCCGACCGACTCGAAGCACCGGGCGGGCGGCGGGTTCCTGGGCCAGCCCCCGTTCACCCTCGGATGGGACGTGTCCGGTGTAGTGGAGAAGGTCGGGATCGGGGTGACGCTCCACAAGCCCGGCGACGAGGTCTTCGGGATGCTGCCGTACCCCTTCGGGGTCGGGTCGCATGCCGAGTACGTGACGGCGGCGTCCCGGACGTTCGCGGCGAAGCCGTCCGCGATCGACCACGTGCAGGCGGGTGCGCTGCCGCTGGCGGCGCTGACCGCGTGGCAGGCGCTCATCGACACGGCCGGCCTGAGCGAGGGGCAGCGGGTGCTGATCCACGCGGCGGCGGGCGGCGTCGGGCACCTGGCCGTGCAGATCGCCAAGGCGGGCGGCGCCTACGTGCTCGGGACGGCCAGCGCGGGCAAGCACGAGTTCCTGCGCGACATCGGCGTGGACGAGCCGATCGACTACCGCAGCGTCGACTTCGCCGAGGCCGTGAAGGACGTCGACATCGTGATCGACACGATCGGCGGCGACTACGGTCCGCGTTCCCTGCGCGTGCTGCGGCCCGGCGGCGTGCTCGTGTCGCTCGTGCTGAGCAAGCTCACCGACACTAACGCCGACGGCGTCCGGACGGAGACCATGCTGGTCGAGCCCGACCACCACGCGATGACCCAGATCGCCGCGCTCGCCGAGGCCGGGATACTGCGGGCCGAGATCGACTCCGTCTTCCCGCTGGAGGACGCCGCGAAGGCCCACGAGCGCGGCGACACCGGCCGGGTCACGGGCAAGATCGTCCTGACCGTTTAGGCTCGACGCATGCTGCTGCTGACGACGCTCGACGCCTGGCGGACCGCGGCCGGGCCGCGGTTCGTCCTCTCGGACGCCGGGGCGGTGTGGGCGCCGGAGGAGGGCGCGCTCGCCGTCGCCGACGACGTGTTCGAGGAGGGGCAGGTCATCGCAGTCACGCTGGATCCCGAGCCGGGCGCGGTGCCGGCCCGCGGGGTGATCGACAAAACGGCGGCGTCCCACGTCCGCTACCTGCGGCGCGGGCCGGACGGCCGGCACACCGCGCTCCTCGACCGGCCAGCAACAGCGGCGGCGCTCGACCTGCTGCCGCACCCCGAGGGCGGCTGGTACCGGGAGACGTGGCGGTCGGACGTGGCCTTCACACCGGACGGCTATCCGGGCGAGCGGGCGAGCGCGACCGGCATCTACTTCCTGCTGCCGCCGGGCGAGGAGTCGATGTGGCACGCCGTCCGGTCCGCCGAGGTGTGGCTGTGGCACAAGGGCGGACCGCTGGCGCTGCTGCTCGACGGCGACGGCGAACGTCCGTCCGGCGACCCGGAGACGGTCATGCTCGGCAACGACCTGGCGGACGGGCAGGTCCCCCAGGCCGTCGTCCCGCCCGGCGTCTGGCAGGCGGCGCGTCCCGCCGGAGACGAAGAGGTCCTGGTCAGCTGCGTCGTCTCCCCCGGCTTCGACTTCAGAGACTTCCGCACCCTCCCCTAGCGCTCACCGCGCGGCCGGACGATCCGCGCGGCCCAGAGCGGCATGCGGGACGCTGGCCGGGCCCGGCCGGGCGGTGGCGAGTCCTGGCGCGAGCCGACATCGTGATCTCGCGAAGCGGCGCGGTCACCGCTGCTCGCCGGCGCGGCCAGAGAGATCAGCGCCCGGCCGATGCCACAGAATGCCGGTCGGTCCCGGAGGCATCGGCCGGCCGTACGGCTTCTGGGGTCGGTGCGGCGGGACATTCTCCTGGCTCGGGCTGACACGACGGGCAACGGCGAGCTACACTGAATCACGTAGATCGATCGTGATTCAGGCTTGTGGGAGGCGGTTTCAGTGACGACGAAGGTCGGCATACTGGTCGAGCGTGCCCGCGCCAACGCAGGCTTGAGCCAGCGTGCCCTCGCGGATGCGACTGGTATCTCGCAATCCACCCTGTCGCGGATCATCTCGGGAGATCGGGTTGCGAAGATGCCGGAGGTGGTGGCGATCGCGTGGGCGACCGGGCACACGGTCGCCCAGCTGACCGGGGCGCGGACGGTGGCCGACCGGGTGCAATGTGCGGCGCGAGCCACCAACGATTCCGGCATGGACCGGATGCGGGAGGCCCTGCTGCACTTCCTCGAACTGGACGACTACCTGGACGACCAGGCCGTCCCCGCGACGATCTGACACACGGGCAGAAGACCTTGAACGCTGAAGCCGAGGGACGCAGCGCCGCCGAGCGGTTTCGTCGGGACCATCACCTGGGCGTACTTCCGCTGGGCGATCTTGTGGCGATCATCGAGCAGGCGTCCGGAATCGACGTGGCGGTACTCGACGTCGGCCCGGACGAGCATGGCCTGACGATGCGGGATCCGGCGCGCGGCGCGGTGTTCATCGGCGTCGCGCGCACTCGGCGCCCGATGCGGCAGCGCAGCACGCTCGCCCACGAGCTCGGTCACGTGCTGTTCGCGGACTGGGCGGACAACGGTGCCTGCGATTGGAGCAAGCGAACCCCCGCGGAGATTCGGGCCGATGCCTTCGCACGTCACTTGCTGGTACCGGTCGAGGGCCTGCGCGCGTTCCTCGGCGACCAAGAATCCGTGCCCCAATCCGTCCTCTCCAGAGTCGTTCAGCGGTTCCTCGCATCACCCCAGATAGCCGCGATCGCGCTGCACCAAGCCGGTTACATCGACGACGGCAAAAAGCGCGAGTGGATGATGTTGAGTACACCAACCCTGGCCGTCCGGTACGGATGGATAGACCAGTACCACGCGCTGCAGGCCGACTCTGACCGGCGGAGAGCACCGCAACGACTTCTGGCACGCGCGATCAGGGGCTATGCGGAGGGGGTGCTGCCCGTACAGGCCATCGCCACCCTGCGCGGCATCACGACCGAAGCCGCTGAAGCAGACCTCCTCGATGCTGGTATCGCGCCCACCGAACGGCCGGTCGCCTGGGCCGACCCGAACGAATTGCCGGACGTGGATGTGGACCTGGCCGGCTTGGACGAGGACCTCAACGCATCAGATGACGGCCCACCCACGTCCAACGGGGAGAGAGCGGGATGAGTCACCGGCCGATCATTGACGCCGGTCCCGGCCTCAACTTCCTCTCCATCAACAAGGAACGACTGCTCATCGGCGTGCTCGGACCGCTCAGCACCCCGGAAACCGTGCAGAACGAGGTACTTCGCAAGGCCGAGCAGGATGAACGCTTCCGCGCTGCCGCGACGGTCTGGCGCAAGCTGGGGCCCCGCTGGATGGAAGTGCTCTCCGATGATCAGACGCCCGAGCTCGCAGCCGCCGTCCATCGGATCACCCGCCAGCCCATGGAACAACGGATGACCCGGCCGAAGGACCTCGGCGAGACCATGGTCATAGCGCACGCGGTCGTCGCCGCGGAATCGGGCGAGACGGTAACGGTCCTGATCGATGACGGGGACGGTGCTCGGGCCGCCACATCGGAAATCGCGCGGCTCCGCCGCCTCCAGTCCAACGGATGCGATGTGGGGTCGATCAGGTTAGTGGGCACGCTGACGGTCCTAGAACGTGCTGCGGACAAGCGCATGGTCAAGGACAAGGCCGCTATGTGCGACCTCTACGCCCGGCTGCGCGGCCTCGATGACGGCCTGCCGCCGATCCAGAGAACGAACCTTCTGTCTCCTGCGCACTGGTCCTGAGGCAACTCGGCATTTCGCCAAGCAGCTCGCCTGCGTCGACGTTCTCAGCGAGGGGCAGCTCATCTTCGGTACGGCGGCCGGGTACCTGGAGCCGGAACCGCGCGCCGTCGGCGTCCCGTGGAGGGACGCGGCGCGGACGGACGAGCACCTCGCGGCCACGCGGTCGCCCTGGCACGACGACAAGCTCGTCAAGGACCACGGCCCGGCCAAGCTGGGTGCCCGCCCCGCCCCCCAACGACGTTGAGTTGCGGCGTGTTGTTGTTATGCGTGGCCTCATAACAACAACACGCCGCAGGTCAACGGGTCAGTCGGAGGAGAAGGCGGCGTCGAAGGCGCCCTCGGGGGGCTTCATCGCGTTCAGGGCTCTGACGAACTCCAGGGCCTCGGGGGCGCCCTGGAGGCGGTCCATGCCGGCGTCCTCCCACTCGACGGAGATCGGGCCGTCGTAGCCGATCGCGTTCAGCGCGCGGAACACGTCCTCCCAGGGGACGTCGCCGCGGCCGGTGGAGATGAAGTCCCAGCCGCGCCGCATGTCCGCCCACGGCAGGTGGGACGACAGGCGCCCGCGCCGGCCGTCGCCCGTCCGGACCTTGGTGTCCTTGCAGTCGACGTGGTAGATCCGGTCGCGGAAGTCGAACAGGAAGCCGACCGGGTCGAGCTCCTGCCACACGAAGTGGGACGGGTCGAAGTTCAGCCCGAACGCGGGACGGTGCCCGATCGCCTCCAGGGTCCGGACGGTCGTCCAGTAGTCGTAGGCGATCTCGCTCGGGTGGACCTCGTGCGCGAACCGGACGCCGACCTCGTCGAACACGTCCAGGATCGGGTTCCAGCGCTCGGCGAAGTCGGCGTAGCCGCGCTCCACCATCGCGTCGGGGGTGGGCGGGAACATCGCGACCGTGTGCCAGATCGAGGAGCCGGTGAAGCCGACGACCGTGTCGACGCCCAGCTTGGCGGCGGCGCGGGCGGTGTCCTTGATCTCGGCGGCGGCGCGCTGCCGGACGCCCTCGGCCTCCCCGTCGCCCCAGATCCGCTCCGGCAGGATCGCCTTGTGGCGTTCGTCCGGGTTGTCGCAGACGGCCTGGCCGACGAGGTGGTTGGAGATCGCCCAGACCTTCAGGTCGTGCTTGGCGAGCGTCTCCAGCTTGCGCGGGATGTAGGAGTCGTCGGCGAGGGCCTTGTCGACCTCGAAGTGGTCGCCCCAGCAGGCGATCTCCAGGCCCTCGTAGCCCCAGCCGGACGCGAGGCGGCAGACCTCCTCGAACGGCAGGTCCGCCCACTGGCCGGTGAACAGGGTGATCGGTCGTGCCATGGCTAGTTGCTCCCTTCGACGTCGACCCAACTGCGGGACGCCGCGCTGTCGGCCACCGCGGCGAGGACGCGCTGGACCTGCAGGCCGTCGGCGAACGACGGCCGCGGGTCGGTGCCGTCCGCGATGGCGGTGAGCAGGTCGGCGATCTGGTGGGTGAAGGTGTGCTCGTATCCGAGGATGTGGCCGGGCGGCCACCAGTGCCCGGCGTACGGGTGGACGGGCTCGGTGACGACGATGCGGCGGAACCCGGCGGTCTCCCCTCCCTCCGTGCCGTCGTAGAACCAGAGTTCGTTGAGCGATTCGAGGTCGAACGCCAGGGCGCCGGACGAGCCGCTGACCTCGATGCGCAGCGAGTTCTTGCGGCCGGTGGCGAAGCGGGTGGCCTCGAAGGTGGCGAGCGCGCCGGCGTCGGTGCGTCCGATGAACAGGGCCGCGTCGTCGACGGTGACCGGCGCGGTGCCGCCGCCCGGCACGGGACGTTCCGGGACGAACGTGTCCATCAGCGCCGACACCCCGACGAGCGACTGCCCGGTGATGAACTGGGCGGTGTCGATGATGTGCGCGCCGATGTCGCCGAGCGCGCCCGACCCGGCCCGGTCGCGGTCCATCCGCCAGGTGAACGGGGCCTCCGGATCGGCCAGCCAGTCCTGGAGGTACTGCACGCGGATGTGCCGGACGGTCCCGATGCGCCCCTCGTCCACCAGCCGCCGCGCGAGGGTGACCGCCGGGACGCGCCGGTAGTTGAACCCGACCATCGACCGGACGCCGCGCTCGCGGGCACGGTCGGCGGCGGCGGTCATCGCCTCGGCCTCCGCGACGGAGTTGGCGAGCGGCTTCTCGCACAGGACGTGCTTGCCGGCGTCCAGCGCGGCGACCGCGATCTCGGCGTGGCTGTCGCCCGGCGTGCAGATGTCGACGAGCTGGACGTCGTCGCGGCGGAGCAGCTCCTTCCAGTCGGTCTCCACCGACGCCCAGCCGAGCGCGTCCGCGGCGGCGCGGGCGCGGTCGGCGGAACGTCCGGCGAGGGCCGCCATGACGGGCGTCAGCGGCGGCCCGAAGAACGGCCCCACGCTGCGCCACGCCTGGGAGTGGGCGCGCCCCATGAACGCGTACCCGACCATCCCGACTCCGACGGTCGTCATATTCAGCTCACCTCTCTGTGTGACCGGCGCGCCCGCCGCGGGAGCGGGGCGGGCGCGCCGGTGCCCCCGTCGCTCAGGACTCGAAGCCGAGCGGCATGTACGTGTCGACGTTGTCCTTGGTGACGGTCTCGGACGCCAGTGTGATCGACTGCGGGACCTGCAGCTCGACCAGGTCGGTCATGCCCTTGCCCTGCGCGATCAGCCGGCCCAGCTTGATCGCGGACGCGGCCATCGTCGGCGGGTAGGTGACGGTCGCCTCCAGCACGCCGCCGCCCGACTTGATCTCCCGCATCGCGTTGGCGGACCCGGCGCCGCCGACCATGAAGAACTCCTTGCGGCCGGACTGCTTGATCGCGGCGAGCACGCCGACGCCCTGGTCGTCGTCGTGGTTCCACATCGCGTCGATCTTCTTGTGCGCCTGGAGGAGGTTCGTGGCGACCTGGTTGCCGGACTCGACGGTGAACTTCGCGTCCTGCTTCGCGGTGACGGAGAAGCCGTAGGACTTCAGCGCGTCCGCGAAGCCCTTGCTGCGGTCCTGGGTGAGCGGCAGCGTCGCGATGCCCTGGATCTCCACGATCACCGGGTTGGAGACGCCCTTGTCCTTCAGCTTCTTGCCGATGTAGTGGCCGGCGGAGACGCCCATGCCGTAGTTGTCGCCGCCGATCCACGTCCGGTACGACAGCTTGTCGGGGAAGACGCGGTCGAGGTTGACGACCGGGATGCCGGCGTCCATCGCCTTGCGGGCCACCTGGTTCAACTGCTCGCCGTCGTTCGGCAGGATCACCAGGACGTCCACCTTCGCCCGGATCAGGGTCTCGACGGCGGAGATCTGCTGGTTGATGTCGTTGGTCGGCTCGACCGGCTTGAACGTGACGTCCTTGTACTTCTTGGCCTGCGCCTCGGCGTTCTTCGCGATCGCCGCGATCCAGCCGTGGTCGGCGGCCGGCGCGGAGAACCCGACGGTGACCTGCTTGCCCGGCTTGTCGTTGTCGCCGGCGAGCGCGCCGGTCTGGGCCGCGGGCGCGGGGTCGTCCTTCTCGCTGTTGCTGGTGCAGGCGGCGGCGAGGGTGCCGGCCGCGACGACGGCGCCGCCGAACAGGACGCCTCTGCGGCTGGGACGAGGGCTCTGATCACGCATGACGTGCTCCTGATGAAGGGATGGGGCGTCCCCCGCCGCGCGCGTCCCCGCTGCGCGCGGCGCTGGACATGGGGGTGGTGGACGGGTCAGGTGGGCGAGCGGAGCCCGCGGCGCTGCAGCAGCACGGCGATGCCGATGATCACGCCCTTGGCGATGAGCTGGTCGCTGGTCTGCAGGCCGTTCAGGATGAACAGGTTGGTGATGACGGTGAAGATCAGCACGCCGAGGATCGACCCGACGACGGTGCCGCGCCCGCCGGTGAGCAGCGTCCCGCCGATGATGACGGCGGCGATCGCGTCCAGTTCGTACAGGTCTCCGTGGGTGCTGGAGCCGGTGGTGGTGCGCGCCATGATGATGAGCGCGGCGATGCCGCAGCAGAACCCGGACAGCGCGTACAGCAGCAGGGTGTGCCGGCGGACGTCGATGCCGGCGAGCCGCGCCGCCTCCGGGTTGCCGCCGACCGCGAACGTCCGGCGGCCGAACGTGGTGCGGTTGAGCAGCACCCATCCGGCGACCGCGACCGCCGCGAAGATGTAGACGACGAGCGGGATCCCGAGCACCTTGGTGGTGGACAGCGAGACGATCGCGTCGTTCTCCGGGCGGACGAGCTGGGTCTTGCGGTCCGACATCCGCTGCGCGAGGCCCCGTGCGGCGACGAGCATCGCGAGCGTCGCGATGAACGGGACCATCCGCCCGTAGGAGATCAGCAGCCCGGTCACGACGCCCGTGCCCGTCCCGACGAGGATCGCGCAGAGCGCCATCACGCCCGGCCCGTAGGACTGCGTCGCGACCGTCGTGGCCCACACCGAGGCGAGGGCCATGACCGATCCGACGGACAGGTCGATCCCGCCGCCGATGATCACGAAGGTCTGGCCGACGGTGATCACGCCGATGGTGGCGGCGAGCGCGAGGATGCCGACGATGTTCCCGGACGTGGCGAAGTTGTCCGGCTCGGTCACCAGGCCGACGACCGCGAGCAGGACCAGCGCGGCGACCAGGCCGAGGTGGTGGACCTCGCGCTTGCCCGCGGCGCCGCCCCGCACGAACGGCCGCCAGGGCCCGCCGGTCCCCGCCGCCTTCTTGGTCGGTGGTCCGAGCGTCTCGGTCACAGGGCACTCCCTTCCATGATCATGTTCAGCACGGTGCCCTCGTCGAGGTCGCGGGCGTCGCCGGTGTGCACGACCCGCCCCTCCCGGACGACGAGGACCCGGTCGGCGAGCCCCAGCACCTCGGGGACCTCGCTGGACACCAGCAGCACCCCGATCCCGCGCCCGGCCAGCTCCCGGATCACCGCGTACAGCTCGGCGCGGGCGCCGACGTCCACGCCGCGGGTCGGCTCGTCCAGGATCAGCAGCCGCAGGTTCTCCGCGTCGAGCAGCCAGCGGGCGAGGACGACCTTCTGCTGGTTGCCGCCCGACAGCGTCACGACGGGGCGCGCGGGGTCGGGCGGCCGGATGTCGAGCGCCTGGATCTGGCGGCGGACGTCCGCCACCTCGCGGCGCCGGTCGAGCCAGCCGAGCCGGGCGTAGCGGGGCAGGCCCGCGACGGTGACGTTCCCGGCGACGGTCTCGTTCAGCAGCAGCGCCTGGCTCTTGCGCTCCTCCGGCGCCATGCCCATGCCGCGCCGCACCGCCGCGCCGGTGTCGCCGGGACGGACGGGGCGGCCGTCGACGAGCACCCGGCCCCGCGCGGCGCGCCGGGCGCCGTAGATCGTCTCCAGGATCTCCGAGCGGCCCGACCCGACGAGCCCGGCCAGCCCGACGATCTCGCCGGCGCCGACGGTGAGCGACACGTCCTCGAACGCGCCCGGCAGCGTCAGGCCCTCGACCCGCAGCACCTCGGCGCGGTCGCCGGACGCCTCCGGCCGCTCGGGGAACACGTACTCGACGTCCCGGCCGGTCATCAGCGACACGATCTGGTCGGTGGAGGTGGTCTTGGCCGGGAGCCCGACCGCGACGGTCCGGCCGTCCTTGAGGACGGTCACCCGGTCGCCGATCTCGCGGATCTCCTCCAGCCGGTGCGAGATGTAGACGACCGCGACGCCGGCGGCGGTCAGCTCCCGGATGATGCGGAAGAGGTTGCCGACCTCGTCGTGCGCGAGCGCGGCGGACGGCTCGTCCATCACGATCAGCCGGGCGTCGTGCGAGAGGGCGCGGGCCATGCTGACGACCTGCTTGCCCGCCGCGGGCAGCCGCCCGACCTCGCGGCGCGGCGGGATCTCGCCGTGCCCGAGCCGGCCGAGCAGCTCGCGCGCGGCGCGCTCGGCGTCCCCGCGCCGGGTGAACCCGAGGCGCGCCCTCTCGTGCCCGAGGAAGACGTTCTCGGCGACCGACAGGCCGTCGACCAGGTCGAGCTCCTGGTAGATGGTCGCGATGCCGGCGCGCATCGCGGCGGTCGGCCCGGCGAGCCGGACCGGCTCCCCGGCGAAGACGATCTCGCCCTCGTCGGGCTGGTGCGCGCCGGCGAGCACCTTGATGAGCGTGGACTTCCCGGCGCCGTTCTGCCCGAGCAGGCAGTGCACCTCGCCCGGAAGGACGTCGAGGTCGACGCCGTCCAGCGCGCGGACGCCGGGGAACTGCTTGACGATGCCGCGCATCCGCAGCAGCGGTTCCATCGGTGCGGCCTCCTCAGGACGCGGAGAAGGAGAAGACGTGGTCGCTGATGAGCCGGGCGCCGCCGACCACGCCGGCCGCGCCGGCGAGCTCGGACAGCACGATCGGGAGGTTGCCGGTCGCGAGCGGCGCGGACCGGCGGTAGACGACGCTGCGGATCTCGGCGAGCAGGGTGTGCCCGAGGCCCGCGACGCCGCCCGCGATGATGACGAGCCCGGGGTTGAAGAAGCTGACCAGCCCGGCGAGGACCTGCCCGACGTGCCGGCCGCCCTCCCGGATGATCCGCACCGCGGCCGCGTCGCCCGCGGCGGCCGCCTCGCCGACGTGCTCGGCGGACAGCTCCCCATGGGTCTCCAGCAGCGCGGCGAGCACCGGCGACTCCCCCGAGCGGGCCGCCGCCTCGGCGTCCCGCGCGAGGGCGGCGCCGCCGAAGAACGCCTCCAGGCACCCGGCGTTGCCGCAGGCGCAGATGGGGCCGTCGTCGTCGACCCGGATGTGGCCGATGTCGCCGGCGCTGCCGGACACGCCGCGGTAGATGGCGCCGCCGACGACGATCCCGCAGCCGATGCCGGTGCCGATCTTCACGAGCAGGTAGTCGTCGACCGACCGGGCGAGCCCCGCGTGCAGCTCGCCGAGCGCCATGAGGTTCACGTCGTTGTCGACCAGCACCGGGCAGCCGAGCTCCTGGCCGATCGCGTCCCGCACCGGGAAGCGGTCCCAGCCGGGCATGATCGGCGGGACGACCGGCATGCCGTCCCGGAAGCTGACCGGCCCCGGCACCCCGATGCCGGTGCCGTGCACCTGCGGGATGAGGCCCTCGTCGCGCAGCTTGCCGAGCAGGTCGAGCGCCCGCTCCAGCACCACGGTCGCGCCCTGCCGGACGTCGCACGGCTCGCTGACGTGGCCGAGCACCTCCAGCGTCCCGTCGGTCACCGCGACGTCGATCGAGGTGGCGCCGATGTCGAACGCGACGAACCGCAGGCTCGGTGACAGCCGGACGATCCCGGACCGCCGCCCGCCCCGCGACGCGGCGAGCCCCGCGCCCTCGACGAGCCCCAGCTCGACGAGCCGGTCCAGCTCCACGGCGAGCTTCGAGCGGGACAGCCGGACGACGTCCCCGAGCTCGGCGCGCGACCGCGGCCCCTCGTCCCGCAGCAGCCGCAGCAGCCGTGCCTGATGCACGTTCTGCGGACGAGCCGACATGCGCATCACGCCGTCCTCTCGGGATCGGTCCGGGCCCCGGAGCCGCTGTGACTCCGGTCTCATGGCCGAGACCGTAACCCGCTTTCGCCGCTTTGAGAAGACCTTTTCTCTAGATCATCCGAACTTTCTCCACTCAGAGGACAAAGTTGCGGATGCGCAACGGCCCGCACCCACCGCGCGCGACGCGGCGGGTACGGGCCGTTGGCGGCTCCGGTCCTAGTAGCTGACCGTCTGGCGGCCGCTCATGGTGCGCATGATGTGCTCCACCAGCGTGATCAGGACGCGCTTGGCGTCCTCGCGGTCGCGCACGTCGCAGTTGATGACGGGCACGTCCGCGGGGAGGTCGAGGGCGTCGCGGACCTGGTCGGCGGAGTGCTGGCCGGCGCCGTCGAACTGGTTGACGCCGATGATGAACGGGACGCCGCGCCGTTCGAAGTAGTCGACCGAGGCGAAGCAGTCGGCGAGGCGCCGGGTGTCGACCAGGACCACGGCGCCGAGGGCGCCCTTGGCCAGTTCGTCCCACATGAACCAGAAGCGGTCCTGGCCGGGGGTGCCGAAGACGAACAGGACGAGGCCGTTGGGCAGCGTGATGCGGCCGAAGTCCATCGCCACGGTCGTCGTCGTCTTGTTCGCGACGGCGGTGGTGTCGTCGATCCCGATGCTCTTCTCGGTCAGCGCCTCCTCGGTGCGCAGCGGACGGATCTCGCTGACCGCGCTCACCAGGGTGGTCTTGCCGACGCCGAAACCACCGGCCACGAGGATCTTCACCGTCAGCGCGGACTCGCCCTGCTGGGCGGCCGCGTCAGAGCGCACGGATTCCATCGATCACTTCCTTGAGTACGCGCTCGCTGGGGAACTGCGCCACCGGCGCGGGACGCCGGACCTGAATCAGCGAGTGGTCGAGCAGATCACCGAGCAGGACACGGACCACCCCGAGGGGGAGTTCCAGATCCGACGCTATCTCGGCGACCGACAACGGGGTGCGGCAAAGCTCCAGGATCATGTCATGTTCCGGCTCCGGTGCCCACGGGGTCGCGGGAAGCGCGTCCTCCGCGGGCTCCGGCGGGTCCGCGACGGCGATCAGCGCGACCAGGTCGAACTCGTCGCCGTCGTAGTGCGTCCGGCCTCCGGTCAGCGCGTACGGGCGGACCACGGGCCCCGCAGCGTCGTCGTACCAGGCCGTGCCGCCCATCTCACGCGCCGCCCGGTTCGGCCGCGGCCACCCGCGGGTCGGCGGACAGGTGCTGCCCGACCCGGGTGACCAGCATCGCCATCTCGTAGGCGATGATCCCGAGGTCGGCGTCGGCGGCGGCCAGCACCGCCAGGCACGCGCCGCGCCCGGCGGCGGTGACGAACAGGAACGAGGACTCCATCTCCACGATGGTCTGCCGGACGGGGCCGCCGCCGAACGACTCCCCGGCCCCGCGCGCGAGGCTCTGGAAGCTGGCGGCGACCGCGGCGAGGTGGTCGGACTCCTCCCCGGCGAGGCCCCGGGACGCGGCGATCTTCAGCCCGTCGCTGGACAGCACCACCGCGTTCTGCACCGGGGCGACCCGCTGGACCAGGCTGTCGAGCAGCCAGTTCAGGTCGCCACCGGCTCCGCCCGGGACCTCCGCGCCGGAGTGCTGGGCATGTGTCATGGGGTGTCGTCCTCCTGGTCGCCTGGGTTTCGCGCGGCCTCCTCCGAGCCTGGTGCCCGTCCTTCGGCCGCCTCCTGCCTGCCGCGCTGCCAGCCGGCCTGCATGGCGGACAGCATCGATCGCATCGTCTCGGCCGTGCGCGTCGGGTCGCCGTCCGCGCCCGTTCCCGCGCCCGCTCCCGTGTCCGTGGGAACGGTCCCGGGCGGCGGGGGCTCGTCCATGGGGACGGGCGCCGCGAGCGGCATCGCCGGTTCCGGTGCCGGCGCGGGCGGTTCCGGCGGTGCGGGCGGCGCGGGCGGTTCCGGCGGCGCCTGGCCGCGGGCGGCGAGGTGCGCGTCCACCCGCTCCTTCAGCTGCGGCGCCAGGTGCGTCTGCCGCCTGCGCTTGGGCAGCTCGCCCTCCTTCGGCGGTGCCGCCGGCGGGGCGTCCGCGGGCCGGGCGGGAGGCGCGGGCCGCGCCTCCGGCGGCGCGGCGGGACGCGGCGGCTCCGGTCCGACCGGCTCGGCGACCAGCCGGACGACGCCGCCCGACTCGGCCCGCCCGGACTCCACCGCCGGGCGCGCCGCCGCCGACAGCGCCGCGGCCTGGTCCGGCAGCGCCTGCATCGGCCCGGTCGGGCGGCGCACCGCCGGCTCCGGGTCGGCGCCCTCCACGATGAGCGAGCCGGGGATCAGCGCGATCGCGGTCGTCCCGCCGTACGGGGACGGGCGCAGCGTCACCGTGATGCCGTGCCGCTCCGCCAGCCGCGCCACGACGAACAGGCCGAGCTGCGCGCTGTCGGACGGGTCGAACTCGGGCGGGTGGGCGAGCCGCTCGTTCGCGGCGCGCAGCGCCTCCTCGGTCATGCCGAGGCCGCGGTCCTCCACCTCGATGGCGAACCCGCTGGCGACGGCCTGCCCGCTGACCCGCACCGGCGACTGCGGCGGCGAGAACGTGGTGGCGTTCTCCACCACCTCGGCGAGCAGGTGGATGACGTCGGCGACGGCGGAGCCGAGCAGCGCGACGCGCGGCAGCGGCTGGACCCGCACGCGCGGGTAGTCCTCGACCTCGGCGACCGCGCCGCGCACCACGTCCACCAGCGGGACGGGACGGCGCCAGCCGCGCCCGGCGCTCTTGCCGGCCAGGATGACCAGGCCCTCGGCGTGCCGGCGCATGCGGGTCGCGAGGTGGTCGAGGCGGAACAGGTCCGACAGCTCCGACGGGTCCTCGGTGCGGCGCTCCATGGTGTCGAGCAGGCTGAGCTGCCGGTGCAGCAGCGCCTGGTTGCGGCGCGCGAGGTTGACGAACACCTCGCTGATGCCGCGCCGCGCCGCGACCTCGCCCTCGGCGGCGACCAGCACGGCCTCGCGGGCGCGGTCGAACGACTCGGCGATCTGCCGGATCTCGGTGATGCGGTAGTCGAGCCCCGGCGGCTCCGGCTCGGCCGGGCGCCCGGCGATGATCTGCTCGGCGAGCTTCGGCAGCCGCTTCTGGGTGAAGTCGACGACGCCGCCCGCGAGCGTCCGGCACTCGCGCACCAGCCGCCGCGAGACGCGGACCGCGATGACCGACGACAGCACGATCGCGACGAGCCCGAGGCCGCCGGCGAGCGCGAGCCGCGTGAACGCGCCGATCGCGATGTGCTGGCCGCGCTCGACGAGCCCGTCCAGGATCCGGTTCTCCAGCTCGTACAGCCGCCCGTTGGCGGTGTCGGCCGTGGAGCGCCACACGGTGGGCTCGATGACGGTGACGCCGCGGGCGGTGCGCGCCGCCGGCTGCCGGCCGTTCTGCTGCGTGCCGTTCTGCTGCGTGCCGTGCTGCGCGCCCTGGCCGTGCGCCGGCGTGGACGGGGTCGTCGGCGTCGTCGCGGCCGTCCCGCCGGCGCGGGTCCGGCGCGCCGCGGCCTGCGGCGGCTCGGCCCCGGCGATGACCTGGTCCTCCAGCTTCATCATCCGCATGAAGTCGGGCGAGGACATCAGCCGGTCGTAGCGGGCGCGGTCGGCGGCGGGCAGGTCGCGGGCGTTGACCTCGTGCATCGTGTGGTGCGCGCCGACGAGCTTGGCGAACTGGGCGCGCTCGGCGCCGGTGATGCGGCCCGCGGCGAGCGCCCCGGTCAGCAGGGCGTCCTCGCGGGCCATGAACTCGCGGGCCAGCCCGAACGAGGTGAGCGTGCGGGCGCTCGCGGTGATGGACCCGTCCGCCGGCGTGGTCGAGCTGTAGACCGCGAACGCGGCGTCGATGACCTCGCCGTACTCGCCCAGCACCTCGGCGCGCGAACCGGTCCGCTCGTCCACCTCGCGGCGGATCGACTTCACCGCGCCGAGCCGGTCGACGAGGTCGTCCAGCTTCCGGACGACCTCGGGCTGGATCGCGCCGCGCAGCCCGCCGTCGCGGGCCCCCGCGCGGACCTCCGCGCTCGCCGCGTCGGTCGCCTCCCGCTGGGTGCGCATCCCGCCGGGGTCGCTGCGGGCGCCGCCGAGCTCGGCCATCGACAGGCGCCGCTCCTTCTGCAGCGCGTCGACGAGCCGCTGCGTGGGCAGCACCGTCTTCTTCTGGAACTGGCGGCTCTGCAGCAGCTGGTGCGCCTCGCCGTAGGTGATGCCGGTGAGGAACACCCACAGCGAGGCGAGCGCCAGCAGGGGCACGAGGACCAGCAGGGTGATCCTCGCGCGGATGGAGGAGAAACCGCGGGCCGTCACGGCTGGCGGACCCTGCTCACTCGCTCGTCCTCCTGCGCTGGGCCGACCGGCATTGGGGGGTGGAACATGCGGGGGAAACCTCCCGATGCGTGGAGTACGGGGGTGTGCGGGAGCCTACTACGTCGCGGCTTCACGATGATCGGGCATCCGCGCGCCGCCGGCCGCCCCCCGCTCGTCCGGGCCGCCCTCCGGTCCGGCGTCCGGCCAGCTCAGCACGTGCTCCATCAGCGCGACGAGCACCTCCTTGGACGACTCGCGGCGGCGGACGTCGCACAGCACCACCGGGACGCCCGGGTCGAGGTCGAGCGCGATCGCGATGTCCTCGGGCCGGTGCGTCCGCACCCCGTCGAAGCAGTTCACCGCGACCACGAACGGGACGCCGCGGCGCTCGAAGTAGTCGATCGCGGGGAAGCTGCCGGTCAGCCGGCGCGTGTCGGCGATCACGACGGCGCCGATCGCGCCGGCGGCCAGCTCGTCCCACATGAACCAGAACCGCTCCTGGCCGGGCGTGCCGAACAGGTAGAGCAGCAGCTGGTCCGACAGCGTGATGCGGCCGAAGTCCATCGCGACCGTCGTGGTCGACTTCGCGCCGACGCCGGACACGTCGTCCACCCCGGCGCCGCGGTCGGTCAGCGGCTCCTCGGTGTGCAGCGGCCTGATCTCGCTGATCGAGCCGACCATGGTGGTCTTGCCGGCCCCGAACCCGCCCGCGATCAGGATCTTCGTGGTGACCGGCGGGCGCGACGCGAGGCCCGTCCCCTCGTAGGGCGCCCGGTCATAGTGCTCGGAGACCATTCAGCACCTCCCTCAGCACGCCGTTGGGAGGACGGCGGCCCGCGGCGGCGGGCTGCGCCTCGGCGACCACCGCGACGAGGCCCTCGTCCCGCAGGTCGCCGAGCAGCACCCGGACGACGCCGATGGGCAGCCCGAGGTCGGACGCCAGGTCGACGACCGGGACGGGCGCCGCGCAGCGGCGCAGCACCCGCGCGTGGTCGGGGCTGTAGCGCAGCCGGTCACCGGCCGGGACGCCGGTGGCGGCCACCACCGCGATCAGCTCGAAGCCGGCCCCGTCGGGACGGGTCCGGCCCCGGGTCATCGCGTACGGACGCACGACCGGACCGGCGTCCCGGTCCAGCCACCGCTCTGCCGAGGGGGTCATCGGTCACAGGCCCCGCGGCGCGGTCCCCCCGGCGCCCCCGAACTCCTCGCCGGCCGCCTCCCCGCCGAACCTCGGGCTCGCCTGCAGGTGCTGCCCGACCCGCTTGACCAGCACCGCCATCTCGTAGGCGACGAGCCCGGCGTCGGCCTCGGCCTCGGCCAGGACGGCGAGGCAGGTGCCGTCGCCCGCCGCCGTCACGAACAGCAGCAGCGCGTCCATCTCGATGATCGTCTGCCGGACGTTCCCGCCGGCGAAGTGCCGGCCGGCGCCGCGGGCGAGGCTCTGCACGCCCGAGGCCAGCGCGGACAGGTGCTCGGCGTCCTCGCGGGCCAGCTCGTTGGAGGCGGCCACGGCCAGGCCGTCCCGGGAGAGGATCACCGCCTGCCGGACCGCCGTCACGCGCTCGGCGAAGTCGTTGAGCAGCCAGTTCAGCTCACCGGTCACGGTGTTGTGCATCATCGGGTTCCCTCATCCCCCACATCCGTCGCGCGGCCGCGACGCCATCCCTGCTGTATCGATGCCATCAGCGAGCGTGCCTCCTCGGGCGAGCGTGCGACGCCCCCGGCGGCGCCGGCCGGGGCCGGCGGCGGCGCGGGCCGCTTGCGCAGCTGCGGCGCCAGGTTCTTCTGCCTGACCCGGCGGGGCAGCCCCGCGTGGGTGCCCGCCGTTCCCGCCGGTTCCCAGTCGTCGTCCTCCTCGTCGTCGTGCGCCCCGGCGCCGTTCGCGCCCTCGGCGGCCTGGACGGTCACCGCGGGCCGCGGGAGGGCCTCGTCCGACCACGGGTTCGGCGCGGGCCGCGGCGGCGGGGTCTCGCGGAGCGGCACCACCGCCTCCGCCCGGATGACGGGCTCCGGCCGCGCGGCCGTCTCGGTGCGCGGCGCGGCCACCAGCACGGCGCCCGGCCGGCCCTCGGCCTCGCCGTCGGCGCGCGTGTCGAGCGGGGAGGCGCCGTCGCCGTCCGGTTCGGGCGCCGGGGGCAGCGCGCCCGCCGCCATCTGCTCCGCCGGGACGACCAGGTCGTGCGGCAGCAGCACGATCGCGGTCACGCCGCCGTACGGCGAGCGCTGCAGCGTCACGGAGACGGCGTGCCGGGCGGCCAGCCGGGCGACGACGAACAGGCCGAGCTGGTCGGTGTCGACGATGTCGAACTCCGGCGGCTCGGCGAGCCGCCGGTTGGCCTCGGCGAGCAGCTCCGGCTTGACGCCGAGCCCGCGGTCCTCGATCTCGACGGCGAAGCCGGTGCCGACCCGCTCGGCCTTGACCCGCACCTCGGTGTTCGGCGGGGAGAACGTCGCCGCGTTCTCGATCAGCTCGGCGAGCAGGTGGACGACGTCGGTGACGGCGGCGCCGACCAGGCCGTCCTCGGAGTCGGTGAGCACGGTCGCGCGGGTGTAGTCCTCGATCTCCGAGACGGCGGCGCGCAGCACGTCGGCGAACCGCACCGGCTGCCGCCAGCCGCGGCCGGGGGTGGCGCCGGACAGGATGATCAGGCTCTCCGCGTGCCGCCGCATGCGGGTGGTGAGGTGGTCGATACGGAACAGGTCCTCGAGGTCGTCGGCCTCGGCGCGGCTCTCCAGCCCGTCCAGCATGGTGAGCTGGCGGTGCAGCAGCGACTGGTTGCGGCGGGCGATGTTGAGGAAGATCCTGCCGACGCCGGCGCGCAGCTCGGCCTGGCCGACGGCGGCGTCGACGGCGGTCCGCTGCACCTTGGCGAACGAGTCGGCGAGCCGGGCGATCTCGGTGGTGCTGCCCGCGTGCAGCGGCGGCGCCTCGGCGGCGACGTCGACGGTCTCGTTGCGGCTCAGCCGCTCGACGACGCCGGGCAGCCGCCGCTCGGCCAGCTCCTCGGCGGAGCCGCGCAGCCCGACCAGCTCGCGGACGAACCCGCTCGCGAACCGCAGCGACAGCAGCACCGAGGCGAGGATCACCAGCAGCCCGAGGCCGCCGACGACGCCGAGCCGGATGTAGGCGTCGCGGCCGAGCCGGTCGGCGTGCTCGCCGGCCCGCTTGGAGTTGGCCAGCACCATCGTGTTGATCGACTGCACCAGCGGCTCGGCGGTCCGGCGCCACTCCTGGGCGCTGACGGGCAGCGGCCGGCGCGGGTCGGCGTCGGCGATCCGGTCCTCGATGCCCTTGAAGTCCTGGTAGGTCGGGGAGGCGAAGACCTGCGCGGTGCCGGTGCGGTAGACGACGGGGTCGAGCAGCGAGCGCTGCTTGATCCACTGCCAGCGCTGCTCGCCGACCATCTCGACGAACATCCGGTGCTCGGCGGCCGTCATCCGGCCCTTGGTGACGAGCGCGGAGGAGACCAGCGCGTTCTCCCGCTGGAGCAGCTCCATGGCGCGGCCTGCGTGCCGGGTGGACAGCGTCCAGTTGTAGAGGGCGGAGTCGTCGATGACCACCAGGGCGTCGTACAGCCGGTGCATGTCGTCGACCATCGTGCCGTAGTTGTTGATCGCGGTCAGCCGGTCGACGAGCCGCCCGTCGACCGCCGAGCGGAGCCCGCCGAGACCGCCGAGCGCCCGCAGGACGTCGGTGACGCGGCTCCTCATCTCCTCCGTCGTGGCGCCGCGCGCGTCCGCGGAGGTCGCCTCGCGGCGGAAGTGCTCGACGGCCCGGTCGACGCGGTCGCGCTGGGCGAGCAGGGCGGCGGGCGTCCCGCCGGGGGTGGAGCGCGGGGTGCTGAGGAACATCGCGGACGCCTGCCGCTCGCGTCCGAGCTCCACGAGGACGCCCTGGCCGCTCGGCGCGAACGTGCGGTCGAGCGTGTGGTAGTTGCGCTGGGCGATGGCCTCGCGTCCGGTGACGCTCGCCGCGTACCCCCAGAGGGCGACCAGGGAGAGCAGCGGCACGAGCAGCAGCGCGGTCACCTTCGAGCGGATCGATCGCGTACGGGGGGTTTTCATGTGACCTCGAACGTTCCGGCCAGGAGGGTCCATGGATCATAAAGGCGGTCCGTGACGAGACCGCAACCCCTTTGGCGCCTTTCGGACGCATTGGCATCATTCCGTGTCACCTGCGGCGATGCGGATGAGCCGGGTGATCTTGTCGCACGCATCCCGTCCGGATAGCGGCAAATCAGGACAATTTGCTTCATTTCCCCCTGTTGCTCCGCCGCATTGCGCCATACTCTGCTTCTTCACCACCGCTCGCGTCGCGCCGGCACGGGAAGGAGCCCCGCGATCCATACAGGCAACGACGGAGGCCGCAACGAGGTCGCCCCCGCCGGGCCGAGGGACACGGCCCACCGGGACGGAAGGACGGCTCCCGGGCCGGAGGGCGTTACGATGCCCGCCGTGAGTCCCGATAGCCAGGCATCCGAGGCACTGCCGTCGCGACGGCGCCGCGCCCCCCGCGGCGGCCGGCACCGCGGCGACGAGTCCTTCCTGCTGCCCCCCGGATCCCCCACGCTGGTCCTGGCCGTCCCCGGGCACGCCCGGCAGGCCGGCACCGAGATCGCCGCCGAACTGGCCCGGCTCGTCGAGATCGAGCACACCGGCCAACCCGCCTACGTCGGCCACCTGGACGGCGACGAGGCGAGCCTGCACGGCCTCCTCGGCGCGCTCCGCCAGGAGCAGGACGAGGTGGCGGCCATCGTGGTGCCGCTGTCCACCGGCCCCGACCCCGCGCTCGACCGCGCCGTGCACGCCGCCGTGGCGAACTCGCCGGTGCGCGCCGTCGCCGCCGAGCCGCTCGGCCCGCACCCGCTCATCGCCGAGGCGCTGCACGACCGGCTCGCCGACGCCGGCCTCGCCCGCGCCGACCGGATCCGGCTGATGACGATGGTGACGGCCGCGTCCGGCGTCATCGTCGCGACGCCGGGGGACGCGACCGCCGTCCGGCAGGCCGAGGTCACCGGCGTGCTGCTCGCCTCCCGGCTGGCCGCGCCGGTCTTCACCGCCTCGCTGAACGACGAGGCGTCCGTCAAGGCCGCGGCGGAGCAGCTGCGCGCGGCCGGCGCCGCGTCCATCGCGATCGCGCCGCACCTGATCGGCTCCGAGCCGGAGGCCGCCCTGATCGCGCCGGCCGCCGCCACCGTGGGCGCCGCCTACTCGGCCCCCCTGGGCCCCCACCCGGCCCTCGCCAGGGTCGCCGCCCTCCGCTACGTCGAGGCCCTCTCCACGGCCCTCGCCGACTAGCCCAGGGGGATTCCCCCCTGGGCTGGTCTCAGCGGTTCTTGAAATTCGGTGTGCGCTTTTGGAGCGTTGCCGTCATGCCTTCCGTGAGGTCTTCGCTGAAGAAGGCGAGCGTCTGGACGGCGGTCTCCGCGGCCAGCTGGCGGCGGAGGCCGGGGGCGTCCAGGGACGCGTTGAGCAGTTCCTTCGTGCGGCGCAGGCCGTACGGGGACTTGGTGAGCAGTTCGTCGGCGAGCGCCTGCGCGCCCGCCAGGTCCGCGCCCTCGGCGGTGATCTCGGTGATCAGGCCGAGCTCGTCGGCGCGGTGCACGTCCAGCCGCTGCGCCCGGTAGGAGACCTCCGCGGCCTTCGCCGGGCCGATCAGGCGCGGCAGCAGCCAGGAGAGCCCGCAGTCGCCGGCCGACAGGCCGAGGTTCGTGAACGGGACGACGAACCGGGTGGTCGGGTCGGCGACGCGCAGGTCGCAGGCCAGCGCCCAGGACACCCCCATGCCCGCGACCGGGCCGTGCAGCGCCGCGATCACCGGCTGCGGGATCTCCCGCAGCCGGGCGGTGACCTCGGCGCCGCGCGCGATGCCCCGGTAGAGCCGCTGGACGCGGCCCTCGGCGGTCTCGCCGCCCGGGTCGCCGCCCTGGATGTCCATGCCCGAGCAGAACCCGCGGCCCTCGCCGGTGAGCACGACCACGTGCGTGGCGGGGTCGCGCGCCAGCTCACCGAGGGCGTCGATCATCTCCTCGGTCAGGGCGCCGTCGACCGCGTTCAGGCGCTCCGGCCGGGACAGGGTGATCGTGACCACCCCGTCCCGCCGGTCGAGCTTGATCCCGCCCAACGGCTCAGGAGGTGAGCTGCTGGATCAGGGGGCCCATCTGCTCGCCCACGTTCTTGAACACGGTGAGCGGCTCGTTGGCGCTGATGGCCGCCCAGTTGTCCCGGACGTCCTCGACCGACAGGGTCGTGTTCTGCCCGTAGCCGGGGCCCTCCGCGACGAAGATCTTCGCGATCCGGCCGCCGCCGACCGTGTAGACCTCGCCGGAGTCCTCGTTGGACTCGTGCACGAGCCAGGCGACGAGCGGCGTCACCTGGTCGACGCCGAGCTTGTCGGCGAAGTCGGCGGGCAGCAGGTCCTCGGTCATCCGGGTCCAGGCGACCGGGGCGATCGCGTTGGCCTTGATGTTGTACTTGGCGCCCTCCTGCGCGAGCGTCTTGGTGAACCCGACCAGGCCCATCTTCGCGGTGGAGTAGTTCGCCTGGCCGAAGTTGCCGAACAGGCCCGCCGGGGACGAGGTGTTCACGATCCGGCCGTAGCCCTGCTCGCGCAGGTGCGACCAGGCGGCGCTGGACACCAGGAACGAGCCGCGCAGGTGGACGGCGATGACGGCGTCGAACTCCTCGACGCTCATGTTCTTGAACGACCTGTCGCGCAGGATGCCCGCGTTGTTGATGACGATGTCGACCTTGCCGAACGCGTCCAGCGCGCTCTGGATCACGGCCTGCGCGCCCTCGGGCGTCGCGACGTTGTCGGGGTTCGCGACGGCCTCGCCGCCGTTCTTCTTGATCTCGTCCACGACCTCCTGGGCGGGGCCGGCGGAGGCGCCGACACCGGACCGGTCGCCGCCGAGGTCGTTGACGACGACCTTGGCGCCGCGCGCGGCGAGCTCCAGGGCGTGCTGCCGGCCGAGGCCGTGGCCGGCCCCGGTCACGACCGCGACCCGGCCGTCGTAGCGCAGTTCCGACATTCCTTCTCCTCACATCGTGGGGCCCGCACCCCAGGAAATCATCCGGGGCTACCGAGTGGTACCACTAAACCGAATCTCGCTCGGGCGCGCGCCACCGGGGTCCGTCCCGCGTACGATGGAGCACGAGGGAAGTTGCGCCGAATGCCGCAAATGGCCGGGGCTGCCGCGTAGTCTCGGGCGAACCGCGAGGAGCAACGGAGGTCCCGCCCCGATGATCGCCGCCGACGTCCCGGCCGCCGGCCGCCGCCCGTACCGCGTCGTGCAGTGGGCGACGGGCGCGCTCGGACGCAGCGCGATCAGGGGCGTGCTCGACCGCGACGACATGGAGCTCGCCGGCGTCTGGGTGCACACCCCCGCCAAGGAGGGCGCCGACGCCGGGGCCCTCGCCGGCCGCGAGCCGATCGGGGTCGCCGCCACCCGCGACATCGCCGACATCCTCGCCCTGGACGCCGACTGCGTGATCTACGCGCCGAGCCCCGTCCACGACCGGCTCCGCGAACTCGACACGATCTGCGCGCTACTGGCGTCCGGCAAGAACCTGATCTCCCTCAGCGGGCTCGTCTACCCGTACGCGCACGGCCCGCAGTTCGCCGGCGAGCTGGAGCAGGCGTGCAAGCGGGGCGGGACGAGCGTGCACGGCAGCGGCGTCAGCGGCGGCTTCATGGCCGACGTCATGCCGCTCGTGCTGTCGCGGCTGTCCCGGCGGATCACCCACGTCTACGCCCGCGAGTGCACCGACTTCGCCCGGCACCCGTCCTGGCGGATGGTCCACGAGATGATCGGCTTCGGCAAGACCGAGGAGGCCTACCGGCGCGCGCTGCGGCCCAACCGCGCCGCGATGCGCGCGATGTTCGCCGAGAGCCTGCACCTCATCGCGGCGGGGCTCGGCGTCGACCTCGACGAGATCGACATGGACGTCGACTACCGGCTCGCCGGCACCGACCTCGTCACCGCCGCCGGGCCGATCCCGCACGGCACCGTCGCGGCGGCGCGCTGGACGTTCAGCGGGCTCGCCGCCGGGCGCCCCGTCATCACCGTCGAGGTGGTGCACAAGGCCAACGCCGCGCGGATGTCGGAGGAGTGGGGGCGCCCCGGGTACTCGCTCCGCGTGGACGGCCGCCCGTCGCTGACCCTCTCCGCCGACGAGGGCTGGGTGTCCGACGTGATCTCGGCGGCGTCCGCGCACGCGCTGAACTCCGTCCCGGCCGTGTGCGCCGCCGCCCCCGGGATCCGCACCTACCTCGACCTGCCGATGGTCAGCGGCCGCATGCACGTGTGACCGCCCGCGACCGCTACGGCAGGGTCCGCGCGGGCTCCCCCTCGGCGCCGGTCTCCGCCTCCGCCTCCTCGCGGGCCTCCCGGCGGCGCTTGCGGACGCTCCACACCACCAGCCCGGCGACCGCCGCCACCGCGAGCCCGATCGCGAGGCCCCGGCCCGCGAGCTTCGCCGCGTGCTCGAACGCCGTGCCCGCGAAGTAGCCGCCGAGCGTGAACGTCACCACCCAGGTCACGCCGCCGATGACGTTGAACACCAGGAACTTCGGATACGGCAGCCGGGAACTGCCCGCCAGCGCCGGCATCAGCGCCCGCAGCAGCGCGGTGAACCGCCCGATGAACACCGCGAACGCGCCCCGCCGCCGGATGAGGTCCTGCGCGCCGGCGACCTTGGCGCGGTGCTTGCGCATCACCCCGACGTCCAGCAGCCGCGGCCCGTACTTGCGGCCGATCTCGTAGCCGACGGAGTCGCCCGCGACCGCCGCGACGACCGCGATGGCGAGCAGCAGCGGCAGCGACAGGACGTCCTGGCTGGCGAGCACGCCGCCGACCACGATCGCGGTCTCGCCGGGGAAGACGAACCCGACGAACAGCGCGGCCTCGGCGAACACCAGCGCCGCGATGACGAGGTAGATCATCGCGGGTGGCAGCCCGTCCACCAGCGCGTTGAACTGTTCGAGCATGGACCCCCGCCATCTCGTTCCGGCCGGGACCGCCTCCGCGGCCGTTTCACCGTAGCTACCGACGGTTATGGTAGCCGCGAGGTTCCCTTGCCCGGATCGGCCGTTCGGACGATCATCGGGAGGGTCGGCGGAGTGACCGCGGGAGGCACGGCATGAGCGTCCAGGAGGTCGAGGGAGGCCGGTTCGTCCGGCAGGCGAACCGGTTCACCGACCGGATCACCGCCGACGGGTCGTCCGGGTTCCCCGCGGAGGCGGGCCGGTACCGGCTGTTCGTCTCCTACGCGTGCCCGTGGGCGCACCGCACGCTGATCGTGCGGCGCCTGCTCGGCCTGGAGGACGCGATCAGCGTCGCCGTGGTCGACCCCATCCGCGACGAGAAGGGCTGGCGGTTCCCCGACCGCGACCCCGTCACCGGCGCGGAGTTCCTGTCCGAGCTGTACCTCGCCACCGACCCGTCGTTCCAGGGCCGCTACACCGTCCCGTCCATCTGGGACACCGAGACCGGGCGCCTGGTCACCAACGACTTCCCGAACATCACCACGACGTTCGAGACGGAGTTCACCGCCCACCACCGGCCGGGCGCGCCCGACCTGTACCCGGAGGCCCTCCGCCCCGAGATCGACGAGCTGAACGACCTCGTCTACCGGACCGTCAACAACGGCGTCTACAAGGCCGGGTTCGCCACGTCCCAGGACGCCTACGAGGAGGCGTTCGACGCGCTCTTCGACACCCTCGACCGGCTCGAGGAGCGCCTCGCCGGCCGCCGCTACCTGTTCGGCGACGAGATCACCGAGGCCGACGTCCGCCTCTACCCGACGCTGGCGCGCTTCGACGCCGTCTACCACGGCCACTTCAAGTGCAACCTGCGGCGGCTGGCCGACTACGACAACCTCTGGGCCTACGCCCGCGACTTGTACGCGATCCCCGCGTTCGGCGAGACGACGAACTTCGACCACATCAAGCGCCACTACTACGTGACGCAGCGGAACATCAATCCGTCCGGCGTGGTCGCCAAGGGCCCCGCCGTCGACTGGACCGTCCCGCACGGCCGGGGCCGCTGACGGCGCCCGCCCGCGACGTCCGCCGACCGCGCCGACTGACGGTGACCCTCGTTATGCTGGCGCATCTCCATCAATCGGCACGAAAGGCATGACCCGACCATGCGCAGCCAGTTCTTCGGCAACCTCGACCAGGGCCAGCAGCTTCCCGGCCACTTCGCCCTCCAGAACTCCAAGATGCTCCGGGTCCATCTGAACGGGGACGTCCTGGCCCGGCAGGGCTCCATGGTCGCCTTCCAGGGCCAGATGGAGTTCGACTACGAGGGCTCGGGCGGCATCGGCAAGTTCATGAAGAAGGCGCTGACGGGCGAGGGCGTGCCGCTGATGCGCGTCAAGGGCCAGGGCCTGCTGTTCGTCGCGAACGACGCCGACGACATCCACCTCTTCTACCTGGAGAACGAGGGCCTCACCGTCAACGGCAAGAACATCCTCGCCTACGACTCGACGCTCCAGTCCGACATCCAGCGCGTCCAGGGCGCGGGCATCGCCGCCGGCGGCCTGTTCAACACCACCCTGCAGGGCACCGGCTGGGTGGCGCTCACCACGCACGGGACGCCCGTCATGCTCGACTGCGGCCGCGCCCCCACGTTCGCGGACGGCCAGTCCGCCGTGGCGTGGAGCACCAGCCTCCAGGTCGGCGTCAACCGCACCTTCAAGGCCGGCGCCCTGATCGGCCGCGGCAGCGGCGAGGCCATGCAGCTCGCCTACCAGGGGCAGGGCTTCGTGCTCGTCCAGGCCAGCGAGGGCCCGACCGTCCCGCAGCACACCCACTGATCTAGGAACCGGGCCCGGCGGCACTCTGCCGCATGCCGCCGAGCGCGGGGCGATAAACACGGTAGCCTGGGGTTCGTCTCAGAACTCACCTGCGAGCAGCGGAAGAGGGCGATCTCCGCCGTGTCGACAGAGTCGTCGCAAACAAGTGCCGACCCCAAGATCACAGATTTCGGCGCCAACGAGTGGCTGGTCGACGAGCTGTACCAGAAGTACCTCGAAGACCCGAACTCCGTTGACGAAGCCTGGTGGAACTTCTTCGCGGACTACCAGCCGGACAGCCGGCCGTCGTCCGTGACCCCCGCGTCCCCCCAGGCCACCACCGAGGGCGCGGCCCCGGCCGCGAACGGCACCGCGGCCGCCCCGCCGACATCGCAGCGGCCGACCGCGCCGCCGCCGGCGCCCGCGAAGGCGCCGAAGCCCGCCCCGAAGGCGGCGGAGAGGCCCGCTCCGCCGCCGGTGCCGGCGGGCGCCGAGGAGGTCCGGCTGCGCGGCGTCGCCGCCCGGACGGCCACCAACATGGAGGCCAGCCTCGGCGTGCCGACGGCGACGAGCGTGCGGGCCGTCCCGGCGAAGCTGCTGATCGACAACCGCATCGTCATCAACAACCACCTGAAGCGCGGGCGGGGCGGCAAGGTCTCGTTCACGCACCTCATCGGGTACGCGATCGTCAAGGCGCTCGCCGCCATGCCGGAGATGAACGCCGCGTTCACCGAGGTGGACGGCAAGCCGGTGCTGGTCCGGCCCGAGCACGTCAACTTCGGGCTGGCGATCGACCTGCAGAAGGGCGACGGCTCCCGGCAGCTCGTCGTGCCGAGCATCAAGGCCGCCGAGACGCTGGACTTCCGCCAGTTCTGGGCCGCCTACGAGGAGATCGTCCGCAAGGCCCGCGGCGGCAAGCTCACCCTGGAGGACTTCCAGGGCACCACGATCAGCCTGACGAACCCGGGCACCATCGGCACCGTCCACTCGGTGCCGCGGCTGATGCCCGGCCAGGGCACGATCATCGGCGTGGGCGCGATGGAGTACCCGGCCGAGTTCGCGGGCGCGTCCGGCGAGACGCTGTCGCGGATGGGGATCAGCAAGGTCATGACGCTGACCTCCACCTACGACCACCGCATCATCCAGGGCGCGCAGTCCGGCGACTTCCTGCGCCGCATCCACGAGCTGCTGCTCGGCGAGGACGGCTTCTACGACGAGATCTTCGAGGCGCTGCGCATCCCGTACGAGCCGGTGCGCTGGGTCAAGGACATCTCCGCGAGCCATGACGACGACGTCGCCAAGGTCGCCCGCGTCCACGAGCTGATCCACGCCTACCGGGTCCGCGGCCACCTCATGGCCGACACCGACCCGCTGGAGTACAAGCAGCGCCGCCACCCCGACCTCGACATCCTCAAGCACGGCCTCACCCTGTGGGACCTGGAGCGCGAGTTCGCGACCGGCGGGTTCGGCGGCAAGCCGACGATGAAGCTGCGCGACATCCTCGGCGTGCTGCGGATGGCGTACTGCCGGACGGTCGGCATCGAGTACATGCACATCCAGGACCCGGAGGAGCGCGCCTGGATCCAGGAGCGCGTGGAGGTCCCGCACGACAAGCCGTCGCGCGAGGAGCAGCTGCACGTGCTGCGCCGCCTGAACAGCGCCGAGGCGTTCGAGACGTTCCTGCAGACGAAGTTCGTCGGGCAGAAGCGGTTCTCGCTGGAGGGCGGCGAGTCGGTCATACCGCTGCTGGACTCCGTCATCTCGGCCGCCGCGAAGGACAACCTCGACGAGGTCGTCATCGGCATGGCCCACCGCGGCCGGCTGAACGTCCTCGCCAACATCGTCGGCAAGTCCTACGGGCAGATCTTCGGCGAGTTCGAGGGCAACCTCGACCCGCGCAGCGCGCAGGGCTCCGGCGACGTGAAGTACCACCTGGGCGCGTCCGGCGACTTCGTCGCCAGCGACGGCTCCAAGATCCACACCGAGCTGGTCGCGAACCCGTCCCACCTGGAGACGGTCGACCCGGTGCTGGAGGGCGTCGTCCGCGCCAAGCAGGACGTGCTGGACGTCGGCGAGGCCGGCTTCACCGTGCTGCCGATCCTGATCCACGGCGACGCCGCGTTCGCCGGGCAGGGCGTGGTCGCCGAGACGCTGAACCTGTCGCAGCTGCGCGGCTACCGCACCGGCGGCACCGTGCACGTCATCATCAACAACCAGGTCGGCTTCACCACCGCCCCCGAGTACTCGCGGTCCAGCGTGTACGCGACCGACGTGGCGCGGATGATCCAGGCGCCGATCTTCCACGTGAACGGCGACGACCCCGAGGCGTGCGCCCGGGTCGCGCGGCTGGCGTTCGAGTACCGGCAGACGTTCAAGAAGGACGTCGTCGTCGACATGGTCTGCTACCGGCGCCGGGGCCACAACGAGGGCGAGAACCCCTCGTTCACCCAGCCGCTGATGTACGACCTGATCGACGCGAAGCGCTCGGTGCGCAAGCTCTACACCGAGGCGCTGATCGGCCGCGGCGACATCACGGTGGAGGAGGCCGAGCAGGCGCTCCGCGACTACCAGGAGCAGCTGGAGCGGGCCTTCACCGAGACCCGCGAAGCGGTGAAGAAGCCGCTGGAGCCGGGCTCGGTCGTGAAGCCGGACGTCGAGGAGCGCATCCCGATCGACCATGGCAAGGCCGGCACGGCGATCCCGCAGGAGACCGTCAAGCGGATCATCGAGACGCAGGTCAGCCTGCCGGAGGGCTTCACCCCGCACCCGCGGCTCCAGCCGATCCTGCAGCGCCGCGCCCAGATGATCGAGGACGACGCGATCGACTGGGCGACCGGCGAGCTGCTCGCGATGGGCTCGCTGCTGATCGACGGCCGCCCGGTGCGGCTCGTCGGCCAGGACACCCGGCGCGGCACGTTCGGCCAGCGGCACGCGGTGCTGGTCGACCGCAAGACGGGCGAGGAGTACACGCCGCTCAAGCAGTTCGGGCAGGGCGTGTCGAAGTTCTACGTGCACGACTCGCTGCTCAGCGAGTACGCGGCGATGGGCTTCGAGTACGGCTACTCGATGACGCGGCCGGACGCGCTCGTCTGCTGGGAGGCCCAGTTCGGCGACTTCGCCAACGGCGCCCAGTCGGTGGTGGACGAGTACATCTCGTCCGGCGAGCAGAAGTGGGGCCAGCACTCCGGCGTCGTGCTGCTGCTGCCGCACGGCTACGAGGGCCAGGGGCCCGACCACTCGTCCGCGCGGATCGAGCGGTACCTGCAGCTGTGCGCGCAGGACAACATGACCGTGGTGTACCCGACCACGCCGGCGAACTACTTCCACCTGCTGCGCTGGCAGGTGCTGTCGGGCCGCAACAAGCCGCTGGTCGTGTTCACGCCGAAGTCGCTGCTGCGGCTGAAGGCGGCCACGTCGCCGGTGGAGCAGATCACCGACGGCGCGTTCCAGCCGGTGATCCCCGAGAGCGACCCGGCGATCGACCCGGCGGGCGTGCGGCGGGTGCTGCTCACCACCGGCAAGATCTACTACGACGTGGTGAAGGCCCGGCAGTCGGCGGGCGCGAACGACACCGCGGTCGTGCGGGTCGAGCGGCTGTACCCGCCGCCGGTCGACGAGATCAAGGCGGAGCTGGCCAAGTACCCGGCGGACGCCGAGGTCGTGTGGGTGCAGGACGAGCCCGCGAACATGGGCGCCTGGCCGTTCATGGCGCTGAAGCTGCCGCACCACATCGAGGGCCTGAAGATGTCGCGGGTGTCGCGCCCGGCGTCCTCGTCCCCGGCGGTCGGCTCGGCGAAGCTGCACCAGGCCGAGCAGGAGTCCCTGCTGGCGAGACTGTTCGGCGACCGCAAGTAGGCCGGACGGCGTAAGGAATCGACGAGACCCGAGGGCTCCGGTGCGTCGCGCCGGGGCCCTCGGCGTCCGACGCCATGAGCGAGAAGGAAGACGCCCGTACATGTACTTCACCGATCGGGGCATCGAGGAGCTGACGGACCGGCGCGGCGCGGAGGAGGTCAGCCTGACGTGGCTGGCCGAGCGGCTCCGCGAGTTCGTGGACCTGAACCCCGAGTTCGAGACCCCCGTCGACCGCCTCGCCACCTGGCTGGCCCGGCTGGACGACGATGACGACGACTAACTCCGCCCGCTAACACGACATGTCTTGACTTTCCGGGGACGCGACATATCGTGTCTAGTGATGGCGGAGCCGGACGAAGGGCACATCGCGATGTCGCGCTGGACGATCGAGGAACCGACCTCCCTGGACTTCGACGGCGTGGTCGCGCTGCGGGTCACGGTGATCGCGGGCAGCGTCTCGGTGCTCGCCTCCGACGAGCGGCCGTCCATCATGGTCGGCGACGTCCAGGGCCCGCCGGTGACGGTCACGCACGAGGCCGGCATGCTGACGGTCACGCACGAGAAGCTGTGGGAGGGCGTGCTGAGCTGGCTGCGCACCCACAACGTCCGCACGGCGGTCACGGTGACCGTCCCGCACGACTGCCCGGTCTCGCTGACCCTCGTGTCGGCGGACGCGGTCGTGACCGGCATGACGACCCGCACGTCCATCAAGAGCGCGACCGGTAACGTGACGCTGGACGGCGTCGCGGGCGCGATCGACGCCAACACCGTGTCCGGCGCGATCGAGGCGCAGGGCCTGGACGGGACGGTGTCGTTCACCTCCGTCTCGGGCGACCTCGCCCTCGCGGGCGCGTCCATCGACCGCCTCGGGGCCCGCACGGTCAGCGGCCGCATCGCGGCCGACGTCGACCTGTCCGGCGACGCCGCCGTGGACGTCAACACGGTGTCGGGCGAGGTCGCGTTGCGCGTTCCGGAGTCGGCCGACGCGCAGGTCTCGCTCAGCTCCGCCGCCGGCCGCATCGAGACGTCCTTCCCCGAACTCGGCCGCCAGGACCGCACCATCGCGCAGAGCGTCACCGGCAAGCTCGGCGACGGCGGCGGCCGGCTGACCGTCAACACCGTCTCCGGCGCGATCACCCTCCTCGGTCGCGACGACGACGCCCCCGAGATCACCACCGACACCGGCCCCCGAATGGAGAAGTGAGACGTGAGCCCCGTTTTCGGGCATGGGCGGCTGCGGCTGTACCTGCTGAAGCTGCTGGAGGAGAGCCCGCGGCACGGCTACGAGGTGATCCGGCTGCTGCAGGACCGGTTCCTCGGGGTCTACTCGCCCTCCCCCGGCACGATCTACCCGCGGCTCGCCCGGCTGGAGTCCGAGGGGCTGGTCACGCACGAGGTGGTCAAGGGCAAGAAGGTGTACTCGCTGACCGACAAGGGCCGCGAGGAGCTGGAGCGCCGGATGGACGAGCTCGCCGACCTGGAGGAGGAGATCTCCGCCTCGGCGCAGGAGTTCGCGCGCGGCGTGCAGGAGGACGTGCGGCAGACCGTCCGGACGCTGCGCGAGGAGCTGACCCAGGCCGCCCGGACGATGCGCGACCAGGGCAAGGCCACGTCCAAGGAGGCGTGGAAGGAGACCACCGAGCGCCAGAAGGACGAGTGGAAGCGGCAGAAGGAGTACTGGCGCGACCAGAAGCAGGCGTGGAAGGAGGAGTGGCGGCAGAACTGGGACGACGCGTGGAAGACGGCGACCGGCACCCGCGACGACGTCGCGCGCCTCAAGCTGGAGCGCCTGCTCCGCACGTTCGTCGAGGACGTCCGCAAGTCGGCGAAGAAGGCCCGGCTGGACGACGACGGCCTCGCCGCCGCGCAGGCGCTGCTGGACGAGACCCGGGAGCGCCTGAAGAAGGAGGTCTTCCGCAAGGAGCCGTGACCGGGGGCGTCCCGGCCACGGCCCCGCCGGCTCACGGCGTGAAGACGATCTTCCCGAAGATGTCGCCCTCGGCCATCGCGGCGAACCCCGCGCGGGCCTCGCTCAGCGGCAGCGTCCGGTCGATCTGCGGCCGGGTGCCGGTCTTGACCAGGAACCGGGCGAGCCGCTCCAGCTGCGCCCGCGTCCCCATCGTGGAGCCGACCACCGACAGCTGGAGGAAGAACACCCGGTTCAGCTCGGCGGGCGGCACCTGGCCGCTGGTGGCGCCGGACACCACGATCCGCCCGCCCGGCCGCAGCGACTTCAGCGAGTGCGACCAGGTCGCCTGGCCGACGGTCTCGATGACGGCGTCGACCCGCTCGGGCAGCCGCGCGCCCGTCTCGAACACCGCGTCCGCCCCGAGCTCCCGGGCCTTCTTGCGCTTGGCCTCGCTCCGGCTCGTCGCATAGACGCGGAACCCGGCGGCCGACGCCAGCGCGATCGCGGCCGTCGCCACGCCGCCCCCGGCGCCCTGCACCAGCACCGACGACCCGGGCTGCAGCCCGGCCTTGTCGAACAGCATCCGGTAGGCGGTGAGCCACGCCGTCGGCAGGCAGGCCGCCTCCTCGAACGACAGCTCGGCGGGCTTCGGGACGAGGTTGCGGCGCGGCACCGCGACCTTCTCCGCGAGCGTCCCCGGGTGGACCTCCGACAGCAGCGACCGCTTCGGGTCGAGGGTCTCGTCGCCGCCGCCCCGCTCCGGGTCGCCGATCACCGCGTGGACGATGACCTCGTTGCCGTCCTCGTCGACCCCGGCCGCGTCGCAGCCGAGGATCATCGGGAGCCTCTCGGCGGGGAGGCCGACGCCCTTCAGCGACCACAGGTCGTGGTGGTTGAGCGCGGTGGCCTTCACCGTGACGGTCGTCCAGCCGTCCGGTGCCTCGGGGTCGGGCCGCTCCCCCACCGTCAGCCCGTTCAGCGGATTGTCTGCGTCGATCTGTGTGGCTGTGACAGCGAGCATGCCCCCGACACTAACCGTCTCCGGGGTCCGGACGGCCGGTGGGGGCCGGTCCCTTCCGGCCGCGCGGTCGCTCCGCGACAATGCACCCATGCGGATCCGAGCGCTCCTCCTCGCCGGGCTGATGCTCACGTCGTCCTGCACGACAACGGACGGCCCGGAGAAGGCGGCCGGCCCCGCACGTCCCGCCGCAACGCCGGCCGGTCTCGCCAACCCGCGGATCATGGACTGCGCGAACCGCAACGCCTCGTTCCCGGAAGAACGCGACGGCCCCGTCAAGACCGGCCCCGGCGATCTCATCGTGGAACCGCTCATCATCAGCGGCCTCCGCACCTGGGCGGACGCCGACCCGATCGGCCAGGGGCGCGACGGCCGGTACAAGGTCGGCGTCGTCCTGCGCGCCGGGAAGACGGCCACGCTCTCGATCCCGGCGGAGTACCACGACGCCGCGGGCCTGCTCTACAGCGACGCCGTGCAGGACGCCCGCACCCCGGCGGAGGCCGACCACGCGATCACGTTCAGCGCCTGCCCCGACCACGACACCGTGTTCCCCGGATACCTGTTCGTGCCGCGCCGGCAGCACGTCCCGCTGGTCGTCCGCCCCGAGAGCGGCCCCGCGACCCGCGAAACGATCTCCTTCTTCGCGGGCCGCTGAGCCGGATCGCGCGTTACAGGACCTTGGAGAGGAAGTCCTGGGTGCGGGGGTGCTTCGGGTTCGTCAGGACCTCGCGCGGGGTGCCCTCCTCGACCACGACGCCGCCGTCCATGAAGACGAGCGAGTCGCCGACCTCGCGGGCGAAGCCCATCTCATGGGTGACCACGACCATGGTCATGCCGTCGAGGGCGAGTTGCTTCATGACCTCGAGCACCTCGCCGACGAGCTCGGGGTCGAGCGCGGACGTGGGCTCGTCGAACAGCATGAGCGCCGGCTCCATGGCGAGCGCCCGCGCGATCGCCACCCGCTGCTGCTGCCCGCCCGACAGCTGCGACGGGTAGCTCTGCGCCTTCTCGGCGAGCCCGACGCGTTCCAGCAGCGTGAGGGCCTGCTGCTTGACCTGGTCCTTCGGCAGCTTCTTGACCCACACCGGCGCCCCCATGACGTTCTCCAGCGCCGTCTTGTGAGGGAAGAGGTTGAAGCGCTGGAACACCATGCCGATATCACGACGCTGCGCGGCGACCTCCCGGTCGCGCAGCTCGTAGAGCTTGCCGCCCGACTGCCGGTAGCCGACCAGGTGGCCGTTCACCCACAGCCGGCCCGCGTTGATCTTCTCCAGGTGGTTCATGCAGCGCAGGAACGTGGACTTGCCCGACCCGGACGGTCCGACGACGCACATTACCTCGCCGGGCTTGACCTCCAGGTCGATGCCCTTCAGCACCTCCAGCCGCCCGAACGACTTGTGCACCCGCTCGGCCTTGACGACCAGGCCGGCGGCCTCGGCCGCGGTCTCACCGGTGGGCACGCCGCTCACGGTCCCCTCACCTCCGCTCATTGCCCGCCGCCCCTGGTGCGGAGGCGAAGCCACTGCCGGGCCTCGGACTCCTCGCCGTTGCTGCCGCGGACGCCCTTGCTGTAGTGGCGCTCCAGGTAGTGCTGGCCGACCATCATGATCGAGGAGAGCGCCAGGTACCAGAGGCAGGCCATCACCAGCATCGGGATGACCTTGTACGTGACGGCGGAGATCGTCTCCTGCGTGCGCGTCAGCTCCGCGTAGGGGATGGCGACGACCAGCGAGGTGTTCTTCAGTGTCGAGAGCGCCTCGTTCCCCGTCGGGGGGACGATCACGCGCATCGCCTGCGGCAGCACGATCCGGCGCATGGTCTGCGTGCGGGACATGCCGAGGGCGCTGGACGCCTCCTGCTGGCCCTCGTCCACCGAGAGGATCCCGGCCCGGATGATCTCCGCCATGTAGGCGGCCTCGTTGAGCGTCAGCCCCAGCGCCGCGGCGCTCGCGGCGTTGATCAGCGTCTGCGTCTGCCAGGTGTGGAACTCGGGTCCGAACGGGATCCCGATCCCGACCGTGGGGAACAGCGAGCCGATCGCGCCCCAGATGAGGAGCTGCGTGTAGAGCGGCGTACCGCGGAAGAACCAGAGGTAGAGCCAGGCGGCCCCGCTCAGCAGCGGGTTCGCGGACAGCCGCATCAGCGAGAGGACGATTCCGAGCAGCACACCGCCGGCCATCGCGACCACGGTGAGCCAGATGGTGTTCCGGACGCCCATCAGCACCGGCTTGGAGAACAGGTACTTCCACTGCTCCGACCATTCCAAAGACTTGCTGGTCAGCAGGAAGTGGACGAACATCGCGGCGAGCACCGCGATGACGGCGGCGGCCACCCAGCGGCCCGGGTGCCGCACGGGGACGGCCTTGATCGTTTCGGGCCGTCCCCCTTCGACGTCGGTGTCGACCGTCATTCGATCAGCTCTGCGCAGCGTTGATCGCCGGATCGGTGATCGCGCCGCTCTCCACGCCGTACTTCTCCAGGATCTGCTTGTAGGTGCCGTCGGTGATCAGCGCCTTGAGCGCACCCTGCACGGCCTCCTTGAACTGGCCGTTCTCCTTCTTGAAGATGAAGCCGTACGGAGCGGTGTCGTACACCTCGCCGATGAGCTCCAGCTTGCCGCCGGTCTGCTTCACCGCGTAGCCGGCGATCGGCGAGTCGGCCGCCATCGCCTGCACCTTGCCCGCCACCAGGTCGTTGGTGACCTCGGTCTGCTGGTTGCGGACGACGGTCTTGATGGCCGGCTTGCCCGCGTCGGTGCACTTCTTGCTCCGCGCCTCCAGGTCCTGGACCTGGACGGTGCCGTGCTGGACGCCGATGCTCTTGCCGCAGGCGTTGTCGGGGGTGACGCCGTCGGGGTTGCCCTTGAGCGCGGCCCACGACGTCCCGGCGGAGTAGTAGGTGACGAAGTCGACCGCCTTCTCCCGCTCCTTGTTGTCGGTGAAGGACGAGACACCGATCTCGTACTTGCCGGACTGGACGCCCGGGATGATCGTGTCGAAACCGGCGTTCTGGAACTCGGTCTTCAGGCCCAGCTTGCCCGCCACCGCCGTGAACAGGTCGACGTCCCAGCCGACGATCTTCTGCGACGCGGGGTCGACGGACTCGTTGGGCGGGTAGGACGCGTCGGTGCCGATCGAGATCTTGCCGTCGCTCTTGATCGCGTCCGGGACCATGGCCGCGAGCTTGCTGTCCACGCTCGTGTTCGAGGCGGTGCCGTTCGAGTCGCCAGAGTCGTCGCTGTCACCGCATGCGGACAGGGCGAGGGCGCCGGTCAGCACGAGAGCGCTCGCCGCGACGAGGCGGCGGCGCAGAGAACCGGTGGTCACTGGTCCCCCTCCAGATGGTTGCGTCGGATCACGTAGATCCGAAGGTCAGGTGCACAGTTTGGCGCACAACCTCCCTGATCTGGATAAAGGGTCCGAAACAATCACGCAACGAGGTAGCGCCGGAACGGCGCGCCGACCTCCCCGTTACGCACCGTGTGCTACCGGACCGCTACATGTGGCGACCGTCACGTGACGGTCAACACCCACCCCGGCCACCGGGGAGCCCGGACCCCGTGTGGCACAATCGGACAACGGGTGACCCCCGTACGTCGCGAGATGACCACCAGGTGTCCGGCCACCACGCCACCACCACCGCGGCGGCATCGCAAGAAAGCCAACTTTCACTGACAGGGGTCGCTGTGGCTGCTGAGCCCATTACCACCGAACCGCTCTCACTCGAAGACGATCCGGCCTTCCCGCTGCACCGCGGCGGCAAGCTGGAGATGCGATCGACCATCCCGGTCCGCAACAAGGACGACCTCTCGCTGGCCTACACCCCGGGTGTCGCCCGCGTGTGCACCGCCATCGCCGACAACCCCGAGCTGGCCTACGACTACACCTGGACGTCCAAGGTCGTCGCGGTCGTCACCGACGGCACCGCCGTGCTCGGCCTCGGCGACATCGGTCCCGCCGCGTCCATGCCGGTCATGGAGGGCAAGTCCCTGCTGTTCAAGGAGTTCGCCGACGTCGACTCGGTGCCGATCGCGCTGAGCTGCACGGGCGTGGACGAGATCGTCGACACGGTGATCCGGATGGCACCGAGCTTCGGCGGCATCAACCTGGAGGACATCAGCGCCCCCCGCTGCTTCGAGATCGAGGACCGGCTGCGCGCCGCGCTCGACATCCCCGTCTTCCACGACGACCAGCACGGCACCGCGATCGTCGCGCTCGCCGCGCTGAAGAACGCGGCCCGCTTCGTCGGCAAGCCCCTCTCCGAGCTGCGCGCGGTCGTCGCCGGCGCCGGCGCGTCCGGCATCGCCGTCTCCAGAATGTTGATCGAGGGCGGCATCGGCGACATAGCGCTGTCGGACAGCAAGGGCCTCATCCACGAGGGCCGCGACGGGCTGAACCCGGTCAAGGAGCGCATCGCCGCGATCACCAACCGGTCGCACCTGAAGGGCTCCACCGAGGAGGCGCTGCGCGGCGCGGACGTGTTCATCGGCCTGTCCGGCAGCACCGTCCACGAGTCCTGCGTCGCCACCATGTCGGAGAACGCGATCGTCTTCGCCCTCTCCAACCCGACCCCCGAGGTCCACCCGGAGGTCGCGCGCCGCCACGCCAAGGTCGTCGCGACCGGCCGCAGCGACTTCCCGAACCAGATCAACAACGTGCTGGCGTTCCCGGGCATCTTCCGCGGCGCGCTGGACGTCCGGGCGCACACCATCACCGAGGGCATGAAGCTGGCCGCCGCGAACGCGCTGGCCGACATCGTCGGCGACGACCTGACCGCCGACTACATCATCCCGAACCCGTTCGACGACCGGGTCGCCCCGGCCGTCACCGCCGCGGTCGCCGACCAGGCCCGCCGCGAGGGCGTCAACCGCGTCTGACCCGCCGCCTCCGGACGGCCCGTGCCCCCATCGCGGGGGCGCGGGCCGTTCGATTGGTCCATAAATCCGGCCCCCGGCGACCCGAATCCCGAAGAATTTCCTACCGCCATAGGGAACTGGGCCGCAGATTCTCCCTGAAATGCGTGTAATCCTCGCCACAGGGGAATAGACCCTGGCAATTCGTCCGATCCGGTCGAGTCCGTCGGGAGCGACAGTGAATCTGGCCTCGTACGCAGACCTGGCGATCGATCTCGTGAACACCCGCCGCCCCGACGGGGACGACCTGCGCGATCTCGACGGGCTGCGGGCCCTGCTCGCGAACCGGCCGCACTTCGGCGGACGCACCGCGCACCGCGACCTCGACGCCATGCGCGAACTGCGCGCGCAACTGCGCGCCATCTTCGCCGCGGCGGCGGGCGGCGACGAGGACGGCGCCGCCGACCGCCTCAACACGCTGCTCATCCACCATCCGGTGCACCCGAACCTCACCCGGCACGACGGCAAGGGCTGGCACCTGCACTTCAACGAGGCCGGTTCGATCACCGACCGCTACGCGGCCCGCGCCGCGATGGGCCTCGCCGCGAAGATCGCCTCGCACGGCCTGGACCGCCTCGGCACCTGCCGCGCGGACGGCTGCGAGCGGGTCTTCTTCGACACGACCGCGAACCGCTCCCGCCGCCACTGCTCCGACCGCTGCGCGGGCCGTCCGAGCGTGACCGCCGCCTGCCACCCGAACACCCCCCGGATAACCGTCCCCACCCCCGACCCGAGCCGCTGACGGGCACCGTCCTGGGGGCGCCGCGTGGCACTCTGCAGGTCATGGAGTTGAGAACCCCGCGGCTGCTGCTACGCGAGTTCCGCACCGGTGACCACGCGGCCGTCCACGCCTTCGCCGGCGACGCCGAGGTGACCCGCTACACCGACTGGGGACCCAACAGCACGGTGGACACCACCGCGTTCATGACCGAGGTCGTCCAGGACGCCGCCGCCCTCCCCCGGCACCGGTTCGGGCTCGCCGTGGCCGAACTGGAGCACGGCACGCTCATCGGATCGGTCGAACTCCAGGTCACCAGCACGTCCCACCGGCGCGCAGAGATAGGCTACGTCCTGCACCGCCAGTGGTGGGGACGCGGGTACGCCGGCGAAGCCGCCGCCGCGTTGCTCGACTTCGGCTTCGAAGAGCTGGGCCTGCACAAGATCACGGCCACCTGCGACCCGCGCAATACGGCGTCGGCCCGCGTCCTGGCCAAGATCGGCATGCGGCGCGAGGGCCATCTCCGCGACCACCTGTACCTGCGGGGCCGGTGGCACGACCGCCTGCTCTATGCGGCCCTGTCCCGATAGCCATCGTCCCCCAGACGAAGACCGACCCCGGAACCCGCGAGGTTCCGGGGTCTGCTCGTCTCCTCACTCCACTGGCGACAACCAGACCAGTTCCGCGGCCGACCGCCGTGACGCGCTCTCCGGGGTGAGCCATCGCCCGAACCCCCGTCCGCTCAGCGGCACGGTGGCGGCGGAACCGTCCGGCAAGGCGATCCCGTAGGCCAGGATCTCCTCCACGACCGCCTCGTCCTCACCGGACTCGTCGCGCACCAGCGCGAACAGCCGGGGCGCCACCCCGCCCCCGAGCGCGACGGCCCACTCCGCCACCTCCGCGTGGTAGACAGGCGTTAGTTCGGATTCGTGGACGTCATCCATCCGGATACTCCCTTCCGAGCCCCGGGCCGGGACGGCTCCGCCTCCACGCGATGACCCGTCCCGGCCCGCTCTTTGCTCGATCGCGACCACAGACTGTGACGCATGGTCTACAGTTTGCATACTCGCACCCGATCCGAAGACGAACAAGTTGTTCACCAAGATTCTTGCGGGAACGTGTCCCAGGGCGAGGAAGGGAGTCCGACATGGCCGAACGGCAGCGGGCGACACTGCGCTCCCAGTGGCTCGGACAGCAACTGCGCGAGTTGCGGGACGACAGCGGCCTGATGCTCAAAGAGGTCGCCGAGTACCTCCAACGGGATCCGGGAACCGTCAGCCGGTTCGAGTCGGGCTTCTACCCGATCCGCCGTCCCGACCTGATGGCCCTGCTGGACCTGTACGGCGTCTCGGACCGGCAGCGACGCGACGCACTCATGACGCTCAGCCAGGACGTCTGGCAGAAGGGCTGGTGGGACGGCTACGCCGCCGACGTCGTCGGCTCTTTGATCGACTACGCCTGGTTGGAGTCACGAGCCGACCTCATCCGCTCCTTCGCCGCCATCGTCGTCCCCGGCCTGCTCCAGACCCCGGAGTACGCGAAATCAGTGATCCGCGCCAACGACGCTGACGCCACGCACGACCAAATCGCCCGTTGGCACGAACTCCGAATGCATCGCCAGACGGTCCTGGAAGGCGATGACGCGACTCAAATCACCGTCGTCCTAGATGAAGCCGTCCTCCGACGCCAGATCGGCGACGCCAGGATCATGGCTGCACAACTCCAGCACCTCGTCCAATGCACGACCAGGCCCACCGTGGACATCCGTGTTCTTCCGTTCCGAGCGGGCACTCCGGCCAGCACCTACGGAACCTTCACGATCTTCAAGCTGCCCGAACCCTTCCCAGAGGTCGCATATACCGAGACAATGGCGGGCGCCGTCTATGCCGAACCTCCCCAAAGCGATCGCTTCGCCCAGGCGTATGTTGAACATGAACGTTTGGCGCTTGGACCGACCGAGTCCACCGCTCTGATCTCGAAGATTGCGGAGGAATGGAAGTGAGCCAGCCAGATTCCGACGACGCTCTCACATCACAGCAGCGCAGCGAGGTCGCCTGGCACATCAGCAGCTTCAGCCCCGACAACGGCGGTAACTGCGTCGAAGCAGGGCCGCTGGCGGACGGGACCGACCGCGTCGCCGTCCGGCACAGCCACCGGCCCGACGCGGAAGTCATCGTCTACACCCGCGCCGAGTGGGAAGCCTTCCTCGCCGGCGTCCGCAACAACGAATTCGACTTCTTCGTCTAGCGCCGTTTGGTGGGTCAGGACGGGTCCACCAGGCGGTTCTCCCATGCCCAGGTGACGATGCCGACGCGGTTGCGCACTCCTAGTTTGGTCTGGATGCCGGACAGGTGGCTCTTGACGGTGCTGAGGGAGATGAACAGCTCAGCGGCGATCTCCTGGTTGGTGCGGCCGCGGGCGAGGGCGCGGACGACTTCCAGTTCGCGGTCCGACAGGGGCGGTTGGACGGTGCGTGGTGGCGCCGAGGCGGCCGTCAAGTGCTGCAGGAGGCGGACGGTCACGGAGGGGGATACCAGCGCTTCGCCGTTGTGGGCGGCGCGGACCGCCTCCACCAGAAGCGCCGGCCCTGCGTCCTTGAGGATGAAGCCTGCGGCGCCGCCGCGCAGCGCCCCGTAGACGTACTCGTCAAGGTCGAACGTGGTGACCACGACGACACGCATCGGGTCGGTCGTCTTCGGGCCTGCCAGGGCGCGGGTCACTTCGATGCCGTCGAGCTTCGGCATCCTGATGTCGACCAGGCACACGTCCGGACGCAGCCTGCGCGCCAGGGCGACCGCCTCGGCACCGTCCGACGCCTCCCCGATGACCGTGATGTCGGGCTGGTCCTCCAGGATCAGCCTCAGCCCTCGGCGGACCATCGCCTGGTCGTCGGCGAGCAGAACCGAGATCGTCACCCGGGCTCCCCCGTGGGCAGCGTCGCGCGCACGGACCAGCCGCTGCCGGGGCGCGGCCCTGCCTGGAGTGAGCCGCCGAGCGACTCGACGCGTTCGCGCATGCCGATGAGGCCGTAGCCGCGATGGGGGTGCCGGGCCACGGGCGGCGGGGCGTCGTCGGCGACCTCGATGGTCACGCCCTGTGTGCCCTGGTCGACGGTGACCGTGACCGATCGGGCCTTGGGGGCGTGCCGCAGGACGTTCGTCAATGCCTCTTGCGCGACGCGGTACACGGTGGTGGTCACCTCCGGCGGCCATTCGTTCTCGTCCGGCATGGTCAACGTGACCTCCGGACCCTGGCGGCCGAAGCGCTCGATGAGTGCGCCGAGGCCCTCCGGCCCGGGGGACGCCGGTGCCGCGTCGTCGGTGTCGCGCAGCAGGCCGACCACCCGCCGCATCGCGGCCAGGGCGTCGGTGCCCGCGGCCTCCATCTCGCTGAGGTACTCGCCCACCTGCTCCGGGTGGCGCCGCGCGACCACCTGGGCGCCCTGCGCCTGGAGCACCATGCCCGTGATGTGGTGCGCCACGACGTCGTGCAGTTCCCGGGCCAACTCCAAGCGCTCCTCACGCCGGACCTGCTCTGCGGTCGCGCGCGACCGCGCGTCCAGTATCCGCAGCGATAGCCCGATGCCGACGGCGGCCAGCCAGATCGGGCCGTCCAGCACCGTCACCGCCGCGAGCTCCGACAACGGCGGCCGGGCGGCCAGCTGACCGGCGATGATCAGCACCGGTCCGGCGCCCGCGATGGCGGCGGCCGGGGCCACCGGGAGGGTTCGGAGGGCCGAGGCGGTCAGCACCGCCAGCCCCAGGGCCGTCGCCGGGCTGGGTTCGGCGGGGAGGTCGGAGCCGCTCAGCCGGGTGGTCGCGATGGCCGCCGCCGCGAGGACGAGCCCCGCGACCGCCGGCCAGAGCGGGCGCCGCAGCCCGATCAAGGCCGCGAGGCACACCGCCGCCGCGAGGGCGCAGCCCGGCGCCCAGTACCAGCTTCCCCAGCTCTGCGCGATGGCGGCGGCCTGCACGGTGATCGCCGTGAGGAACGCGGCGCCGAGCCCGGTCGCGGAGACGCCCCGGACCCATCCCGCCGGAACGGTCATGTCCCCCAGGCTATCGGCGCGCCGGACGGCCGGACGGGCGCGAGCACGCGCAGCAGCAGCCCACCGGCGAGCCCACAGGCCAGCAAGATCGTGGCGAGCAGCGTCACGGCGGACGGGCCGGAGAACCACGCGAGCCCGATCACGATGACGCCGCCCACGGCGACGCAGACGGCCGATGGCGCCGGTAGGGCTCTGAGGGCGGAGCCGATGAGGACAGCGAGGCCCAGGGCCGTCATGGGTGCGGGTTCCTGTGGCAGTTCCGTCGCCAGGGAGACGCCCACGGCTCCTGCCGCCACGGCCAGGCCCGCCGCCGTGAGCCACACCCTCCCGTGCCCTCGCAGCAGTGCCAGCCCGCAGACCACCACCGCGACGGCTGTGGTGAAGACCCAGGAGGCGCCGCCCCAACTGGCGGCGAGCATGAACGCCGTGAAGGCGATGCCCAGGGCGAAGACTAGCCCCAACCCTGTGTTGAGCAGTACGGCATTTCCTCGGTTGTTCTCCATGAGGTCCTCACACCCGCCTGATGCGGCGCAGGGCGACGGCGCTCAGGAGCACGCCGGTCAGCAGGTAGAGACCCGTCTCGGCCAGTTGGAAGTACCAGTAGCGGCCGCCGGGCTGGTACTCGATGTCGACGTGCAGGTCGAGCGCGGACAGGCACACCGCGGCGTCACCGAACGTCCCGCCGGCGCCGGTCTTGGACGGGGTGTCGAGACAGGCGCCGAACTTCTCCTCGCTGAGCGTCCGCCCGTCGGCGGTGCGCATCGGGCTGGTGTCGCTGACCCACGCGTCGGGTGCACCGGGTACCCGCAGGCCGCCGATGACCGGGGTGCCGGTGATGCTGCCGAGGTTCTTGGCCCCGTTGATCGCCTGGGCGGTCATCGGCAGCGTCGCCTTCTCCGCCGGCAGGAGGTGCGGACGCACCATGTTCGGCACCGTGAACTGGACGGCGAGGAAGACCACGCCCGTGATGGCCATCGCCGGGAGCGTCCGGCGGACGAGGAGCCCGATCGTGGTGCCGAGGGTGAAGGCGAGGAATGCGTAGCCGATCGGGGCGATGTTGCGGGCGCCGAACTCGATCGCCCCGAACCGGTCGGAGGCGACCTGGTCGTACGGGGCGGCCGCCCAGGTGAGCATTAGAGCGGCCAGGCCCGTGACGGTCATCGCGGCCAGGGCGGTGAACGCCATCCTGGCGATCAGCCATCGGCGGCGGGTCACGCTCTGGCTCCACACCAGCCGATGGGTGCCGAGTTCCAGTTCCCGGGCGATCAGCGGCGCGCCCCAGAACGCGCCGAGGACGACGGGGATCAGCCCCAGACCGGCGGCCATGAACAGCAGCGTGCTCCGGTAGGCGCCCTGGAACTGGCTTTCGGCCTGGGCGCACGCGTCGGGGTCGGCGCACCGCGACCGGTAGACGTCGTGCGCGTCCCGGATGTCCATGCCGAGGTACAGCAGGTAGGCCGCGATCAGGACGAGCCCGATGGCCGCGACGAGCGCGTGGAGGCGGAACTGCCGCCAGTTCAGCCAGATCATCGCGCGTCCTCCCCGGCCACGGCGCCGACCCGGGCGACGGGCGCGTCCGCCCGCGACATGTACGCGAGCACCAGCTCTTCGAGAGTGACCGGCCCGGCCTGCGCCGGAATCTCCGATGGCGGCAGGGCCGTGCGCACGATGGCCCCACCCTGCCCGGCCCGGACGACCTCGGCGCCCGCGGGCGGCCGGCCGAGATCGCCGGTCACCCGGTAGTGGCGGGCCAGCAGGTCGCGGACGTCCCCGGCGACCTGGATGCGCGCGTCGCACAGCACGATGAGGTAGTCGCAGACCTGCTCGATGTCGCCGAGCAGGTGCGACGACAGCACGGCACCGGCGCCGAGTTCGGCGACGAACTCCATCAGGCTCGCCAGGAAGCCCCGGCGCGCCAGCGGGTCAAGCGCGGCGGCCGGCTCGTCGAAGACCAGCAGTTCGGGACGCTTGGCGGCGGCGACCGTCAGCGCCAGTTGCGCGCGCTGGCCGCCCGACAGCCGTCCCGCCTTCTGGCCGGGGTCGAGCCCGACCCGGGCGATGCGCCGCTCGGCCATGCCCTGGTCCCAGGACGGGTTCAGGCGCGCCCCCAGACGCAGGTGGTCGGCCACGCTGAACGACGGGTAGACGGGGGTGTTCTGCGCGACGAACCCGACCCGGGCCAGGTGCGCGGCGCTCGCGGCCGGCGGGGACCCCAGCACGCGCAGCGACCCCGACGACGGCTCCAGCAGCCCGCAGGCCATGTTCAGCAGCGTCGACTTCCCCGCCCCGTTCGGCCCCACCAGGCCCACGACGCGTCCCGCCGGAACGCGCAGGTCGACTCCGCTCAGCGCCGCCGGCCGGCGGCCATACCGTTTCGTCAGCCCCTCGGCGTGCAGCATCGGGACCGGATCTTCATGTGGCATGACCGCATCGTCGCCAACGGCCCCGCCGCCGATCACCGGCCTAAAGGACGGTGCGCCCCCGAAGCGGTCGTACTTTCGGCCGGTTCATCGCCGTCCACGCCGGTACCGCCGCACGGGCTTCGGTGGGAGAGGCCGGTAGCGGGCCAGGACGCGTCCCGTCACGAGCGCGTCCGGGACGGCGCCGAAGTCCCAGCTGTCGCTGCGCCCGGGGGCGCGCTGGTTGTCGCTCTCCAGCCACCAGCCCTCATCGGTGCGGTGCGAGGCGCGCTTGACGATCAGGAGCCCGGGGCGCCGCGGATGCTCGGCGACGACGACGGCCCCCGGCAGGGGACGGGCCCCGGCGCGGACGATCAGCCAGTCGCCCGGACGCAGGCCCGGCAGCATCGACTCCCCGGTCACCTCGACCGTGCGCAGCCGCCGGGCCCCGGCCGCCGCGAGCACGGCGGCGCCGGCGAGGCCCCAGAGCACCGGACGGCGCGGCCTGCGGATCCGCATGCTCCTCCTCGTGCGTCCGCATACATCGGCGGACGGCGGTCATGACACTCCCCGAAGGGCTCCGGGCCGAGCGCGGCCCGGGTCTTAGGCCGAAATACCGAGCGCCCTGGCCGGACGTGCCCAGGGACACAAGGGTAATGTCGGTGCCCTGAGCATGATCCGCAACGAGGGAAGGGATTCGCAGGTGTTGCTCAAGCTTCTGCGCCCGAAGACTACGGTGTCCGCGCACTGCGACCTGCCGTGCGGCGTCTACGACCCGGCGCAGGCCCGGATCGAAGCCGAGTCGGTCAAGGCGATCTGCGAGAAGTACGCCGCCAACGAGGACCCGGAGTTCCGCGCCCGGGCGATCCTGATCAAGGAGCAGCGCTCCGAGCTGGTCAAGCATCACCTGTGGGTGCTCTGGACCGACTACTTCAAGCCGCCGCACTTCGAGAAGTACCCGCAGCTGCACCAGCTGTTCAACGAGGCCACCAAGCTCGCCGGCGCCGCCGGCACCAAGGGGAGCATGGACCCCAAGGTCGCCGATGACCTGCTCGGCAAGATCAGCGAGATCGACAAGATCTTCTGGGAGACCAAGCAGTCCTGACTCGGACGAACGGTGAGGCCCGACCTGCGGCTGGTCGGGCCTCTGCCGTCTCAGGAGCGGGCGGCCTCGGCGAGGGTGTCGCCGGTCAGGCGGTACGTCGTCCACTCGTCCTGCGGCCGGGCTCCCAGCGCCTCATAGAACGCGATGGCCGGTTCGTTCCAGTTGAGGACGGCCCATTCGACGCGTTCGTAGCCCCGGGCGTCGGCGATGCGGGTGAGCTCGGTGAGCAGGGCCTTGCCGTAGCCGTGGCCGCGGACGTCCGGCTCGACGAACAGGTCCTCCAGGTAGATGCCGTGCGTGCCGTTCCACGTGGAGAACGTCAGGAACCAGAGGGCGAAGCCGACGATCCGTCCCTCGTGCTCGACGACGTGCGCGAAGACCTTCGGGTCGTCGCCGAAGAGCCGCTCGCGCAGCTGGTCCTCGGTGGCCTTCACCTCGTGGAGGGCGCGCTCGTAGTCCGCCAGCTCGCGGATCAGCCGCAAGATCTCCGGGACGTCGTCCGGGGTCGCATACCGAATCACCCCGGAAGGGTATGCGAACGGGACGTATGGGGCGTGCGGAGGGGGCCCGGAGGGGCCGTGGGGGTGACTCACACCTCGCCCGCCGGAGGTTTGGAACGCGTCGGTTGAGGTCGGTGCCGCGTTCGTAAGAAAGCCACGCGCGCCGGAGTCTCCGACCAGGCCCCGCAGGCGGTAGTTTCGAAGCAGCGGGACCATCCTGCGAGGGAGTGACGTGACCGAGGAAACCGCTGCAATGCCGGCCAGTACGAAGTTGTCCGTCCGCGATGTGGTGACGGTGAAGCTGCCGGCCGCGAGCGCCTACCTGTCCGTGCTGCGGACGGCGACCGCGGGACTCGCGGCCAGGCTCGACTTCACGCTGGACGAAATAGAGGACCTGCGCATCGCCGTGGACGAGGCGTGCGCGATGCTGCTGTCCCAGGCCCTGCCCGGGACCGACCTGACATGCGAGTTCGAGCTGACCGGGGACGCCATGCGCATCTCCGTGTCGGTGCTCACCGTGGACGGGGAGGAGCCCAGCCGCGACACCTTCGCCTGGACGGTCCTGTCGTCCCTGGCGGGCGAGGTGGACGCCGAGGTGGGCGCCGACGACCGGGTCACCGTGACGCTGCAGAAGCGGCGCGGCGCGGCGGGGGCCCCGTGACGGAGAAGACGACGACGGAGGAGACGACCGCGGTCGCGGGCGCGAGCACCGAGCGGTCGGAGTCCGCGGTGCCCGACCGGGCCCGGGCGCGTGCCCTGTTCGAGCGCCTCGCCGAGCTTCCGGAGGGCGATCCGGAGCGCCAGCGCATCCGGGACCAGCTCGTCGAGCTGCACCTGCCGCTGGTGGAGTACCTCGCCCGCCGCTTCCGCAACCGCGGCGAGTGGCTGGACGACCTGATCCAGGTCGCCACCATCGGCCTGATCAAGTCGATCGACCGGTTCGACCTGGAGCGCGGCGTGGAGTTCTCCACGTACGCGACGCCCACGATCGTCGGCGAGATCAAGCGGCACTTCCGCGACAAGGGCTGGGCGGTGCGCGTCCCGCGCCGGCTGCAGGAGCTGAAGCTGTCGCTGACCAAGGCGATCAGCGACCTCGCGCAGCGCGAGGGCCGCGCGCCGACGGTGAGCGAGCTGGCGGCGCACCTGCAGATGAGCGAGGAGGAGGTGCTGGAGGGCCTGGAGTCGGCGAACGCCTACTCCACCGTGTCCCTGGACGCCCCCGACTCCGGTGACGAGGACGCCCCGGCGGTCGCCGACTCGCTCGGCATGGTCGACGAGTCGCTGGAGGGCGTCGAGTACCGCGAGTCCCTCAAGCCGCTGCTGGAGAAGCTGCCCGCGCGCGAGAAGAAGATCCTGCTGCTGCGGTTCTTCGGCAACATGACGCAGTCGCAGATCGCCGCGGAGCTCGGCATCTCCCAGATGCACGTGTCCCGGCTGCTCGCCCGCACGCTGGCGCAGCTCCGCGAGGGCCTCACCGCCGACGAGTGAGAACGCGCGAAGGGCCCCGGGTTCGCTCCTGGGGCCCTTCGGTGTTCGCGGCCGGTTCCCGGTCGTCCGGTTCCCGGTCGGTGCTGGGTCGGTCGGTTCCAGGTCGGTCAGTTCTTGGTGGGCTGCTCTTTGAGGCGGTCCATGAGCCGCCGGCCCAGCGAGCGGGGTTCCGCGGGCTCCGCCGGGGCCGCAGGCACGGGTTCGGCGACCTTCGGCGCGGCCTCGCCGGCGTCGTCGGCGTCGTGGTCCTCGATCAGCCAGGCGGTGCTCGGCGGGCTGAGGACGGTGATCAGCGCGAGCGCGGCGACCGCGCCCATCGGGATCGCGATGCCGGGGCGGTCGCTCTGCCACATCGACCAGGCGATCGGCAGCGCGAACAGCTGGGTGAGGACCGTGGGCGCGCGGCTCCACTGGTCGGCGCGCAGCAGGCCGCGGGCGCAGGCGAGCATGCCGATCCCGCCGGCGAGGGCGAGGACGGTGACGCCGATCGCGCTCGGGGGGTCGACGGCGGCGCCGATGGCCGTCTCCACACCGGTGTAGACGCCGAAACCGACGGCGGCGAGGCCCTCCGCGCCCTCCAGGGCGGCGGCGGCCTGCACGGTGCTGGGGCGCTTCCTCACACCCTGAACCCTACTCGTCCCGCTCACCTGCGCGTCCCCTCCCCTTCGCGCGTCCCCTACCCTTGCGCACGTGCGCGCCATGCTCATCGCCAACCCCAAGGCGACCTCCACCTCCCGGAGGGCCCGCGGCATCCTCATGCGGGCCTTCACCGGTGACCTCGACCTCGTGCTCGCCGAGACCGGCCACCGCGGCCACGCGACCGAGCTGGCCCGGCAGGCGGCCGCGGACGGCTACGACGCCGTGATCGCGCTCGGCGGGGACGGCACGGTGAACGAGGCCGTCAACGGCCTGCTCGCGGACGGCCCGTCCCCCGATCTCCCGGCGCTGGCGGTGCTGCCGTGCGGGAGCGCGAACGTGTTCGCCCGCGCGCTCGGGCTGCCGGACGACCCGATCGGCGCGACGACGGCGGTGCTGGAGGCGCTGCGGGCGGGCCGGCACCGGACGGTGGGGCTCGGGACGGCGTCGCTGCCGGACGGCGGCGAGCGGTACTTCACGTTCTGCGCGGGCGTCGGGCTGGACGCGGAGGTCGTCCGGGAGGTGGAGCGGCGGCGCGACGCGGGGGTCCGCGCGGACCCGTCACTGTATGTGCGGACCGCCGTCCGGCATTTCTTCTCCGGCACCGATCGGCGGCGTCCCGCGCTCACTTTGGAACGGCCCGGGCGCCCCCCGATTCCGGGGCTGTTCCTGGCGTTCGTCTCGAATACCTCGCCGTGGACTTTCATGGGCCGGCTGCCGGTGAATCCGAGTCCGAAGGCGCACTTCGGGCGCGGTCTGGACGTGTTCGGGATGCGCTCGCTGCGGGTCGGCCCGACGGTGGGCGCACTGGTCCAGATGCTGACCTCGCGCGCGCGTCCGCTGCAGGGACGGCAGGTCGTGAACGTCCACGATGCGGCCGAGGTCACGCTGCGCGCGGACCGCCCGGTGGCCTTTCAGCTGGACGGCGACTACCTCGGCGAACAGCGGAGCGTGACGTTCCGGTCGGTTCCGAAGGCGATACGCATCGTCATTTGAGTGGCGCTCCGCGGGTGCGGCGGGGAGTCATTCGCGGCGCATGGGCGGCCAGGTGAGAGCCAAGTAACACGTTCGTCCCACGGGTGTGACACATGCGACACCCATACTTTGAGAATCCTTTCTCAAAGGTCTTGCGTCGCCCCGCGCCGCCCTGACACGCTCAAAGTGCGCCCGCTGGACGGGGACCCCAACGCCGCCGGTCCCCCGCTCGCGGCGCCGCCGAACATTCACCCCTGGACCTGGTCACAGCCTCCCGGGAGTTCGCGACATGTGAAACCGTTCACAAAAGTGGAGTTTCTCCACCACCTGACGAAGGAGTGGACCGCATGGACTGGCGCCACCGCGCAGCCTGCCGTGACGTGGACCCCGAGCTGTTCTTCCCGATCGGCAACACCGGCCCCGCGATCCTGCAGATCGAAGAGGCCAAGCAGGTATGCCGCCGCTGCGACGTGACCGACGCGTGCCTGCGCTGGGCCCTGGAGTCCGGCCAGGAGTCGGGCGTCTGGGGCGGCATGGGCGAGGACGAGCGCCGCGCCCTCAAGCGCCGCGCCCGCGCCGGCCGCAGCGCCCTCAGCGTCCGCCGCTGACGAACCCTCATCGCGGCCGGTCGCTCCGGGTGCAGTAACGGGACACCGTACTGACGACACCGACTGACAGGTGACCGGCCGCCGATCAGGCCCGTCCCGGCCGGTGGTTGTGGTCCAAGGGGATGTCGACGACCACTTCGGTGCCCCCGCCGGGACGAGGACGGAAGTCCAGCCGGCCGCCCAGCTCCCCCACGATCAGCGTGCGGACGATCTGCAGGCCGAGGCTCGTCGCGCCCTCCACGTCGAAGTCGGCGGGCAGCCCGACGCCGTCGTCCGCGACCACCGTCACCAGCCGCCGCCCGGACATCCCCTCCCCGGTCTCCTCCTCGTGCGGGGCGCGGGGCTCGTGCGCCCCCGGCGCCGGCCACTCCCCCCAGACCTCCACCCCGCTCGGCTCGCGCCGCTTCTCCCCCTCGCCGTGCCGGCGCGCGACGACCTCCAGCGTCCCGAACCGGTTGGCGAGGCCGTGCTCCAGGGCGTTCTGCAGCAGCTCGGTGAGCGCCATCGCCAGCGGCGTCGCGATCTCGGCGGGCAGCACGCCGAAGCTGCCGGTCCGCTTCGGGGCGACCTTGGTCTCCGGCGTCGACACCTCCCCCGCCATCGTGATCACGCGGTCCGCGATGTCGTCGAAGTCGATCAGCTCGTCCGGGGTGTGCGACAGGGTCTCGTGCACGATGGCTATGGACCCGACGCGGCGGACGGCCTCGTCCAGCGCGGCGCGCCCCTCCGGGATGCGCAGCCGCCGGGCCTGCAGCCGCAGCAGCGCGGCGACCGTCTGCAGGTTGTTCTTCACCCGGTGGTGGATCTCGCGGATGGTGGCGTCCTTGGTCATCAGCTCCCGGTCCCGCCAGCGCAGCTCGGTGACGTCCCGGCACAGCACGATCGCGCCGATCCGCGTCCCGCCGACGACGAGCGGGATCGTCCGCAGCTGCATGATCGACCCGCGCGACTCGACCTCGACCTCGCGGGGCGCCCGGCCGGACAGCACGACGCTGAGCGCCTCCTCCATCGGCTCGCCGGTGTCGCACAGGTCCGCGGTGATCTGGCCGAGCGCCTCGCCGACGAGGTCGGTGGGGTAGCCGAGCCGCCGGTACGCCGACTGTGCGTTCGGGCTGGCGTAGGTGACCTTGCCGGACCGGTCCAGGCGCATCAGCCCGTCGCCGACGCGCGGCGAGCGGACCATGTTCGGCTCCTCGCCCGGCACCGGGAACCGGCCCTCGGCGATCATCGTGGCAAGGTCGCTGGCGCTCTGCAGGTAGGTCAGCTCCAGCCGGGACGGGGTGCGCGCCGAGCTGAGGTTCGTGCTGCGCTGGATCACCCCGAGGATCTTGGCGCCGCGCCGCACCGGGATCGACTCCTCCCGGACGGGGATGCCGCTGCCCCACTCGGGGTCGCCCTCCCGGACGATCCGGCGCTCCCGCCACGCCACGTCGATGAGGCCGCGGCGCCCCGTCCGGACGACCTTGCCGACGAGGTCCTCGGGGTAGGCGGTCGGGCCGGTCGTGGGGCGCATCTGCGCGATCGCCACCCAGCCGGGCACGGCGGCGCCGGTGTCCATCCGACCCCGCCGGCCGCGGGACGCCCCCTCGGCGGGCAGCGCGTCCGCCGACCGCAGCGGCACCCACAGCAGCAGGTCCGCGAAGGACAGGTCGGCGAGGAGCTGCCAGTCGGACACGAGCGCGTGCAGCCATTCCAGGTCGGTCTCGGTGAGATCGGTGTGATCACGGACCAGATCGGTCAAGGTAGGCACGCGACCATCATCGCCCATGCCCCTTGGTGCCGGGGCTGCTGCCCCGGCCCCCGCGCCACCTGGCAGGATTCCCGGCATGACCGCAGGACGAGACCCTCTGGCCAGGCTCCGGGACGCGGCGGCGCGGCGGGCCGGGGCCGGGCTGCGCCGGACGCTGCGCGCCCGTCCCGACAGGCTGACGGACCTGGCGTCCAACGACTACCTGGGCCTGTCCGGCGACCCCCGCCTGGTGGAGGGCGCGTGCGCCGCCGCCCGCGCGTGGGGCACCGGCTCGACCGGCTCGCGGCTGGTCACCGGCACGACGGAGCTGCACGCCGAACTCGACCGGCGGCTCGCCGCGTTCACCGGCAGCGCCGCCGGGCTGGTCTTCTCCTCCGGTTTCCTGGCGAACCTCGGCGCCGTGACCGCCCTGGCCGGGCCGGGCACCCTCGTCGTGTCCGACCAGGTCAACCACGCCTCGATCGTGGACGCGTGCCGGCTGTCGCGGGCCCGCGTCGCGATCGTCCCGCACCGGGACGCGGCCGCCGTCGAGGACGCCCTCGCCGACCGCGAGGAGGCGGACGCCATCGTGGTCACCGACGCGGTGTTCTCCGTGGACGGCGACCTCGCACCGCTGAACGCGCTGCACGCGGCGGCCCGGACGCACGGCGCGCTGCTGGTCGTCGACGAGGCGCACGCGCTCGGCGTCGTGGGCGAGCACGGCCGCGGCGCCGCGCACGCCGCCGGCCTCGCGGGCGAACCCGACGTCGTCCTGACGCTGACGCTGTCGAAGTCCCTCGCGTCCCAGGGCGGCGCGGTCCTCGGCGCGCCCGAGGTGATCGAGGCGCTGGTCGACACCGGGCGCTCGTTCATCTTCGACACCGGCCTGAACCCGCCCGCCGCGGGCGCCGCGCTCGCCGCGCTCGACGTGCTGGAATCCGACCCCGGCCTGCCCGTCCGCGCCCGTGACCGGGCCCTGCGGATCGCAAACCTCGCGGCCGGTTCCGGCCTGGAGACCGCCGCGCCGGCCGCCGCCGTCGTCCCCGTCTTCCTCGGCGAGCCGCACGCCGCGCTGCGCGCCGCCGAGATCTGCGCTGAGCACGGGCTCCGCGTCGGCTGCTTCCGTCCCCCGTCCGTCCCGAAGGGCCGCGCCTGCCTGCGCCTCACCGCCCGCGCCACACTGGACGAGTCGGACCTCACACGCCTCCGGACGGCCCTGGCGGAGGTCGCCTCTTCTACCGGCCGTAGTCTGCACGCATAACATCGGGGGAAACCGATGATGAACGTGAGGAGATGCCGTGACGGAGGTCAGGGGCGGGCCCCGGCACGGGGGCGGGTTCGAGCACGGGTTCGACCGGGCCGCGCTCGCGGGCATCGGTAAGCGGCACCCCAACCAGGCGCCGCGCATCCCCAAGTACTACAAGCTCAAAGAGCTGCTGGTGGAGCTGATCCAGTCGCTGCCCGCCGGCAGCCCGCTCCCGCCCGAGCGGACGCTCGCCGAGAAGTACGAGACGTCGCGCACCACCGTCCGGCAGGCGCTCGCCGAGCTCGTCGTCGAGGGGCGCCTCCAGCGCATCCAGGGCAAAGGGACCTTCGTCGCCAAGCCGAAGGTCGCGCAGGAACTCCAGCTCGTCAGCTACACCGAGGACATGCGGCACCACGGGCTGCGCCCCGAGACCCGCATCCTGGAGGCCGGCTACGTCAGCGCGGACGAGAGCCTCGCGACGCTCCTGTGCATCCGTCCGGGCGGCCGCGTCCTGCGCGTCCACCGGCTCCGCCTCGCCGACGGCGAGCCCATGTCGATCGACACGTCGCACCTCCCGGCCCGCCGCTTCCCCGGCCTGCGCCGCGAGCTGTCCCGCCACCACTCCCTGTACGAGACGCTCGCGACGGCCTACGACGTCCACCTGACCGAGGCCGAGGAGACGATCGAGACCGTCCTCGCCACCCCCCACGACGCCCAGCTCCTCGGCGTGGACGTGGGCCTCCCGATGCTCCTCCTCTCCCGCCACGCCTTCGACACCACGGGCCAGCCCGTCGAATGGGCCCAGTCCCTCTACCGCGGCGACCGCTACAAGTTCATCACCCGCCTGAGCCGCTGACCCCTCCGCGCCCGCCCACGGCCCTCAAGATTTTCGAGCACAAGTTCGAACGATTTGGCTACGCTGGGTACATCCCTTCTCTACGATGACCGGGAGCAGATCGTGAGGGAGGAGTCACAAAACGTGAAGACCTTGTCCAGCGAAGAAGTGTCGAGACTGCCCGATACGCCCTACAACCTGTGGGTGCGCGGTGAACTCGACGACCACGTCGACGCCCCCGAAGGATCCCGGATCGAGATCATCGGAGGAAAGGTCGTCGTGTCCCCGCCCCCAGGACTTTCCCATGGCGGCCCCATCCGGTTCATCACCCGGGCCTTCGAGAGGGCCGGGGACGCCGACTCCGAGTTCCCGTGGGCGGTGCAGCAGGTCGCCGGGGTACGGCTCGTCGGACTGGACGACGGTTACATCCCCGACCTCGTCGTCACGACCGAGGAGATCCTTCTCGCGAGCGAAAGGGCGCGGCTGCCCGAACTCGCCTCCGATGAGATCGAGATGGTCGTGGAGGTCACGTCCAGGTGGGGAGCCGACGGCGACCGGCCGCCGCGGCAGACTCCTCCGCGCGAGAAGAACAAGTGGACCGGCTATGCGAAGGCAGAGGTCCCCTACTACCTCCTCATCGACCGGGCGCCCAAGATCGCCAGATCGACGCTGTACTGCATCCCCGACCGGGCCACGGGCGCCTACCTGCACCAGGAGTCCTGGGCGTTCGGCGAGACGATCCACCTCCCCGACCCGTTCGATCTGGAGATCGACACCACCCACTGGATGACGTGGGAGAGCTGATCACGGCCGCGGCGAGGGCCACAGCGGCGGGGACGGGTCCGTCCTCCGGGCTGTGTGAGCGCGCGGCCGCCCAGTCCGCGCGCTCACAGCAGGGTCAGAGGGTCTGGGAGAGGGCCTTGATGGGCATGTGGAGGTCGGTGAGCAGGTCCAGGTCCTTTTGGGCCGGGCGGCCGAGGGTGGTCAGGTAGTTGCCGACGATGATGGCGTTGATGCCGCCGAGCATGCCTTCGCGTGTGCCGAGGTCGCCGAGGGTGAGTTCGCGGCCGCCGGCGTAGCGGAGGATGGTGCGGGGCAGGGCCAGGCGGAAGGCCGCGATCGTCTTCAGGGCCTCGGGGCCCTCGACCAGGGGGAGGTCGGAGAACGGGGTGCCGGGGCGGGGCGCCAGGAAGTTCAGCGGGACCTCGTCGGGGTCGAGGTCGGCCAGTTGCGCGGCGAACTCCGCGCGCTGCCCGAGGGTCTCGCCCATGCCGACGATGCCGCCGCAGCACACCTCCATGCCGGCGTCCTTCACCATGCGGAGGGTCTCCCAGCGCTCCTCCCACGAGTGGGTGGTGACCACGTTCGGGAAGTGGGAGCGGGCCGTCTCCAGGTTGTGGTTGTAGCGGTGGACGCCCATCGCGGCGAGCTCGTCCACCTGCTCCCGGGTGAGCATGCCGAGCGAGCAGGCGATGTTGATCTCGACGGCGTCGTTGATGGCCTTGACGCCCTCGCGGACCTGCGACATCAGCCGCTCGTCCGGGCCGCGGACGGCGGCGACGATGCAGAACTCGGTGGCGCCGGTCTTCGCGGTCTCCTTCGCGGCCTCGACGAGTTCGGGGATGTTCAGCCACACCGAGCGGACCGGCGACTCGAACGTGCCGGACTGGGAGCAGAAGTGGCAGTCCTCGGGGCAGCCGCCGGTCTTCAGCGAGACGATCCCCTCGACCTCGACCTCGGGGCCGCACCAGCGCATCCGGACCTCGTGGGCGAGTGCGAGCAGGTCCTCCAGCCGGTCGTCCGGCAGGGTGAGGACGTCCAGCACCTGCCGCTCGGACAGGCCCCTCCCCTCGTCCAGGACCTGGCGGCGGGCGGTTTCGAGGATGTCCGTCACGTGTTCTCCTTGTCGGGGCGGTGGCTGTCGCGGAAGGCGGCGGCGTCGAAACCGCCGCCGAGCGAGGGGGCCAGGCCGCGGTGCGCGGCCGGCAGGAACTCCGCCGGGTCCAGGGCGGCCGCGCCGGCGGGCAGCGCGCCCGACAGCGGGCGGGCCGCGATGGTCTCCAGGTCGCGGATGTTGCTGCGCATCGCGAGGTCCGGGTCGTCCGGCCACGCGCCGATCACCACCCCGGCGAGCTGCACGCCGCGGTGCGCCATCGCCTCCAGGGTGAGCGCCGTGTGGTTGAGCGTGCCAAGGTCGGGGCGGGTCACGACGAGGGCGGCGGCGCCGAGCCGGCGCGCGAGGTCGGCGATCGTGGCGCCCTCGTCGTCGTAGCGGACGAGGAGGCCGCCCGCGCCCTCGACGAGCACGAGGTCGTGCCGGTCCGCCAGGTCGCGGACGCGTTCGGCGGCCTCCGCGAGCCGGACGGGCGGGAGCCCGGCGCGGCGGGCGGCGGCGGCCGGGGACAGCGGGTCGGGGAAGCGGGCGAACTCGTGCCCGTCGCCGATCCCGGCGAGGCGGCGCACCTCGTCGAGGTCGCCGGGCTCGCCGTCGCGCACCCCGGTCTGGCCGGGTTTGACGACGGCGACCGACGATCCGCGGGCCGCGGCGACCGTGGCCAGCGCCGCGGTGACGACCGTCTTCCCCACACCCGTACAGGTCCCGGTGATCACGAGCACGCTCACAAGGCCGCACACTAGCGCGGGCCCGCGGCGGGGGCGCCCGCCGGATCCCACAGTCTTCGGCGGGCGTTTTTGTAACGGGCGGAACCGGGCGTCCGGGGCGGGGCGTCCAAGCTCCATGGCCGGTCCGTACACACGTTCCCGCTGGGTGCCGGCTCTCGCCTGCGCGGCGCTGACCGCCTGCGCGGCGGCCGCCTGCGGCGACGGCTCCGGAGAAGCCGGGCCCACGCCGCCCCCCGCACCCGCCACGTCCACGACCTCGTCCCCCGCCAAGGACACCCCCGCCGGCGAGCACCTCGTGCTGCGCCGGCGCAAGACCGGAGGCATCGCCGGCCTCGGCGGCCCCGGCTCCGTCCCCGACTTCTCCCTCTACTCCACGGGACGCGCGGTGGCCGCGTCCCGAGACGGGCTGACCGAGTACCGCCTGAGACCGGAGGCGCTGCGGCGGCTCCTGGACGAGGCGCGCGCGGCGGGCCTCGACCGCTCGCACACGGTCGGCTCCGACCGGATCGCCGACGCGATCATCGCGGTGGTCACGATGGGCGGCGCCACGACCCGCATCATCCAGCCGGAGTCGCAGACCGGCCCGGAGGGCCGCTTCCTGACGAGGCTCGACCCGGCCGGGTGGGCCGCGTCCGACCAGTCCGCGGAGCCGAAGCCGTACGCGCCCGAGAAGACGGCGGTGCTCGCGGGCGAGATGGCGGGGAGCGGCGCGGCCGAGGAGTGGCCGCTGGAACCGCTCGGCGACGGGGTGCCGGTGGCCGGGGCCGTCTGCACCCTGGCGCCGTCGGGGAAGGTGCCCGACACGGAGCCGGGCACCTCCTGGCGCAGTGGCGGGAAGACCTACTCCGTCCGCCTCCGGCCGCTGCTCCCCGGCGAGTCGTCCTGCCGGGACCTGGGTTAGCGGGCGTCCAGCTCGGCGGCGACCTCGCGGGCCGTCGCGGCCAGGTCGGGGTCCAGCCGGTCCAGGCGGGAGTCCAGGTCGTCGGCGAAGCGGAGCCGTTCGACGTCCGGCGCCGGGACGGCGTGGGGCATCCAGGCCGAGTGGATCAGGAACGGGACCGTGGTGCCGTTCGGCGGCGCCAGCACGGCGACGGGGCCGCGCCCGACATCGGCGGCGTCGAAGAGCTCGACGCGGAAGCGGTCGTCGTTGTGGACGGCCACGACCAGGTAGCCGTCGTGGCCGCCGGGCTCCGCGCCCGCGTAGCGGCTGCCGCCGCGCCCGCGCGGGACGAAGGACGGCGAGGTCGGGTAGTCGTCCAGCGCGAACGTCCACTCCGCGAGGGCCTTCAGGTCCTCGCGGCCGTGGCTCACCAGGACGGCCGGGGTCTCCTCGGCCGGGAACAGCGACGGGTCGACGCGGCCCGCGTAGTTGCGCAGGGCGCGGCGGTTGACCGCCTCCGGGTGGAAGCCGAGGTAGACGAGGTGGTGCCGGGTCGGGGCGGTCTGCCCCTCGATGCTCCAGTCGATCGCCGACAGCTCGGCCTGCCACCAGCGCTCCGGGTCGCGGGCGCGGGCGCGCTCGGTGATCCGGCCGGTCTCCGGGTCGAACCGCAGGACGGTCGTGAGCGCGGGCGCCATGCCGTGGCAGTACATGCCGCGCAGGGCCGGGTCGACCGGGCGGCCGTGGAGGTCGACGTCGTCCTCGCGGAGGTACATCCCGATGTCCACGCCCTCGCCGTGCTCCATGACGACCTCGATGCTGTCGGAGTCGTCGTAGCGGGCGTAGAAGTGGTTGACCTCGGGGGCCAGATGGAACTCCGTGCAGGGGGCGGAGCCCCGTCCGGGGACCAGGTCGTCCTTGCGGATCAGCAGGACGGGGCCGCCCGGGTTGTTGGGGGCGGTGCGGTCCCCGCCGAAGATCTCCTCGACCTCGATCTTGTAGGCGGTGTCGGCCAGGACGAGCCAGTCGCGGGTCTGGGTGATGGTGTGGGCGGCCTGCGGGAGCGCCGCGCCCTCGACGTCCCAGCGGTGGACGCGGGTACCGGTCCCGTCGTAGCGGATCACGGAGACGGCGCCGGTCAGCACGTCGCGGCTGACGCTCCACAGGCAGCCGCGCTCGGGGTCGACGACCGGGTGGGCGGTGGTGGAGATCAGCGGCAGGACGGGGTGGTCCATGGCGGGCTTCCAGTCGTCGCGGTGCCCGACCTCGGCGACGAAGTCCAGCGTGACCGGGTCGACCTCGACGGGGCGCCCGGCGTCCCAGGTGGCGAAGAGCCGGTCGCCCCACGGGAGCGGCGCGGTGTTGGCGGCGTTGACGAACCCCCACGGCGAGTCGGTGCCGACCGGCCCGGCGGTGAACAGGTCGGGGCGCCTGCCGCGCAGCCGGACGGACGGGGTGCCGATGACGCGGGCCCGCCAGGGGAAGCGCCCGTCCGGGCCGGGCCGGAGCGGCATCCGCGCGATGATCCCGTCGCCGAAGAACGCGTGCCGGGGGCGGGTCCGCTGGTCGGAGGTGCTGACGACGTAGTGGCCGCGCACGTCGTCCGGCCAGGCGCCGGCGACGACCTCCAGGTCCATGTCGGTGGCGTCCTGCGCGCCGAGGATGGAGCGGGGAACCGGCATCAGCCCTCCCAGGGTTATTGGCTCCACGCCAATCAACAGGCCGGTGCGCGGCACCGTCAAGAGTGCGGCGTCTTCGAGCAGAGTGCGGCGTCTTCGACCGCGATGCATGCCAATACCCTGGTTCGGCACGGCCCGCCGGCCGTGGCGAGACGCGGAGAAACAGGCGATGCGCATGGAGGCCGGACCAGCGGTGTCCGAGGACGTGGTCGTGCGGGTGGCACGGCCCGAGGAGTACGACCTCGTCGGTGAGCTGACCGTGGAGGTCTACGTGCACGGCGGGCTCGTGTCGCCCGAGTCGTCGTACGTGAAGACGCTGTGGGACGCCGGTGACCGGGCCGCCAAGGCCGAGCTGCTCGTCGCGGAGGTCGGGGGCGAGGTCGCCGGGGCCGTCGCCTACTGCCCGCCCGGCAGCCCCTACGCGGAGCTCGCCGGGCCCGACGAGGCGGAGTTCCGGATGCTCGCCGTCCGGGAGAAGGCGCGCGGGAAGGGCGCCGGGCGCGCCATGGTCGTGGCGTGCGTCGAGCGGGCGCGGGCGGCCGGGCTGCGCGGGCTGCGGATCTCCACGCAGCACAACATGGGCGCCGCGCATCGGATGTACGAGCGGCTCGGCTTCGTGCGGACGCCGGAGCGCGACTGGGCGCCCGCTCCGGGCGTGGACCTGCTGACCTACGCGCTGTCGTTCTGAAGGACGCCGTGCTCGGCGCACCGGGCCGTCCAGCCGAGCGGGGTCACCTGGACGATCATCCGGCGGCGGCAGTGCGCGCAGTAGCGGGGCGGTTCCATCTCGCGGGCGGAGCGGCACGTGGCGTGGTCGCCCTCGGCGGCGGGCTCGCCGCAGCGGTCGCAGTACACGGCCCTACTTTATGACGGCCGTCATCGCGCCGGACGCATGCGGCCCACGAGCCCGGTGTCGTAGGCGCCGTCGGTGAACTCGGGGCGGTCCAGGAGTTCGCGGAGGAAGGGCAGGTTCGTCGGCGGGCCCTCGATGCGGAAGGCGTCGACGGCGGCGCGGGCCCGGGCGAGCGCGTGGGCGCGGTCGTCGCCGCGGACGCCGAGCTTGGCGAGCAGCGGATGGTAGGCCGGGGTGACGGTGGTGCCCTCGGCGTAGCCGGCGTCGATGCGGATGCCGTCGCCGACGGGCTCCTCCCACACCTTGATCTCGCCGGAGCCGGGCAGGAACTCCCGCGGGTCCTCGGCGTGGACGCGGAACACGATGGCGTGGCCGCGCGGGGCCGGGTCGGTGAACGAGACGGGCTCGCCGCCGGCGACGCGGAACTGCTGCTCGACGAGGTCGATGCCGGTGGTCATCTCGGTGGCGACGTGCCCGGACGGCAGCCGGGTGCACATCTCCAGGAACGCGAACTCCCGCGCGGCCGGGTCGACGAGGAACTCGACGCTGCCGATGCCGCGGTAGCCGACGGCCTCCCCGGCGCGGACGGCGGCGGCCAGCATCCGGTCGCGGAGGGCGGGGTCGAGGCCCGGCGACGGGGTCTCCTCGACGATCTTCTGGTAGCGGCGCTGGACCGAGCAGTCGCGCTCGCCGAACGCGACGACCGTCCCGTCCGGGAGGCCGAGGATCTGCACCTCGATGTGCAGGGCGCCCGGCACGTACCGCTCCAGCAGCACCTCGCCGTGCCCGAAGACGCGGTCGGCGGCGGCGCGGGCCGTCTCGTAGGCGGTGCGGAGCGACGGCTCGTCGTGCGCGACGGCCAGGCCGACGCCGCCGTCGCCCGCGGCGGGCTTCACCATGACGGGGTAGCCGATGCGCTCGGCCTCCTCGGCGGCCGTGCCGGCGTCCGGGACGGGCTCCCACACCCCGTGCCCGACCGGGACGCCCGCCTCCCTCATCAGGTTCCGGGAGTTGATCTTGTCGTTCATCCGGGCGATGGCGAGCGGCGGCGGGCCGACCCAGACCAGGCCGCGCTCGGCGGCCTGCCGGGCGAGCGAGGCATTCTCGGCGAGGACGCCGTCGCCGGGGTGGATCGCGCCGGCGTTGGTGCGGTGCGCCGCCTCCAGGATCGCGGGCACGTTCAGGTAGCTGCGGCCCGGGTCGGCGGGGCCGATGAGGACGGCCTCGTCCGCCTCGGCCACGAACGGCAGGTCGGCGTCGGCGTCGGAGTACACGGCGATGGCCTTGAGGCCCATCGCGCGGGCGGTGCGCAGGATCCGGCCCGCGATCTCCCCGCGGTTCGCCACGAGCACGGACTCGAACACTGCGGACTCCTCACCGGCATGCGGGACCGGGCGTCCCGTCCGCCCCGAGACTAGTGCTCATCGTTGACCTGCGGCGTGTTGTTGTTATGCGGCCGCTCATAACAACAACACGCCGCAGGTCAACGAGACGGGTGGGGTGGGGTGGGTTAGGCGAGGGTGAATAGGCCGGCGTCTACTACCGCTCTGCCGAAGGGGCGGGCCAGTTCGGCTAGGCGTTCGCAGTCGTGCTCGCCTAGGGCTGCGTAGGCGGGCAGGGCCAGCTCGTCGGTGCGGTCCTCGATGCGGTGCCGGAACGCCTCGCCCTCCGGGGTGAGGGATTCGCCGTCCAGCAGGCCCCGGGCGCGGAGGCGCTCCGCGGTCGCGTCCCACTGCTCGGCGGGCCAGGCCCGGGTCCCGGTGAGGAACGACTTGGGCATGGTGCCGGTGGCCGCGTGCAGGACGAGCGCCTCGATCGGGGCGACGCCCTCGGCGGTGAGGACGGCGATGTGGCCGTCGCCGCGGAACTCGCGCAGGAGGGTCTGCGCCCACCAGAGTTGGAGGAGCGGCTCGTCCGGCCAGGGCAGCGAGGCGTGCGCCGCGAAGAGCGGCCGGCCCTGCACGTGGTCGGCGGCCGCCTCGGCGGCGCGGCGGGCGAGGGAGGCGGTCTCCTCCAGGTCCGGCAGCCGGTCGATGCCCGCGCGGCGGAGCGCGGCGCCGGCCGCCTCCTCCCGGGCGGCGAGCACCTGCTCCGGGGCCGCCTTCTCCCAGGCCGCCGGAAGCGCGGTGCGGACGACGGCGGGGCTGAAGTTGTAGAACGTCGCGATCACGAGCTCGGCGGAGGCGCGCCCGAAGGCCGCCGAGCGCGAGGCGAAGTAGGCGGTCCGCGGGTCCAGGCCGAGGGCCGCGTACCGCTCGGGCGCCTCCGGCACGAAGTAGATCATCGCGTGCACCGGTTCCAGCCGCCGCCATGCCCGCCGTGCAGCTCGCATCCGCCCGCCTCCCTGTCGCCGACCGATCGGGAACCGAATCTAATTCGGGCGGGGACGGGGCGTCAACGTTCAGTGGCGGCACCCCTCCGTCTCCGCGGCGGGGCCCGGCTCCGGCGCCGGGGCCGGGCGGGGACGCAGCGAGAGGATCTCCGCCAGGACCGACAGCGCGATCTCGGGGGCGGTTCGGGCGCCTATGTCCAGGCCCGCCGGGGTGCGGACGCGTTCGCCGCCGTCCAGGGCCGAGACCACTGATGAACCTCGTTTCCGGCTCGCGATCAGACCTATGTAGGGGACCCCGGCGTCGAGTGCCGCCCGCAGGACGGTCTCCTCGTCGCGGCCGTGGGCGGCGACGACGACCGCCGCCGCGTCCGGAAGGGGCGGGCCGGCGGCCATGGGCCGGACGTCGAAGCCGGCCGCGCGGCCGACGTCGGCGAGCGCCCGCGCGACCGGCCCGTCCCCGTGCACGTGGAGCAGCGCGGGCGGGATCACCGCTTCGAGGAACACGTCGACCGTCCCGCCGGACAGGCACGGGTTGCTCACCGTCACCAGGCCGTCCAGCGGGTCGCTCTCGGCGCCGGGCGTGATGCGCAGCAGCGTCGACTCGCCCGATGCGAGCAGCCGGAGCGCCTGGTCGCGGACCGCCGACTCGGCGCAGTGGCCGCCGACGAACCCCTCCATCGTCCCGTCCGGCAGGACGAGCGCCCGGTCGCCGGCCCTCGCGCTCGTCGGACGCTCCGCCCGCACCACCGTGGCGAGGACGTAGGGCGTCCGCTCGCCGCGCAGTCGCTCGGCCCGGCCGGTCACGGGATCGCCAGGTCCGTGCGGAACGGCCGCCCCTGGATGACGCGCCAGACGTTCGCCGGGGTGAGCGGCATGTCGGCGTGCCGGACGCCGTAGGGCGCGAGCGCGTCCACGACCGCGTTGACGATCGCGGCGGGCGAGCCGACCGTCGCCGACTCGCCGACGCCCTTCGCGCCGAGCGGATGGTGCGGGGACGGCGTGACGGTCTCGCCCAGCTCCCACGACGGGCACTCCATCGAGGTCGGCAGCAGGTAGTCCATGAACGAGGCGCCGAGGTGGTTGCCGTCCTCGTCGAACGCCATGACCTGCATGAGCGCCATCCCGACCCCGTCGGCGAGGCCGCCGTGCACCTGCCCCTCGACGATCATCGGGTTGATCCGGACGCCGCAGTCGTCCACCGCGACGAACCGCCGGACGGTGACCTTGCCCGTCCCCGGGTCGACGTCCACGACCGCGATGTAGGCGCCGAACGGGTAGGTCAGGTTCGGCGGGTTGTAGACGGTCGTCGCGTCGAGGTGGCCTTCGACGCCCTCGGGGAGTTCGAGGCTGCCGTGCGCGGCCATCGCGATCTCCCGCATGGTCGCGCCGGACGCCGGGTCGCCGCGCACGACCCAGCGTCCCGGCGTCCATTCGAGGTCCTCGGGGGCGGCCTCCAGCATCGCGCCCGCGACGATCCGGGCCCGCTCGCGCACCTTCCGCGCGACGACCGCCGTCGCCGCGCCCGACACCGGGGTGGAGCGCGACCCGTAGGTGCCGAGGCCGAACGGCGTCTGGTCGGTGTCGCCGTGGACGACCTCGACGTCGTCCACCGGTATGCCGAGTTCGTGCGCGACGATCTGCGCGAACGTCGTCTCGTGGCCCTGCCCCTGCGTCTGGACGGAGATCCGCAGCACGGCCTTGCCGGTGGGGTGGACGCGGAGTTCGGCGCCGTCCGCCATGCCGAGCCCGAGGATGTCCATGTGCTTGCGGGGGCCGGCGCCGACCGCCTCGGTGAAGAAGCTGATCCCGATGCCCATCAGCTCGCCGCGCTCGCGCCGGCCGGCCTGCTCGGCGCGCAACTCGTCGTACCCGGCGATCTCCATCGCCTTGCGCAGCGTGCGCGGGTAGTCGCCGGAGTCGTACTCCCAGCCGGTCGCGGTCGAGTACGGGAACTGCTCGGCGTGCAGCAGGTTGCGGAGCCGCAGCTCGGCCGGGTCGACGCCGAGTTCGGCGGCGAGCATGTCCATCATGCGCTCGACCAGGTAGGCGGCCTCGGTGATGCGGAACGAGCAGGCGTAGGCGACGCCGCCCGGCGCCTTGTTGGTGTAGACGCCGGTGACGGCGCAGTGCGCGGCCTCGATGTCGTACGAGCCGGTGAACACGTGGAAGAACCCGGCGGGGAACTTGGTCGGCTGCGCGGTCCCGTTGAACGCGCCGTGGTCGGCGAGCACCGTCACCCGCAGCCCGCGGACGCGGCCGTCCCGCGTCGCGGCGATCTCGCCCCGCATGTGGTAGTCGCGGGCGAACGAGGTCGTCATCAGGTTCTCCGACCGGTCCTCCGTCCACTTGACCGGGCGGCCGGTGACGATCGACCCGACGATCGCGCAGACGTAGCCGGGGTAGATGCCGACCTTGTTGCCGAAGCCGCCGCCGATGTCCGGCGACACGACCCGGATCTTGTGCTCGGGCAGCCCGGCGACCAGCGCGTACACGGTGCGGTGCGCGTGCGGGGCCTGGGTGGTGGTGTGGACGGTGAGCTTGCCGGTCACCTTGTCCATGTCGGCGACGATCCCGCACGTCTCCAGCGGGGCCGGGTGCACGCGCGGGTACAGGACGTCCTGCGCGACCACCACGTCGGCCTCGTCGAAGACCCGGTCGGTCTGCTCGGCGTCGCCCGCCTCCCAGTCGAAGATGTGGTTGTCGGTGCGCCCTTCGAGGTCGTCGCGGATGACGGGCGCGCCGTCGTCCAGCGCGGTGCGGGCGTCGATGACCGGCGGCAGCGCCTCGTAGTCGACGTCGATGAGTTCGAGCGCGTCCCGCGCCGCGTAGTGGGAGTCGGCGACGACGAACGCGACCTCCTGCCCCTGGAACCGCACCTTGTCGGTCGCGAGGACCGCCTGGACGTCGCCGGACAGCGTCGGCATCCAGGCGAGGTCCAGCCCGGCGAGCGTCTCGCCGGTGATGACGGCCCGCACCTGCGGGTGCGCCTCGGCCGCGCTCGTGTCGACGGCGGCCAGCCGCGCGTGCGCGTGCGGGCTGCGCAGGATCGCCCCGTGCAGCATCCCCGGCAGCTTGATGTCGTCGACGTAGGTGCCCTTGCCGCGGATGAAACGGGCGTCCTCCTTGCGCGGCACCCGCCCGAACCCGTGCCCGTTCTCGCTCATCGCGCCACGTCCTCGGCGGCGTCGCGCGCGGGGTGCTCGGCCGCCCAGCGCACGGACCGGACGATGTTCTCGTATCCGGTGCACCGGCAGATCTGCCCCGACACCGCCTCCCGGATCTCCGCCTCGGACGGGTCCGGGTTGCGGTCCAGGAGCCAGCGCGACGTCATCATCATCCCCGGCGTGCAGAACCCGCACTGCAGGCCGTGGCACTCGGTGAAGCCCTTCTGGACGGGGTCGAGCTCCCCGTCCCGTTCGAGCCCCTCCACGGTGCTGACCTCCTTGCCGGCGGCCATCACCGCCAACACGGTGCACGACTTCACCGGCACGCCGTCCAGCCAGACGACGCAGGCGCCGCAGTTGGACGTGTCGCAGCCCCAGTGCGTCCCGGTGAGGTCCAGTTCGTCCCGCAGGAAGTGGACGAGCAGCAGCCGCGGCTCGACGTCCCGCGTGTACGGCCGCCCGTTGACGGTCACGGTGATGTTCACGGCAGGCACCTCTCGTAGGCGCGGCGCAGCGCGCGGGTGGTCAGCTCACCGGCCAGGTGGCGCTTGTAGTCGGCGGGGCCCCGCTGGTCGGAGCCGGGGTCGCAGTGCTCGGCGGCGACCCGCCCCGCCTCGGCGAAGACCTCCTCGGACGGGACGGCGCCGCGCAGCACGTCCTCGGCCTCGGCGGCGGCGAAGTGCTCGGCGCGGACGGCCGTCAGCCCGATCCCGGCCTCGGCGATGCGGCCGTCCGCCAGCCGGAGCACGGCCCCGGCGGCGGCGAGCGGCCAGTCCCCGGCGCGCCGCTCGACCTTCACATAGGCGCTCGACCCGCCGGGCCGGATCGGAACGCGCAGCTCGGTCAGCAGCTCCCCCGGCTCGACGACCGTCTCGTACGGGCCGGTGTGGAACTCGCGGAGCGGCACGACCCGCTCCCCGTCCGGCCCGCGGATCACCGCCGACGCGCGCAGCGCGCCGAACGCCGCCGACAGGTCCTCCGACGGGTCGGCCTGGCAGAGCGAGCCGCCGACCGTCCCCCGGTTGCGCACCACCGGGTCGGCGATCACCCGCTCCGCGTCGTGCAGGATCGGGAAGTGCTCGCCCGCCACGGCGGAGCCGAGCAGCTCCGCGTGCCGCACGAGCGCGCCCACGCACAGGTCGCCGCCGTCGATCCGGATGCGGGACAGCTCCGCCACGTCGTTGATGTCGATCAGCGCGTCCGGCTGGGCGAGCCGCAGCTTCATCATCGGGATGAGGCTGTGCCCGCCGGCCACGACGCGGGCCTCCTCGCCGTGCCGCGCGAGCAGCGCGAGCGCCTCCTCGACCGTCGTCGCCTTCGCGTACTCGAAATTCGCGGGGACCTGCACGGCGCCCTCCCTGAGGCGGGGATGTGCGCGGATTCTCACCCCGCCCGCGCGGGCCCACAACAGCCGGATAAGCGAAGGCTTAACGCGGGCGGCGGAACGGCGCACACTGGTCGGCATGACGCTGACGCAGCTCGGCGCGTTCATCCTCGTCGCCCGGCTCGGCTCGGTGAAGGAGGCCGCGCGGGCGCTGGACGTGAGCGAGCCCGCCGTGTCGCAGGCGCTCACCGCGCTGCGCCGGCACCTCGGCGACCCGCTGCTGGTCCGCGGGCCCGGCGGGATGACGCTCACCGAGGGCGGCGCCCGGCTGCTGCCGGTCGCCTCGCAGATGGTGGTGCTGGGCGCCGAGGCGGAGGGCGCGGTCCGCGCCGCGCGGGGCGCGCCCGAGACGCTGCGGGTCGTCGCCGTCCCCGCCGTCGCCGAGTTCGTCGCGACCCCGCTGCTGGAGGCGTTCGCGGCCCGCTCCCCGCGCGAGGTCGAGGGCGGCGCCGGTGTCGCGGCCGGTCGGGAGATGGCCGTGCTGCTGCACAACCGCCTCGCCGACGTCGCGCTCGGCCCGCACCTCGCGGACGGCGAGGGCCTGGTCAGCGAGCCCGTCTTCCGGGCCCGGCTGGTCGCCGTCGGCACCGCCCCGGCCCCGCGCCCGCGCTGGCTGGTGGACCCGTCCGGGACCGATCCGTCCAGCGAGACGTCCCGGCTGCTGCGCCGGCTGAAGGTGCCCGAGGACCGGGTCCGCGTCTACCCGAACCAGACCGCCGCCTGGGCGGCCGCGGCCGACGGCGACGGCCTCGCGGTCGCGATCGCGCACCTGGTGGCGCCGCGGGTGCAGCGCGGCGAGCTGCGCGTCATCGGCACGCCCGCGACGCCGGCGGAGATCGCCTGGCACGCGACCACGCTGGCCCCCGACCGGCGCCCGCCGCTCGCGAGCGGGTTCCGCCGGTTCCTCGCCACGGCCGAGGCCCTGCACATCATGCGCTCCCCCGGCTCGGGCGTCCCCCCGTCCCGGTTCCGCCCCCCGGTCTACGTGACGATCTGGAGCTGAACCGGGGCCGCACGCTCCCGTGCGGCCCCGGCTCCGGGCGTCAGCTGCCGATGATCTTCGCGGCGGTCGCGGGCGGGACCTCGGCGTGCGTCGCGAACCGCATGGTGAAGACTCCTCGGCCGGACGTCATGCCGCGCAGATCACCGACGTAGCCGAACATCTCCGCCAGCGGGACGAGGGCCCGGACGACCCGGGCGCCGGAGCGCTCGCCCGTCCCCTCGACCCGGCCGCGGCGGCCGTTGAGGTCGCCGATGACCGCGCCCAGGTGATCCTCGGGGGTGGTGACCTCGACGGTCATCACCGGTTCGAGCAGCACCGGGGACGCGCGCCGGACCGCCTCCTTGACCGCCAGCGAGCCGGCGATCGTGAAGGCGAGCTCGGACGAGTCGACCGGGTGGAAGTCGCCGTCGGTGAGGACGACCCGCACGCCCGTCATCTCGTACCCCGCGAGGAAGCCGGCCCGCAGCGCCTCCTGGCAGCCCGCGTCCACCGACGGGATGAACTCCTTCGGGATCCGCCCGCCGGTGACCCGGTTGACGAACTCGTACCCGTCCTCGATGGGTTCGAGGGAGAGCTGCACCTTCGCGTACTGGCCCTTGCCGCCGGTCTGCTTGCGGTGCGTCAGGTCGACGCGCTCGACCGCCCGCCGGACGGTCTCGCGGTAGGCGACGCGGGGACGGCCCACGTTGGCCTCGACATGGAACTCCTCCTTCAGGCGGTCGACGAGGACCTCCAGGTGGAGCTCTCCCATGCCGCCGATGACGGTCTGCCCGTCCTCGTCGCGGACCTGGAAGGACGGGTCCTCCTCCGACAGCCGGTGGACGGCCGCGCCCAGCCTCTCCCCCTCGCCCCGCGACCGCGGCTCGATCGCGACCTCGATGACCGGGGCCGGGAAGTCCATGGACTCCAGGACGACCGGGTGCGCGGCGTCGCAGAGCGTCTCGCCGGTGGTCGTCTGCTTCAGGCCCATGACGGCGACGATGTCGCCCGCGCCCGCCGACGCGATCTCCACCCGCTTGTCCGCGTGGACGCGGTAGATCTTGCCGATCCGCTCCTTCCGCCCCTTGACGCTGTTGAGCACCGCGGCGCCCGACTCGAGCCGCCCGGAGTAGATCCGGACGAAGGTGAACCGGCCGAGGTGCCGGTCGGTCATGACCTTGAACGCGAGCGCGGACAGCGGCGCCTCGTCCGACGCGTCCTCAACGTCGAGGGGCGACGGCAGGTACCGCACGACCGCGTCCAGGAGGGGCTGGACGCCCTTGTTCTTGAACGCGCTGCCGCACAGCACCGGCGTCGCGGCCGACGCGACCGTCAGCCGGCGGATCGCCGCGTGGAGCTGCTCCTCGGACGGCTCGATGCCGTCCAGGTACAGCGCCATGACCTGCTCGTCGTGCTCGGCGACCGTCTCGACCAGCGTGCGCCGCCACCGCCGGGCGTCCTCGGCCAGGCCGGCCGGGACGTCGACGACCGTGTGGCGCTCGTCCGGCCAGAGGTGGGCCCGCATGGCGACGAGGTCGACGACGCCCGCGAACCCGGCCTCGGACCCGATCGGCAGCTGCACGACCAGCGCGACGGCGCCGAGCCGCTCGCGGATCATCGCCGCGCACCGGTGGTAGTCGGCGCCGGCCCGGTCGAGCTTGTTGACGAAGCAGACGCGCGGCACGCCGTACCGGTCGGCCTGCCGCCACACCGTCTCCGACTGCGGCTCGACGCCCGCGACGCCGTCGAACACGGCCACGGCCCCGTCGAGGACGCGCAGGCACCGCTCGACCTCGATGGTGAAGTCGACGTGGCCCGGCGTGTCGATGAGGTTGATCGTGTGGCCGTCGCCCTCGACGGCCCAGTGGCAGGTCGTCGCGGCGGACGTGATCGTGATGCCCCGGTCGCGCTCCTGCTTCATGTAGTCGAGCGCGGCGGCGCCGTCGTGCACCTCGCCGATCCGGTGCGAGACGCCGGTGAAGTACAGGATGCGCTCGGCGGTCGTCGTCTTGCCGGCGTCGATGTGCGCCATGATCCCGATGTTGCGGACCTTGGCGAGGGCAAGGGCGGTGGTTGTCATCGGGATCCTCCTTTTCGCTCGATGACGACCGCCGCCGGACAAGATCGTCCTGGCGGCATGCGCGACGGTAACCGCCGGGGCCGTGCGGGCGCCAAGGGTTTTCCGCGTCAGGGGGCGAGGCCGGGGTCGACCTCCGGGAGGGTCTCGATGACGCTGCGCAGGTGGGCGCGGGCCGCGCGCTCGGCGGCCTCCGCGTCGCCGGCGGCGATCGCGTCGATGATGGCGGTGTGCTGCGGCAGCGACGCCTGCGGGCGGCCGGGGTGCACGGCCAGCCGGAACTGGTGGCGGACGTTCTGCGCGCGCAGCCGCTCGAGGACGCCCGAGGCCGTCCGCTGCCCGCTGATCTCGCGGACGCGGCGGTGCAGGCGCTCGTTCAGCCGGGAGTAGCCGAGCACGTCGCCGGACGCCACGGCGGAGCGCATCTCCTCCCCGATCTCCCGCAGCTCGGCGGCGTCGGCCGCGGTGGCGCGCTCGGCGGCCTTGGCCGCGCACAGGCCCTCGACCACCATCCGGACCTCGGAGATCTCGACGGCCTCGGCGAGGGAGACCGCGCGGACGCGGGCGCCGCGGTTCTGCACGCGCTCGATGAGGCCCTCGTTGGCCAGTTCGGCGAGGGCCGCGCGGACGCCGGCGCGGCTGGCGGCGAACTGCTCGGACAGGTCCGCCTCGATCAGCCGCTGGTTCGGCACGAACCGGCCGCTCAGGATCGCCTCGCGGATCCCGCTCACCACGTCGCTCACCGGCACTCCCGAATTGTCGCCATTTTTGTCGCTGATCTAGGGTAGCCGGAGCGGGAGGTCGAGCGAGGGAGGGCAACGGCATGCCGGTCATCGCAGTGCTGGGACTGGGCGAGGCGGGCGGCGCCATCGCGGGCGGCCTCGCCGCGGCGGGCGCCGTCGTGCGCGGCTACGACCCGGCCGTCCCGGCGGGGGACGGCATCGTCGGCTGCGGCGGCGAGGCCGAGGCCGCGGCCGGAGCCGACCTGGTGCTGAGCGTCAACAGCGCGCACGACGCGGCCGCCGCGCTCAAGGCCGGCGCCGGGGCCGTCGGCGACGGCGCCGTCTGGGCCGACCTGAACACCGGCTCCCCCGGCCTCAAGCGCGAGCTCGACGCGATCGCGGCGGAGCGGGGCGTCCGGTTCGCCGATGTGGCGATCATGGCGCCGGTGCCGGGGCGCGGGCTGCGCACGCCGCTGCTGGTCAGCGGCGGCGGTGCCGCGCGGGTCGCGGAGATCCTCGCCCCGCTCGGCGCCGAGGTCCGGGTGATGGACGGCGCCGCCGGCCTCGCCGCCGAGCGCAAGCTGCTGCGCAGCGTGTTCTTCAAGGGCCTCGCCGGGTCGGTCGTCGAGGCCCTCGAAGCGGCGCGGGCCGCCGGCTGCGAGGACTGGCTCCGCGCGAACATCGTGGCAGAGCTGGCCGCGGCCGGCGAGCACACCGTGGACCGGCTCGTCGGCGGCACATACAAGCACGCCGTCCGGCGCGCCGCCGAGATGGAGGCCGCGGCGACCATGCTGGAGGAACTGGACGTCCCGCCGGCGATGGCCGCCGCGAGCCGCGACCTGCTGCGGCGCCTGTCCGGCTGACCGGCCCCGCCTACTCGACGGGCGGCGTGCCATGGGTGTGGAACGACTCGATCGTCTTCAGGCCCCACGCCTGGCCCTTGGCGCGCTCCGCCTCCGTCCAGGTGATCGTCTTCCAGTCCGGCGCGAGGACGAGCCGGGCGCACGGGTTGCACAGCTCGATGCGGTTGCCGCCCGGCTCGTAGACGTAGAGGAAGAACGTCTGCTGGATCGCGTGCTTGTGCGGGCCCGTCTCGATGAAGACCCCGTGGTCGAGGAAGATGTCGGCGGCGCGGAGGATGTCCTCGCGGGTATCGGTCGCGAACGCGATGTGGTGGAGGCGGCCGTTGCTGCCCGTCCAGTCCCGCGTGTAGACGAGGTCGTAGGACTTGTTGGTGAACGTCATCCAGCGCGCACCGATCGTGCCGTCGTCCAGCCGGATCTGCTCGGTGGCGTGCCCGCCGAGGACGTCCCGCAGGAAGTCGGTGCTCGGCACCACCTCGGCGGCCAGGAAGTTGACGTGGTCGAGGCGGCGCACGCACACGCCCATCGCCGGGTACGCCTGCGCCTGGTTCTTCAGCGACGGCGCCAGCTCCGGCGGCGCCTCGAACCACTCCGACTCCCAGTAGATCTCCATCTCGTGGCCGTCGGGGTCGCGGAACACGTAGGTCGGGCCGAGGCCGGGGTCGCCGTCCCGCCAGCCGATGCCGAGCCCGGCGTCCTCGATCGCCGTGACGCGCCGGTCGAGGGCCTCCTGGGAGGACGCGCGCAGCCCCGTGCGCCGGATGCCGGACGTGCTGTGCGCGGTGAGCTTGAGCGTGTGGTGCTCGTAGTCGTCCCACGTCCGCAGGTACACCGAGTCGCCCTCGGTGCCGACCTCGGTGAGGCCCATGATCCGGGTGAAGAACCACAGGCTCTTCTCCGGCTCGGGCGTCAGCAGCTCGACGTGCGCGACGTGGGCGATCTCGTGCTTGAGGGTCATCGGGAACTCCGGGGGAAGACGGTGCCGTCGAAGAGTCTGCGGGCCGTGCGGACGATGCTGGCGCGCCGGACGGACGTGCCGTCCAGCTCGACCACCACGTCGAGGCGGCCGGCCGGGTGCTCGATGCTCATGGGCTCACCCGGCGGCGGGACGTCCGCGAGGTCGTGCCCCACGGCGCCGTCGAGCAGCAGCGCGGTGGCGACGCTGACCGCGCCAAGAACGCCGATCGAGGTGTGCATGCGCAGCGGGATGAACGTGCGGGTGCAGATCATGCCGCCGTCGCGGGGCGGCGCGACGAGGGTCGTCTTCGGCACCGAGGCGGCCGCGACGTCGCCGAGCCCCATCAGCCTGCCGGCGGCGAGCCGCAGCGACTGGATCCGGTCCCGCAGGTGGGACAGGTCGGTCTCGTGGCCGGTGACGCCGAAGTCGGACGCGGCGGCGACCACGACCGGCATGCCGTTGTCGACGCAGGTGACGTCGATGCCGTCGATCCGGTCGCGGGGACGGCCGGTGGGAAGCAGCGCGCCGCAGGAGGACCCTTCCGTCCCCGCGAAGTCCAGATCGATCCGCGCCGCCGTTCCCGGGACGCCGGAGACGGCGGTGTCGCCGTCGTAGTCGACCGCCCCGCCCGGCGTGGGGAACGCGGCGGTGGCGATGCCGCCGGAGTTCACCATCCGGATGCGGACGCTCGTCCGGTCGCCGCCCGCGGGCACGAGCCCGCGCTCGACGGCGAACGGGCCGATGCCGGCGAGGACGTTCCCGCAGTTCTGCCGGTCGGAGACCGTCGGCTCCTCCACGCCGAGCTGAAGGAACAGGTAGTCGACGTCGGCCGCGCCGTCGGCGGACGGCGACACGACCGCGACCTTGCTGGTCAGCGGGTGCGCACCGCCGATCCCGTCGATCTGCCGCGGGTCGGGGCTGCCCATGATCCGCAGCAGCAGGTCGTCGCGTTCGGCCGGGTCGGACGGCAGGTCGGCGGCGAGGAAGTACGCGCCCTTGGACGTGCCGCCGCGCATCAGCATGCAGCGCACGCCGGTCATGACCCGGTGTATTCCGTGTAGGGGACGTACTCGATGCCCATCCCCGGGAGCCGGTCGCGCAGCCCGTACCGGTCGAGGCCGAGTTCGCCCTTCCGGAACGCGGCGCGGGTCGCGGCCTCCTTCTCCTCGCGGGCCCGCGCGGCCCGCACCGCCTCGGCCGCCGACTCCCGCTCGACGCGGACGACACCGTCATCGTCGGCGAGGATCACGTCCCCGGGCCGGATGAGCTGCCCGCCGATCGCGACCGGCACGTTCACCGCGCCCGGCGTGGCCTTCACCGTGCCCTGCGCGCTGACGGCCGCCGACCACACCGGGAAGCCCATCGCGTGCAGTTCCGCGACGTCCCGCACGCCGGCGTCGATGACGAGCCCGCGCACGCCCCGCTGCTGCAGCGCGGTCGCGAACAGCTCCCCGAACATGCCGTCGGTGGACGGCGACGTGGTGGTCACCACCAGGACGTCGCCGGGCCGGCACTGCTCGACCGCGACGTGGATCATCAGGTTGTCGCCCGGCCAGGACAGGACGGTCACCGCCGTCCCGGCGATGCGCGACCCGAGGTGCACCGGCCGGATCGCCGGGCCGAGGAACCCGGTCCGCCCCATGGCCTCGTGGACGGTCGCGACGCCGTACCCGGCGAGGGAGTCGACCGCGGCTGCGTCGGCGCGCGGCGGGCCGGTGACGACGACCGTCCTCATGACAGCTCCCCGGTGGTCTGCGGGTACAGCCGGACGAACGCCTCGGCCCGCGTGTCGTGCGGCAGCCCGAGGTTCGGGCCCGCGTTGCGCTTCAGCTGCACGCCGCGCCGCTTGGCGAGGTCGGTGTAGTAGTCCCACATGTGGACCTGCGCGGGCAGGCATTCCATCGCGGCGCGCTTCTTGTCGAACACGGAGGTGATGTCCAGCAGCACGTCGGGCTTGAAGTCGCACTGCTCGGGCTGGTGCGGCTCGAAGAAGAATACCGGCGGGGCGCCGAGCGGCTCGCCGGGGGCGTCGTAGCCGATCGCCTGCGCGAGCACGCGGGCCTGCAGCGCCATCCGCGCCGCCGCCGGATGGTCGCCGTTGTAGGGGTCGGCGAGCGTGTGGGTCAGCACCACCGCCGGCTCGAACTCCCGGTAGATCCGGACGAGCCGGTCGACCAGCTCCGGCGACTCGGCGAGGGGGTAGTCGCCGGCGTCCAGGAACTCGATCTCGGCGCCCAGCACCGCCGCGGCGGCCTCGGCCTCGCTCCGCCGCAGCTTCTTGATCTCCTCCAGCCGCCTGCCCTCGCGCCAGGCGCGGGCGGACTCGCCGCGCTCGCCGTAGCTCAGGCAGACCACCTTGGCGCGGTCGCCGCGCGAGGCGGCCAGCGCGATCGCGCCGGCGGCGCGCCAGACGAAGTCGCCCGCGTGGGCGCTGACGACGAGCAGGGGGCTGGGAGCGGCGGATGTGCTCATGCCGGTACCCTTCACCTTGTCACCCAAATTGTCAACAATTCTGCCGACAGGTTAGCGGCGGGGATCGCAGACACTGTCCAGCAGCAGCCGGCTGAGGCGCAGGACCTCCTTCTGCGGGTCCCACAGGCCGGGCGCGTCCGTCCCGGCGCCGAGATGCGGTTCCTCCAGCTCGCGCTGGATCCGCTCGGCCTCGGCGCACGCCTCTTCGGCCGGCGCGTCCGGCAGGTCGCCGACGATGGCGCCGAACCGGCGGAGCAGGCCCGCGTAGGCGTGCCGGAACTCGGGGGTCAGTGCGGGGCCGCGCTCCTCCTCGCCGTCCCCGTCGAGCTGGCGCAGCGTCCCGGCGATCGAGCGGACGTACGCCGCCGCGTGGTCGATCGTGTTCATCTGGCGCGGCGCCGGCCACCGGCCGAGGGCGCCCTGCCAGCGCAGCGGGTAGCCCCGCAGCCTCGCGCGCGGGTTGGCGCGCAGCGTCTCCTCCCCCTGCTCCAGCGCGTACCGGGCCTGCTCCTGCACCCGGGCCAGCCGCGATTCGCGCTCGTCCCAGCGCGACCGCCCGTCCTCGGCCCCGGCGACCTCGTCGGCGAGGGCGTCCAGCGCCTCGGTGAGCGCGTCCCGCACCTCCCGGACGGCGTACTCGCCGCGCCGCAGGTACAGCGGCGGGAACAGCACCGCGTTCACGATCAGGCCGACGGACAGCCCGATCGCGACGTCGGCGAGCCGCGGCAGCGTGTAGCCGACGACCTGGTGGCCGCCCACCAGCAGCGCGAACAGCCCGGTGAAGGCGACCTGGGACGACTGGCCGCCGAGCCGCCGCCACCCCGACACCATCATCGTCAGGACGACGACGATCGCGATCCCGAGTGCCGTGGGTCCGACCGTCAGGCCGACCGGTATCGCGATGCCCGCGCCGAGGACGAACCCGGCCCCGTAGGTCACGCTCTCCCGGACGGACCGGACGACGGTCGGGTACACGCCGAGCAGCGCGGCCAGCGGCGCGAAGTACGGCTGCTGGTGTCCGACCGGGTATTTGGCGATCAGCCAGGCGATGACCGCCGCGACGACGGCCTTGAGGGTGAGCCGGGCGCGTTCCTCCCAGTAGCGGCGCCCCGCGAAGGGCATCAGGTGCTTGCGCAGTCCTCCGGTCGGCACCGCATGGCCGTTCCCGCAGGTCGTGGTTCCAACCATGGGACGGCAAACAGATGGCCACCGCGCGGCCCGCCGGGATGTGGGTGGCGGCGGGCCTCGCGGTGGCCGGTTCGCGGGGCCGGCGAGCTCCGGGCGGTCAGCCCTTGGCCGGGTCCAGGGACGCGACGGCCTCGGGGGTGAGCCGGGCGGCGCGCTCGCGCTGCGGGAAGCGGCCGACGTCGATCCGGGCGACCTCCTTGGCGGTCCGGTAGTCGACGACGGAGATCTGGTCGTCCTCGGCGAGGGAGACGAAGCAGTCGCGGCCGTTCGGGCTCGTCTGCGTCCAGTAGGGCAGGGCGTCGGTCGCGTAGGTGACGGTGCCGTCGGTGGTCAGGCCGGGCCGGGAGACGATGGAGACGTAGTCGTCGATCGTCCCGGCGACGCACAGCTTGGTCTCGTCGGCGTTCATCGCCATGCCGTGGTGCGCGGAGTTCTGCGGGTAGTCGTCCGGCTTCATCCCGGCGGCCTTGTCGCTGAACGGCATGGTCACCGTCCGGGTGGTCCTCCCGGCCGCCAGGTCGTACTCGATGAAGCCGTTGAGGTAGGACAGCTGCGCGTACATCGTCTTGTTGTCGCGGGTGAACACGGCCGGGCGGATCCCGTACTCGAAGGTGTAGGTGCGCAGCGGCTTGAACGTCGCCGCGTCCACCGCCGTGACCGCCCGCGACCCCTTGAGACCGTTCAGCAGCTTCGGCAGCGAGGTGATGCCGATGCTGGAGTTGTAGAGGATCGTCCCGTCGGGCGAGTAGTCGTTGGCGTGCGGGTAGGTGCCGGTCGCGAAGCTCGTCACGAGCCCGCCGGTCGCCGTGTCGATGACCTCGGCCTTGCTCGCGGTGGTGGCCGAGACGATGAACTGCCGCCCGTCCGCCGACAGCGCGGCGTGGTCGGCCTTGAAGCCCTCGGTCTTGTGCCGCCACAGCATCTTCTTGGTGGCGATGTCGAACGCGACGGCGTCCGACAGCACGCCCCGCGAGATGTAGAGGGTCCGGCCGTCCGGGGAGACGGCCATGTCGTCGACGAGCTTGCGGTAGCCCTGCGCGGCGTTGACGGCCTCGTAGCCGACGCGCTCCACGATGGACATCGAGTCCAGGCGTTCCTGCAGATCGGGGACGACGTTGATGGAACCGAGGTTCCGGTACGTGGCGGTGTCGATGAAGCTGACGGTGCCGCCCTGCCCGTTGCCGACGGCCATCACGTCGCGCAGCCCGGCGGCCTCGGCCGGCTGGGCGCTCGCGGGCAGTGCGCCGGACATCGCGGTCGCCGCCAGGACGGCGCAGCCGAGCAGCGCGGTTCGTCTTCGGAGACGTGGGGAAGGCATGGCGTCCTCCAGTGCGGGGTGGGTCTCCAGTTTGAAAACGGCCGTGGTCGAACTTGGCTACTGGACAGTAATCCAGGGTGGGGTGCGGCACAAGACCCGGATGCTGGAAAATGTCGTCCGGGCCGTGGGGAGGAACCAGTGGCGGGCAGGCGCGCGAGACCGACCGGCAGGTACGGGGGCAGGTCCGCGGACGAGCGGCGGGCCGAGCGGCGCCGCCGGTTCCTGGACGCGGGCCTGGAGATGTTCGGCCGCGGCCCCGGCTACCGGGGCACCACCGTCGCCGCGCTCAGCGAGGCCGCCGGCCTGTCCACCCGCCAGTTCTACGAGGAGTTCACCACCCTGGAGGACCTCCTCGCCGAACTGCACCTGGAGGTCAACGACATCGCCGAGCGCGAGGTCGTCGCCGCGCTCCCGTCCGTCGAAGGGCTCGGCCTCGCCGAGCGCACCGCCCGCCTCTTCCGCGCCTACGCCGCCGCCGTCACCGGCGACCGGGCCCGCATCCGCATCGCGTTCGTCGAGATCATCGGCGTCAGCCCCCGGATGGACCGCCAGCGCCTCACCCGCCGCGCCCGCTGGGTCGAGTTCCTCTGCGCCGAGGCGGCCGCCGCCGCCGAGCGCGGCGAGATCCCGGACCGGGACTACCGGATCGCCGCGACCGCCTTCATCGGCAGCATCAACGGCCTCCTGCACGACTGGAGCGCCGGCTGGGTCGACGCCACCCTCGACGAGGTCATCGACGAACTCGTCCTGATGCTCCTCGGCCGCCTCACCGCCCCCGACCGGGACCTCCCCGCCCGCTGACCCGCCGCCGGCCCGCGCGTCAGTGCCGTCTTGCCTTGACTGCCGCGCAGAAGTTCAGTTAGAAGCGAACGGGGACCTTTGCCACCACCGCGGCTCGGGGACGGAGGGCTGTCTTGACAAGGATCGTGTCCACGTCAGACGGTCGGGAAATCGGGGTCGAGGAGTGGGGCGTCCCCACCGGGTTCCCGGTCTTCCTCCTGCACGGCACTCCCGGCAGCAGGCTCGGGCCCGTCCCCCGCCAGATGGTGCTGTACCAGCACGGGATCCGGCTCATCACCTTCGACCGCCCGGGGTACGGCCGCTCCGACCGGATGACCGGGCGCGTCGTCGCCGACGTCGCCGACGACGTGCGGTTACTGGCCGACGAGCTGGAGCTGGAGGAGTTCTCCGTGCTCGGCCGCTCCGGCGGCGGCCCGCACGCGCTCGCCTGCGCGGCGCTGCTGCCCCGCCGCGCCACCCGCGTCGCCGCGCTGGTCGGGCTCGCGCCCGCGGAGGCGGAGGGCCTGGACTGGTTCGAGGGGATGGCGCCCGGCAACACCCGCGAGTACCTGGCCGTCCGCCGGCAGGGGCCGCTCGTGTCGGCGCGGCTGCGGTCCATCGCCGACCGGATCCGGGAGAACCCGGCGCAGCATGTCGCGAACCTGTACGCGGAGCTGACGCAGTCCGACCGCCGGGTCGTGCTGCGCGCGGGCATGCGCCGGATGCTGCTGGAGACGTTCCGGGAGGCGTTCCGGACGTCCGCCGACGGCTGGATCGACGACCTGCTCGCCTTCTGCGCGCCGTGGGGCTTCGACCTCGGCGACATCGTCGTCCCGACGATGCTGTGGCACGGCGCGAACGACACCTTCTCCCCCGCCGGGCACTCCCGCTGGCTCGCCGGCCGGATCCCGAACTCGACCGTCGTCGTCCAGTCGGGCTCGGCGCACTTCGGCGCGTTCGACGTGCTGCCCGACATGCTGGCGTGGCTCGCCCGGCCCGCCGTCCGGCCGTCAGATCGGCTGTAGTTCGAGGTCGCGGTCGACGCGGACGCCCTCCCGCACGTCCTGCAGCAGCGGATGCGGATGCTGCTCGGCGAGGACGCGCAGCCCCGCGGCGGCCTGCTCGCGCAGCTCCCGCGCCTCCGAGACGCGGCCCATGCCGTCCAGCGTGATCGCGAGGTCGGACCGGCAGACATGGGTGTCGGGGTGCTCGCCGCCGAGCACCCGCGCGAGCCGTGCCAGCGCGTCCCGCCCGAGCTCCTCCGCCTCGCCGAACCGTCCGGCGTCGCCGAGGGCGTTGGCGTGGTTGACGGCGGCGAGCGGGACGAACGGATGCTCCGCGCCCAGCATCGACTCCAGCCGGGCGGCGGCGCGGGCGGTGAGCGAGCACGCCTCCTCCAGCTCCCCGGTGCCGCGCAGATGGCAGCCGAGGTTGTTCTCGATCATCACGGTGAAGGGGTGCTCGGCGCCCATCTGCTCGCGGTGCCGGGCCAGCGCGGCGCGGGTGCGGTCGCGGGCCCCGACGACGTCCCCCTGCTCGCCCATGCAGGCCGCGACCTCCAGGTCGGCGGGCAGCGTGTCCGGCGAGTCGGGGAAGTGCCGCTGGTAGCGGGCGTAGATCTCCTCCGCCAGGGCGAGGGCCTCGTCCCGGAGCCCGGCCCTGCGCAGCGACACCGCGAGGCTCTTGCCGGTGCGCAGCGTGTCCAGGATCTGGTCGCCGAGGACCTCCAGGTAGCGCCGGTACACGTCGCGCAGCATGCGGACGGACTCGTCGAAGCGCCCGGCCTCCCGCAGGTCGCGGGCCAGGTTCGCCTCGGAGAACAGCGTGTAGGGATGGTCGTCGCCGAGCTGGACGCGGCGCTGCTCCAGCGTGTCCTTGTCGTAGCGGTAGGCGCTCTCCCAGTCGCCCGTCAGCCGGTAGTCGATCGCGAGGTTGTGCGCCACCATCAGCGTGCGCGGGTGGTCCTCGCCCCAGGGCACGGCCGACTGCTCGTAGGTGTGCAGGTCGAGCGCGAGGGCCTCCCGGTACTCCCCCATCGCCCGCATGTCGGCCGCGAAGTTGCCCGCCGTGATGAGCGTGTGCGGGTGCGTCGGGCCGATCGTCGGCGCGTTGCGCTGCCGCTCCAGCACGTCCCGGTCCAGGTCGTAGGCCTCCCGGAAGTCGCCCTGCGAGCGCAGCACGTTCGCGATCTGCGACTGGAGGAACAGCCACTGCCAGTGGTCCTGGCCGAGCTTGCCGCTCCACTCGGCGACCAGCTCGCGGCCGGCGGCCATCGCGCTGTCGAAGACGCCGCGCTTCCACTGGTACCGGACGAGGTCGGTGAGCATCTGCCGGACGTCCTCGTCGTCGCACTCGGCGGCGGCGGACGGCCGCACGTGCGGGAGGATCTCCTCCAGGTTCGGCCAGTTCGCCGGGTCGTCGGTGTCGCCGTGCTTGGGGCGGGCCCCGAGCAGGATCTTGTGCACGTCGTGGCAGGTCGTCCGCGTCAGCTCCGGGTCCAGCCCGTGCCGGATGACGGCCTGCACCAGCGGGTGCACCTGGATGGAGTTGTTGCCCTGGTCGACCTTGGCCAGCGCGAACCGGCTGATCTCGCGGACGTGCTTGCCCAGCACCAGCTTGTCGCGGAGCGTCTCGTCGTAGGGGGCGAGGATCCCGGCCGTCTCGTCGCTGTAGATCAGGTCGAGCGAGATCGGCTCGGAGGAGAAGAAGGCGAGCAGCTCCAGCAGCCGGGCCGCGGCCGGGGACGCCTCCCGCAGTTGGCGGAACGTGACCCGCCAGGTCATCGCCACCGACTGCGGGAAGCTCTGCGCGCTGCGCTCCAAGGTGGAGGCGGTCTCGTGCTCCAGCGCGTCCAGGTACTCGGCGGCCGGCATGAACGTGGAGGCCAGCCAGGCGGCGGCCTGCTCGATCGCGAGCGGCAGGTTGCCGAGCGCCTTGCCGATCTTGAAGGCGTTCTCCTCGGAGATCTCCGGGACGCGGCGCCGCAGGTGCTCGGCGGCCTCCTGCCGGGTGAAGACCTCCACGGGGAGCGGGTTGGCGAACTGGGTCCAGGCGGGGTCGCGGGAGGTGATGAGGACGTGCCCGTCGCCGCCCGGCAGGAAGGGCCCGAGCTCCACCGGGCTGTCGGCGTTGTCGAAGACCAGCAGCCAGCGTGAGGTGGGCTCGCCACGGCGCAGCGCCTCCAGCGCGGCCGCGGCGGCGTCGGCCTTGTTGTCGCCGACGCGCAGCCCCATCTGCTCGGCCAGGTTCGCCAGCCCGGCCCGGATCGAGTCAGGAGATTGGGCGCTAATCCACCATACGAGTGAATAGTCCGCTTTAAACCGGTGGACGTACTCCAGCGCGACCTGGGTCTTGCCGACGCCGCCGAGACCGTGCAGCGCCTGCGGCATGACGATCCGCTGCGTCGTGCCGAGCAGCTCGTCCCGCAGCCGCTCCAGGAGCCGCCCCCGGCCGGTGAACATCGCGTTGCGGCGGTCGGCGTTCCAGATCTCCGGCGCGGTCCGGGCGGCGCCGGGGAAGCGCGGCCCGACCCGCGAATGCTCGGCCGGCTGGTCGAAGGTGTACCCCGGACGGCCGAGGGCGCGGACGAGGGCCTCGGCGCCCGCGTGCTCGCCGAGCCCGGTCAGGTCCAGCGGCAGCAGGCCGCCGAACGCCGTCCGCAGGGAGGCGTCCTGGATCCGGACCGCGGTCAGCCGCCGGTGCGGCGCCGCGGTGCGGCTGGCCAGCGACTCCCAGGTCCCGAGCACCTCTGGCGAGCCGACCGAGTCGGGGGACAGCAGCACGATCGCGTGCCCGCCGGGCTCGCCCGGCTCCTCCTCGGGCTCCTCCGCCGGCGCGGCGTCCACGCTGCGGGCGACGACGCGGAAGCCCGCCCGGCCGAGGATCAGCGCCATCCAGTCGACCCAGGGCCGGTCCGCCGACACGTAGCTGATGACGACGTCGGAGATCTCGGTCGGCCCGCGCCGGGTGAACCGCTCGAGCGTCGCGAGCCGCACCTCCTCCTCGACGGCGACGTAGCCGCCGACGTCCCCGTCGGTGATCACCTTGGTGAGCCGCTCGAAGGCCGCGAGCATCGAGTTGGGCGAGCCGGGCGCGTCACCGAACGTCGCCAGCGTCTCCTCGAACGCGTAGTACGGCCGGTACGGGATCTCGACCGACAGCCAGTAGCCGCTCGCCTCCTGCCGGGACATCCCGCGCGGGAAGCGGTCGAAGCGCGCGCGGGCGTACGCCCGGCCCGCCTCCACCTTCGCGTTCTCGCCGAGGTCGATGCGCATCGGGACCGGCAGGATGCGGATCGGCCGCACGTGGTGGCGCCCGTCGATGTTCCCGGCGATGTCGGCGGCGCCGTCGATGCTCTGGTAGCTGAGCGTGAAGCAGTCGACCAGGACGTCCGGGAAGTGCAGGGTGCAGATGTCGGCGATGTCGCTGTAGCCGGTGCGGCTGTCGATCAGGACGTAGTCGTAGTTCGACCTCATGTCGTCGCGGAGCGCGTCGAAGAACTGCCCGCCGCCGAGCCGCCCGTAGAAGTGGTCGAAGTCCAGGGCCCGGGTGAGCGAGGAGTAGTTCCGGTTCTGCCGCCCGGCGGAGACGAAGTCGAGCGTCCCCTCGCCGGGGAACTCGTACTCCAGGGTCACCGCGTGCCGCAGGACCCGCGCGTACTCGCGGTGCCAGTCGTCCTCGTCGTCCGGGTGCTTGTTCGTCGTCGCCCACGAGTACTCGTCGAGCATGTCGATGACGCCGGGGGTCGAGGTCAGGATGTTCTGGTCCAGGAAGGGGTGGAAGTACTTGTGCAGCCCGGGCGACTCCAGGTCCCAGTCGATGGCGAGCACCTTCCGCCCGGCCGCTGCCATGATCCAGGCGACGTTGGCGAGCGCGCTCGTGCGCCCGGTGCCGCCCTTGTAGCTGTAGAAGGTGACGATGGTTCCGGGGTTCGCCATGGTTCCTCCTCGCCTCAGGCGTCCGGGTCCCGGAGCGTGGGCCGGTGGGTCGTGGACGGCGGCGTCCGCGGCGGATGCACGCTGGTCGTCCGCAGGTAGCGGCCGAACGCCTCGTTGACGGCCCTCGGCAGCGCGTCGCGGAACGCCCGCGGCGACGCGATGCCCACGGCCGAGCCGCGCAGCGCGGTCCCCTCCGGCAGGACCTCCACCAGGTCCTCGGTGAGGCCGGCGGCGGCCTCGGCGGTCTGCCGGTCGTCGGTGTTGAGCGGGGCCAGGACGTGGACGGGCTCCCGGTCGATCTGCCTGAGCCGCTTGCCGATGGCCTGGTCCCTGGCCGCCCACGGGTCGACCACCAGCACGCCGGGGCCGTCCACGGGATCGTCCAGGGGATCGTCCGCGGTGTCGACGATGGACCGGTGGCCGAGTTCGGTGAGCACGTGCTCGGCGAAGGCGCCGATCGGCAGCATGTGGTCCTCGCCGCGGAACGGCGTCCACTCGCGGGCCGTCCGGCCGTAGTAGTAGGCGTCCCGGTCGGGCGGCAGCTGGTCGAGCGCCTGCGCGGCGAGCGTGAGCCGGACGGCCGGGCGCCCGCCGCCCGGCTCGGCGCCCGCGAACGTGCTGCGCACCCGCGCGAGGTCGGGGACGGGCGCGTACGCGAGGTCGCACTCGGCGGCCCGCTGCCTGATGACCGAGGCCAGCCGCAGGACCGTCTCCTTGTAGTGCTCGCGGAACCGGCCCAGCTTCATGATCCCGTAGAGGCCCTCGGCGCGGTAGGCGCGGGGCAGCTCGGGGTGGGTGTTCTGCATGCCGTGCAGCGACTCCGGGATCTCGCTGAGGTGCATGGGCGTCCACATCGCCGGAATGATCGCCGGCGGCCGCTTCAGCTCGCCGACCAGATCGTGGTAGCGGGTCAGGAAGGCGGCCAGTTCCTTGCCGCAGTACTCGCTGGTGAAGTAGGCCGGGGAGAACAGCGCGACGAACACCCGGCAGTTGGCGAGCGCGTCCGCGAGCTGCTCCGACCAGTCGCTGCCGGGGGGAATCTGCCTGTCCATAAAACCGGGAATGCGCGCGCCCGTAGTCTGGCTTATGTCGTGGCAGAGATCATTGAAGAACTTGCCCACCCAGCGGTCGGAATCCTCGGGCCGGTAGTGTGACCTGGCATAACTTAAGAAGAAGTGCGGACGCTCTTCCTCCGTCTGCCTTCTGCCCGCCATGCCGCTCCCCCTCGGTCCCATCAATGTATAGCGGCCGGGACGAAGGGATTACAGCCCGTCAAATGTGTAGTTTTACCGATTCGGCGGAGGGGGCGGAACGTCCCAGGACTCCAGCGTCCGGCGCATCGAGGCGACGAACTGCTCGCCGAGCCCGGTGAGGGAGCCCGACTCCTGGAGCGTCCGGGTGGCGGTCAGGGTCTTCGGATACCAGTCGCCGAAGTGCCGCGCGGCCTCGGCCGCGGCGTCCGGCTCCGGGGACCGGGTGCGCCGGAGCCAGAAGTCGGCGACGGCGATGTGCGCGTACGTCCCTTGCAGGAGGCCCTCCAGGGGACGGGGGTCCTGCCGCCACGGGGCGTGGTAGAGGCGGTCGTCGCGCGTGTCGTAGAGATCGGCGAAATCGAGGATCGCGCCGAGCTTCACGTGCTGGAACTCGTGCAGGATCAGCAGGCACAGCATCGCGGGGCTGTCGGGAAGCGCGATCCCGACCGAGCCGTAGGCGTCCCGCGCCGCCGAGCTGACGCTCGCGCCGGAGGCGGGCGGGTCGAGCGGGACGATGGTCGTCAGCGCTTCGGCGATCGCCGGCGCGTACTCGGCGTACTCCTTCTCCAGCAGCGTCCACGCCTCGTCGAAGAAGCCCTGCCACCGCGCGAACCGCCGGGCGTCGAGGCGCCCCGCCGCCGGCCAGTCGTGGCAGTCGCGGAACGGGTCGAGATCGTCGAGCGCGACGGTGAAGGTGCCGGCGGTCAGCCGCCGCACCGGCTCCAGCGGCCCGGCGCCCGCCACATCCAGGCCGCCCGCGGACACCCGGACGGCGGTGTCGCGGCGTCCGGGAACGGGGTAGCGCCCGATGCCGGGGAAGTGGACGGCACCGCCGCGCACCGGCACGTCCAGGGTGAGGTCTTCGACCGCCTGCGCGGCGGTCAGGCACGCGACGGTCGCCAGGAGGCCGTCGTCCGACACCGCGCCGCCGCGCGGGCGGGGGGCGCGGAGGCGCTCGACCGCCCATGCGCGCACGTACGGGTGTGCCAGGGCCCGGTCGTAGGCGTCGGGATGCGCGGCGCCGAGGTGCTTGACCGCCTCCCAGGCCGCCGACGGGGCGCAGGCCGCACCGACCGCCGCGACCAGGGACCGGCGCCCGATCGCCTGCGCGGTGCCGACCCGCGCGATGGCGGCGCGGTCGCCGTGCCCGGTCGCCACCGACCGCACCACGGCCGGGGGCAGGTGCTGCGGGCTGCGGGCGATCCGCCGCTGGACGTGGTCGATCAGCGCGAAAAGGTCATCGCAATAGGCGCTCGGGTTGGCGAAGCCGGAGCCGTCACCGCGGTACCGGTGGGCGAACAGCCCGCCGCCGCAGGTGGCGACGACCGGGCACTCCCGGCAGGTGTCGCACAGCGCCGCGAGGCCGCCCTGCCTGGCTCCGATGCCCGCGTGCCGCGCGACCTCGTCGATCGAGTGGCGGAACACGTCCAGGCCCGTCTCGGGGGCCCCGTCGAACGCCGTTTTCAGGGAGTCGGCCTGCTCGTACTCGCCGTCGGTCTCCACGACCAGGAGGTCGCTCGCCTCCAGCCCGAGGGACTCGGTGAAGCTCGGGCCGCCGCGCGAGGTGCTGAGGATGGAGTCGAACATCCGCACCGGGACGGGGCGGCCGCCGTCGAGCCAGCGGTCCGCGATCGTCCGCAGCCAGTCGGCGTAGGCCGTGGGCGACGGCCTGGACGGCGGGCGGTCCCAGGTGTGGTGGGGCCAGAGGAAGTCGATCGCGGGCGGCTCGTGCGCGACGAGCGCCTCGTAGACGGCGATCGGGTCGTTCGCGATGTCGATGGTGCACAGGAGCCCGGAGTAGAGGTCCGGGTAGCCGGTGCGGAGCAGGTCGATCGCCCGGACGACCTTGTCGTAGCTGCTGCGGCCGTCGCGGTAGCGGCGGTGCCGGTCGTTCGCCGCGCGGTCGCCGTCCAGCGAGATCCCGACCTTGACGCCGTGCTCGCGGAAGAGGTCGCAGAACCGCCGGTCGAGCAGGACGCCGTTGGTGTGGATCCGCAGATCGGTGTCGCAGACGCCGCGCAGCGGCTCCCGTAACGCCGTCAGCAGGACGCCGAGGTGATCGGGACCGGCGAGCAGCGGCTCGCCGCCGTGCAGGACCAGGCAGACCTCCGCGAGGCCGTGCTCGCGCGCGTGCTCGGCGATGCGCCGCGCCGCGCGCTCCATCGTGCCCGCGGTCATCCGCGCGGTCCGCCCCCGCCAGCTCTGGTCGGCGTGCTCGTAGACATAGCAGTGGTCGCAGGCGAGATCGCATCTGCTGTGCACTTTGAGCACGAACTGCCGGAACAGAGTTGACGGAGGCATGACTTCGTTATGTGATGTCAGATGGATCAGATGAAGGAGTTGAACGCCGCGACGCGGACGGCCTCGGAACCGTCCCCGCTCACCTCGTCGGCCCGCACCAGCCTGGCAACGATGCCCGCCTTCTCGGCCTCCGGCGCCAGCTGCTCGGGAGTGAGATCCCGCAGGTCGGCGAGTTCCAGCGCGCCCGTCTCCATGAGAACAGTCATGTTCGTCCATCCCGGCGATTGTTACAGTGTGTAGCGACAGTATGCCCGCACGTGAGTTCGGAAGCGTGCAGATCGCTTTTCGGGGCGCGCCGTGACCGACTTTTTAGGCGGTCCCTGAAGCGTGTACAGGACGTTCCCACAACCTCTGGTCGTCCGCAATGCGTTCGGCGAACAAAGCATTGCAGTCCGATAGCCGTCCGACGTCCTATGAGATCGTCTCGTTCGCCTCAAACTTGGCCACATTTGGACAAAGTCGAAAAGTGCGCATTTCTGCACATAACACTTGACGGACGATCCGGCTCAGTTTGCACTCGAAGTGTGCAGGCGCTTGCCGAAACACACTATCCGGCACTGTTCCGGGCGGCGGACATGAACGCCGTCAGCGGGCAGCACCGGCTGCTCGTCGCCACCGGGCTGCGGCTGGTCGCACTGCTCGCGGCGGCCGTGTGCGGCACCTTCACCGTCCGGATGGGGCGGGTGGACGCGGCGGCGCTGCTGGCGGCGGCCGGGCTCGGGGCGGGGCTGGTCGTCGAGGTGTGGCTGCTCACCGAGCGTCCCGACCGGCAGTGGTACGAGTCGCGGGCGGCGGCGGAGTCGGCGAAGACGCTGGCATGGCGGTTCGCGGTGGGCGGGCAGCCGTTCGGCGCCGAGGACGTCGACGACCGCACCGCCGAGGCGCTGCTGCTGCACCGGTTCGCGGTGATCCGCGGCAACCTGCACGCGCTCGTCGTCGACGGCGAGAGCGGCGGGCTGCAGGTGACCGAGGGGATGCGCGAGCTGCGGGCGCGCAGCCTCACCGAGCGCAGGGACGCCTACCGGGCCGAGCGGATCGAGGACCAGCGGCAGTGGTACGCGCGGCGGTCGGCGGCGCACGGGCGCGGCGTCGTGCGCTGGTCGGTGCTGCTGGCCGCGCTGGAGGCGCTCGGCCTGGTCGCCGCCGTGCTGAACGCGGTGAGCCTGCTGAGCCTGGACCTGCCGGGCATCGCGGGGGCCGTCGCGGCGGGCGGGCTCGCCTGGGTGCAGACCCGCCAGCACCAGCAGCTCGCGACCGCCTACGGCATCGCGGCGCAGGAGCTCGCCGAGATCGCCTGCCGGATCGAGTGGCCCGAGACCGAGCCCGAGTGGGCGCACTTCGTCGACGAGGTCGAGGAGGCCATCTCGCGGGAACACACCCTCTGGTGGGCGTCCCATGTGTGAGCGGGGCGCCGGTGGGTGAGCACGCCGTGCGGAGGGCGCCGATGCGGGTGGCCGTGACCGGGCACCGGGACCTGGACGAGGAGACGAGCGCGCTGGTGGACGCCCGCATCCGCGAGATCCTCGCCGCCGGCGGGCGGGACATCGTGGGCGTGTCCTGCCTGGCCGCGGGCGCGGACCAGATCTTCGCGCGGGCCGTGCTGGCGCGCGGCGGGCGGCTGGAGGTCATCGTCCCCGCCGCCGGCTACGCGGCCGTGCTCGGCGCGCGGGCGCGGCGCGGGTTCGACGAGCTGACGGCGCGCGCGTCCCGGGTGCTGCCGCTGACCCACGCCGTCCCCGGCCCGGGACCGTACCTGGACGCGGGGCTGGCGATGCTGGAGCGCGCCGACCACCTCATCGCCGTGTGGGACGGCGCGCCGGCCCGCGGCCGCGGCGGCACCGCGGAGATCGTCGCGCGGGCCCGGCGGCTCGGCCGAATCGTGCACGTCGTCTGGCCGCACGGCGCCCGCCGCACCGGCGGGTAGCTCAGGGCCGGGCGCGGACGGCGGCGCGGTCGGGGGTCGCCGGGGTGAGCAGGGCGAGGCGGGCGCCGGCCGGGTCGGTGATGATGGAGAAGCGGCCCGGCTTGATGTCGGTCGGCGGGACGTGGATCCGGGCGCCCAGCTCGGCGGCCCGCGCGGCGGACTCGTCACAGTCCGCCACCCAGTAGTACGGGATCCAGTGGGCCGGGTAGCCGGGCGGCCAGTGCTCGTCCATCGACACCATGCCCGCCACGGACCAGTTGCCGACCTTCCAGTTGGTGTAGACGGAGCCGTAGTAGTCGCGGTCCACGGCCTTCCAGCCGAACACCGCGCCGTAGAAGCCGCGGGCGGCGCCGATGTCGCGGCAGGCCAGCTCCACCCAGCACAGCGTCGCAGGCTCGTCCATGACGCCCGCGCCCTGCAGGTGGTACGGGTACCAGAAGGCGAAGTCGGCGCCCTCCAGGTCGCTGCACAGCGACATCTGCCCGAGGTCGGCGACGTCGGTCGGCTCCACCAGGACCATGCCGCCCGCCGCGCGCACGGCGTCGACGGAGGCCGCCATGTCGGCCGTGCGGAAGTAGCACGTCCAGGACGAGTGCAGGGAGTCGTCGGCGAGGAACTGCATCCCGCCGATCTCCGGCCCCTGGACGCCGCCGAGGGTGAAGACCTCGTACTCGCCGATGTCGGAGGTCAGCGTGTAGGAGTACCAGCCGAACAGGTCGCAGTAGAACTCCCGCGACCGCTCCGGGTCCGGGCTGGCAAGCTCGGCCCAGGTCGGGTGGCCGGGCTCATAGGAGGTCACCTCGGGCATCGCCGGTCCCTGACAGCTCGCATGCCGTCCACGCTAGGGAGCCGTGCGCAATCCGACGTGACCGGAATGGCCAAGATCGCTCAAACGTTGGCGATTCCGGCGCTCTCGGCCGGCGGGCGGGTCAGCGGCGCGGACCGAACCTCTCGCGTGCCCCGGCGTCCGGCGTGTAGACGGCGAAGCGGGCGCCGGTCGGGTCCGTCAGGATCGCGAGGCGCCCCGCCTCCACGTCGCTCGGCGGGACGCGCACCTTGGCGCCGAGCTCCGCCGCCCGGGCGGCGGAGGCGTCGCAGTCGGGCATCTTGAAGTAGGGGATCCAGTGGGCCGGGTAGTCCGGCGGCCACCGCTCGTCCATCGGCACCATGCCCGCCGCCGCCCAGTCGCCCACCTTCCAGGTCGTGTAGACCGACCCCCGGTAGCGGCGGTCGACGGCCGTCCAGCCGAACACCTCGCCGTAGAAGCGGCGGCTCTCCCGGACGTCCCGGGAGGCCAGCTCCACCCAGCACATCGTCGCCGGCTCGTCGGCGACGGGGACCCGGCCCGGGTCGCGCGGCTCCCAGAGCGCGAACCCGGCGCCCTGGGTGTCGGCGCACAGCACCGCGCGGCCCAGGTCGGCGACGGTGGCCGGCTCCATCAGCTCCAGTCCGCCGGCGGCGCGGACGGCGCCGAGCGTGGCGTCCATGTCGTCCGTGTAGAAGTAGCACGTCCAGGAGGGCGGCTGGGTGTCGTCGGCCAGCGGCTGCATGCCGCCGACCTCCGGGCCCTGGACGTCGCCGAGGGTGAACACCGCGTAGTCGCCGTACTCCCCGATGGCCAGCGTGTAGCAGTACCAGCCGAACAGCTCGCCGTAGAAGCCGCGCGACGCCGCGACGTCGGGGGTGGCGATCTCCACCCAGAAGGGCGTCCCCAGGACGTGTCCTGTCATCTCGCGTCCCGCCGGCTGCTCGCTGCGTCCATGGGGGTCACCGTAGGGGCGGGCGCGCAATCTCCGTGATGTCGGCGGCAAGTGCGCGTGCCAAGGTGCGTCCATGGTTCGGCAAGTCCGGCCGCGCCCGCGTGCGGGCACGTGCTCACACGCTCGCGACCGTCTGCAGGAGGCCCCAGACGAAGTGGGCGACGTAGGTCTCACCGTCGGGCATGGTGATCGTCGCGTGCCAGCGGCTCGGCGCGTCCCCGTCCTGGTGGGCGACCGCGCCGAACCGCGCGTCGACGTCGCCGACCGTGCACGACCACGGGACGAGGTCGTCGGCGCACGCCAGCTCCGGGACGGGCACGCCGTCGTCGCGGACGAGCCACTCCTGCACGACCGAGCCGTCCGGCGCCATCATGATCTCGAAGCGCAGGCCCGGCCACAGCGGCAGCGGCCCCCACCACGCTGTCGCGCAGACGACGTCGCCGATCCGCCGGTCCGCGGCGCCGGCGGGCGGGCCGAGGACGGCCTCGTAGCGGCGCCGCCCGCGCGGGAACGTCCGGGACCGCAGGACGTGCTGCCAGCGGGCGTTCGCCTCCCGCATCTCGGTGCGGGACGCGCCGAGCGCGCGCATCGCGTCCTCCACGAGGCCCGGCTGGTAGTCGGCCATGCGGCGGAGCAGCACGAGCTGGAACTCGCGCCGCGCGAAACCCTTCATCGCGGGCCACGCTACCCCGCGCGGCCCGTGCCGAAGTCGCCGGTGGCGGGTTCCTCCAGGTCCCGTTCGGAGGGGCGCGGCGGCTCGGGGCCGTCCGGGCCGCAGCGCACCGTGTACTCGGCGCGGACCACCCGGAAGCGGCGGCCGAGCACCTCGACCTCGGCGCGGCGCACGCCGTCCCGCAGCAGGTCCGCGGCGTGCCGGTAGGCGGCCAGGTCGCGGGGCGACGGGCCGTGCGCCAGCGGCACGACGAGGTCGAAGTAGGCGGCCAGGTGGTCGCGGACGGCGGCGGGGCTGTGCAGGAACGGGCCGTGCACCGGCCACCGCCCGCCGTCGTCCTCGGCGACCGCGAACCGGGTCGGCAGCCGCGCGACCAGCGGATGCGTGGCGAGCGCGCGGCGGGCGTCGGCGGCCATCGCGGGCGGGACGGCGGGCCCGGCGGGGGCGTCCTCCCACCGCTCCCCCGGCGGCGCCGCGGCGCCCGGGATCCGCGCGGCCGGGAGCAGGCCGTGGTCGAACCGGCGGGCGTCGCGCCGGGTGCGGGGCTCGGGCAGGTCGTCGGGGTCGGCGGCGCGGGGCGGCTCGGGGCCGTCCGGGCCGGACCGGCAGAACCGGTCGGCGCGCACCACGCGGAACAGCCGGCCGGCGACGGACAGCTCGTCCGGCCGGTCGCGGTCGAGCCGCTCGGCGCCGCGCACGTACTCGGCGCGGACCGCCGCGGAGACGCCCCGGTCGCGGGCCCGGCTCCGCAGCCACCAGCCGAGGGAGTCGCGGGCGTCCTGCGGGGTCGTCCGCTCCATCCCGGACATCATCCAGCCGCCGGGGACCCGTTCCATCACGCCGTACGTCGCGCCGCACCAGCGCACCTCGGGATGCGTCAGCCGTGCACGCGCCTCACCGAGCCTCGGCGGCCCGGACGCCGGCGGCGGGAACGGGAGATCGCCGGCGAGGGCCGCACCATCACTACCCCTCATGCCCCCATGGTCACAGGGGACGCCCGCTCACCGCTCGTGTTTCACCGATTCCACCCGGTCAGGGCCCGCGGTCAGGACCTGGCCACCTGTTGGGACTTGCCGGCCTGCTGGGACTCGCCCCGGCCCGTTGGACTCGTCCGGCCCGTTGGGACCTCCCCGCCCGTCGAGCCTTACCGACCCGTTGGGCCTGCGGCAGGGCAGGGCTTGCGGACGGTCAGGACTTGCGGGCGCCGATGGACTTGGCGATGGCCGGCCAGCTGAGGGCCAGCTCCCGCTTCCAGTAGCTCCAGTTGTGCATGCCCGGCCCGTAGAGGTGCGCGGTGATCGGGACGCCCGCCCGCTTCGCGGCGGCGACGAAGTTCTCGTTCATCGTGCCGGCGAGCTGCTCGCCGACCCGGCCCCCGTGCGTCGGAGGGGTGGTCGGGTCGTCATAGGGGCCGGGCTGGCCGTTGCCGCACGAGACGTAGACGCCGATGCCCTTCAGCTTCGCCACGTTCACGGTCGCGTCATGCGCGCGCCAGTTGGAGCGGGCCAGGATGGGGTCGCCCCAGATGGCGGTGCCGGCTCCGCGGTTCATCGACGTCAGGATGACGGGCATGCCGGGGGCGGTGATGTTGAGGGGGCCGCTGTAGGACGCGGCGTACTTGAACATGCCCTGGTGCCGTTCGGCGTAGGTGATGGCGCCCTGCCCGCCGGACGACAGGCCGATCGCGGCCCGCGTCGTTCCGGCGCGGAAGTTGCGCTCCATCAGCTGGACGACCTCTTCGGTGTGGAAGGTCTCCCACTCGGGGATGCCGCCCTTACCGCCGTTGTACCAGTTCGAGTACGAGCCGTTGAAGCCGCCGTCGGGCATCACGACCATCGCGTTGTAGGGACCGATGATCTTAGCGACGTCGCCCTTCGCCGACCAGGACGTCCAGTAGTCGTTGCCGCCGTGGTAGGCGTACACGACCGGCCACGTCTTGGTGCTCTTGGTCGTCCAGCCCTTCGGGACCATCACCCGGGTCTTCACGGCCGCGCCGAGCGCCGGCGAGGCGATCGTGACGTCGAACATCCGCGAGTTGACCTTCTTCAACTCGGTGATCGCGGCGCCGTCCTTGGCCGGGAGGTACTTGCCGGACCCGGCGCCGGCCGGCAGGTGCGGTTTCTTGCCGCGGTTGCCGCGGTTCGCGTCGGGGTTGTTCGCGTTCGGCGAGCCGTTGCCCGATGTGAACGGGTTGGTTCCGAGCGGGACGCTCGGCAGCTTCGTGTTCTTCGGGGAGGCGCTCGCGGACGCCGACGCCTGCGGCGACGGCTGCGTCGCCGGGCCGAACGAGGGGATCGGCTGGGAGTTGCCGGACGCCTCCGACTTGCCGGTCGGCACGCCGATGCCGGCCTGCGCGAGGCCGACCATGACGGTGGGCAGCAGTACGGCCGCCGCCGCGGTGCCCGCGATGGCGATCTTCCTGTCGGTACGCTTCTTCATGGACTCCCCAGCCGCTCAGGCCGCCCCGGGCCCGACGCTCTGCTCGTCCGAAGAAACTACTGTCCCGGCAGTCACAGCCGCAAGTATTGGCAAAGAATGCAATAAACGCGAGACAAGACGGGCGGCCGCGCCATGTGACCGGGGCCACTCCCCGTCTCGCGGCCCGTCTCGCCGCGCGTCTCTTCTCTCAGGGGCGGATCGACTGGGCGTGGCGGAACACGCCGCACGGGTCCCAGTGGCGCTTGACCTCCTGGAGTTTCGGGTAGGCGTCCTTGTAGTAGAGCGTCTCCCACGACTGGCCCGACCCGTTCCACTCGGGATCGGCCAGATCGCCGTCCGGATACCCGATGTAACAGCCGTCCGTGGTCTCGCCGTCCGCCACGGGCACGCCCCCGGTCTCCGCGAACGTCGCCTTGTAGGCGTCGCGTATCCACGCGATGTGGGCGTCCTCGGCGGGATCGTTCTTCGTCCAGTAGGACTGGTATTGCACTTTCAGAATGGAGTCGCGCTGCCGCACCGCGGTCTGGTGCAGCGGCATGTTGACCGCGCTGCCGTACGAATCGACCTGAATGAGCGCCTGCCGGTTGGTGTAATCGGTGTACTGCTCGTTGCCGAGATAAGCCCACATCGCGTCGATCTGCCGATCGGTGAACGGCTTCCGAAGATACGCGGACTTGTATTTCCCGCAGCGGTTCTGGCAGCCGGAGTCCAGCATCTGGGTCGCCGTCAGCCACGGCATCGCCCGCGGAACGTCCAGGTGGACGAAGTGCTCCCCCATCACCGACCGCATCCGCGTCGCCTTCGGCCCGATCGGCCCGTCGAGCGCCGCGATGAAATCGGTCATCGCCCGCTCCCCGTCCGGATCGTCGACGTCCACCTGGGCCAGCAGCCCGATCTGACCGTTGCTCCTATGGTTGAGCTTCAGCATCGCGAACAGCTTCCCGGCCGCCGTCGACGGATTCTGCTGGTCGCGGAAGTACTCTCCGAACGCGGTCACCAGTGCGGCGAAGTCGTCCTTGGCGACGTCCTCCCAGTCCCATGCGAGCGCCGTCAGCAGCACCTGCCTCGGCGGCTGCGGAAGCCCCCGGAACCAGAACCGGGTGGCCACTCCGAAGTTCCCGCCGCCACCGCCGGTGTGCGCCCACCACAACTCGCACAGCCTGGAATCCCCGTCGTCGCGCCTGGCCACGACGAGCCTGACGTTCTTGTCCTCGTCCACCACGGCCACCTCCACCGCGTAGAGGTAGTCGACGGTGAGGCCGTGCTGCCGCGACAGCAGCCCGAAACCGCCCGCCGGGATGTGCCCGCCCAGCCCCACCGAGAAGCACGACCCGCCCGGCAGCACCTTCCCGCTGACCGGGTAGAGGCGGCCGTACACATGCCCGTTCGTCGCCCCGGCCTCGACGCAGTACGCCTTCATCGAACTGTCGTAGGACACTCCGCACATCGGGCTGACGTCCAGGATCACCCGGACGTCCTCGCCGCAGACGAAGTCCTCGTAGCAGTGCCCGCCGGCCCGCACCGCGATCCGCGCCCGCGCCGGGTCCGCCGGCTCCTCGGCGACCGCCTCGGCGAGCGCAGCCCGCGCCTCCTCGGGCGTCCGCACCAGCCGCACGTACTCCGGCGCGGCGATCCACCGCTGGTTGAACCCCCGGCTGAGCGCCGGATACCGCCTGTCCCCGGGCCGGACGACCGTACTCGGCAGCGTCGACAGCTCGCTCATGACCCCGCGCCCCCACACCCTCGAAGAAAGGACGCGGAGAACCCTTCCCCACCCACCTCCCGCGTAGTCGATCAGTGACACATGGTTAACGCTCCGGAGAGGTCCCCGAGCAGCACCTCGGCGACCCTCTCCTCCAGGACGGCGGCCCCGTGCTCTCTCATGTGCCGCGCCAGTTCGGCGTCCCATGGGGCCTCGCTGACCCGGCCGGGCGCTCGGAAGGCCGTGTGCGCCCCGTCCAGGGCGGCGAGGTAGTCGAGCGACGACATGCGCCACGGCCCGGCCCCCGTCTTGGCCATGACGTGCGCGGCGATCCGCAGTCCGTCGCCGTCGAAGTCGCCGTGGTAGTGCAGCGCGGCCCCGGACCCACCGAGCGCGCGCAGCAGCCGGAGGACGGCACTATTCGGCCAGCCGGACGAGCAGACCAGCGGCGGGCACCGGTCCCCGAACCGCTGGACGGCCAGCGCGAGGATGGTCGGGTTCTCCGTCACCCAGACATCGGACGCCTCCACGCGGAGATCGGACGCATCGCGCAACTGCTCCAGGGTGACCGCGGCGGCGTGGCCGGCGTCCGCCCACATCCGGAGCGTCCGGGCGAGGACGCCACCGCCCGCCGGCCGCAGCCCCGCGACGAGTACGGTCGTGGACAGCGCGTCGCATTCCACGCCCGAGCGCTCCCACAGGGCCCGGCGCTCCGGCGCGTCCCCCGGCGGCTCGATGCCGTACCGAAGTGCCTGAGCACGCAGGACGAGCCGGGACAGTCGCCCGCCGTCGTCCAACGCGTGCGAGTCGCCGAACAGATCGGTCGCGAAGGACTGCAGGGGCCGGCCGTCGGACGGCAGCGCCGTGAGCACCGTCAACGCCCGTTCCAGGAGAGCGCGCGTGTCCGGCACGGAGCCCATGACGATTCCTTGGCGGCGGACGTCCTCGACCCAGTCGGCCAGCGCGGGCTCGCACCTGACCAGGGGGTGCGCCGCGAACCATTCCCAGAGGGCGTCGCGTTCCCGCTGCTTTTCCCTCCGGTCGCGGGCCCGGTCACCGATCGGCCCGCGGATCACCTCGGTGACCGTCCTCGTGTCGGCACCGGCGAGTTCGAGAAGTATCCCGTCCAGGCGCGCCACGTTGATGGTCAAGGTGGACGCCGGATAACGGTCCATGCCGAGCAGGTCGGCGAGCGCTGCGCGTTGGTCGCCGTCGAGATTCTTCAGCGTGACCCTGCTGACGGCGGCCCCCGTCGAGAAGCGCTTGTGCAGTTCCGTCCACAGCGGCCGGAGGTCGGCGTCCCGCAACCGGTTGGGGATGCTCATTCCGCGACGCTCTCCTCGACGGCCTCGGTGCGGTGGCCGTCCCAGATGAACCGCGCCGTCGTGACGGCATTGTCGCCGTCGCCGTCGGCGCCGGTGATGAGCTGGTGGATGGCGATACCGTCCAGCTCCCGGTAGTCGCACCACTCGTGGTCGGAGGTGAGCACCATGTCGAGTTCCAGGTTCACCAGCAGGTCGAAGACCTGGCCGCGGTTGGCGGTGTCCACGCCGACGAACACCTCGTCCAGCAGGATGAAGCGCGGGCAGTGCGGGTCGGTCTGGTAGTGCGCGGCGACGGCGGCGAACAGCGGCAGGTGCAGCGCGATCGCCTTCTCGCCGCCGGACAGCGCGCCGTGCAGCTTCCGGGTGAGGTCCTGCCAGCCCTTCCCGTCCTCGCGTTCGAGACGGACGGTGAACCGGTGCCAGGCGGTGTAGTCGAGCACCTCCATGAGCTGCTCCTCCCAGCTCGCCGCCGTGTTCGCGGCCCGCGCCTCCTCCACGCGGTCGCGGAAGAACCGGTAGAGCGCCTCCCGGTCGGCGCCGCTCAGCCGCGCGGGGTCGCGGAGCAGCAGGTCGCGGGTCGCCCGTATGCCGGCGCTCTGCTGCGGATCGACCTGCCACACCAACCGGACGGCCACCCGGGAGGCCGTCCGGACCCGTTCCAGGCGGCGGTTCATGCCGTCCACGAGCTCGGTGGCCTGCCGGATGCGGTCCGCCAGGTGCCTGCGCGTGTCACCGGCGAGCGTCCGGTCGAACAGGTCGCGTTCCTTGTCGGTGATGTCCTGGCGCCGCTGGTCGCGTTCCGCGCGAAGCGCGGTGCTCAGCTCCGCCGCGCCGACCCGCACTCCGTTCATCGTGGCCGTGAGGATCTGCACGTCCTCGTCCTGGACGAGTTCCAGATCGGCCTGCTCGGCCAAGACGTCTCGCGCGTGGTGAACCGCCTCGGAGAGTGAGCCCTCCGCGTCCCGGACGTTCTTCGGCTCGTGCGGCGTCCGCGTCCGGTCCAGGGACGCGGCGACCGTGCGGGCGTTCTCCAGGGTCGCCTGCACGCCTCCGTCCGGCGTGAGCGTCGTATCGAGCCCGGCGTCGGCGGTCAGGTGGCCCGTGACGAGATGCCGGAACCGGTCCGCCGCACGGTCGCGCACTCCGACGGCGTCGTCGCGTGCCCGCTCGGCAGCGGCAACGTTCGCCTTCAGCGTTCCCAGCCGTCCCTGCAAATCGAGCAGTTCGTTGCCGAGCTTCTGGCGCCGCGTGCGGGACTGTTCGGATTCGGTCTTGGCCTGCTGCAGGTCTTCCAGCACCTGCCGGTGTTCGGCACCGATCACCGCGTCGATCGTCCGCAGCTTCTCCGCGAGTTCGGCGGCCGTGCTCGCCGCTTCGCTCGCGCGTTCACCGGCGTCGGTCGCGGTGCGCTCGTAGTCGGCGGCCGTCGCCTCCTCGCTGAGCGCACGCGTCTCGGCCGCGAGCAGCTTGGTGCAGTGGTCGAGCCAGACGATGCCGGTGTCGTGCATGTCCCCGACCGCTTCCGCCAGCCTTGCGAGGGCGGGCTCGCTGACGGGCAGGCCGTGCTCGGCGCCCAGCGCGGTGAGGGCGCGCAGTTCGGCGGTCACGGCCTTCTCGCACCCGGCCACCCGCGTCTCGGCACGCGCGGCTTCATCGGCACGCGCGGCGACGTCCCGTTCCGCATCGTGAACGGCGCGCGCCGCCGAGATGACGGGAGCGTGCGGCGGACGGTCGGCGAGTTCGGCGGCCAGCGCGGCCCGGTCCGCCGCCAGGGCCTCCAGATCGCGGTCGCAAGCGGCCAGGTCGCCCGCCAGTTCCTCGATCTCCGCGTCGAGTTCGGCGATGCGGCGCAGGCGGGCGCGTTCCCGGGCGGTCGCGCCGATGAACGCCGGTTCCGGTTTCGTCCAGGCACCGGTCGCGACGCCGAGTCGCCAGGACCCGTCCGCCCCCACCGAGGCGGGATGGTCGGTGTCGAGCGCGTTCCCACCGAACGCCACGCCGCCGAGGACGGCCCGCACCACGTCCGGCGGCACCCCACCCCCGGGCTCGGGAACGAGGACGTCGGCGAGGCTGGCCCCGGCGGACGGCGGGCGGGCGAAGAGCGCGGGCGCGAACGCGTCATGCGCTTCGCGGAGGAGGCTGCCGTCCGGCAGGACCCACACGTCCAGCAGGCCGGCGGCTTCGAGCGCGGCCTCGATACCCGCCTGGACGCCGAGGGCCACGCCGTCCGCGAACGCGACGAGCCGCCAAAGTGGCGCACCCGGACGCTGCGCACGGTCGGCGGGCCGCGTGTGCGGGCGTTCCGGCTCGATCACCTTCTGCCGGGCCAGTTCCGCGCGCCGCACCTTGGCCTCTTCCAGGCTCTCCGCGACGGCAGAGCGGCGGCCGTCCAGCTCGGACCGGGCCGTCGCGAGACGTGCGGTCGCCTCGACTCGCGCGTCGGCCACGAGAGCATCGCATTCACGCTCGTCCTCGACGGCCTGGGCGAGCGCCTCCGGGTCAAGAAACGTCAGGTGCGCGCAGCGCCGTGCCCAGCGGGCCAGATCGCCGGCAAGGGTCTCGCGGGCTTCGGCGAACGCCCTCAGAGCTTCGTCGCGCTTCCCGGTCGCCTCGTCCAGGCGGGTACGGGCCGCGTCGCGGTCCTCCTCCGCATCGGTCCGGCGCTTGACCGCCGCCGCATGCCGCCCGATCGCGGCCCGCAGGTCGGCGATCTGCCGTTCGCGGCTGCGCAGCGCGGCCCGCAGCAGCTCACGCGCACGCCCGATGCCACTCTCCGCAGGCGTCCCGCCGGTCTCTGCGGCTTCCTCGCTCGGGACGGCGGTGCGGGCGGCCTCCTCGTGGACGGCGGCCAGCCCCGCGCGGTGGGCGGCGCGCGCGGCCTCCTGCCGGGCGTGGCGGGTGAGGTCTCGTCGCATGGACGCGTCGGCGCGCGCCTGTTCGGCGTCCGCCCGCTTGCGCGCCGCCTCGTCGGCGTGGCGTTCGGCTTCCCGGCGAGCCTGGGCGGCGGCGGTCTCGGCCTTGCGGGTGTCGTCTCTCAGCTTGTCGAGTTCCCGTCCCTGCCGGTAGGCGTCGCTCTCCTTGAGGGCCTCGATGCGTGCGCCGAGCAGTTCTCCCCGATGCTCCTCCCCCGCCAGGGCTTCGGCTGTCCTGTCGCGTTCGGCGTTCGCCTGCTCGTGGTCTTCCCGGCCCTTGCGGGCCTCGGCGGTCAACCTGTCCATGGTGCTCTTGGCTGAGATGAGGCGAGCGGCGGCGGCACGGAGGACGCGCTGGGCGTAGGTGCGCTGGCGGGCGGCGAGGCGGTCGGCTTCCTGGACGTGTTCGTCCAGCCTGCGCAGTTCCTCGCGCTGCCGGTCGAGCCTCTCGAACCCCTCGGCGATCTCATGGATCTCGCCCTCGCCGAGCGGTGGCAGCGCGCTGGACAGCAGGTCGGAGAGCAGGCCGGGGTCGAGCCGTTCCGACAGCTTCGGCGTGCGGAGCTGCCGGAGCGCGGTGAGCAGCGAGTCGTAGCGCTGCTCGGTCAGCCCGCCGTAGAGGGTCCGCCGGACGGTGGTGCGGTAGGCGTCCGCCGAGTCGTGGACGTGGCCGTGCTCCCCGATGGCCTCGGCGAGGTGCGCGCGGGTGAGCGGCTGGCCGCCCTCGCCGGTCAGGCTCAGCCCGCCGGCGACGCCGACGCGCTGCGCGGTCGTGAAGTAGGCGACCGTGACGTTCTTGGTGTTGGACGTGGCCTGGAGGCGGGCGCCGCAGGTGAACCAGCGGGGCCCATCCGCGAATTCGAGCCACACGTACCCGACGCGGGTCTTGCCGGTGTGGCCGTCCCCCATCAGGTTCCAGTGCATGGTGCGTTCGCTGCCGCCGAACGTCGACAGGCGGCTCGGCTTGAGGCTGGCGTCCAGCAGATAGGGCAGCAGCAGTTCCAGGACCTTGCTCTTGCCGCTGCCGTTGGGGCCGCGCAGCAGGAGCCGTCCCTTATGGAACTCGAACACCTCGTCGTAGTACCGCCAGATGTTGAGGATGCCCGCGCGGGTCGGCCGCCAGCGCGGTGCTGTCTCCTCTTGCGTCCCCGCCGGGACGAGTTCGGTGACGGTCACGGCGACTCCTCCTCGCGGACGCTGTATCGGTGGGCGGCGGGCATCGCACGCACGAGGCCGTCCCGCGTTCTCGCGAGCCCGAACCCGTGCAGGACGGTGAGGGCGTCAGCGGCCAGACGCCCCGCACCCCCTTCGGACTGGTAGGCCATCGCCCAGCGCGGACGGCGTGCCAGGAGCCGCGCGGCCTCGTCCTCAAGCGCCGCCTCCGACGACTCCCCGTCCTTGACCAGGCGGTCGAGGAGCAGGAGGGCCGCCACCTTCGCGTGGCTGCCGTCGTCGGGGAACTTGGAGTCGGTGGCGAGGGCTTCGGTGTCCACCAGCAGGTAGCCCTCGGCGCGTTCCTCGAGTTCCAGCCCGGCCTCCTCCGCGGCACGCCGGAGGATCTGCCGTCCGGTGAGGGAGCCCGCGTAGGCGGTCTCGGCCTGCGACAGGTCCGCCCGGTAGACGACCGGGTCGTCGAGCAGTTTCCGCAGCAGCGAGTGCCTGGCCCACAGGTTCCGCTGCGTCTCCGTCGGTTCGTCGGCCCCGTATCTGCGCTCGACGGTCAGCTCGGCCAGGTCGGGCCAGTCGGTCTCCGGCAGCCGCGAAGGCGCGACCGGCGCGGACAGCAGCCGCATGACGCGGGTCGTGTCCACCCGGTAGAGAACCTTGGCCTCGGCACTGTCCAAGTACGCGTCGGTCGCCCCGTCGACGGCGGTCACGGCGCCGTGGTGCTCCAGCAGTTTCAGCGCGTCCACGAACGCCGCACGCTCGTCCCCTCGTACGGGGTCGAAGGCGGGGATCTGGTCGTCGGCGCCGGCGGCCTGCACGACCCTCTGCGCGAGCATCCCGATCGTCGTGACCGGCGCCGCGAGCGCTTCGGCCGCGACCAGGCACAGCAGCGTGTACCTGCGCCGGTCGAACGGCGCCTTCGTCGACCGCCTCCGCCTGGCGGGCCGCGACGGATCGGCGTCCGCGCGGACCTTGACCAGCCGGGCGTAGCCCTGGCGCGGCTCCATGAACAGCCGCCAGCCGCAGTAGTAGTCGAACCACCGGGCGAGCGTGGAGTGGCGCCGCCGGACGAGGTCAAAGCCGTCGGGGTCGGTGTGCAGCGAGATCAGCGGCCGTCCGAGCAGCAGCCGGATCGCGCGCGCCAGTTCCTCCTTCTCCGCCTGGACGAGCTGGTTCGCGAGCCTGCTCACGCGCCGGACGCCTTCCGCGCCGGCCCGGCGGCCGTGAAGCGGATGTCGACCAGGTAGTCGGGGCCGCGGAACCGTCCGCGCGGGGTGCGCAGCTCGGCCGTGCGGCCGTCCGGCGGCGGCCACAGCCGCACCTCGATCCGGCCGTCGGTCGTCCCGGCCCGCCGCAGCCCGTCCGTGCCGGGACGAACGGCGAGGGCCCGGCCGATCAGGTCGAGGAGCCGCCGCAGCGTGTCGTGCTCGACGCGCCCGAACGCCGACAGCCGAACCGGGCCGTCGGTCGCGAGCCACTGCCAGGCCGCCTCCAGCTCCGCCCGCTCCCGCCGCGCGCGTTCCCGCCGCTCCGCGCGCAGTTGTTGGACGTCCCGCACCTTGGCCGTGCGTCCCATCCGCTCGGTACGCCCGCTGGTGCGCAGCAGGGCGGACACCTCCACCGGTCTGGTCTCGTCCCAGCCGGCCGCCGTGGGGATGGGCTCCGCGTCCGCGTGCGCGAGGTGCGCATGCCGCGCCGACGCCAGCCCGAACGCCGTTCCCCACAACCGGTGCGCGTCGTCCTCACTCGGCGCGTTGGCGAACCACCGTGCGAGCGTCCGGAAGTCGGCCGCCGCGCTCGACGAGCGCCGCCGCGACTCGGTGATCCGGTCGAGCACCTGCAGCAGCGACACGATCGCCCTGCGCGCCACATCATGCAGTTGCCGGACGCGCGGCGTCCCCTCCTCGGGACGGAACCAGGACCTCAGCCCGTCCCACTTCGCGCGCCGCGCGGCAAGCCAGGCGATCCCCGGGTCGGCGCCCTGCAGCGGTGGCAGTTCCGCACCGTCCAACGCCCTGCTGTGCAGAACGCTGACGCCCCTCTCCTCCACCTCGCCGAGAGCGGCGTGAACGGCGTCGGCCCGCACGTCCAGATTGGTGACGAACTCCTGGAGGTAGGCGACGGTCGCGCTCTTGACGTCGCTGAACGTCGCCAGGTCGGCGCCCTCTGCCCGCATCAGCCGCTGCAACTCGCCATTGAACGACTTGGTGTTGTTGCGCAGCGCGTCCAGATGCCCTTCCAGCTCCTGCAGCGTGGTGAAGATGCGCCGGTTCACAGCCGGATCATCGTCCTTGAGCAGCTCGCCCAGTTCCCCCAGCCGATCGGCGATCGCGTCCAGCACGGCCGTCTGCAACGCACCGGACGAACTCAGCATGGCCAGCGCATGCTGCACGCCCGCGAACGCCGCCTCTCCCCTGCGCGTCAGCGAATACTGGAGGTTCTTTCGCTCGTACTCCTCGGCCGTCGCGTAACTGCCCGCGTGATTCTGCACAACGTCGAGCAGCTTCCACCGGACGAGCTGATCCAGCGTGCGCGTCACCGCGGCGTCGTCCACGGGCGCGTAGAACCCGACGTCCCGCAGCCGCTCCCGCACCTGATCGAACGTCAGCGACGTCTCCAGCCGCTCGTTCGCCTCCCCGAACGCGTACATGACCGCCGTGTGCAGGTCGGCGCGCTCGGTGGCGGTGAACGAGAACATCCCCTCCGGAACCCGCGCCAGCGCCATCCCCGTAACCCCTCCCAACGGCAACGGGGTCGAGCCTACGCAGCCCCCTGCGATCTCACCCGCTCGTCCCGCTCATCGACGCCGGAATATCCCCAGGAGACGTCGCCGAGGGAAGGTGCCGTCCGTCGCGGTGATGAAGGCGCCGTTTCCGCGGACGGCCATCCAGACCGGTCGCCTTCGGATCCGCGATGATGCCGAACTCGGGGAACTCCCGCCTCAACGCCGCGAGATACGCGACCGGGTCATAGATGGCGTCGTTCACCCCGGGGCTCCCAGGTAGCTCTTGATCATCACGAGGGCGTCGGTGATGCGGTCGGCCTCGGCGATCGGCTGACGCCACGACGTCAGGAACCAATAGTGCCCTCCGTCCTCGGTGTAGGGCGGCAGATGATCGTGTCGCCGGGCAACCTGCTCAGAGAGCCGGAGAACACCAACAGCTTGCTGACGCGCTCGGTTGCACGCCTCAATGGATCAGCACCGTGGAGAGTGGGCGCAAGGTCTCGAGCAGAGTGCGCTGGACCTCGACACCCTTCGAGTTGATGTTCTCATCGGCTTGCTAACCCATAGTGACCATGCCGGACGGGGCGGCTACACGCTGAAGATGGCCTGCGCGATTACCGGCATCGTCCAGCTCCGCGCCTCGTGTGCGGTGGTCGATGCCGCGTGCGAATTCGGTCTGCAAGCGGCCCGCCGACTCGGCGATCGCGACGGTGAAGGGCGGCTACTGGTCGAGCTTTCGGCGAGCCCGATCGGACGAGACTCCGCGAACAAGGCGACGGCGATCGACACATTGGCCCGAGCGGTAGCGGAACGAGAGCTCCTGGAGACCTGTCGCGTGCTCTGGTTCTGCTCAGCGAAAAAGAAGCAGGAAGGCCTCGTCCTTCTCCTCCCGGCCGCCTCAAAGTTGGAGACGTTGTCGTCGGTCTTGGCGGCGCCTGCCGCAGTACCGGGGCAGCGCGCGACAGACCCGGCTCTCCTACGGAGATCCCGACGACCTGCTCACACGCTTCAGTGGAGGCAAGGTCAGCGGCGATTACAGGGGTGACCGTCGAATGCCGCGATGAGCGCCGGGCGTGGAAGAAGGCCGCGGAGGAGTCGTTTCCGACCACGGTCCACACGGGCGGCAGCCTGGCCGAGCCCGCCGAAGACCTCAAGCGGCGACGGATGGAACGTCGCCTGATCTGCCACGGGACGTCAAGCCGGGAATCCAGTTCATCGAGATCCGCTTCCGCGGGACGGACGGGACAGCAAGGAAAGATCACCGTTCCCGTCGTCGTGGAATTCGACGAACTCGGCGCAGCGAAGCCCGTCCCGGTGAACGACCAGAGCGGCGGCGACGCGAGGGGATGGTCGCGGTGGGGCCGGCCGGTGGCATGGGCGCTCGGCGGGTTCGTCCTACCGTTGATCGCCGTCTTGCGTCTCCGGCGGCGGTAGCGCTGAAGCGACCGCGAAGGAAAGGTGACAACGCATGGTCCACGGCCGCAGGCATCCGGCCGGCCGAGGTGAGAGCGCCCCATCCTCCGCAGCGGAACTCCGGGGGCCGACTCTCGAAAGTCCTCGCGGTTGCTGTCGGCATCAGGCTCACGATCGCGGTGGCGTAGGCCACCGGCACGTCCAACAGGCTGCTCGGCCGGATCAGCGACCGCACGTCCGGCCCGGCCGTCGAGGTCCTGTCCGTCTCGTACGCGAACAAGGACAGCGGCAGTCATGTCTTCGCGAAGCCAGTGCACTCATCAAGGAAGACCTAGCGCAACTGTCGGATCCGCCCTGGGGAGAACCCGAGTACCGCGAGTGGGCCCGGAGACGCCGCACCTCGTGCTCGGCGAGACGAAGTGGTCGGCGTACGGACCTCGCGACAGTTCATTTCCGGACGGATTCACCACCGATTTCCGCGTATATCGGAACGGCGAGCTCGTCGCTCAGACTCCGCACCGCGCGAACGGCACGCTGACGACGACTCCGGACGACGCCGAATACCGCGTCGAATACGACTTCGCCGACAACGCTCCTTGGGCCAGGCTGTCGACGCGCACCACGACCTTCCTGGACGTTGCGTTCGGCGCACACCTCGACCGTCACCGCACAACCACTTCTCAGGTCGAATACAGTGCCCGATCTCGATGTGTGTAACAGAACACGTTCTAGAACACTGCTGCGCTGACGGCGGGCGCGTCCGCGCGCCGCGGCCCCGGCGGGGTGCGGGGTCGCGGCGCGGTGCGGTGCTCGGCCGGTGACGTCGGGCCGGCCGCGCACCGCCGGGTCAGGAGGCGGCGAAGTCGTACTTGGCCGACACGGTCGCCGGGTCGGGGCAGATCCAGCCGCTGGTCTTGCGGACGGTCTGGTTGGCGAACGTGGCGGTCACCGGCAGGTCGGAGCCGGTGAAGGTGCCCGACAGGTTGCCGCCGTAGGTGCAGCCGATGGCGCTCATCGCGAACCCGTTGATGGTCGCGACGCCACCGTCGAGCTTGCCGGTCCACGGCAGGTTCTGCGGCGTGACCGTCACGCCGCAGCCGCCGACCGAGGCGGAGGTGATGGACAGCGTGCCGTCGGAGGCGATCGTGCCGGACAGGGTCGAGCTGGTGCAGGTGGCGGAGACCCCTGCGTTGATGGTCATGTTCCCGTTGAGGGTGGCCGTGAAGTCGCCGGCCGTCCAGGCCAGCGCGGGGGTGGCGGTCATGGCGACGGCGACGGCGGCCGCGGCCGTGATCGAGGCGATCGCGGCCGGCTTCGTGATGCGGGACAAGGGAGTCCTCATTTCGAACGGTGGGCGTCGCGCCTGCACCCGGAGATACGGGGTGGGAGGCCCGCCGCCTCGCACGCGCGCCCGCCCTGGCCAAGGGGCGTGGCGGCGCCGAATCGGGGGGCCGGGAGCCGGGAGCCGTCTCGCTTCGTCGCGCGGCACCGGCGACTCCAAGTAGAACGCGTTCTATGCAAAAGATAAGGAAAATTCCCAGGCCGGTCAACGATCGGCCTCACATCTTCGTCTTTATCTTTCTTAGGGCGTCCGCAACACCGCGTAATGAGTGTCCGTTAGGAGGCTCCGCCCAGGTCGGCGGAAACGCGGAATCGGCTGCGGCGGCGCCGCGGAGACCCGCCGCCGTCCTTCGCCAACTGGCGGAACGGCGTCATGCGGCAAAGGAGAACTCGTTATATGCAGCAACCATCCGTCCGGCGGGACACCACCGGACGGATGCGATTCGGACGCCGAATCCCCCGTCTTCGGATGGCCGGGAACCACCCGGTGGCGCCCGCCGCGGCCACGGACGGGGCAGGTCAGCCGAAGCGCTCGCGGAGGACGGGGAGGAGGTCGGCCTCCGCCCAGGTGCGGAAGTCCTTCTGGCGGTCCGGCCCGGACTGGCAGAACGACACGTGGGTGAAGCCCGCGTCGGCCCACTGCTGGACGACCCGGACGTAGTCGTCGATGTCGTCGCCGCACGGCACCGACTCGGCGACGTCCTCGGGGCGGACGGTCTTCGTCGCGGCCTCGAAGTTCACCGGCCCGGGGAGCTCCGCCATCACCTTCCAGGCCGGCGCGGAGAACTTCCAGATGCGGTGGGCGCGCCGCTTGCACTCCTCATAGTCGTCGCCGAAGGCGACGGGGATCTGCCCGTAGGCGGGCTTGCCCGCGCCGCCCTCCCGGCGGAAGAGGTCCGCCACGGCGCCGACGGGCTGGTCGGAGACGAGCATGTCGGCGTGCCGGGCGGCCAGCCGCCCGGCCTGCGGCCCGAACGCGGCCATCCCGATCCGGACGGGCTGCGCGGGCACGTCGTAGAGCTTCGCCGAGTCCACCCGGTAGTGCCGGCCGCGGTAGTTGACGTAATCGCCGCCGAACAGGGCCCGGATGATCTCCACCGCCTCCTCGAACATCTCGTGCCGGACGTCCACCGGGGGCCAGTCCCGCCCGACGACGTGCTCGTTCAGGTTCTCGCCGGCGCCGATGCCGAGGATGAACCGGCCGTCCGACAGGACGCCCATCGTCGCGGCCTTCTGCGCCACCACGGCGGGGTGGTAGCGCATGGTCGGGCAGGTCACCAGCGTCATCAGCGGGACGCGGTGGGTCGCGTGGGCGAGCGCGCCGAGCACCGACCACGCGTAGGCCGAGTGCCCCTGCTCCTCCAGCCACGGGAAGTAGTGGTCGGAGATGGTGACGTAGTCGAAGCCGGCCTCCTCGGCCTCGATGCCGTCGGTGATGAGCTGCTTGGGCGGTGTCTGCTCGCAGAGCAGTGAGTATCCGAATTCCATGCCCGCTCGCATACCCGCCGGACGCCCGCGAATCGTCAAGCCCGCCTCATCGCCGCCCTGGGGACGCCCCCCAGACCCCCGGCGCGGTCATTGTCCGAGCAGGTCCATGAGGTCGTCGGCGTGCTCCTCCTCCTCGGCGAGGATGTCCTCCATGATGCGGCGCGTGGTGACGTCGCCGTCGCCGAGCCAGCGGATGATCTCCTGGTAGGACTCGATCACGATCCGCTCCGCGACGAGGTTCTCCTTGAGCATGCCCTTGAGGTCGCTGTCGTCGAACGTCGCGTAGGTGGTGTGCGAGCGCTCGGCGAGCGTCTTCGGGTCGAAGTCGGGGTCGCCGCCGAGCTGGCTGATGCGCTCGGCGGCGCGCATCGCGTGGTCGCGCTCCTCCTCGGCGTGCTCGTTGAACTCCGCGGCGACCTGCGCGCGGTCGATGCCGGTCGCGCTGATCGCGTGCTGCGCGTAGCGCATCCAGCAGACGATCTCGGTGGCGAGGACGTCGTTGAGGACGCCGATGACCTCCTCGGGGCTCCTGCCGTAGTTCTCGGTCACCGGGCCGTCGGCCATCTTCGCCCGGGCGCGCTCCCGGATCGCCGCCACGTCGATGCTGAAGCTGTTGTCGGCCATGCCGCCTCCTCCTCCTGATCATGCGCGGACGTAGGGCGTCCTACCCACGACGAAGGCCTCAAGCGCCGCTACGCGAAACGACGCGCGGAAGCGCCTGGACACGGCGTGTTTGGCCACGGACCGTGACACGTGCTATACGTAGAGCTACCTCGCTGCGACCGGTGGCGAGGAAGGGACATCCGGTATCCACCTTGAGATCCGGGCGTGACAAGGAAGAAAAGGAACCACATGAAGTCCTTCAGCTACACCGAGCTGGACAAGCTGGCCGGCGAGGTTCTGCCGGAGCGGGCCGTGCTGTCCACCCTTCTCGTCGGTGGCGGCGACGACGACAACCACAACTTCAACCTCAACGCCAACCACGGCCACGACGGCGGCGGCGACGGGCACACGGTGACCACCAGCGCCTGCTCCGCCAACAGCAACCAGCCGCAGATGGGCCTCCTCACCCTGTGGCAGACCTCGCCGGCGGCCAACTCGCAGATCTGCACGCCGGCCAACGCCGCGCTCAACGGCTGACCTCAGGTCTGACGTCCGCGGGTTTCGGCCCGCACTGGAAGGGCTGGCGTTCGCGCGCCAGCCCTTCCCCCTTTTCCTTCTACGCACATGCGGTCAACGGACTGATCCCGAAAGGGAGCCATGAACCCTCTGAAACTGTCGTACGACGACCTGGACCAGCTCTCCGGCGAGGTCCTCCCGCCCCGGCTCGCGCTCTCCGGCGGAGGCGACACGGTCGTCATGTACGCCTGCCAGGCGACGTACTCCGCGGGCACCACGGGCCTGCTCGGCACCGGGCTGCTCGCCCAGCCGGCCCACTCCACGCTGACCTGCGTCCCGGCCACCGTGGTCGAGCACCATTGATGGGCACCCCCGCGACTCCGGCCGTGGCCGGCGGCGAGCCGCCGGCGGCGCTCACCCTGCCCGCCCTCGTCGACGGCGCCGAACTGGTCGGCGAGTTCAAGAACTCCGGCTACCGGGAGCCGCCCCAGCTCGTCCGCCTGCCGGACGGGCAGCTCGTCCGGCTGCCGCCCCTGCTGTTCCTGGTCGCCAAGGCGCTGCACGAGCACCGCGACGAGCCGGGCGCGGACGTCGCGCAGGCGCTCGACCGGGTCGCCGCGGCCGTCAGCGAGGAGGCCGGCGCCCGGCTCACCGGCGAGCAGGTCGTCTACCTCGCCGACCGCAAGCTCGCCCCGCTGGGCGTCACCACCTACAGCGACGGCACGGCGCCGGCCCCGGTCAAGTCCGACCCGTGGCTGTCGCTGCGCTGGCGCGTCGCGGTCCTGCCCGAGTCGTTCACCTGGTTCGTCGGCGGGCTGTTCAGCTGGCTGTTCCGGCCCGTCGCGATCGCCGTCATGCTCGCCGCGTTCGCGGTCAGCGAGGGCTGGCTGCTCACCAGCCACTCGGTGGCCGGCGCCATCACCACGGCGATCATGAACCCGCTGAGCATCCTGCTGATCATCGGCCTCGGCATCGCGTCGTGCGCGTTCCACGAGGTCGGGCACGCCACCGCCTGCCGGTACGGGGGCGTCCGGCCGGGGGTCATGGGCTGCGGGATCTACCTGGTGTGGCCCGCGTTCTACACCGACATCACCGAGTCGTACCGGCTCGGGCGGGGCGGGCGGCTGCGCGCCGACCTCGCGGGGGTGTACTTCAACGCCATCTTCGTGGTGGGGCTGACGCTGGCGTACCTGCAGACGGGGTTCGAGCCGCTGCTCGTCGCCGTCCTCTACGTCAACCTGGAGATGATGCAGCAGCTCCTGCCGACGCTCCGGTTCGACGGCTACTACATCATGTCCGACCTGGTCGGCATCCCCGACCTGTTCAAGTACATCGGCCCGATCCTGCGCCGGACGCTGCTGCGCCGCCCCGCCGACGCCCGGCTGAGCGAGCTCAAGCGCTGGCCGCAGGTCTTCGTCACGCTGTGGGTGCTGACCGTCATCCCGGTGCTGGTGTTCCAGATCGGCCTCATCATCAGCCAGATCCCGGCGCTCGTCGCCAAGGACTGGATGATGATGCGGCGGCTCGCGGCCGAGGCCGCGCAGGGCGCCGGAGCGCTCCAGCTGCTCACCTCCGGGCTGCAGATCGTCATGCTGATCCTGCCGCTGGCCGGGGTGGCGCTGATCCTGTACGGGGTCGGCCGGCGGCTGGTGCGGTGGGCCGTCCGCTACATCCAGGGCCCCGCGCCGCAGCCGATGCCGGACGCCTGACCGCGCCGGACCGGACGCCGGATGCCCGCGCCGGGCATCCGGCGTTCGCGTACCCGGCCGCCCGGAAATGCATTTTATACAGTTTTTGCCTTCCGCTTCGGACGCGCGGCCGCGGGAACCTACTCCGAGTAGGGAGAGAAATGGCCGTACCCCGGCGCTCCCCCTTTCTCCAAGGCCGGCGCGACCCTCTGCCGGTGTTTCCGGAAGGCCCCGCATTGCTCCGTCGCATCACCCCCGCCGCATGGCTGGGGGCCTTCGTCCTGCTCCTCCCGTCCCCCATCGCGGACCGCTCCACCGCGGTCGCCGCGACCACGGTTGCCGCGACCACGGTCGCGGGCACCGGCGCGCGGGTCGTCGCCGAGACGTCCGTCGCGTCCCGCACCGTGGACCTGACCATCGACTCGCCGGCCATGGGCGGCGACCAGAAGGTCCGCCTCCTGCTCCCCCGCGGCTGGTCGAAGGACGCGCGCCGCACCTGGCCCGCCCTCTGGCTCCTGCACGGCGGCGTGGACGACTACACCGCCTGGACGCGCGACACCGACGTCGCGGACCTCACCGCCCGCAGCGGCGTCATCGTCGTCATGCCGAACGGCGGCCGCTGCGGCAATTACTCCGACTGGTGGAACTACGGGAACGGCGGCTCCCCGCGCTGGGAGACGTTCCACATGACCGAACTGCGGCGCATTCTCGAAAGCGGCTACCGCGCCGGGGACGACCGCGTCGTCGCGGGCAATTCCATGGGCGGGCTCGGCGCCATGCTGTACGCGGCGCGGTTCCCCGGCATGTTCAAGGCCGCCGCCTCGTTCAGCGGGTACGTCGACACGCTCTACGGCCACGAGCCGGGCGACGACTCCACCGGCTGGGGGCCGTCCTTCGCCTGCCCCGGCACCGACTGGCGGCGCGTCTGGGGCGACCCCGACGACCAGGCCGCGATCTGGCGCGCGCACAACCCGACCGACATCGCGGGACGGCTGCGCGGCGTCCGGCTGTGGGTGGCGAGCGGCAACGGCAGGGCCGGGTCGCTCGGCGGGCTGCCGTTCACCGACCCGGTGGAGGCCGCCGCCGACGACAACGCGCACGCGTTCGTGGACCGGCTGCGCGACCTCGGCATCCCGGTGACCGCCCGGTTCTTCGACGGGCAGCACGACTGGCCGTACTGGCAGCGCGACCTGCACCAGGCGTACCCGATGCTGATGGACGCCCTGGAGGCCGGGTGACCGGCCCGGACGGCGGCCGGAGGGGTCAGGTCTGCCGGAGCGCGTGCAGGGCGGGCTTCCCGCCGGTCCAGCCGTGCCATTCCAGCAGCAGGACGGTGGCGTCGTCGTCCAGCCGCCCCGCGTGGTGCGCGAGAATGCTGTGGACGAGGCGCCGCAGCGTCTCGGGGGCCGCCAGCCCGTCGGCCTCGCGCTTGATGATGAAGTCGACGAAGCGGTGCAGCCCGAACTCCCGCTTGTCGGGGTCGCGGGCCTCCACGATGCCGTCGGTGTAGAGCAGGACGCGGTCGCCGGGTTCGAGCTGCTCGGTGCACAGCGCGGGCTCGACGCCGAGGCCGGTCCCGAGCGGCGTGCCGGGACGGCATTCGAGCGTGGTCACCCAGCGCCCGCCGCGGATGACGACCGGCTCGGGATGGCCGTAGGAGGCATAGGACAGGACGCCCGTCCGCAGGTCGAGATCCGCGAGGACGGCCGTCACGAAGCGCCCGCTGGCGTCCTGCTCGGTCAGCACGTCCTCGATCCCCCGCCCGATCCCCGGGATGTCGGCGCCCTGGAGCCGGTACTTGCGGAAGGCGGCGACGGCGAGGCTGGAGGTCAGACCGGACGTGGTGTCGTGCCCCATGGCGTCGAACACCCCGAGGTGCACGGTCTCGCCCGCGAGCGCGTAGTCGAAGGTGTCGCCGCCCAGGTTGTAGGCGGGCTCCAGCGCCGCGCTGATCACCACCTGGTCGTTGGCGAAGGTCAGCGGCGGCAGCAGCCGCCACTGCATCTCCGCCGACACCGTCATGTCGCCCGTCCGCACCAGCCGGGAGTAGGAGTCGCTGTAGGGGCCCTTGCTGACGATGATCAGCGCGACCATCCCGGCCAGGTACTCGGCGTCGTCGCGGCACGCCGGGTCGTCGCGCCGGATGGTGGTCCTGATCACCCCGATCCGCTCGGCGCCGTCGAGGATCGGCACCCAGTACTGGCAGGTGCCGTCGTCGAACGCCTGCCCGACGACCGGTGTCACGGTCTGGTAGGCGCGGCCCGCGAGGGTGCCCTCGATCTTGATCTCCGGGCTCTCCCCGCCGGGTCCGCCGCCGGCGGCCGCGCCCTCGCCGGTCAGCAGCCGCAGGACGTTCTGCTGGAGGTCGGCGACGTAGATCACCACGTCGTGCAGGCCCACGCCGGCGGCGTGCCGGGCGGCCGCGCCCGGCAGCTGCTCCATGGACATCAGGTGGCTCGCCGCCACCAGTTCCCTCAGCATCGGCACACCGTCCTCAGCGCCTCCTCACCCCTGCGTCCGCGGATACCTACCCGCCTTCGCCGGTCCCATGAGGGGGCCGGTCGGACGCCGGCCACACGTACGGCAGGTCGTCCGGGACGCCGGGGAACACGTCCCGGTAGAAGTCCGGGTCCTTGCGGACGAGCGCGGAGCGGTGGCTGAGGTGGAACGCCCGGTCGCCCAGCCAGGGCGGCAGGTCCCCGGCGGCGGCGAGCGCCGCCTGGTCCCGCGGGTCCCGCACGCCCCGGGCCCCGGCCAGGTCGGCCGCCAGCGTCCCCGCGCAGGTGTCGGCGTGGCCGAGTCCGCACCACCGGTCGCACATCTCCAGGCCGTACCGGACGAGCGCCTCCTCGTACCCCGTCCACATCAGCGCCGCCGGATGGTGCCGCCAGCCGTACCCGGGCACCGTGAGCGCGCGCAGCACCTGGATCGTCTCGACGCGCTGCTTGCCGAGCCTGCGCCGGTCCAGGACCCGGGCCGTGGCGGCGAAATCCGCGTACGGCAGGAAGGTCTGCATGGCCGCCCCCTCTCGCTTCCCCCGTGCCTCCCTACCCGCTCGGCGGCCCGGCGGGCGGCGGGTGAGATGGACCACACCGGCGGCGCGGCGCGCTCCGGGCCGGGAACGTTCGAAGGCACAGGTCACGGGCCGGGCTTATCGTTTTCTGACAAACCGCACCGGAAAGGCGCGCCATGAATTCCCGGAAGGACTGTGCTAAAACCCGTCTGGGGTTCGGCGAAGCGGAGGGAACGCTATGGGCGCGGCGGAGGCTCTCGCACGGGTGGCCGACACGGAACGCTATCCGCTGGCCGAGCCGGACGGCGCCGGCTGGAACGCGACGGTCTCCCGGACACGGGACGAACTGGCGAAATCCGGGTGCTGCGTGCTGCCCGACTTCATTCGCCCCGCATTGCAGGACGCGCTGCGCACGGAATGCTCCGAGATCGCACCGTCCGCCCATTATGACGTCGAAACGGTCAACGCCTACAACATCGATGTCGATACGCCATTGCCGGACGGCCATCCGGGGCGCATCACCGTCGAGCGGGGCAACGCGTTCGTCGCCCGCGACCGCATCCCCGCGGGCACCATCATCCAGCGGCTCTATTCGAACGGGCTGTTCCAGCGGTTCGTGGCGAGCTGCTTCGGGCTGCCGCGCGTGCACGAGCTGGACGACCCGCTGTCGGGCCTCGTCCTCAACGTCGTCAAGCCCGGCATGGAGCACCCCTGGCACTTCGACACCAACGAGTTCACTGTCAGCCTGCTCACGCAGGAGCCGGACGGCGGCGGCGTCTTCGAGTACTGCCCGAACATCAGGTCGGCGGAGCGGGAGAACTTCGGCGACGTCCGGGACGTGCTGACCGGACGCGGCGGACACCTCGTCCGGCGGCTCACACTGCGGCCCGGCGACCTGCAGCTGTTCAAGGGGCGGTACTCGCTGCACAGGGTCGGCACGGTCCGGGGGGACACGGCGCGGCACACGGCGATCTTCGCCTACAGCGAGCGTCCGGGGGTCATCGGCAGCGTCGCGCGCACGAGGCAGCTCTTCGGCCGCGTCCTGCCCCAGCACCTGGCGGCGGAGGGGCGCGCCGTCCGGGTGGACCAGCTGCTCGACTAGGAGGCCCGTGTTGCGCGTCGACACGACAGGGAAGATCTCGCTCGACCACATCTACACGCGGCCCGACCCCCGCGCCTACTTCAGCACCCTCCGCGACCTCGACTACAACATCCCGGAACTGGCGAAACCGCACTTCCGGCGGCTCATCGCCGAATACCGGGAAACGGCCGGCGTCCCGGTCCCGACCGTGCTGGACATCGGCTGCTCGTACGGCATCAACGCGGCCCTCGTGAAACACGGCGCGACGATGGCCGAACTGTACGATCGCTACAGCGGCCGCGACGCCCGCCTGCAGACCCGCGACACGCTGCTGACCCGCGACCGGGAGCTGATCGATTCCGGTGAACCCGCGAACGGCGTCCGCTTCCTCGGCCTGGACGCCTCCGAAAGCGCCCTTTCCTATGCGCTCGACGCCGGATTCCTGGACGGCGCCGTCCACGCCGACCTGGAGAACGGTGAACCGACCCGGGAGCAGCGCGCGCAGCTCGCGGCGGCGGACCTCGTCATCTCCACCGGCTGCCTCGGCTATGTCACCGAACGCACCATTTCGCGGATCATCGGCGCGCAGGACGGGCGCCTGCCGTGGATGGCGCACTTCATCCTGCGCATGTTCCCGTTCGACCCCATCGCCGGCGTCCTGGACGCCGCCGGATACGAGACCGTCCGCCGCGACGGCCTGTTCCGGCAGCGGCGGTTCGCGACGCGCGAGGAGCAGGCGTCCGTCCTGGACGGCCTCCTGGACATCGGCGTCGACCCGTCCGGCCTGGAGGCCGGCGGCTGGTACTACGCGCAGCTCTACGTCTCCCGGCCGCGCGGCCGGCGCACCGGCGTCAACGCATCGGCACACGGTCAACGCACCGACGACACGAGGAACGAAGTGAACGCCAGCGAAGAACTCTCGTCCCGCACCTTCGGCAACGAGGCGGGCCTGCCGCGCGTGCCGCTGCCCACGCTCGACGCGACCTGCGAGCGGTTCATGGAGTGGTGCGGGCCGCTGCTGACCGACGCCGAGCGGGCCCGGACGGAGTCGGCGCTCGCCGCGTTCGTCCGCCCGGACGGCCCCGGCCGCCGGCTGCACGCGGCGCTCGAGCGCTACGACACGACCGAGGGCGTGCACAGCTGGCTCGACACGTTCTGGCCGTACCGGTACCTCGGCCGCCGCGACCGGATCGCGCTGAACGCGAACTTCTTCTTCCTGTTCAAGGAGTCGCCCGAGGGGCAGGTGGAGCGCGCCGCCGGGCTGATCGCCGGGGCGCTGGACTACAAGCTGCGGCTGGACGAGGAGCGGGTGCCGCCGGCGGTGCAGCGCGGCCGCCCGCTGTCGATGGTGCAGAACCGGTTCCTGTTCTCCACGACGCGCATCCCCGGCGCCGAGCAGGACACCGTCCGGGCGCCCTACACCGACGCGTGGCCGGGCCCGTCGCAGGCGCGGCACATCGTGGTGTTCTTCCGCGGCAACATGATCCGGATGGACGTGCTGGGCCCGGAGGGGCGCCCGCACAGCCTCGACGAGCTGCAGGCCGGCCTCGGCACGATCATGAAGGCGGAGGCCGCGGCGGAGCCGTCCACCGGGCACCTCACCACCAAGGCACGCGCGGAGTGGGCGGCGAGCCGCGAGGCGCTGCTGGCGCTCGGCAACGGCACGGCCCTCGACGACGTCGAGACCGCGCTGTTCTGCGTCTGCCTGGAGGACTTCACCCCGGCGAGCACCCTGGACGCCTGCGACCACCTGCTGCACGGCGACAGCGGCAACCGTTGGTTCGACAAGGCCGTGTCGTTCATCGTGTTCGGCGACGGCACGGCGGGGATCAACGTCGAGCACTGCGGCCTGGACGGCACCACGATCCTCAGCTTCGTGGACGCGCTGCTCGGCGCGTCCCCCGGGGAGCTGTCCCGGCGGTCGGGCGCCGCGTCGCAGGGGCTGCCCGTCATCGAGCCGATCGAGTTCGTCCTGGACGACGCGATGCGGCGCGACATCGACGACGCCGCGGCCTCCTTCGCGGGCTACGCCGCCGCGACCGCCACGACGACGGTCTCGTTCGACGACTTCGGCGCCGCCGAGGCCAAGCGCCTGAAGACGTCCCCGGACGCGTTCGTGCAGATGGCCTACCAGCTCGCGCACCGGCGCGCGAAGGGCCTCACCGGCACCACCTACGAGTCGATCGCCACCCGCCAGTACCGGCACGGGCGCACCGAGGCGATGCGCGTCATCACGCCGGAGGTGCTCCGCTTCGTCGAGGTGATGGACGACCCGGTGGCCGGCCCCGAGGCCCGCCGGAACGCCTTCCGCGCCGCCGCCGAGGCGCACGTCCGGCGGGCCAAGGAGTGCCAGGCCGGGCAGGCCCCCGAGCAGCACCTGTGGGAGCTGCAGCTGATCGCGAAGCGGCGCGGCGCCGAACTCGGCGTCACCGGGCCGCTGCCGCTCTTCGAGACGCCCGGCTGGCTGAAGATGCGCGACGACTACCTCAGCACCAGCTCGGCGCCGTCCGTCAACATCCGGTACTTCGGGTTCGGGTCCACCAGCGAGCAGTGCATCGGCGTCGCCTACGTCCTCCTCCCCGACCGCTTCAACGTCTACCTGAGCACCCCGCAGCCGGTCGCCGGGGCCATGTACACGTTCGCGGACCGGCTGCGCGAGGCCGTCCAGGAGCTGCGCGCCCTCCTCTCCTGAACGGCCCGCGCGCGCGATCGGCGCCCGCCGCCCCTCAGGTGGCGGCGAGCGCCTCGGTCGGGCTGAGGCGGGCCGCCCGGACCGCCGGGTACAGGCCCGCCGCCGCGCCGATCACCAGCGTCGCGGCGACGCCGCCGAGCACCGCCCAGGCCGGGAGCACCACCGGCCAGCCCTGGTAGAGGGCGTAGCCGGACGTCACCAGCGCGCCGATGACCGCGCCGCCCGCGCCGCCGAGCGCCGACAGCAGCAGCGACTCGGCGAGGAACTGCGTGCGGATCTGGCCGCGCGTCGCGCCGAGCGAGCGGCGCAGGCCGATCTCCGCGCGGCGCTCCAGCACCGAGATGACCATGGTGTTGGCCACCCCGACGCCGCCGACGAGCAGCGCGACCGCGCCGAGGCCGAGCAGCAGCCCGGTGAACGCCTCGCCCGCCGCCTGCTTCGCGGCGAGGGCGTCGGAGGGGCGCGACACCTCCACCTCGTTCGGCTCCTCCGGGTTCGCGGTGGCGCCGAGCACGGCCCGGACGTCCTCGACGCTCGCGTCCGCCGACCGGGTGTAGAGCGTCGTCGGATGCCCGTCGAAGCCGAGCCGGGCCCGCGCCGCCGGCCAGCCGACCAGCGCGGCCGTGTCCAGCTCGGGGGCCAGCGGCACCGGGTCGAGGATGCCGATCACGGTGAACGGCCGGCCGCCGACGAGCACCTGGACGTCGGGGGCGGCGTGGCCGATCCCGAGCCGTTCGGCGGCCGTCGCCCCGAGCACCACCGCCGGGAAGCTCCCGGTCGCGGTGTTCAGCCAGACGCCCCGGGCCGGCCTCGCGCCCGTCGCGTCGCGCAGGTCCGTGCGCGCGGCGTAGGCGGCGATCCCGTTGGTCTGCGTCTCGGGGATCTTGCCGGACCGGTAGACCTTCACGTCGTCCAGCAGCCCGGTCGCCGACACCTGCCGCACGGGGGCGATGCGGGCGACCATCGCCTCCGACTCCAGCGGGAGCTGCGCCCTCTCGCCGGTGAGCGTGCTGCCGGGCGACACCGTCAGCAGGTTGGTGCCGAGCGCGGCGAGGGCGCGGTCCAGGTCGGCGCGCGAGGACGAGGACACGCCGACGACGGCGACCATCGCGGCGATCCCGATCGCGATGCCGAGCGCGGACAGGAACGCCCGCATCGGACGCGTCCGCAGGCCGACCGCGCCGACCTTGAGCACGTCCCCCGGCCGCAGCCGCGCGGGCCGCAGCGCCCCCGGCACAGGCACAGGCGCGGGCACGGGCGCCGCCCCCGGCGCGGGCACGGGCGCCGTCACGTCCCCGCCCCCGCGAGCGCGGAGTCGGCGACGACGCGGCCGTCGCGCATCCGGACGCGGCGCGGCAGCGCGGCGGCGATCTCCCGGTCGTGCGTGATGATCACGACGGTGGTGCCGGCGGCGTGCAGCTCGCGGAGCAGTGCCATCACCCCGTCGCCGGACGCCGAGTCGAGCGCGCCGGTCGGCTCGTCCGCGAGCAGCAGCGCGGGCTCCCCGGCGACCGCCCGCGCGATCGCGACCCGCTGCCGCTCCCCGCCGGACAGCTCGTGCGGCTCGTGGTCGAGCCGGTGGCCGAGCCCCACCCGCTCCAGCGCCGCGGCGGCCCGCCGGCGCCGCGCCGCCGCGCGCAGACCCGTGTAGAGGAGCCCGTCCGCGACGTTGTCGAGCGCCCGCGTCCCGGCGGCCAGGTGGAAGTGCTGGAAGACGAACCCGATGCGGGTCGCGCGCAGCGCCGACAGCTTCGCGTCCGGCAGCCGCCCCGCGTCGTGCCCGTCGATGCGCACACCGCCGGACGTCGGGCGGTCCAGCGTGCCGAGGACGTTCAGCATGGTCGACTTCCCCGAGCCGGACGGCCCGGCGATCGCGACCAGTTCGCCCGCGCCGATGCGCAGCGACACCCCGTCGAGGGCGCGGACGCCGCCGGGGTACACCTTCGTCACGTCCCGCAGCTCGATCATTTCGGGACTCCCACGACCGTGCCCTCGGTGATCCCCGCGCCGGAGACCTCCACCTTCCCGTCCGCGAACAGGCCCGTCTCGACCGGGACGTAGGAGGACATCGCGCCCTTCACGACCTCCACCCCGAAACCGCCCTCGCTGAGCGCGACGAGCGCCGTGACCGGGACGGTCAGCACGCCCTTGCGCTCGCCCGCCGTGAACGTGACGTCGACGGAGGCGAGCGCGTACCGGGCGGCGGCCTTGCGCGCCTTCGCCGAGCGGAGCCAGATCGTCACCTCGACCTTGGTCGTCGGGTCCTGGCCCTGCTCCCCCGGCTCGATCACCGTCGTGACCCGGTCGATCTTCGCGGTGACGGTCTCGTTCTCCGGCAGCGTCACGGTGACCGCGGCGCCCTTCTTCGCCATGCGCTGGTCGGCGGTGTCCAGCTCGACCGTGACGGCCTGGCCGGTGCCGGTGCCGGCGAGCACCTTCTTGCCGGGCGCGGCCGGTTCGCCGGCACTGGCCTGGACGCTGTCGATCCGGACGGGCCCGTCCGCGAACGCGACCCGTCCGAGGTCGACGATCCCCGTCTCCGCGACGCCGATGTCGTCCTGCCATTCCCGGACGGCGTCGGCGGTGTCCGACGTGTACTCGTCGTCCACGGTGAAACCGCCGTAGCCGAGCGCGCTGAGGTTCTTCTCGAACCGCTTCACGTCCGAGCCCTCCGTGCCGACCCGCAGCGGCCGGTAGGACGGCTTCGACCCGTACATCAGGACGACCGGGGCGCCGTCCACCTCGTACAGCTCGTGGCCGCGGGTGATCTCGTCCCCGCTCTCCGGGAGCCGGGTCAGCGTGCCTCTGAGCTGGCTCGTCACCGCGGACGTCGGGCCGTAGCCCAGCCGGCCGCCCTCGGTCTGCCGGTCGTTGAGCGTCTGCCTCACCACCGTCGCGGTGCCGGGCGGCAGCGCCGGGGCCGCCCCGCCGCCGGAGCCGCCACCGCCGAGCGCCGCCACCGTGGCGGTCCCGCCGGCCGCGACCAGCGCGCCGACCGCCAGCGCGACGACCAGGCGCGACCTCATCACTTCCCGCCCTGGAGGATCTTCTGGCACTTCTCCTGGGCGGCCTGGAAGTCGGGGTCCTCGCCGACCTTCTGGTCGATGCGGATGCCGCGCTGGCCCGGCTTCGGGTCCGGGAACTCCTCGACCCCGTTCTCGCGCATGCACGCGGCGTGCTCGCGGGCCCGCTCCTGCATCCTCGGGTCGGGGGCGCCGGTCGCGGACTCCATCGGGTTGTACTGGCGGCACGCCTCCATGGCCTTGTCGATGTCCTCCTTCTTGCCCTTGGTCTTGATCTGGATGCCCTGGCCCGGCTTGGGGTCGTCCATCTGCACGCCGTGCTCGCGCATGCACTGGGCGAACTTGACGCCCATGTCGCCCCGGTCCGGCTTCTGGCCGCCGGCCGCGCCGGTCTGCTTCGCGCCGCCCGCCGAGGCCACCCCGGGGCCGTCGCCGCCGTCCGAACCGCAGCCGGCCAGCGTCAGGGCCAGCGCGAGAGGCAGTACCGCAAGGATCCGCAGTCGCATGTGTCTTCTCCTCGTCCCCGGCCGGAGCCGTTCCGGCCGGACGGGGAGCGATGCAACCGGGCCGGACGTTTCCCCTCCGTTTCCGCGTCCGCGACGCCGCGTCCTAACGGAAACGAAACACGGCGTCGGCCATCATCACCGGTCATGAGAGTGCTGGTGGTGGAGGACGAGCGGCTGCTCGCGGACGCGATCGCCGAATGGCTGCGGGACGGCGCGCACGCCGTCGACCTCGCCTACGACGGCGCGGCGGCGCTGGAGCGCGTCGGCGTCAACGACTACGACGTGATCGTCCTGGACCGCGACCTGCCGCTCGTCCACGGCGACGACGTGTGCCGGGAGATCGTCCGGGACGGGACGGCGGCGCGGGTCCTGATGCTGACCGCCGCCGCCGAGGTCACCGACCGGGTCGACGGCCTCGGCATCGGCGCGGACGACTACCTGACCAAGCCGTTCGCGTTCCCCGAACTGGCCGCGCGCGTGCACGCGCTCGGCCGCCGCTGCCGCCCGGCCGCGCCGCCCGTCCTGCACCGCGCGGGCATCACGCTGGACCCGGCGCGCCGCGAGGTGTTCCGGGACGGGCGCTACGTGCCGCTCGCGAGGAAGGAGTTCGCCGTCCTCGCCGAGCTGCTGCGCGCGGACGGCGCCGCGGTGTCCGCGGAGCGGCTCCTGGAGAAGGTCTGGGACGAGAACGCCGACCCGTTCACCGGCGCCGTCCGGCTCACCGTCCTCAAGCTGCGCCGCAAGCTCGCCGACCCGCCCGTCGTCGAGACCGTCAAGGGAGCGGGGTACCGGATCCCATGAGGCTGTCGCTCCGCGCCCGGCTCACCCTCACCTACGGCGGCCTGTTCCTGGTCGCGGGGGTCGTGCTGCTCGGCGCCACGTACGCCCTGTTCGACCAGCAGCTGTCGCGGTCGGGCACGAAGGTCCTCGCGACCCGGCTGGCCCCCGGCACCACGGCGCAGCCGCCGCGGAGCGTCCCGGACGACCCGGCGATCACCGAGGCCGAGCGCTGGATGACGAGGCAGCGCGCGGAACTGCACGACGCCGCCGTCACCTCGCTCATCACCCAGGGCTCCATCGCACTGCTCGTCGTCGGCGGGTCCGCGGCGGCGTTCGGCTGGCTCATCGCCGGCCGGGTCCTCGCGCCGCTGCACCGCGTCACCGACACGGCCCGCCGCATCGCCGGATCGCCCGCCGCCGACCGGGGCCTGCACGAGCGCATCGCGCTGCGCGGCCCGCGCGACGAGGTCAAGGAGCTCGCCGACACCTTCGACACGATGGTCGAGCGCCTCGACCGGTCCTTCGACGGGCAGCGCCGCTTCGTCGCCAACGCCTCCCACGAGCTGCGCACCCCGCTCACCCTCGGCCGCGCGCTGGTGGAGGTCGCGATGCACCGCGACTCGGCGTCCCCGGACGTCCGGCAGCTCGGCGAGACCCTGCTGCAGATCAACGCGCGGCACGAGCGGCTCATCACCGGGCTGCTGCTGCTCGCCCGGTCCGGGAACGAGATCACCGCCCGCGCCCCCGTCGATCTGGCGGACGTCGTCGCCCACGTCGCGTCCCAGACCGCCGTCGAGGCCAAGGACGCGGGGATCACCGTCGAGACCGACACGGCCGAGGCCATGACGGCGGGTGACGCCCTCCTCCTCGAACGCGTCGTGCAGAACCTGCTGGAGAACGGGCTGCGCCACAACACCGAAGGCGGCCGGGTCAGCGTCGCCTGCCGCACCGATGCGGGCCGTGCCGTGCTGGAGGTCGCCAACTCGGGGCCGGCCGTCCCGCCCTATGAGGTGCCGGCGCTGTTCGAGCCGTTCCGCCGCCTGGACGCCGACCGGATCGTCACCGCCAAGGGCGCGGGGCTGGGGCTGTCGATCGTCCAGTCGATCGTCCGGGCGCACGACGGCACCGTCACCGCCGTCCCGCGCGAGGAGGGCGGCCTGACGGTCACCGTCACGCTGCCGGGCGGCTAACCGGGCGGGAAGAGCGCGTCCACGAAGGGGTTGCCGAACTTTCCGGCGGGGTCCATCTCGCGGGCCAGCCGGGCGAAGTCGGGTGCGCGCTCGTAGCGGGCGATGACGTCCGCGGCCGGCGCGGTGCCGACCTTGCCCCAGTGCGGCCGGGCGCCCAGCGGGAGGAGCCGCTCCTCCAGCCGGCCCACCACGGGCGGCACGCCGGCGGGGTCGTCGCGCCAGGTGAAGTGGAGGGTCACCGAGTCGCGCCCGTAGGCCGGGCTCAGCCAGAGATCGTCGCCGCGGACGGTCCGGATCTCGGAGATGTGCAGGACGGGCGCGACCACCCCGGCGAGCGCCCGGACCTCCGCGATGGCCTCGGCCGCCGCCTCCCGGGGCAGGAACCACTCGGACTGGAGCTCCCGCCCGGCGCTCGGCGTCAGCTCCGGCCGGAAGTGCGGCAGGCGCTCGTGCCACGGGCCGGGCGTCCCGAGCTGGACGGTGCAGGCGGCCGGGTCCATGCCGGGCACGGGATGCACCGGGCCCGGCGCGGCACGCCCGCCGTCCCACACGGGCGCGGGCCCGTCGCTGCGGCACTTGAGCCACACGGCGGCCTCACCGCTGCGCCAGTCGGTGAACGCGCTGACGCTGTAGGCGGCACCGAAGATTTCGTCGAACCCGGCCGCGACATCGTCGAGCGCGACCCCGGTCCGGACGCTCTGCGCCACCTCGAACGCGGGCTCCACGTCCAGCGTCAGCCGGGTGACGACACCCAGCGCGCCGAGCGCGACGACCGCACCGGGGAAGTCCGCGTCGGCGCCCCGCCGGAGTACGGCCAGGTCGCCGTCCGGGCCGACGAGTTCCAGCGCGGCGACGGACGCGGACAGGCACCGCAGCCCGTCCCCCGACCCGTGCGTGCCGGTCGCGCACGACCCGGCGACCGAGATGTGCGGCAGGGAGGCCATGTTCGGCAGGGCGAGCCCGTTCCGGTGCAGCTCCGCGGCGACGTCCGCGTACCGCATCCCGCCCGCGACCGTCACCGCCCGCCGCTCCGCGCCGACCTCCAGGAGCGGCGGCAGCCCGTCCAGCCGGACGAGATCGCCGGCGGTGTCGGCGACGAGGCTGAACGAGTGCCCGCTGCCGAGCGCCCGCACCCGCTCGCAGTCCGCGACGACGCGCCGCAGCTCGTCCACCGACTCCGGCCGATGCGTCCGGACGGCCCCGAAGGCCACGTTCCCGGCCCAGTTGGTGAGACGCGCACGTTGATCCACACCGGCACCGTACTCGCCCCCGGCGCCCCGGGCCGTAGCGCCGCCACTTGTGTATTTGTCCATACTTTTCTGATAAGTCAGGCGTTACCGTGGGGTCAGGTCAGTCCATCCGCGGAGGCCCGGGCATGACGACCTATCTCAGCGGGGCGAGCATCGGGGGCGACTCCGTCTCCGGAGACAAGATCGTTCACATGTCCGCGGCGGCGGAGACCGATACTCCTCCCCGCCAGCTGCCCCCGGACGTTCCGGGGTTCGCGGGCCGCCAGGAGCTGCTCGACCGGCTCGGCTCCCTCGTCGACGCGGGCGGCCCGGCTCCGGTGATCATCGCGCTGACGGGCATGCCCGGCATCGGCAAGACGGCACTGGCCGTGCACTGGGCTCACCTGGTGTCGGACCGGTTCCCCGACGGGCAGATCTTCATAGACCTGCGCGGCTATTCCCAACGGGGGGCGCTCTCCCCCCGGGAGGCGCTCGGCCAGGCGCTGCGCACCATGCGCGTCCCGGCCAGCCGCCTTCCGGTAGACGAAGACGAACTCGCGGCGCTGTACCGTTCGCGCCTCGCCAACAAGCGCATGCTGATCGTCCTGGACGATGCCGAGGACCCGCGGCAGGTCTATCCGCTGCTGCCCGGCACGTCCTCATGCGTCGTCATCGTGACCGCGCGCCTCAAGTTCACGGCCCTGGTGGCGAGGTACGGGGCACGCGCGATGGCACTGGACCTGCTGTCGGAGGCGGAGGGGCTCGAACTCGTCGGCGAGGTCGCCGGCCGCGAGCGGACCCGGCAGGAACCGGACGCCACGGCGGCGCTCGTCCGGGTGTGCGCCCGGCTCCCGCTCGCGCTCCGGGTGGCCGCCGCGAACATCGCCACCCGTCCCCAGCAGTCGGTGGCCGACATCGTGCACGCCCTCGCCGAGGGAGACCGGCTCTCGAAGCTCGCCCTGGGCGAGGATCCCGGCGAGGCCGTCGGGGCGGCGTTCGACCTGTCCTACCGGGGACTCGTCCCGGAGACGCGCCGCGCATTCCGGCTCCTCGGCCTCGTCGAGGGCCCGCACGTCGCACCGGAGGCGGTCGGCGCGCTCCTCGGGGCGACGCCGGAGGCGGCACGGCGGCTCCTCTACCTCCTGGAGACGGCGGGGCTCGTCCAGGCCATCGGCGGTGGCCGCTACCACCTGCACGAACTTCTGCGCGAGTACGCGCAGGGCCGTGCCGCCGAGGAGGACCCTCCGATCGTCCAGTCGGCGGCGGTCCAGCGGCTCGCGATGTGGTACCTCACCACCGCGCAGCAGGCGGGTCGCTTCCTCGACAGGTACCGGCGGACCATCCGCCAGGAGCTGACCGCGCCGCCGGTGGACCCGAACCCCGCCGAGAGGGCCGGCCATCTCGACTGGTTCGCCGCCGAGCAGCCGAACCTCACCGCGCTCGTCCGGCAGGTCGCCCGGCTGGGCTGGGACCAGCTCACCTGGGAACTCGCCGACGCCGTCTACGACTTCTTCGAACTGCGCCGCCACTGCCACGAGAACCTGGAGGTCCACCGGCTCGGCCTGGCGGCGGCCGAGCGCGGCTCGAACCCGGTCGCCTCCTTCTTCATGCACCACCACATCTCGGTCAGCCACCGCGAACTCGGGCAGACGGAGGAGGCACTCCTGGCGGCCGACGCGGCGCACCGGCTCAGCATCCGACTCGAGGACCGCTACGGCGAAGCCGCCGTCCTGGACAACATGGCGAGGACGCACCTCCAGCTCAGCGAGTACCGAACGGCCCTGGAACTGGGCAAGCAGGCCCTGGAGATCCGCCGCGACATCAGCGACCGGCACGCGGAGGCCACCACCCTCGACACGCTGGCCCGCGGCTATCAGGGGCTCAGCAAGTACGCCCGCGCCTACGAGTGCGCCGACGACGCGCTCACGATCCGCAAGGAGATCGGGGACCTCAGAGGGGAGGCGGAGACGCTCGACAACCTGGCCTGGATCTACTACGGGACGGGACGGATCAAGGCGTCGCTCGAGACCACGGAGAAGGCGCTGAAGATCCGCGAGGACATCGGCGACCGCCACGGCCAGGGCGAGACGCTCGCCTTCCTCGCCTACCTCCACATGAGGATCGGACGCCACGAGCAGGCCTGCGAGCACATCGAGCACGCCCTCGCCATCCGGCGCGGGATCGCGGATCCGCAGGGAGAGGGGCAGTCGCTCGTCCACCTCTCCACGATCCGGCGACGGCTCGGCCAGTACGAGCAGGCCCTGGCCTCCGGCCTGGAGGCGCTCGACATCCTCCAGCAGCTGCGCGACCGCCACGGGGAGGCGGAGGCCCTGGACAACCTGAGCCGCTGCTACCGGCGCCTCGGCCTGTACGACAGGGCGCGCGAGGACGTGAACCGCGCGCTCGCCATCCGCCGGTCGATCGGCGACCGCCTGGGCGAGGCCAACACGCTGAACGCGCTCGGCCTCGTGGAACTCCACGCCGGACGGCTCGGCCGGGCGCGGCGGGCGGCGAAGCTGTCGCTGCGGCTCTGCCACGTGATCGACGACAAGCGCGGCATCGCGGGGTCCCTGGACCTGCTCGCCAAGGTCTACCTGGACATGGCCCTGTACGAGAAGGCGCGGCGCACGGCCGAACTGGCCCTCAACGTGGCCGGGGACATCGGGCAGCGGTACGGGCAGATCATCACGCTGAGCGCGCTGGGGGAGATCCTCCGGCGGCTGGGACACCCCGACGAGGCTCTGGCCCACGTCCGGGCCGCGCGAGAACTCGCCGGGCAGGCGGGCGACCTGCACGAGGAGATCAACATTCTTCGCCTGCAGGCGAAGATCCACAAAGACCTGGGACAAACAGACGAATCCCGGACTATCTCGGCACAAGTCGTGAACATGACGCGCGATCTTCGACAGCGCCCGTAGAATGCCTGTAGTGCGTGAGTTAGTGTGAGTTTGGGACGACCACTTCCCGGGTCTCCAGCAAGGCCCGACCCCGTTATCGAGGACGTGCTTTGCGCGAACCGGACGACCGATTTCTCACTTGCCGCGAAGTTCTCCGGTGGCATTACGATCACCGGAATCCGCTGTTCCTCGGCCCGCCGCGACGACACTACAGCCTGCACTACACCTATCTGCACGCCGGCCGGTGGTACGTGGCATCAAAGGTGCGGAAAGAGCCCGGCCGGGTGCCTTTCAACCAGCAGTTCGCGATCATCCGGGCACTGGAGAGGAGTCCGGCGGGAGGCATCGTGCGGTCCCCCATCGCAACCCGGTGGCCGGGCCGGCACTGGGTCACCGGAACTCGCAACCGATGGTTCGTCCGTCCTTACACCGACCACGACTGCGCTCCGGATTGGCGGTCGCCTCACCTGGTCGCGGACGCCGCCCGGAAACTGGCACTGATACACCGGACGTCGAACGCCATCGGCCCGGGCATCCTGCTTCCCTCCGCACGGCGCCTGCGCATTTACGACTGGGCGATGTTCGACGTGCTCCAGTATCCCGATGCGATCGTCATGGACATGCGCGCCCGGAGCCGGCCTCCCGGGCAGATCATGGCCGTCCACGCGGGGCTCACCCGGCTGCGCGCCGCCGGACGGCGGCTGGATCTCGGCCCGAGGGGGCTCACCCACCACGATCTGCGCACCGCGAACCTTCTCGTCAGAGAGAACGAGGTCGTCGAGATCGTCGACTGGGACCGCGCGCATTGGGATGTGCAGTGGTACGACGTCACACTGGCCGCGCTGCACATCGCGCATTGCCGGACGGCCGTCCTGCGATGGGACCTGGCCGAGACGTTCGTCGGTGCCTACCAGGCCGAATCCGGGTACGAGATCCCGCCGGACGCGCTGGGGTGGTTGTTTCGGTTCACGGCGGTCCGGAATCTGGCGGTGTCGCGGTCGCCGGAGAAGTGGGCGCGGCTGGTGCGGGGGGTCGAGGAGCGGTGGGGCGGGGTCGGGTCAGTCGTTGTAGGTGATCTTGTTGCCGAGGACGAGGTCGCCGCGGATCTGGACGTCGCCGCCGAAGACGGTGGTCCCCTGGGGGCCGTGGGGGTCGGGTGAGCGGCGGGCGGGCGGCGCCGCGGTGCCGGTCAGGTACATCCAGGCCTCGGTGGTCGTCTCCTTGACCTTGAGGGTCACGCGTTCGAAGGCGGCCGGGTCCAGTGCGCCGTGCAGGTGGGCCACGTAGGCGTCGTAGACGAACGGCGAGACGATGAAGCCCAGGTCGGCGCCCCTGTCGGCGAGGGCGGCCTTGAGGACGGGGGCCTCCAGGAGGCGGGCCGCCTGGATGATGGCCTGGCCGTTCAGGCCCTCGGCGTCCGGGGTGACGGGGCCGACGTGCAGGGCGACGCGGAGCTGGACGCGGACGGCGGCGCTCGCGCGGTGGTTGTGCCGGCGGAGCGCGACGGCCAGGTGCCCGGCGAGCGGGTCGACGAGGGACGCCGTGGGCACCGCCGGCGAGACGATCACCAGGGCGCCGTCGCCGCGGTCCTCGCGGTAGGTGTCGGCGAGCGGGACGTCCGACGCCTCCAGGGCCGCCAGCAGGATGCCGTAGGTGACGTCCCGGACGACCCGGCGGTCCTCGTCGTCGCGGGACGGGTCCCCGAAGCCGGCGACGTCGCAGAAGAGGACGGAGCAGTTCAGCCCCGACCAGCGCGTCGGGGCGCCGGCGGGCGTGCGGTCGAGTGGGGCGTCCACGGTACGAGTGAACGCCTCCGGCGACGGGTTGTCCATGTCACCGGGCACAAACAGCGGGGTATGCCGGGGGGTTATGCCCTGCTGGCATTTCCCGGGGTCTGGTGGGCGATGCGACTTTTGTGGCGTTCCTTGGGTCCCTCGCGCGGGGATTTCCGGCCGGAATCCCCCCGGCACCGGCCATCGGAGTCGCGCGGAGGGCGTCGCACGGCGCCGGGAGAAATGGCGGAGGCATGAGAACGCGTACCCGACCCGCCCGGGCACGCCGGCGGCTCGCGGCCGGAGTCGCGGGGGTGGCGGCGGCCACCCTCGCGGCGCCGACCGGGGTCGCCTCGGCGCAGGACCTGCCGATCACGCAGCAGGTGCAGCAGCAGAACCAGTGGTGCTGGGTCGCCAGCGGGCTGACGATCGCCACGTTCTTCGGCAAGGGGAACGTCAGCCAGAACGACTTCTGCAACCTCGGGCGCGGCTACCCGCGCGGAAGCTACTGCCCGAACCAGGCCGGCTATCTGGAGTACGACCAGCGGGCGTTCCAGGCGCTCGGGCTGTCGCCGGGCCAGGTGTCCGGCCCGCTGTCGTTCGCGTCGGTGCAGGGCGAGATCAACGGGCGGCGGCCCATCCTGACCGGCATCTACTGGACGGCCGGCGGCGGCCACGCCCAGGTCATCTACGGCTACTCGGGCCAGACGGTCTCCTACGGCGACCCGTGGCCGTCGAGCCCCCGGTACGGGGAGATGGCGTACAGCAGCTACGTCAGCAACTACCAGTTCCGCTGGGGGCAGGCCCTGTCCCGGATCGGGGGTTGAGATGCGCACGATCATCATCGCGGGCGCCGTCCTCGGCGGGACGGTGCTGATGGGCGGGACCGCGGCGACGGCCGCCGGCCCGTCCGGTGACGAGGCCGCCGCGGCGAAGGCCGCCCGGTCCGCGGCGGCGCAGCAGCGGCTCGGGGAATTCTTCGTCCACCTCGACCAGCACGGCAAGGGGCAGCTGACGAGTCCGACCGTCCCCAAGGCGGCGGTCCAGGCCAAGGCGCCCCGGCTGGAGACGCCGGTCCGGCGGGTGTACTCGCTGAACCCGGCGTTCGTGAAGGGCGAGAGCGCCCCCGTCGCGACGTTCGCCTACATGGCGGTCGGCGCGGCGTCGGCGAGCGGGCAGCACGCGACGATGTGGCTGACCGGGTCCGGTGGGAGCTGGAAGGTCATGAACATCATCTCCGGGTCGGACGAGGCCGCCTACCCGGCGCGGGCGGACGGCGGCACGGTGTTCACCGAGCCGCAGATCCACGCCTGGTACCGGCTGAAGGACGGCCGGGTCACCGCCCTCAACGACACGGGCCGGACGTCGGTCGGCGAGTCCGGCGCGACGGTGGCGGCGTACCAGCGGCTCGTCCGCGCCCGGTACGCCGACAAGCTCCCGGGGACGGCCTACCAGCGGTCCGGGAGGCTCGGCGGCTACTCGCCCGCGACCGGCGTCGGCGAGCCGGCGCCGGATCGGGGCCCGGCACCCGCTCTGCTGGTGCTCGGCGCGGGCGGGGCGGTGACGGCCGCCGGCATCGCCGCGGCCAGGCGCCGCAAGGGCGGCTACTAGCCGCCCGTGCGCGGGTCCCGGGCTTTCGGGACCCGCGCTCAGCCGGCGGTGGCGGGCAGTTCCGGGTGCGCCTCGGGATGGTCGTCCCACCATTCGCCGTACACGCGCTGGCCCCGGACGAGGTCGAGGTAGACGCCGGTGAAGACGCCGCGCAGCCGTCCCGCCGCCCGCTCGGCCTCGGGGCGCCACATGAGCACGACGCGCTGCCCGAGCGGGTCGCCGGTGATGCGGCGGAACGCGATCCCGTCGCGCGGGCCGGCGGTCGGCTGGTAGATGCCGACGGCCCGGCCGGACCGGACGAGCGACGACGAGATCTGCCAGTCGGTCGACCAGAACCGCACCCGCGGCTGGAACCCCGCCCCCGCGCACACGCCGCGGAAGTAGGCGGGCCACGGGCCGTCGTCGAGCGGGTCGTCCAGCCAGTCCTGGTCGGCGAGGTCGCCGAGGTCGACGGTGGGGCGGGCGGCGAGCGGGCTGGCCGACGACATCCCGACCAGCGCGGGCTCGCACGCCACGAGGACGAGCCGCCGCAGCCCGTCGCGGGGCCGCGGGTCGCGGTCGACCGGCTCCTGGAACAGGCCGATGTCGAGCGCGCCGGACGCGAGCAGCGCGGGGATGCGGCCGCCGCCCGGGTCGACCCGCAGGTGCAGCCGCGACTCCGGGCACAGGTCGCCGAGATGGTCGCCGAGCCGGGTCAGCGCCGGGCACGCCTGGATCCCGATCCGCAGCAGCGGCATCGCCGCGCGGTGCCGCTGCGCGAGGGCGGCGTTCAGGTCGTCGATCCCGGCGAGCGCGGCGCGGGCGCGGGTCGCGACCTCGGCTCCGACGGGCGTCGGGACGACGCCGTCCGGGGAGCGGACGAACAGCTGCACGCCGAGGTGGCCCTCGACGCGGCGGAGCATCGTGCTGACGGCGGGCTGGGTGAGGCCGAGCCGCGCGGCGGCCTTGCTGATGCTGCCGGCGGCCGCGATCGCCTCGATCATCCGGAGGTGGTGGGGGCCGAGGTCCACGGGCGCTCCTGACCTGTGCGTGCCCCGTCCGGTCGTTCTCAGCGGCATGGTAACCCCGGACCGGCCGGCGCGGGTTGGCTATGCGTGCCGGGACGGTCAGGGGCGGGCGGTGCGGCGGCGCAGTTCGCGGGGGCTGACGCCGAAGCGCTGCCGGAACGCGTGGCTGAGGGCGCTGGCGGAGGAGAAGCCGGTCGCGTGGGCGAGGTCGGTGATGGTGACGCCCCGGAAGAGCGGGTCGCGCAGCCGGTCCCGGACGAGCCGGAGCCGCTCCTCGCGGACGAGTGCCCGGGGCGTGGTCCCGGCCCGCTGCAGGGCGAGCTGGATCTGCCGCAGCGACCAGCCGAGGTCCTGCGCCATCGCCGCGCCGGTGAGGCCGGGGTCGGTGGCGTGCTCGCGGACGTACCGGCGCACGACCGCCTCGACCTCGGCGAGGTGGCCGGTCGCGGGCGGCCGGCCGGTGCCCGCGAGGATGAGGCACAGCAGTTCGGTGATCCGGTCGCAGGCGGCGTCGAACTGCGGTTCGGAGAGGGTGTCGCGCTCCTCGCCGACGGCCCGCACCATGTCGGCGACGACGCGGCCGAGGCCCGCGGTCAGGTCGAGGCCGGTCACCGGCCGGGCCGGGAGGTTCAGCCGCTCGTGCGCCGGGATCGTCATGACGAACGCGCGGGCGGGGCCGCGCTGGACGACGCGCAGCGGCGCGGCCGGCGGGACGAGGCCGCCCGTCCCCGGGCTCAGCCGCGACTCCCGGCCGTCCTGGAGCATGAGCAGCTCGCCGTGCAGCGGCAGGAGGAACCGGTAGGCGCCGCCCGCGCCGACGTGCGCGGCGGCGCCGGGCACGACGGGGACGACGGGAGCCGTCTGCGCGGCGGCGGGGTGCCCGGCGCGGTCGGTCCCGTACAGGACGAGCCGGTAGGCGCCGTCCGGCCCGCCGAGGTCGTCCACCGCAGGCCCTTCCGCCGGTCCGTGCCCTGCCCGGCACGATGATCGCTTGCGGGCCCGAGCGTAGTACGATCACCGCCGCCAAATCAGGTGAATCCAGCGGAAAGTAACGCGATTCAGACTGTCGGTGATCTTGCGATGCGCTCGGCCGCAAGTTCCTTGCGCGCGAGCACAAGCACGCCCCCGCGAACCGCCCTACGGTGCCGGTTCTGTGGCCTGTTCAGCGCCACTCCCCCACCGCCCGGCCGTAGCGGCCGGTCCACCCCGCCCGAACCCCCTCTGCACCGAGGATCTGATGGAGCAATTCCTCTTGGCGGCGGCGTTCGCCATCGTGGCGGGCGCCGGCATCGCCGCCGGCGTCCTGCTGGCACGCCAGCGGCAGGCGACGGCCGGCCTCCGCGACCAGAACGCCGCGCTCGCCCGCGGCCTCGAGCTGCGCGAGAAGGAGCTGCGGCACCTTGCGGACGTCCGGCTGCCCGAGCTGATGGAGTCCCTCGCGAACCCGGGCGTGCGCGTCACCGGCCCGCTGCACGACCTGGACCGCGAGGCCCCCGCCTACGGCCAGGCGATCCAGACCGTGGTCGACCTGTTCGCCGGGTCCGCCGCGCGCGTCCAGGAGCGCGCCGACCGGTCCGCGAAGTCGACGCTGCGCGCCATGATGCGCGCCGTGCAGAGCCTCGCGAACGAGCAGCAGCTCGCCATCTCGCACATGCAGGAGCGCCACGACGACCCGGACGTGCTGGAGGGCCTGCTCCGCATCGACCACATGAACGCCCAGCTCGGACGGCGCGCGCAGGCGACCGCCGTGCTGTGCGGGTCGTGGCCGGGGCAGCAGCGCTCGGCGTCCTCGCTGACCGACGTGGTGCGCGGCGCCACCTCCCGCATCCGCGACTACCTGCGCGTCAACCTGGAGGGGACGCTGAACAGCGCGGTGACGAGCCGGGCCGTGGAGCCGGTCGTGCTGACGCTCGCCGAACTCCTCGACAACGCCGCGCGGCACTCCCGCCCCGACACCGCCGTCGAGGTCAACTTCCGCTCCGCGCACAACGGCGTCGCGATCACGATCGACGACGCGGGCGTCGCGATGGACGCCGACGAACTGCAGCGCGCCGGCGACCTGCTGTCCGGGGACGCGTCGGTGGACATCCACCGGCTCGGCGACCCGCCCCGCGTCGGGTTCGCGGTCGCGGGCGTGCTCGCCGCCCGGTACGGGTTCCGGGTGTCGGTCGACAGCCAGTCCCCCTACGGCGGCGTGCGCGCCGTGGTGTTCGTGCCGAGCGCGCTGCTGACCGACATTCCGGACGGCCGCGCGCCCGAGCCGGCGGCCGCGTCCCGCGCGGCGGAGGCCGCCGCGGCCGAGTCGACGCCCGGCGGGCTGCCCAAGCGCAGCCGCGTCGCCGTCGCCGAACGTCCGGCCGAGCCCGCCGCGCCGGTGGCGGCCGCCGAGCCCGCCGCGGCCGCC